>CBFGMR010000025.1:0-55950 GCA_965650035.1 uncultured Pseudoxanthomonas sp.
ACGCGGCATCGACCTTGGCCTCGGCCGTGGCCAGCGGCGAACCGGCTTCCCAGGGAAAGCGGCGCGTGCCCGGACCGAATGGATCGTGGCCGGCGTTGCAGAACGTGTGCCAGTAGCACACCGCAAAGCGCAGGTGCTCGGCCATGGTCTTGCCGCCGATGCGCTTGTTGGCGTCGTACACCTTGAACGCCAGCGGATTGTCCGAAGCTTTGCCTTCGAAAGCGATGCGGCCGATGCCGGGGAAATATTCTTTGGTGCCGATGAAAGGGGAATTGCTCATGAGAGGGTTCCTACGGTTTTGTCTTGAAAGTGGAAAGGCTTGTCATGCGGCGTAGAGACGCTGCGCAGCGACAAGGTGGTCCAGGAAGCGTCGATACGGCTCGCGGTAGGCAGTCACCTGCCGGGCATTCGGCGTGCAGGTGAGCGTCTCGTCGCTGGTCACGTGCGCGCTGACCAGTTCGGGAAGAGAAGTCCTGTCTCCCTGCGCTTGCGAGAGCGACCACAAAGCCTGCAGCGCGGCGCCGAACGCAGCGCCTTCGGCCTCGCGCGGGACTTCCACGGTCAGGCCGAACACGTCGGCGATCATCTGCCGCCATGCGGCGCTGCCGCTGCCGCCGCCGGTCAGAACAATACGGTCGAACGACATTCCGGCCGCCAGGAAGGCGTCGTATCCGTATTTCAGCGTGAAGGTCGCGCCTTCCATGGCTGCGCGGTAGAAGTGGGCCGGGCTTGCGTTGTGCGGATTGAGACCGGTCAGCACGCCCTTGCCCAACGGCAGATCGGGAGTGCGTTCGCCGTTCAAGAACGGCAGCAAGGTAAGGCCGTCGGCGCCGGGCGGCGTAGCGGCGATGTGCGCATCGCCTGCTCGGGTGCTGAAGCCGAACAGCTTGGCGATGGTCTCGGTGGCCACCGTGCAGTTCATGGTGCAGATCAACGGCAGCCATCCCCCGGTGGAGGAACAGAACGCTGCCCAGCCGCCGGCCGGATCGATCACCGGCGTGTCCGAATACGCGAACAGCGTGCCCGAAGTTCCCAGGCTCATCGCCAGCCTGCCGGGCACCACACAGCCAGTGCCGATAGCCGCCATCATGTTGTCGCCACCGCCTACCGCGACCAGAACGCCTGGCGGCAGGCCCAATGTTTCGGCACGGTCGGCGCGCAAGGGGAACACGCTGTCGGTGGAAACCAGCGGCGGCAGACACGCCGAGAGATCGCGCTGCGGATCGATGGCTTTCAGCATGGCCGGCGACCACTGCCGCGTGCGCACGTCCAGCCATCCGGTGCCCGACGCGTCGCCGTGTTCGCAGAAAGTCTCGCCGGTGAGCCAGAAATTCAGATAGTCGTGCGGCAGAAGAATCTTGGCCAGGCGACGGTAGACCTCGGGCCGGTGCTTGCGTGTCCACGGCAATTTCGAGGCGGTATAGCCGGCCAGGATCGGATTGCCGGCGATGGCGATGCTACGTTCGGCGCCACCCACCGCGTCCATGATTTCGACGCATTCCGCGCTGCTGCTGGTGTCGCACCACAATTTGGCGGGGGCCAGGACTTCACCGTCGGCATCGACGGGTACGAAGCCATGTTGCTGCCCTGAGACCGCAAGCGCCTGGACGTTGCGGCGCAGTGCCGGATCGATATTGGCGAAGCACGCGCTTACGGCTTTCACCCAGGCATCGGGGTGTTGTTCGCGGCTGCCATCGTCGCCGCTGATGAGTTCCAGCGGTGCGCTTGCAGCAGCCACCACACGACGCGCATGGTCGTCGTAAACGACGACTTTGACGCTCTGGGTTCCCGCATCGATTCCGGCGGTAAAAGTCACTGCAACAGTCCTCCACCAGAAAAAAAGTTAGCGCTACCATTCGGGGAGTAAAAAAAAGACCAACTGCTTGAAAGACTCGATTCCACTGCCCGTCTCGATCCATGCCCCTGATGATTCGCACTTTAACCAGCGCTTCAAAAAAAAGCCTGCTGCAACGCAGAATATGTTTAAATTCAATGCGTTATGAAGCACCTATCGTACGAGTCACTTCAGTGGACCGGCTGGGCGGACTGTCGTTTCGGTGCCGTTTCAGCTTTGGGTTGAAAAGGCGCTGTGCTGCTGGGACCGGTCAGGGAATCACATCGATGAAGGTATTGATCGACAACCGCCCCGTCATCGGATCGGCAGGCGGAATCCGCGCATTGTCGATGCTGCCGGAATGCAGTGAATTCCGTCGATAAACCACCATCCGGTTGAACACGCCTTCTACTTTGGCGACCTGCTCAAACAGCGCGGTATCTTCATCGATGTAGCCGCTTGTGGCATCGCTGCCACGGCTCTCCTCTTGCAGACTACCGAAGTACTCCTCCTGCCGTTGCTCGTCGACGTATTCGAAACCGGTGCTGCGGTGCCGATAGAAAGCCGTTCCGCCCCAGTCTGCGCGGAACAGGTAATGCACGGTCGCCAGCCCTTCGCTGCGGAGCGAGTCCACATGCGGTACGCGCTGCAGGAACAACAGTTTCTCCGGCGGCAGAGTTACCAACGAAAAGTGGCACATCGGAAACACGAACCGGCCGGGTTGCAGGTCGAAGCACTCCTTCAGCAGCGGGTTCAGGGTCGTTTCGAGGAAGCGCTGGTACGACAGCGGCGCCTGGGCGCGAATGCCGGGGAACATTGAGGCTTGCCCGACGAAGTGGTTGCGCGCAGCCTTGCGTACCAGCCGGTCGGGATCGGAAACGAGATTGTCGACGACCAGCAGCGGAGCGCCTTCCGTGCCGATCGAAAGCTTGCGGACCTGCAGGTCGGGATGATGGTTCAGAAGCATGCGTATTCCCCGCCAGCCCCACGCATGGCTACGCCGTCGCCGGCGGCGATCTCGTTCCCCACACCTCGGGCGCGGCCTTGCAATAGCGATCTATGAATTCCTGTTGCGACGGCATCTGAGCGACCGTCCGATCGATCGGTTGCCTGATCGACTCCAATAGCTTGCGCAAGTCCTGATCGGGCACCGCCCGCGCCAGCGGATGGTGCTGCTCCGGCATGATGCCCTGCCCCAGCAGCACGTGCGTCCACGAATCCACCCGGAACAGTTCGTCCGCCCCCTGCCAGGCGTGCGCTCGCTCGCGCCACGCGCGCAGGCGCATCGCCAGCGATTCGGGCAATTCCATCTCGCGGCATTCTTTCCACATCGGTTCGTCGCGCTGGTTGGCGTGGTAGTGCAGGATGATGAAGTCGCGCACGTGTTCCATTTCGGCGCGGCTGACATCGTTGTAGAGGTCGACCAGCGACGGCGCCATGCCATCGGAAGGGAATAGCTGGATCAGGCGCACCACGGCGCTGATGGTCAGGTGGATGCTGGTCGATTCCAGCGGCTCGATGAAACCGCTGGCCAGGCCCAGCGACACCACGTTCTTGTTCCAGGCTTTCAACCTGCGGCCGGTGCGGAACGGCACCAGCCATGGGTCCTTGATGGGCTTGGCGCCCACCTCGCGCAGCAGTTTGGCCCGCGCCTCGTCGTCGGACATGTGGCGACTGGAGAAGACCAGCCCGCAACCCACGCGGTGCTGCAGCGCGATATGCCAGCGCCAGCCGGCTTCGTGCGCGATAGCGCGTGTATACGGTACCGGCGGGCCGACCGATTCGGTCTGCACCGCCACGGCACGGTCGCTGGGCAGCCAGTGGTTCCAATCTTCGTAACCGGTCTGCAGGGTCTGCTCGATCAGCAAGCCGCGGAAGCCGGTGCAGTCGATGAACAAGTCGCCCTCGATAACCTGCCCGTCCTCCAGCACCAGCGCTTCGACGAAGCCATCATCCGCGCGCTGCCTGACTTCGTGGATCTTGCCCTCGACGCGCTTGACCCCGTAGCCCTCCGAAATGCGGCGCAGGAATCGCGCATACAGGCTCGCATCGAAATGGTAGGCGTAGTTGACCTGCGGCTGCTGCGGCAGCGCGAACTGGTCGCCGCGCGAAGCGACGGTTTCCAGACAGAAATCGCCCAGCTCCGATTGCATGCCGCGGCGCAGGCTGTCGAGCCAGAAATGATGGAAGGGACAGACCAGCGTGCCCTGCCCGGTGGTTCCGAAAGGATGGATGTAGCGCTCGCCCGGCCGGCGCCAGTTCTCGAAGGAGATGGAAAGCTTGAAGGTGCCGGCGACGGCACGCAGGAACTCCTGCTCGTCGATCTGCAGGAAGCGGTGGAAGGTGCGGATAGGCGGCACGGTCGATTCTCCGACGCCAACGGTGCCGATCTGTTCCGACTCGACCAGGGTGATTTCCAGCCGGTCCCGGAACTGGTGCGACAGCGCGCATGCCGCAATCCAACCTGCAGTGCCGCCGCCGGCGATCACTACCTTGCGTATCTGGCCTTTCTCCAACTTGTCCAAGTTACCCCTCCCCTTTTTCTTTGCAATGGATGCCGGCAATGGATGCCGGCACGACGCATTCTTCCGCATCTTCAGCGGTTGAGCTTTCCAATCAACATGGCGCGGATCTGGCGCGCGAGCGTTTCGTCGATGGGCCCCAGCACGTTACGCGCTGCGTCCGGCAAATGCTCGCCCGCACGCTCGGCCGGGCCGAACACGTAGTACTCGAAGACCTCGCGCCAAGCCTGTTTCTCCCGTTCCGGCTTGTCGCGTATGGTCCATAGCGCGTGGTAGAGCGCGTGCATGGGTGTCGGGATGTACGCGGGCGAACCGCTCCACCAGTAATTGACCAGCACGTTGAACGCGTCCAGCGCCTGGACGTGGTGCCACCACATGCTGGGGATGAAGACCGCATCGCCCGGTTCCAGCACGGCGCTTCGTCCGCTTGCCAGCGCTTGGCGGAAGCGCGGATAGCGCTCGAAGTCGGGAGCAGCGAAATCGACCACGCTCACCGCCTGCCCGCCGGGCGTCGGCTCCAGCGGACCGGGATACAGATTGACGATCTGCTCCGGCGGAAACAACGTGAATCGCCGCCGTCCGACCGTGCAGCAGGCGATGTTGTCCGGCGCGTCGTAGTGGCAGGACGCGGTGACACGGTTGCCGATCCAGATGCTCGGCGGCGCCTGCACGCCATGCGCGGCGAAATCCAGATCGTTGGCGGCCCGAAAGCCCGGCAGGCAACCCTCTATCGGCAGCGACGCCATGTAGTAGGTGGGCGGATGCGCATCGTCGGCGTGCGCAGCGATTTCGTCCAATACCCGATCGAGCCCGCTGCGCCGCACTTCGCAATTCAGACGGGTGAAATCATCGTTGTAGAACGGACGCCCGGCGGCTTCCGGACCACCGTAGGAATACTGCACGGGCTTGCCGTTGTAGTAGCCGAGCAGATAAGCCATTGCGGCCTGCGCGGATTCCCGACCTGCCCGCACCAGCCCCCAATCGCGCGCGATGCCTTTCAACACCGCCGGTTGCCCCGCCGCAAGCAATTCGTCCAGCGGCAGCGCGTCGGGCCGGCAGCCTTCGATTACGCGGATGTCGCCTGCCACTTCCGCCATGCCGCTCACGCCGCGCGTTCGGGCGCCGCAGCGTCCTGCTCGCGCAGGCGGCGCTGTTTTTCCGCCATCAATCTGCGCATATTGTGCAGCGAAGCCAATACCAGATAAGCGCCTTCCAGAAAGCCGGCCTGATTCAGGCGATGCAGCGATCCGGCGTCGAGCGCGGCCAGCTTCTCGCGATCGATGCCGTACAGGCCGCTCACTCCGACGCGGTGCTTGTCGTCGAGTTGCACGTCCAGATTGACCGGTTGGATCAGATCCATCGAGTCGAACGCGGCGAACATGGCGGCACCGAACTCCACGCCGTCGCGAATGCCGCGCAGCACGCCGGCGATATGCTGCAGATACGGACTGTTGCCGCCCTGCGGAAGAAATACCGGTTCGCCATCGGTGAAGCTGATGCGCGAATGCTCCAGATCGACATGCATCACCGGTTCCTTGCGCAGTTCGCCGTCGATGCGCTGTTCCTGGAAGCCGATCAGGAACGGCCCCTTGGCGACGGCCCCCGGCAGATAGGTGGCATTCCAGCGGCCGTCCTGCAGGAACAGGTTCTCGTGCTGTTCGAACCCCAGCAGCGCCACCGATTGCCATTGGCCGCTGTCGCCGTCTTTGCGGAAGAAGATCGGATACTCCCTTTGCAGTTCGGCGTACTCGCTCGGGAAAGCCGGCACCATGCCGATGCCGTCGCCGAATTCGCGGCCGAAGCCGGTGATCACGCGCAGATCCTTGTGGGTCACGTTGTTGAGCAGTTCGTATCGGGCCATCTGAATTCCAGCGATTGAACGGATGCGACTCGGGCCACGGCGACGATTGCAGAAAAACACTACGCCCGCAAGCGGAAGGTTTTTTCGCCGCAGGCCTCAATAAAAGGGACCGCTGCTTTCGCAGCGGTCCCGCTTTTTGCGACGTTCGGAGAATGCTTTCGCAGGACTCAGAACTTGTAGCGCACCCCCAGCATGTAGCGCGGGCTCTGGTCGGCCAGCTTGACGATCTGCTTGTCGGTGCGGGCGTGCCAGCGCACGTCCTCGCCGGTCAGGTTGATCCCCTCCAGGCCGAACGACCAATGGTCGTTGAGCGCGTAGTTCACGCTCAGGTCCCACTGCTCGTAGGCTTCCACGTAGTACGGATTGCGGCTGCCGCCCTGGTTGGCCAGGATCAGGTACTCGTCGCGCCAGTTCCAGGCCAGACGCACCGACCAACCGTACTTCTCGTACATGAACATGGCATTGGCGGTATCGCTCAGTCCCGTCAGAGCGAACTGATCGATGCCCGGATCACCCGCATTGTTGTAGCCCACATCGCCCTTGACCACGGTGTAGTTGGCCAGAACGCCGAAGCCGCTGTCACCGAAGAAGTACTGGCCGCCCAGTTCCCAGCCGTGCAACTTGGACTGGTTCTGATTGACCGGACGGTTGACGTTGAACATGTACAACGGATCGTCGGCTTCGCCGACCAGGTTGTACGCGGTTTCCGTCGCCAGTTGCTGCGCACCAGTACCGTTGAAGGCCGCCAACCCGGCGGGATCGTTGCGCAACAGCGCCAGCGCGGTAAACAACGAAGTGTCGTTGCCCGAACAGGCCGCGGCGTTGGCGGCGCCCACCTGGGTCACACATGCCGCACTGGTAAGGAAAGCCAGGGCGGCCTGCGCATCCGGACCCGAAGTCGGATCCCGCAGCCCGTAAAGCGACTCTTGGCCGACGGTATTGCCGATGAAGTTGTTGACCGACTTGTTCCAGTAGGTCAGCGACAGATAACTCGCATCCGCGAAATACCACTCCAGCGCCAAGTCCAGGTTGTCCGATTCCAAGGGCATCAGGCCTGGGTTCTGAGCGTTTCCGCTGGCGCGAGCGGCGGAGTCGAGCAGGATCGAGCCAGACGGTTGTTGTGCGCCAGGGCCGGCATACAGGTTGCCGTAGGGTGCGCGCGCGATGGTTCTGCCGAACGAGGCGCGACCCTTCAGCTCATCCGTGAAGTCGATGCTGAAGTCCAGATTGGGCAGGATGTAACTGTAGCTGTTCTTCTCGCTGTAAGGCTGCTGCTCATCGGACAGCACGATCCTGAAATCGTTGTTCGCCGACCATTCGATGGCTTCCGGTATGGCGATCACCGAAGTCGAGACCAGGTCCGTCTTCTCGTAACGAATGCCGATGCGGGTGTTGGTGCGCATTCCGCCCAGCTCGCCCTCGAGCTGTACCTGCATGTAGGCGGAGTTGGTCTTTTCTTCGACGCGGTTGTCGGCCGCGTTCTGCGGACTCACGCCGATGCCGGCACCATAGTGGGTGGCGGCCCATTGCGCCAACTCGCCAGCATCGCCCCGCCACGCGCCATTGCTGCTGCCGACGTTGTAGTCATTGAACAGACCAGCGATGTCGTAGGGCCTGATCAGATCCATCAGGCCGTTGGCAACGTCGCCATCCACGTTGGCGACGCCCCAGTCGCCCAGGGTCGAATAGTTCTCCGCAGCCTGCAGCCGGTGGGTCGAAGACTTCGAGCTGTCAACGCCGAACTGGAAACGGCCACTGTCGAAATTCCATTCGCCGTCGATACGGCCCTGTTTGATCTCGCTGACCTGGGTCTGTGCGTTGATTCGCAGCACCTGTGAGCCGATTTCGCCCTCGACAAAGCCGGGGTTCACGACACCGTTGGTATTGGCCAGCGCATCCGGGGTGGTCGGATACCAGGTCTGCGAGCCCCGTGGCAGACTGCTGTTGAAGAACAGCTCCTGCACCCATGACCCGCCGCAGTGCGGGCCGGTGGTGCAATTATTGGTGCCCGCGATACTCGAGAAGATCGAGCCGCCGCCGGTCAACGGGTCGTTCGGCCGGCTCTCGTTCTTGGAGTTGTGCGCGTCGAAGCTCAGGCGGAAGTCGTCGCTGACATCCCACACCGCATTGAAGCCCAGCGAGCTCAGCTTGTATTTCTGCATGGTGCGTTGCTGTTCAAGGCCGAAGTCCTTGGTGCCGGCGATTTCGCGGATGTAGACCGGGGTGGCCACCGCGCCGCTGGTGTCGAACTCGATATCGGTGTACTGGCTGTTCTGCAGCCACATCGCCTGCTCACCACGATTTTCGGTGATTTCGTTGGTCGAGTAGGTGTAGTCCAGGGTCATGGTCAGGCTGTCGGTCGGCGCGAATTGCACCACCGCCTGTCCGTTGACCCGCTCGCGCTCGAACTCGGAGAAGGCGTAGCGCAAGTCGTTGGGACGGGCGTAGAGCTCGCCGATGGCGGGCGCGTTCACTACGGTCGGGTTGCCGGGCATGGTCCCGGTCCACTGCTGGACGTTCCAGTAGTTCTCGGTCGCCTGCACCGAGCCGCCCTTGCGCTTCTGCGAACTGGCGCTGACGCCGATGCCGAAGGTTTTGTCGGCATTGGTGAAGCTGAAGATACCGGACACTTCCGGGGTGATGTCGTTCTCGAACGGCTGCGACCGGTCGGAAACCGCCTTGACCCCGGCACTGGCGACAATGCCCTCATGGTTGAAGGGCTTGTCGGTCAGGATGTTGATGGTCGCGCCGATGCCGCCGCTCGGAACCTGCGCCTGGCCGGTCTTGTAGACCTCGATGCCGCTGATCGCCTCGGCCGCAAGCTGGGCGAAGTTGAACGCGCGGGTACCGCCGTCCACGCCGCCGATCGCTACCTGGCCAGCCGCACCAAAGGCGTCTGCGCCTGGCATCTGGCGGCCATTGAGGGTGACCATATTGAACTGCGGGCCGAAACCACGCGCGGTGACCTGCGCGCCTTCGCCATCGCGGCGTTCGATCGAGATACCGGTGATGCGCTGCAGAGATTCGGCCAGATTGGTGTCCGGGAACTTGCCGATATCCTCGGCGCTGATCGCATCGACCACACCTGCCGCGTCCCGCTTGATCCCCATCGCCTGGTTGAGGCTGCTGCGGATGCCGGTGACGACGATCGTATCGAGGTTCGTCGCTTCGTCCGATGCTCGCTGCTGGCTTTCTTGTACCGGCGTGCTCTCCGCCGGGGTGCTCTTGGTGGAGGTGTCCTGGGCGAACGCTGGATTG
This sequence comes from uncultured Pseudoxanthomonas sp., assembly GCA_965650035.1. GTDB lineage: Bacteria > Pseudomonadota > Gammaproteobacteria > Xanthomonadales > Xanthomonadaceae > Pseudoxanthomonas_A. The sequence goes on from CBFGMR010000025.1 coordinate 9,476, forward strand.
ATGAACAATACGCCGCCGACGAAGGTGAACATGGCCTTCGACTTGAACCGCTTCGACTTGTGACTCATAGGTATGTCCTCAGCACTGTAGTTGGACGGCCAACGGCAAAATCATTCACTGCATGCGACGCGGCTCTGGCCTTGGCCAAGGCCGCCTTCTGTGCGTGGCACCGGAACCTGCACCCTCTCATCTGCTCTCCCCTCTCTCGTTTCGATCCATGGATGTATCGCCCTCCCCTTAAGGGCCCCGCGGGCCGCAGCCCGTTCTCTCCCGAAAAACCGGACGTTATGAGCGTCCGTTACCGCGATACCGGCTGCTGGTTCTGGTAAATCGAAACTGTGCGCAACCGCGACGCTTCACAACGTTCTGCACCAATCAGCCCACGCCAGGGCGCCGTCAGATTGGTAGCGCTAACATGAGGCGCAGCCAATCTAATGACGCCCGTCCGCGTTTGTCACCATGCAGTGCAGCAGAAACCGCTTCCACGATGATCGATCGCGTATGCAACGCGATGATGCCCCTAGCAATTAGATCGATTCAAAACGCTGAATGCGATAATCCCACGTCACTTTGGAGGCCGCAGAACAGCAAGTCGGCGATCGACCGCGTCAGGCAGGTCTGACGCGCGTCAATCTTTCCAGGTGCGCCGCAATGGATGCGCCTCGGTGTTGAACACCACACTGTCGAAATCCAGCGCTTTATCCGGCGCGAACAACAAGTAGTAGTACTTGAAAGTTTCCGCGAACAGGAAGCTCTCCATAGAGTCTTCCTTCTCCTTGCTGCGCACATCCCTCAACGCGGCAAAGCCGTGCTCGGTGCGGGTATGGCGCACGAAATCCCTGAAAAACTCCTTCCCCATGCCGCGGTAACGCGCATCGTCGGTGTAGTGATACAGGTAATAAGCGGATTCGATGATCTCGGGACGCAGCGGATAGCCCGGCGCGCGTATCTGCATCCTGGCGTAGTCGAGCGCTTCCGGTTCGATGCCGTGCAGACGCCACATCTTCAGCCCGGATTCCTGCAGGCGCTTGGCACGATCCAGATCGCCGCTCAACGCAAGCAATGCCGGCATGAAGGCATCCAACGCACCATAGGTCGTCTGCGTACGGGCGCCGGTGTTCATGTCGGCATAGCCGTACCAGAGTTCGCCATCGCGCACTTCATCGGACAGGTAACGGTTGATCGGGCCGATGCTCTCGTCCCACATGCGTTTGCAGTCGGTATCGCCGAACAGCTTCCAGCATTTGTAGAGGTATTCGTAGTACGAATCGATGCCGCCGGCGATATGGCTGGTGGGGTTGGTCCATTCGCCCGTTTCCACATTGATGTTCAAACCGACCAGACCGATCTTTGAGCGGCGGTTGAAGGTTTCGACCAGGGCGCGCTTGGCCTTGTCGTAATAGACCGGGTTGCCGGTGAGCTTGCTCAGCGTGCCGAACTCCAGCAGCAGCGTACCGGTTTCGGCCGGATTGCTGGTGGTGCCGCGCACCTTTCCAGTGCGCAGATTGACGTGGGTGTAGGGCAGGCCGGTCCTGGTGTCGAATACCGGCAGCAGGCGTTTGCCGAGATCTTCGGCCAAATCCAGCAGGCGCTTGTCGCCTGTCAGCTGGTATCCGGAAATCAGCCCGCCCAGCAGGCGGATGGTGATTTCGAAATTCTGCACGTACATGTCGTGATCGAACGACAACTGGCTGACGATCAGCTCACGGGCCTCGTCGGCTTCCTGGTCCAGTCCCAGCAGGACCAGGGTATCCAGCGCATCGACGGGCGACATCAACAGCGAGTGCCGGTACCAATCGCGCGGCGCGGCGCTGAGCGGTTTCAGATCGTCATGGCCCTTCGCGAAACGCATATAGCCCCGCCAGGCATGGCGCGCCTCGGCGCGTACCTGCTCGGCCATCCGCGCGGATTCCCTGGCATCAACCGCCGGCACGGCATTCACGAGCTGCTTCGCTGCCACATGCCTCGGCGCTTGCGCGCTGACCGTGCTGGCCCATAACGACAGCAGCAATGCGATACCGGCTATTTCTCTGCTCTGCTTGCCCTGGAACATCGGATTCATCCTCGTAAGGTAGGGAATTCGGCTATGGATCGGCGGACGGGACGGTGCCGTCTGGCGAACTCCGCGTCATTGCACGGCCGGCGGAGTTGAACTACGGCGAATGGAAATCCAGCGATGCGACTTCAGACGGAGTGCTCACACTGCCGCAAAAGAAGACTGTTCTTGCAAAAGATGCTTGACCTCCGCATGGGTCGGCATGGCCGCGAATGCGCCCTTGCGGCTCACCGCCAGCGCACCCGCCGCGGCGCCGAAGAGAATGGCGTCTTCGATGGAATCCCGGCGCTGGCAGAATTCCGCGAAACCTCGGCCATCCCCGCCCAGCTCACCCATGCGGAACAGCAGGCCACCGACGAAGGCATCGCCGGCGGCAGTGGTATCGAGGGCCTCCACACGGAAACTTTCCACCAGTCCGGAAGCCTGACGGGTGAACCAGCGGATCGCAGCGGCGCCGTCGGTAACAACGACCCATTGCGTCTGGCCTTCGAGCAGGCGCTGCATTACCGCCGATTCGCCAAGGGCGCCATTCCCGAAGGGGCGCGCCAGGTAGTCCAGCTCCTCTCGCGCCAACTTGACCAGATCGGCGTTGGCAAGCGCTTCCCACAGACGCGGCGCCGGATCCACATCCATCGGCCACAACGCAGGACGCAGATTCAGGTCCAGGCTGACCACCGCGCCGGCCGCACGCGCACGCAACATGCCGTTGAAGGTGGTTTCAGCGATGGCCGCTTCGGTCAGGCTGTTGGAACAGACATGAAAGACACCCGTGCCGGTAAAGCAGTTGGCATGAAAGTGCTCGGTGCGGAACAGCAGATCCGCGGCTGGCGGCCGGTAGAAGCTGAAGCTGCGCTCGCCCGCCGCATCCAGCGCGACGAAAGCCAGCGCGGTCTTGGCTTCGCCGGTGCGCACGATGCAATCGATGGCGACGCCGGCGGAGGCGAGACTTTCCAGCAGGAAGTCGCCGAACATGTCTTCGCCCAGCATGCCGGCGAAATGCGCATCCGCGCCCAAACGCGCCGCCGCAACGGCCACGTTGGCCGGCGCGCCGCCCGCGTACTGCAGGAAGGCGCGCGGCATGCCTGCCGTCGCGGGAGGCTGCGCCAGCAGATCGATCAGGGCTTCGCCAAAACAGACAATCTTCGACATCGTCGGCCTCATGCTTCCTTCGCCGGAGCGACGGGAATCAGGCGCGAGCCGGACAGGCCGTAGAAGATGATGTAGCCGTAGCACAGCAGCGGCAGGATGAAGGCATGGTGCAGGCCGATGCTGTCGGCCAGAAGGCCCTGCAGATAAGGGACCAGCGCGCCGCCCACGATGGCCATGATCAACAGACTGGAGGCCTTGCCGGTCAGCGGCCCCAAACGCTCGATGCCCAGCGCGAAGATCGTGGGGAACATGATCGAATTGAACAGGCCCGTGGCGACGATGCTGTACACCGCGATATGGCCGTTGCCCAACATGGTCGTGGCCAACAGGACGACATTGACCGTGGCGAAGATAGCCAGCAGTTTTCGCGGCGAAAATTTGACCATGATCGCCGAACCGGCGAAACGGCCGACCATCGCCAGTGTCCAGTAAGCCGACACGTATCTTGTGGCTTGCTGTTCGGTGAAGCCGCCGATATCCGGCATCGACAGGTAGTTGACCAGGAAGCTGCCGATCGCGACTTCCGCGCCGACATAGAAGAAGATGCCCAGCACGCCGAAAAGCACATGGCGGTGACGCAACGCTTCGCGCAGAGTGTGCTTGAGATGATCGGCCTTTTCGGTCGTTTCGGTCAACGCCGGCAAACGGAACAAATAGACGAATACCGCCAACAGGAACAGCACCACGGCCAGACCGACATAGGGCCCCTGAACGGACTGGGCTTCCTGGGTGCGGTAGGCGATTTGCCCGGCCAACGGCATCGCCGCGATCTGATCCGCGCTCTTCACCGTATTGCCGAGGATCAACAGGCCACCGAAGATCGGGGCGATAGCGGTACCCAGCGAGTTCAACGCCTGCGCCAGCGTCAAACGACTGGAACTGGTGCTCTCCGGACCAAGCAGGGCCACATAGGGGTTCGCGGCCACCTGCAACACGGTGATGCCGGTCGCCAGCACGAACAACGCCGCCAGGAACGCCTCATAGATACGCAGCTCGGCCGCCGGCCAGAAACCCAGCGCACCGACACCGGCGATGGCCAGCCCGGCGACGATGCCCTTCTTGTAGCCGAGATGCGCGACCAGCCGGCCGGCCGGCAAGGACATCAGGAAATACGCGCCGAAGAAGGTGAACTGCACGAGCATGGCGCGCGCGTAGTTCAGTTCGAACACCGCTTTCAGGTGCGGGATCAGGATGTCGTTGAGGCAGGTCAAAAACCCCCACATGAAGAAAATCGTCGTGACCACCGAAAGCGCCGTGCGCGCGTTGATTGCGGGGCGCGACGAACCGGTGCCGCTCGAAGGTGGGGTATGGGAAATATGCATGCGTTTAAGCGCCTCGGAATGCGGCAGGGACGGCGGGGGAAAGGAACATCGTTTAGGCGACAGTACGCGGCATACCGCTGCTCTCCCGAACGCGGAGCTCTACCGGCGCGATGGTGCGCTGCGACTCCGCGTCGGGGTTCCCGATCCGGCGCAACAGCAACTCCGCCGCCTGGCGACCGCGCTCGCGCGGGTCGACCGCCATTGTCGTCAGCGGCGGCGTGGTGACGGCGGCCTCGGAAATATTGTCGAATCCGGTGACGGCGAAGTCGTGGCCCGGACGAATGCCGCGCGCCATAAGACCCAGCATCAGGCCCAGGGCGACCGTGTCGTTGTAGCAGACGGCCGCTGTGGGCATCTGCTTGTGGGCAAACAGCTCTCCCGTACGCGCCGCCGCTTCCAACCGATTCGGCGCCGATTCGATCATCCATTCCTCTTCCACTTCCAGTCCCGCCTCGGCCATCGCCTGCGCATAGCCGGTGCGGCGTTGCTGGCAGGAGCTGGAATCGGCGTGGCCGCCATAGAAGGCGATGCGGCGATGACCCAGCTCGATCAGGTGGGCAGTCGCGATATGCGCGCCCCGCTGATTGTCCAGCGCCAGGAAATCCCACTCGGCGCCGGCCAGTTCGCGGTTGAACAGCAGAACATTGCTGTGCGCACCCAGCACCTGGCGCAATTGCGCGGCATCGCTTCCTTCGGCCGGCGACAGGATCAGTCCGGCGGGAGTGTGTTCCATCAACGAAGCCAGCACGGCCTGTTGGCGCTCCGGGGACTCGCCAGTGCTGCCCAATAAGGTCACAAAACCTTTCGCGCCCAGAGCCTCGTCGACGCCAGCCGCAAATTCGGCGAAAAACGGATTGGACAAGTCGTTGATCACCAGCGCGACGCTGGATGAGACCTGCCGGCGCAGATTGGCCGCCCCCCGATTGTAAACGTAGCGTTGGCGCTGCAATTCCGCCTCCACTTTGGCGCGCGTATCCACGTGCACCAGCGGACTGCCGCGCAGCACCAGCGACACCGTGGCACGCGACACGCCGATGGCGTTGGCGATATCGGTCACCGTCACCGGCCGATGGCCGGATTTGCGCTCCCCAGTGGAACGTGTGCCCTTCCCTGCTGCGGTGGTTTTGTTTTTCATCTGGATCGAACTACTCCCTATGGAGGCGCCAGCCTAAACCATCGCGTCGCGGAAAATGCCATGCCGGCCGCCGATCAGCGGGAGAGTGAACCGACTGGCGACAGGCATGGCGCAACCGCATTACTCGGATACCACGGCCGAGGGCCCGGATATCGCACAAAACGACACGGGCAAATCCCGAGGCCGGGTGCCCCATCCTTCAGTCGGTGGAATGTCCGTCAAGGAATAGGCGATGGCTCCCCCCTGCCGCAGTTTTCCCCAGTCCAGCCAGACCTGCGGATGCACGGCACCGTCCACGCGGACACCTTCGACATACTGCAAGCGATCGCCTTTGGCTCCCGGCGCATCGATTCGCAGCGTCTTGCCCTGACCGAGATCCAGTTCGACTCTGCTGAAGCGCGGCGCATGCAGCAGGAATTGGCCGCTACCCGGCACGGCGGGATAAAGGCCCATCGCACTGAATAGATACCAGGCCGACATCGTGCCCAGATCGTCGTTACCGGTGACGCCGTTGGGGGCGTTGGTGAACAATTGCTGCGCAGCACGCAGCACGGTGGAGGTCTTCCACGGCTGGCCGATCAACGTGTACATCCAGGGGGAATGCAGGTCCGGCTCATTGTTGGGGTTGTAGCGGTACTGGTTGTAATAGCTGTAAGGCCCCACTACCCACTCCTTGCGCGCGGCGTGCAGGGGGTCCTTGGTGAGCGCGTCATAGGCGAAGAAAGCGTCCAGACGTTGGCCTGTCTTCTCCGTTCCGTGCATGGCCTCGACCAGCCCGGGCACATCCTGCTGCACCAGCCATTGGTACTGCCATGCCGTGCCTTCATGGAAACCGTGGTTGGAGCGCGGGCTGTAGCGGCCTTCCGAAGGCGTGTACCGGCTGCCGTCCTGCAGACGCGGACGCGGGAAACCAATGAAGCCGGTTTCGTCGTCGCGCACATCGGCATCCCATACCTGCCGCCAGTTTCCTCCACGTGAGCGCAGGACAGCCGCATCGCCGGACATTCCAAGACCATCGGCCATCTGCGCCAGCGAGCAATCGGCCAACGCATATTCGAGAGTGGCGGAACCGCCGTGGTGCGGATCGACGTCCATGCCTTTGGATGGAAAAGCACGGTCGTACTGCACGAAGCCCTGCGCCAGATAGTTGGGATTGCCCGACCGTCCCGCATGGCGCGAATTGATTGGCGGAACCTCGAAAGCGTTCTGCCGCAACGCCGCGTATGCCTGCTTCTCAAGACCCTTCAGCGCGCCGAACCGCCACAAATCCACCAGGAACGGCGTCACCGGATCGCCGGTCATGACATTGGTGTCGAAGTTCGCGTATCCCCAGCGCGGCAACCAGCCGCCTTGCTCGTGGATGGCCAGCAGCGAACGGCCGATATCGTGGGCGCGCTGCGGCCGCAATAATGCCAGCAGCTGATTCTGCGAGCGGTAGGTATCCCAGAGCGAAAAATATTCGTAATAGGTCCAGCCGTCGGCACGATGGATCTGCTCGTCATAGCCGCGGTACCGGCCATCGGCGTCGCTGCCCGTCAATGGCTGCAGCAACGCGTGATAGAGCGCGGTATAGAACACGGTGCGATCGTCCTGGCTGCCGCCTTGTACGCGCACGGTGGCCAGTTCCTTGCGCCAGACCTCCTGCGCCTGTTTGCGCATGAGGTCGAAGTCCGTCGGCTTGCCGTTCTGCATACCTTCCTGCCGCAGGTTGTTCCGTGCGCCTTCGGCATCCACGTGGGAAATGGCGCTGACGGCGGTCACTGCCCTGTTCTTGCCGGTATCGAAGCTGAGCCAGGCGCCGTTCGGCTTGATCTCGCCTTCCATACTGTGGCGCGACCCCACGACTCCGCCGCTTTCGCCCCAGGTGCCGAAAGCCTTGAACGGCCGGTCGAACTCAAGCCGGAACCAGGTGGTGTACTGATGCCCGCCGCAGAAGCTGTTGGTCACCAGCTTGCCTTCCACGGCCCGGTCGCCCACGATTTCCACCGTGCTGCCGACAATCGTGTGACGTTCATTGGCCTGACCCACGTTGATGAGCACGTGACCGGTTTTGGCATCGATGGGGAAGGTATAACGCTCTGCCGCCGCTCGGGTCAGCGCGGTGGCTTCTGCATCGATGCCGCCGTAATCGAGCAGGCGGACTTTGTAATAACCGGCTTGGCCGATCTCGCCGTCATGGCTGTAGCGAGAGCCGTACTGCTTGTGGTCGAAGCGCTTGGCATTGGCGGTGTCGAAATCTCCGCCAGGGCCGATAACACCGGTGACCGGCAGCACGGACACTTGCCCGCCCTGCTCCCAGCAACCCGCGCCGGAAAGGAAGGAATGGCCGAAACCGCGGATCTTGGGATCGTCGTAGCGCCAACCGGAATAGTGTTCGCCGATGGGACTGACCTGGATCAGACCGAACGGTGCGGATGCGCCTGGGAATGTGTTGCCGTCGTCCTTGCTGCCGATGAAAGTGCTGACCTCCGCAGCCAATCGTTGCGGCGCCGCTTCGGCGGCCAAGGTGGTCAGCGCCAGAAGCAGGGACAGGGAGCGGAACATCGCTTTGATCGAATGGTGTTTCATGCGTTTACAGGTCATCGTAGTCCATTGATGGCGCACGTCGCGAGGCACGTCATGTGCGATTTGTCGATAACGCCACTGCCCTCTTCTTCGTCCCGGGTAGTTCCATGATGTTTCGCCCACAGGGTACATCGCGTGAGAAAGCCCCTCGTGCCCACTGGACACGAAGGGTGGTGCGCTTCAGAACTTGTACGTCAGACTCATGTAGGCGACGCGTCCTGCGTAGCCATTGGTGTAGAAACGGTCCTGGGTGTCGTTGCCCAGGTGCGAACGCGTCTCTTCCTTGGTCACATTCAACACCGAAGCGCTGATGCTCAATGCCGGCGTGAAGTTGTACGCTGCGTTCAGATCGACTTGGTAGTACGGCTCATCGTAGACGTTCAGACCATTGACCAACCCTTGCACCACTTCGCCGCGACGGTTGTACGAGGCACGCAGCAACAACTTCTCCGTCTCGTAGAACATGGTGAAGTTGGCCTGGTTCTTCGCGCTGCCGACCAGCGGGGACTTGCCGAGCTCGGTGCCGTCCTCGAGGGTGATCGCCGCTTCGTTGGTGTCGTTGTAGGTGTAGTTGAACTGGAAGCCCAGACCGAAATCCAGCGTGTGCTGCGCGTAAAGCTCGACGCCCTGCGACACCGCGTCACGGCCGCCCGCCTCGGTCGAGTAGTTCTGCACGGTCACGGTCTCACCGTTGATGACCGCCTGCACGTCGGCGATCACGGGCACCGTGAAGTTGCTGACGTTCTTGCGGAACAGGCCAACGCCCACCACCGAACCCGGCTGGAAGTACCATTCCAGGCCCACGTCGTACTGCGTGGCCTCGTATGGCTCCAGTCCCTTGTTGCTGCCCGAACCGTACCAACCCTGCTGGCCAGCGCCTCCGGTCAGGCGGCGGTCGTTGACATATTCCTCGCTGAAGTACTCCAGGCTGCCGGGGGCGGCGATGTCGTTATAGCTCGGGCGCGAAATCACCTTGGAAGCGGCCGCGCGCAACACCAGGTCTTCGGTCAGGTCGTAGGCCAGGTTGAAGCTCGGCAGCACGTCGGTGTAGTTGCGGTCGAGCGAACTGACTTCGAACGACTCTGGTCGCGCCACACTGTCCGAAAGCCTCCAGTACCCCTCGCTACCACAGTAGGTGTCGGCGGGCGCGCCGCCAGGCGCGGTGGCGCCTTGCTGGCAGGCCAGCGGGTTGCCGGCGGCATCGTCGAAGAAGTAGTCGTTGTAGGAAGTGACCTTGTCCGTCGAATCGGCATGTTGCTTGGTTTTCGCGATGCGTACGCCGATGTTGCCGCGCAAGCGATCGGTGCGGAAGTTGGCCTGGAGGTAGGTGGAATAGATCTTCTCGTCGACGTTGTAGACGAAGTTGTCTTCCTCGCGGGTCTGCATCGGGCCGTACGTACTGTTGAGATGGGCGATGTAGGCCGGATAGTTGATCGCCGGGTACGCGCTGGCGTTGATGCCGCCGGCCAGGTTGCCCAGCGCGTAGAGGAAGTCGGGCGAGAACTCGGTGGCGACGCTGTTGCAGCGACCGTTCCAGTAGCGGTTGTCGTAGTCGCTCGGATCGGTGCCCGGGCACACCCAGTAGCTGTTGCCGGTACTGCGGTGGATGCCGCCGTCACGTGCCTTGATGCCGAACTGGAGCGATTCCAGGAAGCCACTGTCGTTGTGCCAGGTGCCATCGATCTGGGCGTACTTCTGTTCGGTTTCGTTGCGTGTCCAGGACGAGCCGGTCGAGCCGAGGTCGACTTGCAGGATGCCGTTCCTCAGGTTTTCCATCAGCTCCGGCGAGAACGTCATCGTCGGCGTACCGGTCAGGTCCCACGAGCTGGCGAAGTTGCCGTTGGTCCAGCTGCCGTCCGCGTTCTGGCGGCGCGGCTTGAGCGGCACCGAGAATTGCAGTTCCGGACCGCCCTTGGCCCAGGTACGGCCGCCCTTGAAGGCGAGGTCGACCGATTCGCCGTTCCACTCGGCCGCGAAGTCCACCGTCTGCGACAGCGACTTTTCGAGGTTGTAGCTGCCGGTGATCTGCGGCGTCGGGACAGTGCAGTCGTCCGAACCCCAGCCGCCCGGCGCCATGCCGGCTGCGGCAGCTTCTGCCTCGCTGCAGTAGTACGCTTTACCGGGATGCAGGCTGTAGTCCGCGCCGGTGACGATGGTGCCGCTGGGGTCGAAGGTCAGGCCGTCGAGCAAGCGGCCCCCGGCCCAATTGCCATCCCCGTAGTAGCGGGCGATGTTCCATTCCGGAACTTTCAGCGTGTTGGTCGACGAGTTCTGCGACAGATCGAAACGGAAGTAGTTCGCCGTCAGGGTCAGGTTGTCGGTCGGTTTGAACTGCAAGGTCAGCTGGCCGCCCTTGCGCTCGCGTTCTTCTTCCGTGACATCCAGGTTGACCGAAGTCGGCATCATGAAGCCGGTGTAGTAGTTGCCATTCTGGTCGTAGAAGCCCGTGCCACCCCACCAGTTCGAGTTGAAGTCGGAGGGCCGGCCATTGACGTCCACCGCGGTGCCGCCTTCGTCGCGGCCATACCACTGCCAGCTTTCGGTGCTGGCGCCCATGGTGCGCGTGGTGCGCTTCTGGTCGGTGTAGCCGACGAAGACGCCGAAGCGGTCTTCCTTGTCGTGCCAGGAATACGAGCCGGAGAACTGGCCGTCGGTCTTCTTGCTGGTGTCGGCCCAGGTCCCTTCGACGGACGCGAAGCCGGTGTTCGGTTCCAGCTCCAGCGGACGGCGCGTGTGCAGGATCACAGTGCCGCCGACGCCGCCTTCGTCGATGCGCGCTTCCGGCGTCTTGAACAGCTCCGCGCTGGACAGCAGGTTAGCCGGCAGCAGCATGTAGTTGAACGAACGGGTCGGATCGCCGTTGGATTCGGCCGAGGCGATGTAGTTGCCGTTCAATTCGGTCAGGGTCAGTTCCGATGAAAGGCCGCGGACACTGACATTCTTCCCCTCGCCACCGTCGCGGGTGACGATCACGCCTGGCACGCGTTGCAATGCATCGGCGACGTTCTTGTCGGGGAACTTGCCGACGTCCTCGGCAGTGATCACCTCGACGACGGCGTTCGCGTTGCGCTTCTGGTCCAGGCTCTTTTCGATTGAGTAGCGGTACCCGGTAACGACAACCTTGTCCAAGTCTGTGGCTTTGACCTGGCTTGCAGAACTGGTCTGAGCTTGATCCGTCTGTTGAGCGAAAGCGCTACCCGGCAATACGGCAACGGTGGATAGTGCGACGGCGATGGCTGCGGACAGCGAATTGCGAATGCGTATGTGTGGCGTGCTTTTCATTTCAATCACCCTCTCCCAAGATTGAATAGGCTGCTGTCGCGATACGATTTAGATCGATCTAAATTCAAATATGAAAACTTGTTTCATGCAGGGTGATTTACCCGCTTCCCACGGGCGAGCCATTGGCCCCTTACCTACCTTAGATCAACCAAACTCACTGCGTTAGATCGTTCTAATCCAACGGGGCGGATAAATAGCACAGCGTTTTCCCACATGCATGCTGCCGCGCACCATCGCCTTGTCGTGCTGCTGCGGTTTGGCTGGCTACTTGACGACGATCTCGTCTACAAAGAAATACGCTGGATGCCCCGCGCCGTTGTGGCCAGCGGGCAGGTTTCCGTATTGATCGACTTCCATACGGATATATCGCACGGTCAGCGGCTTGTCGGTATGGAAAGCCACGTCCTCGACCAACCGCTGTTCGTTGCCGGCATCGATGTTGAACGAGCGCGCATGCACCTGCCTCCATCGCTTGCCATCGGACGATACCGAATACCGCACAGCCTTCGGCAGCAGGATCCAGGAGCCGCTCTGCTGCAGGAATCTGACGCTGATGGCGTTCACAGGCGTCGGCTTTTGCAGATCGATGCTGACGCGAAGGTCCTCGCCCTGCCAGCCGGTCCATAGCCCGTCAGCATGGTTGTCGCCGCCCAACAACCCGTCCGCCAGCACCTGTTCGCCTGCTTGGCGGTAGTTCTGGTTCGGTTGCGATGAATATTCGATCGGCTTGCCCACGCCTTTGTGGTCCATCATCAGCAAGTCGCGTGGAGAGGCATACGCGCGATCGCCGCGGAACGGAGTAACCCTGAGCCTGCCCGCCTGGCGCAACGTCAACGAATCGGTGAACCCAGGTGAGCTCGGTGTGGGCCCGCTGCCGTCGGTGGTGTAGCGCAGCTGCAGATCGGCAAAGCCACGTTCCGCATCGATGCGCGGGGCGTGTTCCGCCGGACTCCAAGCGACGTGATAATCGACGACGTTCTTGTCTTCCGGGCCATACGCCACCTGCCATTTCTCCAACCGGCGGTAATGCGATTGCAGCCGCCGCTGGAAACCGGGGTAGTCCCGCGCCGCGGTTCCCCAGGTTACTTCGGCGAATGCGATCAGGCGTGGATACAGCAGGGTTTCAGCATTTTCCGGAGTGACACGCTCGGTCCACAGCGGCGCCTCGGCGCCGAGCACCTGCGCGCTGTGGGAAGCGTAAGGGGCCGGAACGATTTCCGTCGAATAGATTTTTTCCACGGTGAGAAGCTTCAACGGAGAATCCAGATAGAACGAACCGGCGCTGATGATCTTGTTTCCATTGGCCAACGCCTTTGCGCCTTCGGCATCCCCACGCCACACTTCGACGATCGCATTGCGATCGGCACCACCTTCCAGAATCTCGTCCCAACCGATCAGGGTCTTGCCCTTGCCGGCAAGATAGCGCTGGATACGCTTGACGAAATAGCTTTGCAGCTCGTGTTCGTCCTTAAGGCCCTCATCGCGCATGCGCTTCTGCGAGGAAGCGCTTTCCCGCCAGTGGTCCTTCGGCACTTCATCGCCGCCAATATGCAGGTAAGGAGCCGGGAACAGTGCGATCACTTCGTCAAGCACGTTTTCGATGAACTCGAAGGTGAACTCGTCGCCGACGCAATACACATCCTTCAACACGCCCCAGTTGGTGGGGACATCGATCGGCTGTTTGCGGCACGACAACTCGGGATAGGATGCCAACGCTGCGGAGGCATGCCCCGGCATTTCGATTTCCGGGATCACCATGATGTTGCGTAGCCGCGCATATTCGACGACATCGCGGATCTGGTCCTGGGTGTAGAAACCGCCATAGCGGCTGCCGTCCGGTTCGATGCGCCAGGCCCCGACTTCCGTCAATTTCGGATATTTCCTGATCTCGATGCGCCAGCCCTGGTCATCGGTCAGATGCCAGTGAAAAGTATTGAGCTTGTAGTAGGAAAGCAGATCGATCTGCTTCTTCACGAAATCAATCGGCATGAAATGCCGCCCGACGTCCAGCATATGTCCGCGGTAGGAAAACCGTGGCGCATCCTGGATGCGCATGGCCGGAACCGGAATGGACTCGGCGCCCTGCTCTACCGGCAGTAACTGCCGCAAAGTCTGCGCCGCCCAGAACATGCCGCGATGATGCGATGCCGCCAAGACGATTCTGTCCTTCGCCACAGTCAGGCGATAGGCTTCCTCACCCGCGATATCCGGGTCCAGGCGCAGTTCGATGGCCTTCCCTTTTCTGCCCTTCTCCAGCGCGATCCCGCTATCGCTGCCGATGGCCTCGCGCAGAAATTCCGCAATCTCGCGGCTGCGCGCATCATCGGGCGCGACGATATGGACATTGCGATCCAGGCGGAAAGAGCCTTCGCCATGTTCCAGACGCTGCGGCTGCGGAATCAGATCTTGCGCCGATGCAGGCGCGCTCATTCCAGCCACAAGCAGGCACACCATCAACACTGCTGCGGATCTTATGCTTATCGGCAAAGCGAGCCCCTGGGGAGTTTTTCAGTGATAGGCCGAGCGACTGGAAGGCTTCGGTCGAGAAGCCGAGTCAAAGCCAGAACGGGAAAGGTATTACTAAAAGTTGAATACGTACCTGATCTGCTCCGCGGAAATGGCATGGACCGACGCCGCCGCTGCCCATGGGCACGCCTGATACGCGAATCGATCACCGCGTTGCAGCAAACAAGGACGCCAGGATCGTTTCCGTCTTTCAGAGCCAATGATTTGGAGCCAATTGGCCATTATGCCGATCCGTGAAAAAGCGGACTTCGGTCCCACACTGCGCCAGATTTCAGGCTGTTGGCCGGCACTCGAACTGCCGATTCATGGTCACTGTCGTGCCTGCCTGGTTTCGACGACGATGACGCTGGCAACCGAATCCGGCGCCCTGGCTGGCACCGACAAGTGCACGCCCCGCCCGGTGTCCCGCAACTTGAGCGCGCGGCCGGGCTCCGCAAGCAAATAGGCGCGGCGATACTCGACGCCCGGGGGAAGCGTCAGCCGGCCGTCCTTCGGCCAGTCGAACACGTGAAGGTAAAGCTTGCCCGGTTTGCTCGTCACCCTGCCCCATGCAACTGGCGTAGCGAACGGACTGGCCTGTGTGCCGTAGATGGATTCGCCATTGACCTTCATCCACTTCCCTACTTCCGCCAAACGCTCGACCGACGGTTGCGGAATCAGGCCTTCCGCGGTGGGACCGACATTGAGCAGGTAGTTTCCGCCTTTGCTGGCGATATCTATCAGGTTGCGGATCAGGGTTTCGGGTGATTTCCAGTTGTGATCGTTGCGGCTGAAGCCCCAATGATCGTTCAGCGTCATGCACGACTCCCAGTAGACGCCGGGGCCAAAGCCGCGTGCGGGGATCTCCTGTTCGGGCGTGCCGAAGTCGCCGGCTCCTTGCACCTTGTCCATGCCCGCCAGGCCATCGCGGCCTCTGCCGATACGGTTATTGATGATCAAATCCGGTTTGAGCGAGCGCAAATAGGCGTACAGGTCGCGGCCGTCTTCGTTCGTCCACCAGTTCACCCATTCCCCGTCGAACCAGAGGACTTCCGTATCGGTCCCGGTTATCAGTTCTTTCAACTGCGCTTTCATCTCCTCGACATACTCGCGCTTTCGGGCCGGGTCGATCTTGGTAGGTTGATAGTGTCCGGGCTCCATGCCGGACTGCGACGGATGATGCCAGTCCATGATCGAGTAGTAGGTTCCGAAGTGCAGTCCCTGCCGGCGCGTCGCGTCGGCCAGCTCCTTCAAAACACCCTTTCCATAAGGTGTTCGGCGGACGATGTTGTAATCGCTGGCCTTGCTGTCCCACATCGCAAAGCCCTCATGGTGTTTGCTGGTGATGACGATGTATTTCATCCCCGCGTCCTTGGCTATGCGAACCCATGCGTCCGGGTCGTACCGCACCGGGTTGAACTGCTTGGCGAACTGCTCGTATTCATTGCGGGGTATGTAGGCGTTCTCCATGATCCATTCGCCATAGTCCTTGCCCTGCTTCCACTCACCAGCCGGTACCGCATACAGGCCCCAGTGGATAAACATGCCGAAGCGCGCATCCGTCCACCACTGCATGCGCTGCTCCTTTTGCTCGGCGCTTTCTGCCGGCACTTGTGCCTGCGCCATAGCCAGTCCCGACTGCATTGCCGCAGCCAAAAGCATCGCGGCGGATGCGAAGCGCAGCCAACGGTGGTCTTTCATCTGTGTCTCCGAATGAATGGGGATTGGGTGCAATTGCGATGCCGGCCGTCGCGAACAGACCGGGCTCCGCTTGCAAGAATGCAGATTGGTACGACTTGAAGCAACAGGCCCGACGATCGGCGACCGTCGGGCCCTACCCGATTCCAGAACCCGGTGCTCAATCGAAACGGAACACGTACTCCATTGCGAACTCCCGGCCGATCATCGGCCATACGCGATCGCTGGTGAACACATAATCGCCCTTGTACGGATCCTTGTAGGTGGCGTCGAACAGATTGTTGATATACAGATTGACGCTGGCATGGTCGGTAATCTTGTAACCGGCGGTCAGATTGAAGATGACTGGCGCCTTCAAGCGATCCCAGTAGCGCCTGGTGCTCTGGTTGTAGTTGGCGCTGGTCGGGTCGGTGCTGGTGCAGGTGTCGTTATCGACCGCGGTGGCGCGCTCACCGTTGGCAAACGGCCAGCAACCGCCGAAGTTGCTGCCCCTGACCCTGGCCAGCCGCGTCATGAGCAGCGTAGTGTTGAAATTACCCCGCTCCCAGCCCACGCTGGCGCGCAGCTTGGTGTGGATGTCGTTATGCGCGCCTTTCTTGCCGTCTGTCCATTCGGTCGCTTCGGAATCCTGCGTCGACAGGCTCAACAGATTGGTGTAATTCAAACCGAAGCTGAAATCGCCGAACCGTTCCGTGGACAACTTGTACTTGGCAGCCACATCGAAACCGGCAACGCGACGCCCGGCCTTGTTGATGGGCCCTTCCTTGACACCGGTGATCGCGCCGTTGGGCCCATCCCGCTCGATGCGCGACTGCATCAACTGACAGAACGCGGCGGTCGGCGCTTGTCCGGTCAGCGGATTGACGTAAGGCGCGCCATTGGTGGTCGTGCCCAGCGCGCAACCCAGTTCTGCGGCGAGGATATCGTTCATGCCGATGTTTTCGATGGCGTTCTTCAGCTCGATATTCCAGTAATCGGCGCTGACCGACAGATCGTCGCGGATATCCCAGACGAAGCCGGCGGTCCAGGATTTGCCTTCCTCGTACTTGAGCAACGGCGAGCCTTCACGGCTGGTGATCGAGCGGTAGTAGTTGCTGGTGGCCGGATCGGAATTCCCATTCAACGGCGCGCACTGTCCGTAGTCTCCATTCTGACCACAGCGCAAGGCGTCGATCAGCTGCACATAGGACTGGCCGCCCTGCGCATAAACGTAGTGCATGTCCGGCGCGCGAAAACTGGTGGCGTACGAACCACGCACCAGCAGGTTGTCGAACGGACGCCATTCGAGCCCGGTCATCCAGGTTGCCTTCGATCCATCCAGGGTCTGGCTGTAGTCGTCGTAGCGACCCGCCAGATTGACCGTGGCCGAACCCAGACCCGGTGTCTTGCTATCCCACAGCGGCACGCGGAACTCGCTGCCCAGCGCCCAGCGCGTACGCGAACCGCCGCCCAGATCGTAACCGTAGTAAGGGCTGCCGTATTCGGTGACGAACAGGTTCGGCCCTGGTGCGGTCTGGCCAAGCGCCGGCACGGTCTTCGGATCCGGATGGATGCCATAGCTTTGGCGCGCTGCTTCAGCCACTGCGGCAAAGCTGACGGGACCGGCCCAACCCTGGAACAGGTCGCCGGAGATCACGAACTGGAACTGATCGGATTTGGATTCCGCGCGATCATGGCCGTGGGTCGAGATCGACTGCCACTGTTGCGGGGAAAGCGGCGTGAAGAAACGGTTGATGTCGGCGGTGTAGATGGGGGTTCCCACCGGTACGCCGGCGTAGCTCGCGTCGGTGACGCCCTGCTGCTGCCCCAGATAGAAATTATTGACCAGCGCAGGCACTGCCGCCGGGTAGCTCTTCTTCAGTTTGTACTCGGCATGGTCGAAAGAAGCTTCCCAGTCGAAGCGATCGGCGATGCTGCCGTTGAGACCGAAAGCGACGTCGTACGAACGTTCATTGGTATAGGTCAACGCATCGCCGGTTTCGCGGCCGGTGAAGAAACGCTTGCCTTCCACCATCGCGCCGATGCCCTGGTCGTACCACTTCACCTGCGGCACATAGCCCATCGCGAAATCGCCGATGCTGCTGGTGCCTTCGGCATCGAATACCGACACGCTCGACCAGACATGCAGCTTGTCGCTGAAATCGTAGGTGCCGTACAGGTACAGAGAAGCGCTTTCCTGGCCGTCGTTGATCGTCCAGTTGTGGAAGTTCTTCGCGTTGGCGCAGTACTGGCCCATCGCGGGCCCCAGGGTATGGGTAGCCTGGTTGTACTCCCGATAATCCTGCAGGCTGGTCACGCCGCCGAAACCGCGGTTGTCGCAAGCGCCGGCCGGCGGCGAGATGCGCATGCCATTGTCCACCCGGCTGATGCGGGCGGTGTCGTAGTAATTGTTGAAGCGGTTGCCCTTGGCGAGCTCGGCTTCGCTCCAGTTGGGGCGCTCGGCGTCGTTCTCCGAATCCATGAAATCCCGCTCACCGGCGAACAGCGGTTCACGGTTGAAGTACTGCAGGGAGTAGGTCAGGTTCCATTTTTCGCCGCTGCGCCCGCCCGTCCACGAAAAGTCGGCCAGATCGCGTCCGCCGCGCGTCGACGTGCCGCCCTTGATACGCAACTCGTCGCCCGTGAAGTTCTTCTTCAACACCACGTTGATTACACCGGCGACCGCATCGGAGCCGTAAATTGCCGAGGCGCCGGAAGCCAGTACTTCGATACGTTCGATGGCCGCGGCCGGGATATTGCTGAAGTTCTGGAAATTGCTCTGGCCGCCATAAGGCAGCGGGTAGTCGGCGGCGCGGTGGCCATTGATCAGCAGCAGGCTGCGACCGGGGCCCATGTTCCGCAGGTTCAGCGGGCTGGCATTGCTGGTGTGCTGCCCCCACTGGGAATCGGCTTCGACCGTGCCAATGGCTTCGGTCAGCGTGCTCAACGCATCGTAAGCGGTAGCGAACCCCTCTTTCCTGATCTGATCGCCGGTGATGATGTTGACCGGTGCGGGACCTTCGACCTGAGCGCGTTTGATGCGCGAACCGGTGACCGTGACGGTATCGAGCTGCGTGGTGCTGGGCTCGTTTCCGGAAGCTTCCTGCGCCGTTGCGACGAGCGGCGTCACGATCGCCAGCAGCAGCGCACTGGTCAAAGTATTGCGACGAAACAGATTGAATTTAGCCATTGAGTAATCCCCGGTGATGGTGATCGAACGACCGACAAGCTTGGCGTTCAAGAGTTTGTTCAGATCCAAATTGCAGGCATTTAGATCGTTCTAAATCTAAAATAGACCTATCCCCCTGGATCGATAAAAAACTTAGCACGACAAAAAACAGCGCTGCATTCCGCTGCGCTGTTTTAGTTAATGTGATTATTCTCAGCGAAAATTCATCACTGAAATCAGGTACTTGATTACTGTGATATGGCTAACAAACAAACTTCTTACTGTGAGTCTCGACAGAGCTGCGCAAAACTAAAGCCCGTGCCACCAAAAAACATCCGCAAGTTCAGCGGCACTAATCAGTCAGTCGATCAAGCGAACAACGTTGGCGCAGTGGGCGGACCCATGCCGCGACAGGCCCCGTGGGAACAGGTTGTGAAAACGAATGCGCGGAAGTTCGGTCCCTACTTTTCATGGGGCTCGATGCATCCATCACAGCCTGGGCCGCCAAGGCGGAAGAAAACGGGGATGATTCAGAACGGGTATCCGCAGCCGATCGATGCCGCCACAATCGAATTCACAGCTGCTTGGTGGCGTAGACCGAAGCCGACTCGCGCAGATCTTCGCGCTTGTCCGCATCGCAGACCGCATAGACGAAGCCTTTGTGCAACGCGAACGCACCGACCTCACCATGCTTGTTGAGCGCCAGGAAACAGACCTGCAAGGTCTTGCTGGCTTCGGGCCTTTTGTGCACGACCCGGTCGATGGCCTCCCGGCAGGCGTCTGCGGGCGTCCGTCCTTGCCGCATCAACTCCACCACCAGGAAACTGGCGGCATTGCGGATCATTTCTTCGCCCACGCCCGACGCCGTGGCCGCGCCGACCTCGTTGTCGACGTACAGGCCCGCACCGATGATGGGGCTGTCCCCGACCCGGCCGTGCATTTTCCAGGCCATGCCGCTGGTAGTGCAGGCACCCGCAAGCTTGCCCTGCGCGTCGATAGCCAGCATGCCCAGGGTGTCGTGGTTGTCCTTGTTACCGGGCTGGCTGCGTCGCTCGGCATTGATTTCGGGCTTGTATTCGGCGGTTTTCAGCCAGTCGCGCCAGGCCTGCTCGGCAGCGGGCGTCAGCAGACGCTGTTTGGCGAAGCCCTGCTGCACCGCGAACTGCTGCGCTCCCTCGCCCACCAGCATCACGTGCGGAGTCTTTTCCATTACCCGGCGCGCAACCGAGATGGGATGGGCGATGTCCTGCAGGGCAGCCACCGAACCGCAACGGCCATCGCCATCCATGATGCTGGCATCCAAGGTCAACACGCCATCCCGGTCCGGTCTGCCGCAATGACCCACGGTGGGATTGCACAGTTCGCTTTCGGCCCAACGTGCGCCCACTTCGACGGCATCCAGCGCGCCACCGCCGGTTTCCAGGACGCGCCAGGCCGCCGAATTGGCCTGCACGCCGAAATCCCAGGTGGCCACGACGCGCGCACCGGCGGAAGTGCTGTTCGATTGCGCGCGCATGCCGGGTACCGTCAATGCGCCGGCGGCCAATATTCCCGCCTGTATAAATCGTCTGCGATCAGTCATTCCGTCATTCTCCCCGATGAACGATGGCACGCCCTCGCAATACTCTCATCCGTGTGTCTTCACGGCGTGATGTCAGGCCAGGGCCTGATGTTCGGCATACCACGCCGCCGCGCCGATCACCCCCAGTTGGCCATGATCCACGCGCCAGACCGGCGTGTGCCGCAAGACCTCCGACAACACGCCCTTGTTGACGTAGCGGGCCTGGAAGGCGCCGCTACGCAGGAAGTTGTCGATATGGCCGGAAATGCCGCCTGCCAGATAAACGGATTTCGCACCGAAGGCGATCGCCAGATCGCCCGCCAGGCTGCCCAGCCATCCGCAGAATACTTCCATGCATTCCACCGCCAGCGCGTCCTCGCCCGTCTGCGCGGCGGCGATCAGTTGTTCGGTCGTGCTCCAGCGCGGCGCGACGCCGCGGAGTTCGCACAAGCATGGGTACAGGTTCATCAGTCCGCTGCCGGACAGCACGCGCTCGTTGTCCACGTGCGGCCAGCGCGCCATCAGCAGGCGCAGAATTTCCAGCTCCAGCGGAGTGCCTGCCGACAACGCCGAGTGCCCTACTTCGCTGGCCAGCACGGGCCGCGCGCCGCCTTCGAACCGCAGTGCAGCGCCCAAGCCCGTCCCCGGTCCCAGCACGAGTGCGGGCCATTGAAAGGAATGCTCCGCGTCGCCGCTCAAGGCCGACAGCTTGCCTGGGTCGAGATAGGGCATCGCATGGGCCACCGCCTCGAAATCGTTGATGAGGATCAACTCGCCCAACCCGGCCGTCAGGCGCGTGCTTTCCAGCGACACCGGCCAAGGAAGATTGGAATTCACCAGCGTATCGCCATCCAGCAATCCGGCGATGGCAACGACCGCGCGCCGCGGCTGCCTGGAAGTCCCCTGGCGATCGGCGAAATCGCGCAGGATCGCGGCCAGACTCGGATGCTCGGCACAGACGTGCCGTTGGAAAGCCAGAATTTCCGGCGCCCGGCCCCGCGCGACATGGACCAGGGCCACCCTTGCGTAGGTGCCGCCCACATCGGCGACGATCAAAGGGTCCAGCGAATGCCCACTGTGGGACGAAAGCGTTTGGGGTGCTTCAAGATTGACCGGATACGACACCGCTGCGTTCACTCACTTGTCCCATCAATTGGATCGATTCAATTCACCGATCATGTGGCATTGGAAGCCAATTGGAAAGTTACACCCACCATACTGCAGCGTAGCCAAGCCCAGTCAAATCGGGATAGCAATAATATCTTTGTCCAGATTACCTACTTTTCAGGACATTACATGACATTGAAATGACTTTGCTGACAATTGCCGGGCCCAATTTGCACATGGATTTGTCTCATCGCTGACCCGAATCCAGGACAAGCCGCTGTCCCGGGTCCATTCTATTCGGCTTATTCATGCGGGCACGCGCCGCCCGGCAACCAGCGCGCCTGCTCCATCGTTCGGATGGGCTTCAGGGGCACTTCTTTAGAGACGCACCCGCTTACACGGAGTGAGTTCAGTGAGCTACCTCAGCCCTGCAACTGCAGCTCGCGCATCGCCTTCAGCAGCTCGATCAGACTGTCGGCATCGCGCGGCCCGTCATAACGCTCTCCATTGATGAACAAGCTTGGCGTGCCGTTGACGCCGCTGCGGACCCCGGTCAGAAAATCGTGGCGCACACGGCCTTCGTATTCTTCGTCCAACACGGTTTGGAACAGGGCGTCGTCCAAGCCCAGCGCCCGGGCATGCCCGGCCAGGCTGCGGTCGTCCAGTGCCGATTGATGCTCGTAAAGCCGGTCGTGCATTTCCCAGAATTTACCCACGGTATCCGCAGCTTCGGTCAGCTCGGCAGCGTGCTCGGCATGGGGGTGCGCCTCGGCCAGGGGAAAATGGCGGAACACGAAGCAGAGTTCATCGCCCATGGCCTCCTGGACCGCCTTGATCTGCGGATATTGCTCGCCGCAATACGGGCATTGGAAGTCGCCGTATTCCACCAGCATCAACGGCGCATCCCGCGGACCCTGGGCATGGTCGGCTGGCCCTACGTCGGGTTTCAGAAGGCTCATGCTCCGGCTCCCGCGGAGCTGGGCAGTTTCTCCAGCGCCTCCAGAATGCCGTCGGCGCCCGGGTTGATTCCGCTGGGCGATACGTAGCTCCAGCGGATGATGCCCTCGGCATCGATAACGAACAACGCGCGTTCGCTGATGCCTTCCGGCAACTGGTACACCCCGTACAACCGCGAAACCTCGCCCTTGGGCTCGAAGTCCGACAACAAGGGGAAATGCAGTTTGCGATCCAGCGCAAAGGCGGCATGGCACCATGCGCCGTCGACCGAGATACCGATGACCGCCGCGTGGAAACGCCGGAATTCGGACAACAGTTCGTTGTACAGCGACATCTGGTCGCCGCAGACCGGACTCCAGTCCGCGGGATAGAAGGCCAGCACCACCGGATGGCCGCGCAACTGGGAAAGCGACACGGTTTGATCCGGCGTGGAATGCAGGGTGAAATCGGGCGCCGGCTCGCCGATGGCTGGCATGGGGGATGGAACCTCTGGCATGGGGAAGTACTCCGGACAGGACCGACAGGATTGGCTTGATTGTCGCCGCCGCATGGTAAACACATGCGCGTTAGGGACGGGTCAGCCCCGCCCTTTCCAGTCACCGGATATCGGGATTGCCTCCGCGGATTGTCGATTCTCCAGCTCTTGATTCGTCATGGATATGGAAGGTCCGGAACGACGAGAACCGGCCCGGCAACCCATCCTGGACAGGAGAAACGACGATGCGATTCATGGTGATGGTCAAAGCCAGCAAGGACTCCGAAGCCGGCGTGATGCCCAGCGAACAACTGCTGGCCGACATGGGCAAGTTCAATGAGCAGTTGATCAAGGCGGGCGTACTACTGGCAGGCGAAGGACTGCAGCCCAGCTCGAAAGGCGCGCGCGTACGTTTTTCCGGCAGCAAGCGCACAGTCATCGACGGACCGTTCGCCCAAACCGGCGAGCTGATCGCGGGATTCTGGCTGCTGCAGGTGAAATCCAGGGAAGAAGCGATCGAATGGATGAAACGCTGCCCCAACCCTATGCCGGGCGAATCTGAAATCGAGATCCGCCAGGTGTTCGAGCCGGAGGATTTCGGCGTTGAATTCACACCGGAGTTACGGGCGCAGGAGCAGCGGCTGCGGGCAGGGACCGCGACGAGGCAATAGTGGAATCTGGGAACGGCATGAACAAGCTGCACCGCAACTTGCATGAAGGCAGCGGCAATGGTCTGATCGCCAACTATGACGACTTCAGACACACACCGCGCGATCGATGCTGTCTGGCGAATCGAGTCGGCACGGCTCATCGCCGGCCTGGCGCGCATGCTGCGCGATGTTGGCCTGGCCGAAGAACTCGCGCAGGATGCGCTGGTCATCGCCTTGGAGAAGTGGCCCGAATCCGGAGTGCCCGATAATCCGGGCGCGTGGCTGATGGCTACCGCCAAACATCGCGCCATAGACCGCCTGCGCCGGATCAAGCTGCAACAGCGCAAGCACGAGGAACTCGGCCATGAGCTCGAACGCGATTGGGAAGACGCCACTGCGGAATTCGAAGCCAATATGGACGACGACATAGGCGACGATCTGTTGAGGCTGGTGTTCACTGCCTGCCACCCCGTGCTTTCGATGGAGGCGCGGGTGGCTTTGACTTTACGCATGCTCGGCGGATTGACCACCGATGAAATCGCGCGGGCCTACCTGGTAACCGAATCCACCGTGGCGCAGCGCATAGTGCGCGCCAAACGCACCCTGGCCGAGGCGCAGGTCCCTTTCGAAGTGCCGCGCGCGGACGAGTTGGGCGAACGCCTGTCTTCGGTGCTTAGCGTGATCTATCTGATTTTCAACGAAGGCTATTCCGCGACCGCCGGCGATGACCTGATGCGGCCCGCCTTATGCGAGGAAGCTTTGCGGCTGGGCCGCATCGTCGCCGAGCTGGCGCCGGAAGAACCTGAGGTACATGGGCTGGTTGCATTGATGGAAATCCAGACTTCGCGGACGCGGGCGCGTACGGGCCCGGACGGCTCGCCGGTGCTGTTGCTGGATCAGGATCGTTCGCGGTGGGACCGCTTGTTGATACAACGGGGCTTCGCCGCGCTGGCGCGTGCCCGCAGACTACGCGGCGCGTTGGGACCCTACTCATTGCAGGCGGCGATTGCGGCCTGCCATGCCCAGGCGACGACGGCCGAACAGACCGACTGGAAAACCATCGTGGCGCTCTACGACGCTCTTTCGCAGCTGATGCCTTCCCCCGTGGTGGAGCTCAATCGCGCCGTGGCCGTATCAATGGCTTTCGGACCCGCTGCGGGACTGGAACTGGTCGATGCGCTGATGCCGGAGCCTGCCCTTGCCCAGTACCACCTGTTGCCGAGCGTGCGCGGCGACCTGCTGGCCAAACTGGGGCGTCATCAAGAGGCGCATGCAGAGTTCATCCGTGCGGCCGCAATGACCCGCAACAGCCGCGAACAGGAATTCCTGACCGAGCGCGCGCGCGTTTCCGCGTTGGACATGGCGCCTGCGTCGCAAATGAAACAATAAGTGCCGTTGCGATCGGCGGAAACAAAAGCAAAGCCACAGCGGCATTACTCCCTATGCCTGCTGGCAGTTTGGCATCGCTTCCGTGGTGGAGCCCAGCAACTGATCCACGCTAACTGCCGGACTCGTCCGACAGTCAGCTTTCGCATCGAACAGACCGTCAGGGCTTCGAAGCCTTCTCCGGCACTACCGCTTCCATCTGGATACGCAAGTTCACATCCATGCTGAAACCGTATTCCTTGCCGGCGGTGAGTCCGAACTCATCGCGCTTGAACACAGCCGACGCATCGGCGCCGCAGAGTTCGCGTTTGAACATGGGGTGCGGGATGCACTTGAAGCGGTTGATCTTAAGTTCTACCGGCCGGGTGACTCCGTGCAAGGTCAGGTCGCCCACTACGCGGGTAGGCGCTCCGTCCACGAAGTCAACCAGCTTTCCCTTGTACGTCGCTTGCGAGTACTTGGCGCTATCGAAGAATTCCGGCGACACGGCCTGCTGGTTCATCGCATCGAGGCCGAAATCCACGCTGGCGATGTCGATCTTGACGTCCACGCTGCCCGTCGAGGCTTCCTTGTCCAGGACCAGCGTGCCGGTAGTTTTGTTGAACTTTCCGCGCCAGAACGAGATACCCATGTGGTCGGCTTCGAAACTGGGATAGGTATGCATCGGATCGATGTCGTAACTGACAGGCGCCGCCATTGCCGGGCCACAGGCGGCAACCAGCATTGCGAAGAACAGGATTTTTCTATTCATGATCGTATCTTTCCTTTATGTGGAGGGTTGGTCAGCTCGGGAACATGGCGAAGTAAGGCTGGGCTTCGGCCAATACGCGGACATAGGACGGGCGTTGCATCAAGCGGTCCAGGTAGCGGGCCAGATGCGGATGATGGTCAGCGATCGGCATCACTTTGTTGGCATAAAACAGGGCTGGAGCGGCGGCGCAGTCGGCCAGGCCGAAACTTTCACCCGCTGCCCAGTTGCGCTGGGCCATGTCTTTTTCCAGCATATCGAAGGCCGTGCGCATCACTTTGCGCGCGTGCTCCACTCCATGCGGGTCATTGCTTCCGTCAGGTCGCAGACGGTCGGTCACGATCTTCTGCATGGGCTCGTGCACGTACAGGTCGAAAAAGCGATCCAGCAGCCTGGTTTCGCGCGCGTCGTCGGTGAGCTCGGGAATCAGCCTTACCTTGCCGGGATAATGCTGTTGCAAGTACTCGATGATGATGCTCGATTCGGGGATGGTCTTCTCGCGGGCTTCATCTCGCAGTACCGGGAACTTGCCGATCGGCCACACACGAAGGAACCCGGCGCGTTGCGTCGGATCTCCCAGATCCACCAGTTGAGGGACGAACGACACCTCGTTCTCGTACAGTGCAATCAGTGCTTTGTGGCAGAACGAGGCAAGCGGGTGGTAATGGAACACTAATGACATGTATCTATCTCCTGGCCGGGCCGCAACGGACGCTTAGAGCTCAACCAGACTCTTGAAGCCGCCGAAGATCATCCGCTTACCGTCGAACGGCAGCTTTTTGGGATCCATCATGCTGGCGAGCCGCGGATCGGCCATGACCTTCTTGTTGGTCTTGTCCCGCTGCGAACGCGATTTGTAAACGATCCATGAGAACACCACGGTCTCGTCCTTCTTCAGCTTCACCGCCAGCGGAAACGAGGTGAGCTTGCCGGGCGGCACGTCGTCGCCCACGCATTCGATATAGGAAAGCGCGCCGTGCTCCATCCAGACCTTGCCCGCTTTACGGGCCATAGTGCGGTAGGCGGCGAGGTTCTTGGTCGGTACCGCCAGTACGAATCCGTCGACGTAGCTCATGAAAACCCTCTCCTCGGTTGATGCCCATTTTTGGGCAGGATACCAATGCATCGAATGAGCGATGCCGGAATCGACAAGGATGCGGACGGCGACGGTTTTCGTTCAGGCGGATTGCCGAAACGGCCTGGACCTGCGGGAAGCCCGCCCGCTCAGTCCCGCAGCGCGGCCTGCAGTTGCGCGCGCAGCTCGGGCTTGTGCGCGAAGGGATCGGTCGGGTTGCGCAACGCCACCACGTCCTCGGCCTGCTGGCGGACGCCTTCCAGCGCATCCGGGTGCGAGACGATGTAGAAAGAATCGCTCCTTATCGCATCGAAGGTGCGCTGAGCGATATCGGCAGCGGTAAGTTTCCCTGAAATGACCGCCTTGCTGACCATGGCCTGGGCGATCATTTGCGAACGGGTGGCGGGGGTCGGGTTGGCCAAGTCGGCCGGCCGGTTGCGGCGCGACTGATGGATACCGGTGGGCACGAAATAAGGACACAGCACCGAGCAATGCACCTGATCGGTCACCAGGGACAGGTCGTGGAAGAGCGTTTCGCTCAAGGACACGACCGCATGCTTGGACACGTTGTAGGCGCCCAGGTTGGGCTGATTCAACAAGCCCGCCATCGATGCGGTGTTGACGATATGGCCCCGATAGCCGGGGTCGGCCTTGGCGGCGGCCAGCATCAGTGGAGTGAAAGCGCGCACGCCGTGGATCACACCCCACAGATTCACGCCCAGCGCCCATTCCCAGTCGCGCACGGTGTTTTCCCAGATCAAGCCAGCAGCACCGATGCCGGCGTTGTTGAACAGCAGGTGCACGCCGCCGAAGGTCGCCATGGTGGTTTCGGCAAGTGCTTCGATCTGCGCGCCGTTGGAAACATCCACCACTTGCGCCAAGACTTCCGCGCCTTGCGCTTCCACTTCGGCACGCGTTTCCTCCAGCGCGTCGGCCTGGATATCAGCCAGCACCAGCTTCATGCCCAGCGATGCGCCGATGCGCGCGAACTCGCGGCCGAAACCCGAACCCGCGCCCGTGATCACCGCTACCTTGCCCTTGAATTCCTTCATGCTGCCCTCCCAGGCGATGTTCCGCTCAAACCGCGCTGTAACCGCCGTCGACCGCCAGTATCTGGCCGGTAATGTGCTTGCCCGCATCGGAAGCGAACAGCAATGTCGCCCCCTTCAGATCCTCATCGTCGCCCAGCCGCTGCAACGGCGAATTGCCGATCAGCGTTTCCTCTCCCAGCGTCTTGATCAGCACCTGCGACATCTTCGACGGGAAGAATCCGGGAGCCAGCGCGTTGACGGTAATGCCGTACTTACCCCACTCGCCCGCCAGCGTGCGGGTGAAATTCACCAGTGCGCCCTTGCTGGTGTTGTAGGCGATGGTCTGCATGGCGCCGGGCGGATTTCCGCGCAAGCCCGCGATGGAAGCGATATTGATAATTCGGCCGTATTTGCGCGGGATCATCGATCGCTTTCCGATCTGCTGGGTGAGCAAAAACAGGCCGCGGATATTGAGATTGAACACCTTGTCCCAGGCCTCGGCCGGATAGTCCTCGGCAGGCGCTCCCCAACTGGCACCCGCATTGTTGACCAGGATATCGACGTGATCGAGCTTCCCGAGCACCGCATCGGCCAACGCGGCGATGTCGGCGTCCTTCGAGCCATCGGCAGCGACCCAGTCGGCATCTATCCCCAGTTTCTGCAGATACGCCTGCGCCTGCTGTAGTTCATCGGCCTTGCGGGCGGACAGCACCACCCGTGCGCCATAGCTTCCCAGTGCTTCGGCCATCTGCAGGCCCAGCCCGCGCGAGCCGCCGGTGACGAGTGCGGTCTTGCCGGTGAGATCGAAAATATTCTTGTCAGCCATGTCGTATGCCTTTGTTGCGAATAGTTATTAGAAGAAAGCGTCCTGCATGTCCAATGCGGTGCGGTCCAGACTGGCCAGCAGATCGAGTTGCGCGTCGACCTTGGGCAATTCCCAACGGAAGAAGTAACGCATGGCGCTGCGCTTGCCTTCGTAGAAATCGCCCTCTTTCGTCTCCGCCGCCAACCCTTGCTCCAGCCATATCCAGGCGATGGCGATGTGGCCGAAGGCTTCCAGGTAGACAGTCGCATTGGCAAGGGTCAGCTGCACATCGCCGGCCGACCACAAAGTACGCGTCACTTCCGCAAGGCGTTGGAAACGCTGTCCAAGAGCGCCAGCGGATTCGGCAAGGTTTTTGTGAGCACTGGCTTTGCCGATGGTTTCCGCCACACGGCCCGCGAACAATTTGAATGCCGCGCCGTTTTCGGTCACCACCTTGCGGCCCAGCAAATCCAGTCCCTGGATGCCGTGCGTACCTTCGTGGATGGGATTGAGACGGTTGTCCCGGTAGAACTGTTCCACCTTGTAGTCGCGCGTGTAGCCGTAGCCGCCATGCACTTGTATGGCCAGGTCGTTGGCGGCCAGACACCACTGCGAAGGCCAGCTCTTGGCGATGGGCGTCAGGATATCGAGCAACCGCGTCAGTGCGGCACGTTCGTCCGCATCGGCAGCCACGCGGGCCTGATCGACCAGCTGTGCGCAGTACAGGTTGAAAGCCAATGCGCCTTCCACATACGACTTCTGCGCCAGCAGCATGCGTTTCACATCGGCGTGATGGATGATGCGGGTCTGCGGGCTGGAAGGATCTTTGCCTTCATTGCCGACTGGACGGCCTTGTGGCCGGTTGCGCGCATAGTCCAGCGCATGCAGGTAGCCGGTGTAGCCCAGCGCCACCGCGCCCAGACCTACGCCGATACGCGCCTCATTCATCATGTGGAACATGTAGGCAAGGCCGTGGTGAGCTTCGCCGACCAGATAGCCGACCGCCCCGCCCTTTCCGCCAGGGCGATGGCGCGTGCCTTCGCCGAAATTCAACAGACAGTTGACTGTGCCGCGATAGCCCATCTTGTGATTGATGCCTGCCAGCTGCACATCGTTGCGCTCGCGCAGCGCGCCGTCCTGGCCAACCAGGAACTTGGGCACCAGTAGCAGAGAAATTCCCTTCACACCGGGAATCAGCCGGCCGTCCGGTCCGGGAATCTTCGCCAGCACCAGGTGCACGATATTCTCCGACAGTTCATGGTCTCCGCCGGAGATCCACATCTTGTTGCCGGTCACGCGGTACTGCGGGCCGAAAGTGGATTCGCCTTCATAGTCGGCGCGCGTGGCGATGTCGGACAATGAGGAACCTGCCTGCGGTTCCGACAAGCACATGGTGCCGAAATAACGGCCTTCGAGTTCCGGCATGACGAACGCCTGGACCTGCGCCTGACTGCCATGCGCGAGCAACAGGTTGGCGTTGCCCATGGTCAACAGCGGATAGGCGCTGGTGCCGACGTTGGCGGCATACAGATAGGTCAGCCCCGCCTTCTCCACCACTGCCGGCAACTGCATGCCGCCCAATGCGTAATCATGTCCAGCGGCGATCAGCCCCGCATCGGCGAACGCCCGCAGCGCTGGCCCGACTTCTTCGATCAACGCGACCGTATTTCCGTCGAAACGCGGCTCATGCTGGTCGGCCTTCTGGTTGTGCGGGGCGAAGACTTCGGTGGCGATGCGTTCGCAGGTGTCCAGCGCCGCGTCGAAGGTTTCGCGGCTGTGATCGGCGTAGCGTTCGGCTCGGATCAGCGATTCGACGTCCAGCCATTCGTACAGCAGGAACTGCAGGTCGCGACGAGAGAGCAGCAGCGAGTCCATACGTGGCCTCAACCATTAGCCGGCAGAACGCGCATCAGGCGTCTCCGGCCTGTTGCGCGAAACGCCAGCCCAGTTCGGCCAGCGGTTTGGCCTGGCGTCCGTATTCAGCGGCCTGCGGGCTGCTGGCGGTCCCTTCCTGCACGCGCTTGGCGATGCCTTGAAGAATCGCAGCGATGCGGAAGAGGTTGTAAGCCAGGTAGTAGTTCCAGTCGCCGGCCGCGCTGCGGCCGATGCGCCGTTCGTAAGCGGCGACGTATTCGGATTCTCGCGGAATGCCCAGCGCTGGCAGGTCCAGCCCGGCCAGGCCGCGCATCGCCCCGCCCGGCGCGATATGCCAGCTCATCAGGTGATAGGCGAAATCGGCCAGCGGGTGCCCCAGCGTGGAAAGCTCCCAGTCGATCACCGCCAGGATGCGCGGTTCGGCGGGATGGAAGATGACGTTGTCCAGCCGGTAGTCGCCGTGCACCAGCGATACCTGCGGGTTTTCCTCCTGCGGTATGTGCAGCGGCAGCCATTCGATCAGCTTGTCCATGGCCTCGATGCTGCCGGTTTCGCTGGCGCGGTATTGCCGCGTCCAGCGATCGACCTGGCGCGAAAAGTAGTTGCCGGCCTTGCCGTAGTCGGCCAATCCCAATGCGGCGAAATCGACTTCGTGCAGCGCGGCGATGACACGGTTGAGTTCGTCGTACAAGGCAGCGCGCTCGACCGGTTCGATGCCCGGCAGCGATTGTTCCCAGAAGATGCGCCCTTCTACGAAATCCATGACGTAGAAAGCGCGCCCTATCACCGATTCGTCCTCGCACAGGCAATGCATGCCCGCTACCGGCACCGCACTCCCGGCCAGCGCGGCCTGCAATCGGAACTCGCGCTCTACCGCATGCGCCGAAGGCAGCAGCTGCGCGACCGGCGCCGGTTTGGAGCGCATTACGTATTGGCGCATGGGAGTGCTCAATAAATAGGTCGGGTTGGACTGACCGCCTTTGAAGCGGGAGACCTGGATCGGACCTTCAAAGCCGGCGATGTGCCGCTGCAGATACGCGTCCAACGCCCCTAGGTCGAAAGGATCCTGCGTTGCGCTGCTCGAATTCGCGCCGGTCATGCCATCGCCTGACGCGATAAAGCCGTTGATACCTGTCGGGTGCGGTGATGCGGGTCTGGCGTAGCCATAGGTGAGCGATCTTTAGTTCTGTATGATGGAACTAAGTTCCTGAATATCGATCCATCGTACTGAGTGGCTTTGGTCTAAACAAGCTGGAGGTCGCCATAAAGTCCGCTGGCAAGGCTGTGCGTCTTCAACATGCAACGCCATCATCAATACAGTTCTGTTATGCGGAACTAACTGGAGATACCGGTAATGGGCAACCCCAAACGCAAGCTCGACGCCTTCAGTCCTCTCGTCGACGAACGCCATCCTCAGTTCGTAACCGCGATCGCGCGCGCTTTCTCCATTCTGCGCTGCTTCGAATTCGGCACCCAGCATTTGGGTAACCAGGAACTGGCGCGGCGGACTGGCTTGCCCAAGGCCACGGTTTCGCGGCTGACTTTCACTTTGTCCTCGCTTGGCTATCTGACTTATTCGGCGGCGCTGGAGAAATATTCTTTGGGCACGGCGGTGCTATCGCTCGGGCACGCCTTCATGAAAGGCAACGATGTGGTGGCCATCGCCCGTCCGTTGATGCGCGAGCTGGCCGAGTACACGCAATCGGCGGTGATGCTGGCCGCCGCCGACGGCATGCGCATGGTGTTGCTGGAGGTTTGCCAGGGCGACCCTACGTTCCAGATGAAGCTCGAACCCGGCGCCCGCGTGCCGCACGGTTCGACTGCGTTGGGCCGGGCCGATCTTGCCTCACGCCCGCAGGAGGTGTTCGACCGCAATCTGGCCGAGTTCGAGGCCGAATGCGAACCGGGCCTTTGGCCGAAGATCCGCAGCGGCATCGTGCGGGCGCGGCAGGATTACGAGAACTACGGTTTCTGTTTCTCGCTGGGCGACTGGAACCCGGACGTGTTCGCCATCGGCGTCCCCATGGTCTCGGCCGACCGCAGCCGGGTGCTGGCGTTCAATTGCAGCGGCCGCGTGTCGGTGATGACGCGGGAGAAGCTGGTGCAGGACTTCGGGCCGAAGCTGGTGGCTTTGCGGGACAAGGTTTACGGAATGACTGAGGGAAGGTTCTGATGGGGAGCGCCCTCAGAACCTGAGACCATACCTAGCTCCGAGCGTTCCGCTATATCTCCCCAGAGGCGCGTTAAATGGGTTAAGGATCAATGCGGATAAACTACGGAATCATGAAAGAAAAGTGGCACAGACCCAAGCTTGCATTCAACCGGCAAACGCCTTGTCTGCTCAATTTATTTTGAGCAGACAAGGAAAAAACTTCAATTTAAAGTTCGCGCCAAAAAACAGATCGTTATTGATTCAAACGCTTACACGTAAGCGTCGTATTAACCCATGAACACGACAGGCGCAATCCTGAGCTTCCTCCGGTTATTTGAATGCCAGCTTGCGCAGCCGCATTCAACCAATCGTCGATGGCGTTGTTGGTATTGAAAGTATAAGTACCTGAATATCCTCCGCCAGTCGTAGGATCAGTGAAGGCCGGATCAGGAATCGGTTGATTGCGTTCATCACGACTTTCACCATTGACATATTTAGCTTCAGCGACGTCTCCAGAACTCATTTCGTACGTTGTCTTGCTACCGTCTTTCCAGGTAATGACGATGCGGATTGAAATTGGAGACGTAAACGCTGTGCTGGCAGACATAAGTGTAGAGACCAGGTTCTGAATAGCACTATTCAGGGTGGAGCTTCCGGTCACCGCCCCGGTGTATCCATTTGCAAGGGATGCACCAATCGAATTTCTTACTCCAGGATTCGACACGACATCATAAGCGTTGGAGTTTACCCAAGCCCCAAGAGGATCAACGATCATTGTTGAAGCACCCGTTGGGTTGTTGGCATCGACCGTAATTACCAACCCAGGATTTCCGCTAAGTTTCGCTTGAGTTTTCTGCTCAAGAATGTTCAAGAATTGAACTTCTATTCCGGAAGGAATTGTTAACGCATAAGCAATATAGAGCGGCCCATCCGGTACGAATTCGACTTCCCAAAACGTAAGCTTTGCATTCGTTAGATCCATGACGAAGTGCTGGCCGACGCCTGCATTTTTTGCTGATGTTTTGTATTGCGTATTGGTACATCCATTACACTGAATGGTGCTTGCTGATGAGCTCGCCGATACACAAAAAAGAACGAGTACTGCAATTGTTGCCAAAAAGCCCTTGTTGCTTCTCATATGCCTATAACCTCCGTTGTTGTTGAATACTCGGCGCCCGCTAAAAATACTTATCCCATGCTTGTTCGAACGAAAACGGGTTCCGAAAACTGGGTCAGATACACTTTCCACTTAAATGACTCTGACCCCGTTTTCCGTTTTCATAGACCCCGTTTTCAAGGCTGCTAGCGGCTCGCTTAGCCAGTGCCCGGAAGCGGTGGCAGAGGCCCACCCGTGACGTGGCACTTAGCACTGGCAACTGCCTCAGTAGCATCCAGAATGCCGACTCCAATGTATTGCGTGGGCGTTACTGGGAAAGGATGTGCGCTGGACAGCAAACGCGACTCGACCTCTGCCGGTGTCAGCCACCGGCTGCAGGAATTCATGGCTATCGCCTGCATGAGTGCAACAGTTCCAGCAACCTGAGGAGTGGACATGGACGTTCCTGCCGCATACGCGTAAGTCTGGGCTAGAGGCTGATTCATGCCCGCGTTGGATGTGGTGTAAATAAGATCGGATCCATCGCCCCCTGGCGCAGCGATGTCCACATTCGATCCATAGCTTGTGTAAGTAGACCTGGCCCCACTACGCGTAGTAGCTGCGACGGTTATGACGTTTGCACACGTTGCCGGCTGACGGAAGTGGGCCCCTTCATCATTTCCAGCAGCCGCGACGACGGTCGCGCCTGCGGCCACGGCACCGTTCACTGCAGTCTGCAGTGTCGAACTGCATTCGGTCGGCGTCGACGCGTAAAAGCCCAGACTGAGATTGATGACTTTGGCTGGGTTCGGATTTGATACGCCATCTACCGCGATGCCTGCTGCCCACTGGATTGCGGCCGCGACATCCGCCATCGATGCCACCCCTCCTCTGCCAACAACGCGAACCGGCAGAATTTTCGCGTTGAACCCAGCTCCCGCTATGCCTGATGCGTTGTTGGTCTCGGCCGCCGCAATTCCGGAAACCATAGTTCCATGCCAGTCGGAATACAGGACGCCCAACGTCAGATTGGAGCACTCGTACGGCCCAACGCAGGGATCGTCGCCAGCGTATACCCGATATATTCCTGGATCCGAAGGATCGGCGTCTCGCCCATTCCCATCCTTGGCAATCGTGCTATCGACGATAAAGTCATACCCCGGCAGCATTTTTGCGTCCAGGTCGGAATGAGCCGTCTTTCCAGAATCAATCACCGCTATGACCACCGCTGCGCCGCTGGTCAGCTGGCCCTGTGAGCTGGTCCAGGCGTTCGGAGCATTGATTCCTCCAATTGGATCCGAGTAATACCATTGCAAGGAGTAGTCCGGATCGTTAGGGACGGTACTCAGCACCTGGGCTTTGGTGTTCGGCTCGACATACTCGACGTTCGGATTTGACGCTATTTCCCGCATGTAATCAGCCGCGTCGATCCTGTCCAGTTTTCTGCTCGCTCTGATCAGATCAGAGGCTCCTGCCGAGGCAGCCAGGCGCGCTGCGGAAATGGAACGCCCAGCCCGTAGAGTGGCCTTTGCGGCTGCCTTATCCAATGACTTCTTAAGAGCAGCGCTATTGGCTCGCTCGGGGGACCCCTCCTTGTACTTGACGATAAATTCATCGAAGGTCCCACCGGGATAAAGAAGATCGGTGCGGACTATCTGCTGCGCGTTCAAGTTGGAAGCGAGCAACATGCCGGTGACGAAAACAAGGATCGCACCATTCCTGGACGTGCAGAAACCCATAAATATCCCCATTTGTGCAAGAAGAATGATCGCAACAACTCGAACGCCTTGCCCGCTGAACCCCCAAGAACAGCCTTGCGATCTCCGATCAAACCTTAGGTCACATCAACCGCCTTAATGTGTGATTGCAAGCACAGCATGCAAATTGAGCGCGATCTGAGCCGAACCAACTGGCAGGTGTCGAAAACGGGGTGGCAAGGCCTGGACCCTGGAGCTATCTGGTCTTGCGTAAAAATCGTCAGGCTGCCACACAGATGCCAAGAACAATGGACTCCGATTTCGAATGAATTGTTAGGCGGATTTGTCGTGATTCTCACCCATAAGTAACGCCACAACTTCTATCACTCGCCCCCACAATCCGTATTGGGAACAACGCATGGATATGGATCGATTTCGCCTGTCCGGCGGCAGTGAGCTTTCGTTCATCACGGCAGGCGAGGCGTCCAAGCCTGCCGTCTTACTGCTCCACGGCACCCCGAATTCATCACGAATGTTCCGAAAGATCGTGCCCGCCCTGACACAGGCCGCCTATGTTATTGCGCCTGACCTGCCCGGGCACGGCAGGTCCGATGTGCTGCCGGTGGTCTCGTTTCAGGCTATTGGTCAGGCCATCTCCGAACTGCTGGACCATCTGGCGATCGGACCACGATTCATTTACCTGCATGACTGGGGAACGCCGGTGGGCCTGCAGGTCGCGATGGAGGCGCCCGAGAAAGTCCTGGGCCTGATCGTCCAGAACGCCAATGCGCATCGGACGGGGTGGGGACCGGGATGGGCTTCGCAGCTGGACTACTGGTCGCAGCCGAACGCAGAAAATGAGGCGGCGGTCACCGCGCATTTGACCCTGGCGGGCACACGCGACACGTATATCTCCGGCGTCCCATCGGACATCGCTGAGCGGATCCCTGCCGAACATTGGGAAGAAGATTGGCGTGTGATGAACCTGCCGGGCCACATGGACACGCAGCGAGCGCTGATCGCGGACTACAAGAACTACGCCGACCGCTTCGACACTATTGCCAAGTACCTCGAACGCTGGCAGCCCCCCGCCCTGATGGTCTGGGGAAGGCACGATATATATTTCGATCTCGCCGAGGTGCTGTCCTGGATGCGTGCGCTGCCGAGAATGGAAGCCCACATCCTCGACGCGGGCCACCTGCTTCTTGAAACGCATGCGGAGACAGCTGTGTCGCTGATGCTCGACTTTATCAGGCGTATTGAAGAGAAGGCGAAAGAACGAACGGCGTGAGTGACGCCGCCTAGTTCCTGGGCCAAGCCGACCCGAGAGGGTTCGGTATGGCCGAGCTACCAAAGCCGAGGCTAGAAAACGGAGTCAGAGTCACTTAAGTGGAACGCGTCTACTAGCAAGTCCAGTAAATCTTGCCTACCAAGTCAACAACCTCCGGCCCTTCACTGCAACCACCTACGTCCTGCGCCGATCTGTCCGAAGCCTCATGGCCAATGACCCACTGCTTTGATGCGACATGCCACATCAGTTGACCCTCAGCGAGAACGCCCGCTGGGAAGGGGTCAGAGGCTGTGGGATTGACTACGACAATGCGTAATTCACTGATCGTCACATGGAGCGGAATGCTTGGGATCGTTGGGTGTTCGACGAAGCGATGCTGGAACACGTACTGACCAGAGGCAAGCGGAATTTTCGGATCACTTGCCGCCGAACACGCGGAAGTCATTGTCATCAGTGTCAGAAGGAACAGATGTTTCATAAGGTGCTTATGCCCGAGTCAAGACGACCAGCGAGGTTTCGGCTTAGAAGGATGTTAGTTCCCATCTTTAGCGCGGAGATGGCTACCAACTATTGCTCCGAGAGAAGCAAGCACGGTGTACGTTGCAATAACGAACATCGCTTCGGACATCGAATAATCTGGAACGAAAATCGCTGGCAATAGCATGAGAAGTACGCCGATCGACCCGCCAACGGTTCCATGAAGAATCCGCTTGGCAGATGCGAAGAATGCGGCGACGAATCCGGCGGAAACCGGAACTAAGTATCCAATCACGGTCACCAGCACCCAACCGAGCTTGCCAGAAGTGAACTGGCCAGACGCTATTACCACACTACCGAGGACACTCATGACTAGGTAGCCGCCAATGAAGACTGCCAAGCCATATCCGATTGCCTTTAGTTCAAATGAAAACATCGTCATCTAAAGTTCGATCCATGCCGACCCGAGAGGATGCGAGGTGGGTGCACTAGTAGGCTGTCGCTCCACTACCGGAGCCGTCTGTAGATAAAGGGTGAAACTGCAACAGCCACCGCCAACGATGCGACGCTCCCCCAGGGGGACTCGAACCACCAAACGATAAAGGCATCGTCGGCGATTGGTAGGCTGATAACCATAGCAATCACAAACAAGATAAAGGACGCGACGTTGCACGCAAAAACCCACTTCACGTACCACCAGGCATTTCGCTTTTGAACTGATTCCCGCTTGCCAGTGGCATCGCTCATGAACTGCCCAACCAACTTATAGCCGGATCCCCTTGTCCGCAGGCCGATCATACCGTCCCATGAGACAAACCCGGAATAGCCTGGAAACAACGACGCAAGAACGGTATCAGGAGGCAGTTTAGGTGGAAAGTTCATCTGAC
This sequence comes from uncultured Pseudoxanthomonas sp., assembly GCA_965650035.1. Classification (GTDB taxonomy): domain Bacteria; phylum Pseudomonadota; class Gammaproteobacteria; order Xanthomonadales; family Xanthomonadaceae; genus Pseudoxanthomonas_A. The sequence continues at coordinate 47,606 of CBFGMR010000025.1, forward strand.
CCCTTTTTTTTCACTTTCGACTATCTGCATCGGCGGTGGCGACGGCACTAGCGGCGCATCACTCGCCCGCATCCTCAGGGGCTCTACCGAGGAAGGACTGCCTGATAAACGCGTCTTGACCGGAGGCTAGCTCTACCAGGTAAAGAGGATCCTCTCCGAGCTCTTCCAAACTGACGATGGAACCCGAGTCGCCAGCGTGCTCACCTCCTATGATCTCTACAGCATCATTGTGCTCAAACGAAACACCGTGGAGAGACTTGTGCGCTAGAAAGTCGTTGTGCTGATCGTGAGAGAGCTTCATGGGGCTACGCCACTTGGAAAATGGCGCTGAGAATACAGGTTCGTAAGGTTAGTTATGACCCACCACCTATCCTTGTCTGTAGTAACGTCCCATATCTGATAGATCTCTCCGAGAACGACTTCTTGTTTAATCTTCTCTACGTGTTGAACGATTTCGTCTCGCGCTTGACCACTTACGTAGTTGGCTATATCTGCTTCGGAGTGCTGATCACCTTCTACGCTGTAGCGGCTAAGCTCCCCTGCAGGAACGGGATGGGTGTGAACAACGCACTCATCGGACTTGTCGCTGGACACTTGTTCTTTTTCAGTCGGCATTGAACTGTCCAAAGAGGCCAAACTACCTAATAGACGGGCTTCGGCCCGCGCGGCCTCGATCCGAACCGCTAGCGTAAACAAATAGGGCCGCCTTGCGGCAGCCCTATGTGCTTGAATCAATTGGCGTCCCCACGGGGATTCGAACCCCGGTGTCCACCGTGAAAGGGTGGTGTCCTAGGCCTCTAGACGATGGGGACGCTGTGAAACTTGAACCCTACCCCGAACGGCCTGTGCCGGGATATTGGTGGAGCCAGGCGGGATCGAACCGCCGACCTCCTGCATGCCATGCAGGCGCTCTCCCAGCTGAGCTATGGCCCCACGAGGCTGGAAGGAGCGGAATTCTAGCTATCGCCCACGCATCGCGCAAGCTCTATGACGAAGAAAGATGACTATTGTTTTCAGGTTCGGCGCCGTGTAGAGGCGCTTAGCAGCGTCTTTCAGTCCGCCGTAGCCACTTCCACCATGTTTTCATCGCAGCGACGCAGCGTGGCCACGCCATGGCCGCGCTCGGCCAGATACTCCAGCCACTTGCCCAGGAAGGTGTTCATGCGCATGCGGTGGCCGATCAGCTCAGCCGGCGGCGGGTACATGCCGATCGCGTCCTGCCAACGGCGGCCCACGTAGCAATGCGTGGCCTCGGCCTGGCGCGCGTCGCGGTACACGCGCACAAAGGCCGAAGGGTCCGGCTCGCCGGTCTGCGGGTCGCGCAGGCCGTAGGTGAGGCGAAGCTCCACCGTATAGCGATGGGTCTCGATCACATCCAGATACAGGTCCAGCCCGTCGCCGATGCTGGACACATAACGCCCCACCACCAGATCGCCCGGCGCGAACAACCGGGTCAGCCTGGCGTGGTTCTCTGCGTACAGCGCCATCAGCCAACCGAAACGGTTGAGTTTGGGGATGTTCGCAGTGCGGGCGACGGCTTGAGCCATGGCCCGATCCTACACGTTGAAAAGCGATTTCGGCAGCATTGACGAATCGCGCAAAACGGCCTAATTTAAGATTCCTCCGCACGCCGTTCGGCCTGCGCGATTCCGCCGGCCTTCCACGCAGGCCGGCCCCGCCCTCCCCCGCCTAGAACATTTCCCGCTGCAGCCCCAGCGTGGACATCACCTTGCTCGCGATTTCCTCGATGGACGTGTGCGTGGTGCTCAGCGTGGGAATGCGCTCCATCTGAAACATGCGCTCGGCCGCCAACACCTCGCTTTTGCAGGTTTCCAGCTTGGCGTAGCCCGAATTGGGGCGGCGTTCCTGGCGGATCTGCTGCAGGCGTTCCGGGTCGATGGTCAGACCGAACAGTTTGCGCCGGTACGCGCGCAGGCGGGCCGGCAGGCGGTCGGTTTCCAGATCCTGGTCGGTCAACGGATAGTTGGCCGCGCGGATGCCGTAATGCAGCGCCAGATAGACGCAGGTGGGCGTCTTGCCCGCGCGCGAGACCGCCACCAGGATCAGGTCGGCCTCGTCGTAGTTGATGGCGATGCCGTCGTCATGGGTCAGCGCGTAATTCATCGCGTTGATGCGGCGATGGTAGGTCTCGAAATTCACCAGACCATGCGCCTGCCCCACCCGCGATTGGCGCAAGGCGCCCAGTTCCCTCTCCATCGGATCGATAAAGGGCGCGAAAACATCCAGCATCAACGCCCCGCTTTCGGCCAGCACCTCGCTGATGGCGGGGTCGACATTGGAGTGGATCACGATGGGACGGGCCTCGTGGCGCTGCCCGGCGGCGCGGATGCGTTCGGCGGCCTCATGCGCCTTGAGCGGGTCGTCGACGAAGGAAATGCGGTCGGTGACGAAACTGAACCCGCTGAACTGGGTCAGCAGGCTGTGGCCGATGGTTTCGGTGGTGATCCCCGTACCGTCCGAGACATAGAACACAGGTCGCACGCTGGACATCGATACCACTCCTTCATCAACATGAAAACACTGGAAAATCAAGCTTGTCTGAGCTTGTCTTGCACTGCATCATAGCGATTCTTCCCATGGACACGGCCCTCGCCGTAGGTCATCGGCGAGGCGCACGACCGCTTTGGAGCGATGCGCTTGAACCAGAATATCCTGTGGTTGCACGACCTGCGCCTGGCCGACTTGGCCCGGGTAGGCGGCAAGAATTCCTCTTTGGGCGAAATGATTGGGCAGCTGGCCAATCTGGGGGTCTCGGTTCCCGGCGGTTATGCGACCACTTCTGAGGCCTTCAAGGACTTCATCGCCCACAACGACCTGTCCAAGCGCATTTTCGACAAGCTGGCCACGCTGGACGTGGAGGACGTGGACGCGCTGACCGTCGCCGGCAAGGAAATCCGCGACTGGGTGATCGAAGCGCCGTTGCAGCCGCAGCTGGATGCCGATATCCGCACTGCGTACGCGCGGCTCGCCGCCGACAACGGCGGTGGCGACATAGCGGTGGCGGTACGTTCCTCGGCCACCGCCGAGGACCTGCCGGACGCCTCTTTCGCCGGCCAGCAGGAAACCTTCCTCAACGTCACCGGTGCCGAAGACGTCGTACACAAAGTGAAGGAAGTCTTCGCCAGCCTCTACAACGACCGCGCCATCGCCTACCGCGTGCACCACGGCTTCAAACATGAAGATGTGTTCCTGTCGGCCGGCGTGCAGCTGATGGTGCGCTCTGACGTGGGCGCTTCGGGCGTGCTGTTCACCCTGGACACCGAATCCGGCTTCCGCGACGTGGTTTTCGTCACTTCCAGCCTGGGCCTGGGCGAAATGGTCGTGCAAGGCGCGGTCAACCCGGACGAGTTCTACGTCTACAAACCCACCCTGCAAGCGGGGAAACCAGCCATTCTGCGCCGTTCGCTGGGCAGCAAGCTGTTGCGCATGGTCTATTCGGACCAGCCTGGCGAACGTGTCAAGATCGAAGACACTCCTGCCGAGCTGCGCAACAAGTTCTCCATTTCCGATGAGGACGTGCAGGCCTTGTCGAAGCAGGCGCTGACCATCGAAAAGCACTACGGCCGCCCGATGGACATCGAGTGGGCCAAAGACGGCGTCAGCGGCAAGCTCTTTATCGTGCAGGCGCGCCCGGAAACGGTGAAATCGCGCGCCAAGGCCACGCAGATCGAGCGCTACCACCTGCTGGAACGCGGCGCCGTGATCGCCGAAGGCCGCGCCATCGGCCAGAAGATCGGCAGCGGCGTGGCGCGTGTGGTGCGCAGCTTGGCCGACATGAACCGCGTGCAGCCCGGCGATGTGCTGGTGGCCGACATGACCGACCCGGACTGGGAGCCGGTGATGAAGCGGGCCTCGGCCATCGTCACCAACCGCGGCGGTCGCACCTGCCACGCGGCGATCATCGCCCGCGAGCTGGGCGTGCCGGCGGTGGTAGGCACCGGTAACGCGCTGGACCACATCGAGGACGGCAAGGAAGTGACGGTCAGTTGCGCCGAAGGCGACACCGGTTTCATCTACGGCAGCACGCTGAAGTTCGAGCGCATCACCACCGACCTGACCGACATGCCCCCCGCCCCGCTCAAGATCATGATGAACGTGGCCAACCCGGAGCGCGCGTTCGATTTCGGCCAGTTGCCCAATGCCGGCATCGGCCTGGCCCGCTTGGAGATGATCATCGCCAGCCATATCGGCGTGCATCCCAACGCGCTGCTGGAATACGACCGCCAGGATGCGGAAACCAAGCGCAAGATCGATGCGAAGACCGCTGGTTATGCCGACCCGGTGAGCTTCTACGTGGATCGCTTGGCCGAAGGCATCGCCACCATCACCGCCTCGGTCGCGCCCAACCCGGTGATCGTGCGCCTGTCGGACTTCAAGTCCAACGAGTACGCCAACCTGATCGGCGGCAGCAATTACGAACCGCATGAAGAGAATCCGATGATCGGCTTCCGCGGCGCCAGCCGTTATGTCGATCCGTCGTTCGAGCCCGCGTTCGCACTGGAGTGCAAGGCGGTGCGCAAGGTGCGCAACGAGATGGGGCTGGACAATCTCTGGGTGATGATCCCGTTCGTGCGTACGCTGGACGAAGGCCGCAAGGTCATCGAAGTGCTGGCCAAACATGGCCTGAAGCGCGGCGAAGACGGCCTTAAGATCATCATGATGTGCGAGGTGCCTTCCAACGCGCTGCTGGCCGACGACTTCCTGGACATCTTCGATGGCTTCTCCATCGGCTCCAACGACCTGACCCAGCTCACCCTGGGCTTGGACCGCGATTCCAGCATCGTCGCGCACCTGTTCGACGAACGCGACCCGGCGGTGAAAAAACTGCTGTCGATGGCGATCAAGAGCGCCAAGGCCAAAGGCAAGTACGTGGGTATCTGCGGCCAAGGCCCTTCCGACCACCCGGATCTTGCGGACTGGCTGATGCAGGAAGGTATCGAGTCGGTATCGCTGAATCCCGACACGGTAGTCGACACCTGGCTGCGGCTTTCCAAGCTCAAGGCGCAATGATGCAGGTGAAGGAGCCCGTCGCGACGCCGGACGACATCGTCAGGGACATCCGGGGCATCGACTGGTTGCAGTTGCTGGAAACCTGGGGCCTGAAACTGCTGGCCGCGGCGGTCATCTTCCTGATCGGCATGTGGCTGGCCAGGAGGCTGAGCCTGGGCCTGGAGCGCGTGTTGGGCCGCGCCCACGTCGATTCCACGCTGTCCGGCTTCCTGCGCAGGACCAGCTACGCCGCGATGATGGTGCTGGTGCTGGTGACGGCCCTGACCTCACTGGGAGTCAACCCGACTTCGATGCTCGCGGTGTTGGGCGCCGCCGGCCTGGCGGTGGGCTTGGCGCTGAAGGATTCGCTATCCAACATCGCGTCGGGCGTCATGCTGATCGTATTGCGCCCGTTCCGCGTCGGCGACCATGTGATCGCCGCCGGACAGGAGGGCGTGGTGTTGGAAGTCCGCATATTCCAGACCCGGCTGCGCGCTTTCGACCAGCGTCTGATCATCCTTCCCAACAGCGAAGTGACCACGGCTCCGATCATCAATTACAGCTCGCTGCCGACCCGCCGCATGGAAATCGCCGTGGGCATAGGCTACGACGACGACCTCAAGCGCGCGCAGCAGATCCTGCTGGATATCGCACGCGCCAATTCATTGATCCTCAAGGATCCACCGCCGTTCGTGCAGGTGGTCAACCTGGGCGAAAGCAGCGTGGAACTCAAGTTGTTCGCCTTTGCGAACAATGCGGATTTCGGCGATGCCAAAAGTCAGGTCACCGAGTCGGTGCGTACCGATATCATCGGCAATGGCCTGAATATCCCATACCCGCAACGCGACCTGCATGTCTACCACCACAACGCCGATGGCACACCGCTGACCGAGATCATCACCCGCTCGGTCGCCGATGACGGCGATGTGGCGGCCTCCGCGTAGGAGCGACGCAAGTCGCGAAGGTCTCCGGGCCATGCTCGACCAAATCCGATCGTTCGGAAATCGTTTCGCGACTTACGTCGCTCCTACAAGGATTCCTAGCCGGCCAGTTCGGCCAGGTGCTTGCGGTAGTGGCGCAATTCCTCGATCGAGTCGCGCACGTCGCTGAGCGCGGTATGCGCCGATTGCTTGCGTACGCCTTCCAGCACCTCCGGCGCCCAACGGCGCGCCAGTTCCTTGAGCGTGCTGACGTCCAGATTGCGGTAGTGGAAATACTTCTCCAGCCGCGGCATCAGCCGATGCAGGAAGCGGCGGTCCTGGCAGATCGAATTGCCGCACATCGGCGAGGCATTGGCCGGCAGCCATTCGGCCAGGAACGAGACTGTCTGCGCCTCGGCCTGGCCCAGGGTGACCGTGCTTTCCACCACCCGCTTCCATAATCCGGAACGGGTGTGCTGGGCGCGGTTCCAGTCGTCCATGGCTTCCAGCACCGCCACGGGATGGGCGATGGCGAACTCGGGGCCTTCGGCCAGCACGTTCAACTGCGAATCGGTCACCACCGTGGCGATCTCGATGATGGAGTCCTGGCCGGTGTCCAGCCCGGTCATTTCCAGGTCGATCCAGATCAGGCGGTCGCTGGTGTGGTTGTTGGCTGGCATGCGTTGGTCCTGCTCCTTGAGGCTGCGCGTCGCCGTTGGCGAGCGTATTTTTGCGAAAACACCGCATTGTGCCGCATCATAACGCAGCTCCCTCCGGGCATAGGCCATGCTTCAGAACAGCGACCAGTACGCGCACTACGCCACGCTCACCGCGATGCTGGCGCCCGCCTTCTTCCTGACGGCGACCGCGTCGTTGCTGCTGTCGGCCAATAACCGGCTGGCCAGAATCATCGACCGCGCGCGCACGCTGCTGAAGGAACTGCACACCCTGGACGACCCGCTGCAACGTGCGCTCTACGAACAGCGCATCGCACTGCAGCGCCGGCGCAGCCTGATCATCCTGCGCGCAGGCCAGCTGCTGTATGGCGCCATCAGCCTGTTCGTGGGCACCAGTCTGGCGGTGGCCGCAGACAATCTGTTGTCGCACCGGCTGGGTATGCTTCCCACTGTGCTGGCGGCGTTTGGCGTACTGGCGATGTTCGCCGCCAGCCTGTTGCTGGCGCGCGAATCGACTCTGGCGGTCAAAGCGGTCAACGAGGAAATGGACCACCGCCATATCGCCAAGCGGGAAGCCGACGCGCCTTCAGTCCAGTAGCGGCTTGCCGCGCTTGGCCCTGAAGTAGTTGGTCAGACGACGCGAGGCTTCATCGGCCAGTAATCCGGATACGACTTCGACACGGTGGTTGTGGCGCGGATCGGCCAGCAGGTCGAACACGCTTCCGCAGGCCCCGGTCTTCGGATCGCTGGCCGCGTACACCAATCGCGCCACACGGGCGTGGACCATCGCCATCGCGCACATGGCGCATGGCTCAAGCGTCACGTAGAGCGTGCTGCCGACCAGCCGGTGGTTGGCCAGCTTCTGTCCTCCGCGGCGCATGGCGACGATCTCGGCATGCGCGCTGGGGTCGTGCTCGGCCAGATTGCGGTTCCAGCCTTCGCCCAGCAACTGGCCATCGGCGCCAACCAGAACCGCACCTACGGGGATCTCGTCGTCTTCGCGCTCGGCCCGGTCTGCCAAGGCAAGGGCATGCTGCATCCATTCGAGATCTGATTTTTGCACTGGCGCCCCCTCCCCAGAACCCGTTCGTGGTGAGCCTGTCGAACCACGCTCTTCGCGAAGTAGTTCGACATCAACTGTGTCGCTCCTGTTTCTAGCCAGCTCGCTGACCTTCTGCCAATCGCCCTCGATCAACGCTTCTTTCTTAGCCCTGCTCCAGCGCTTCACCTGCATCTCTGACTCTAGCGCTTCGATTCGACTTGGAAAATCCTGACTCCAAACCATGGTCAAAGGTCGACGCTTGAACGTATAGCAACTCGGTACGTCGCCGGCATGATGCTGGCCAACTCGCTTTTCGAGATTGTCGGTGTGTCCCGTGTAATACGAGCCATCCGCGCATTTAAGCATGTAAACCCAGAAAGACATCGTTACGCTTCCGGCTCAGGGCCAAGAGCGTGGTTCGACAAGCTCACCACGAACGGTTCCGAAGGATCGATCAAGGGTGGGATCTGGAACTCTCACGAAAGAGCCCTATTCCCACTCGATAGTCGCCGGCGGCTTGCCGCTGATGTCGTAGACCACGCGCGAGATGCCGCGCAGCTCGTTGATGATGCGGTTGGACACCGTGCCCAGGAAATCGTACGGCAGGTGCGCCCAGTGCGCGGTCATGAAATCGATGGTTTCCACCGCGCGCAGCGCGATCACCCACTCGTAGGCGCGCGCGTCGCCGACCACGCC
>CBFGMR010000026.1:0-51377 GCA_965650035.1 uncultured Pseudoxanthomonas sp.
TCGCGACCCATGTGGCTAAGCACTCGGCCACACCGCCGCCCCGTGCTTCGCTATTTGCGTCGCTCCTACAGAAGACGCGCAGCGGAATTTTCCGCAAAAAAAAGCGTCCGGGATATCCCGGACGCGTATCGGATCGCAAGGAACGGAATCGTTCCCGTTCCTTGCGCGTTTCCCTTAGTACAAAGCGAGCACCGACACATTGGCGAATGCGGTTTCGCCGACCACCGTCATGTAGTAGGTGCCGGCGGCCGGGCTGGTGATCACCACGGTTTCGCTGTTGCCCGACTTGACCGACTTGCGGTCGTAGTTGGACGCGGTCGGGATGCGGTCGCGGGCCACATACAGCGAGACATCGCCGGTGCCGCCATAAGTGCGCAGATTGACGCTGGTCTTGCCCGCCGGCACCACGAGCTTGTACACCAGCGCTTCGCCGGCCGTGCCGCCCTGGCCTGCGAGCACCACGCGATTGGCCAGCAGGGTGCTGGTATCGGCCGGAATGTCCTGGGTCGCCGCAAAGACCGCAGCGGCCGCATCGAGGATGCCCGGGCCCTGCGGCTTGCCGAGCGGCGGCGTCACCGTGTACGGCTTGACGGTGTTGCGCAGCATGGTCTTCACCTCCGCCGGGGTCAGTACCGCCTTGCCCGCGGCGACGCGGGCGGCCTGCATCAGTGCGACCGTGCCGGCCACGTGCGGGCTGGCTTGCGAAGTACCGATGTAGCCCATCAGCACGTCGCCCGCGGGACTGGCGACCGGCGTGGTGGTGCCGCTGTTGCCGGTCGACCAGATCCAACGGTTGTCCGGATCGGAACCGCTGGTGGCATTGCCGCCCGGCGCGGACAGAGCGACGGTCGGGCCATAGTTGGAGAAGTAGGAACGGCCGCCATCGACGCCGCTGGCGCCGACCGCTATCACGCCCTTGCAACTGGCCGGTGAATGGAAAGCGGCATCGTCGTTGTCGTTGCCGGCCGCCACCACGATCGTGGTGCCGCGGCTGATCGCGCCATCGACCGCGGCCTGGGTCACCGGATCATCGCTGCATGCGCCGTAACCGCCCAGGCTCATGTTGATCACATCGGCCACATTGGCTGGATCCAGGCTGGCCACCCCGGCGACGGTGCCGCCGGAAGCCCAGGTGATGGCGTCGGCGATGTCGGAGGTGTAACCGCCGCCGTGGCCGAGCACGCGCACCGGCATCATCTTGGCGCCGTAGGCTACGCCGGCCACGCCCTTGGCGTTGTTGGTCACCGCTGCGACCGTGCCGGCGACGTGCGTACCGTGCCAGGAGCTGCTGCCGCCGCCTTCCCAGTCGCCGGGATCGTGCGCATCGGCATCGCGCCCGTCGCCATCGCCGGCGACCGTGGTGTCGATGATGAAGTCATAGCCCGGCACGACGTTGCCGTCCAGATCGGCGTGATCGACGTACCCGGTGTCCAGCACCGCCACCACCACGCCGCCGCCACTGGAGCTGTCCCAGGCCTTGGGCGCGCCGATGCCTACCGTCGGATCGGTGAAGTCCCACTGCAGGTCGAAACGGGTGTCGTCGGGAATGAAGTCCAGGCGCTGCTTGAGGTAGTCCGGCTGCGCGTAGACCACGTTAGGGTCGGCGCGCAGTTGGGTCAGCAACGCCCTGCTCTCGGCCGGAGTCAAACGGCGCGAAGCGCGCACCAGGTCGGCGCCGATGCCCAGCATGCGCACATGGCTGAAGCCCATGGCCGCAGGCGCGCCCCTGCTCGCCGAGGAAGTGACCACGCCGGCCCTGACTCCGGCGGCGGTGAGGTTGCCGATCAAAGTGCTGCGGTTGAGCCTGGCGGCGCTGCCGTCCTTGTACTTGACGATGAATCGCTCGAAGCCAGTTTGCGCCGGCGCGGCGGACAACAGGTTTTTCCTGCCGGTTTGCGCGACTGCCGCACGCGTCGGAATGCCGGCCGAGCTGCTGGCGGCAGCGCCGAAGCCGACGCCCACGGCGCCACTGTTGCTGGCCGCATAGGCGGTGACCGCGGCGATGACCGAAACGGCGAGAATGCTGGCGGTGAGATTGCGCTTGTTCTTCATGGGTATTTCTCCGAAGGATCAGGGTGATGGGCGGGCGTCGTTTGCGACGGCCCGCCATGCATGGGATAGAAGAAGCCGGGAATCAGAGATCGAGACCGAAACCGACGCCGGCCGATTTCTCATCGCTGCTGAAGGCGCCGCCGATGCTGAAGGAAGCGCGCGTGCCGATCTGTTTCGAATAACCGACCGACAACGCGCTCTCGCCGTTCTGCCAACCGGCGCCGACCGCGACGCGGCCGCGCGGGCTGCGGCTGCCGGCGGCGTTGATCGACATGTTCATCATGGCCGAGCTCATCGCGCCCATCTTGTCGATGCGGCGATCCTGCTGGCTGAAACGATGGTCCACATCGTTGCGCAGCGCAGTGAAGTCGTCGTCGAAAGTCTGGAAGCGACTGTCGGTATAGGCGTTGGCGGCCGACAGCGTTTCGGTCGCGGTAGCGTCGGTGTAGTCGTTGGCCGAAGCCAGCGTTGCGGCATCGCCGGCCTGCATCTGGCCCACGTTGGCCGCATCGGTGGCGGCAACGCCGGCGGCGACGTTGGTGACGCGACGCTCGTTGCCGGCGCTACCCACCGAGACCGTATTGGCCTGATCGGCCACCGAACCCTGACCCAGAGCGACCGAGCCTGCGCCGGTCACCGTGGCGCCCTGGCCGATGGCGGTGCCGGAAGCCGCGGTCACGCTGGCATCGGCGCCTATCGCCACCGAATCGGTGGCGCTGGCGGCGATGCTGCTGTTGTTGCCCACCGCAGTGCCGTTGTCGGCGCCGACATTGGAGCCATTGCCCACGGCGGTGTCGGTGGTATCGGTTGCGTTGCTGCCGGTGCCGATGGCCAGACCCTCGCCGGTGCCCGTAGGCGCGCCGGTGCCGCCGCCTCCCATGGTCTGCTCGATCTGGGTCAAACGCCCACTCAAGCCACTGAGCATGCCGTCGATGGCGCCGAACGCATCGCCGACGTTGCCGTAGCTGCCGCCCTGGATCGTGTAGGTCGGCGCGATCAGCATGCCGTTCGGACCCAGGCTCGCGCCGCCGCCGAAAGCCGCGGCGACCGAGTTCAGCTGCTCCACGTTCACCGCATCGCTGGCCTGAGTACCGGCAGCGAGGTTGGAAATGGTGCTGCCGTCCGCACCCTCCAGAGTCAGCTTGTCGTGGCTGTCGTCGTCGTAGGCGACCGCATTCTGGGTAAATTCGCCCAGGTTGTCCGCCACCTCGTTCAACTGCGCCAGGTTCACCGCATCGGTGGCCTCGGTGCCGGCGGCGACGTTGGTGATCTGACGGTCGATGGCCGCATGCACGGTGCCGCCGGCATCGGTCCAGTCCTGCGCTGCGCCCACCGACACGGTATTCGCGCGGTCGGCCAGCGAACCTTCGCCGAGCGCGACGCTGTTGTCCGCATCCACTGTCGTCCAGGCATTCGCACCGATCACCGTGGCGTTGGCGGCTTGTGCGTAGCTATTGAAGCCCAGCGAGGTGGCGGATTCGCCGACCGCCCAGCTTTCGGCGCCGACCGCAGTGGTGTGGTCGCCCGGCACCATCCCGTCCAGAGAGCCGGCATAGGCGCCTGCGCCGAGTGCAGTGCTGTACAGCCCGGTCGCCCGCGCCGATGTGGAAGAGCCCTCGGAGAATCCGCCCAGGGCGGTACTGAACATGCCGGAGGCCGAGGCATTCTCGCCGACCGCGGTCCCGGAGGTACCGACGAACGTGGTCTCTCCGGTGCTCTCGTCGTAAGACCAGTAGCCCGACGTTGCGCCGGCGCCGATCGCCACGCCGCCATCGCCCGCGGTGGAACCGGCGCCCACAGCCGTGGAAACCCAACCCAGCGCCGCGGAACCCGAACCCATCGCCGTGCTTTGCCATGACGCCGCGGTAGCCATTGCGCCGATAGCCGTCGAGAACGGAGCGTCGGCCAGCGCCGAGCCGCCGATGGCCATGGAGAAGAAGCCATTCGACTCGCTGCCAGCACCGATGGAAACGCCGTTGGAACCGTTGGCGATACTGCTGGCGCCCAAGGCCACGCTGCCGCCGCCATTGGCCTGCGCGCTATCGCCGCCGGCGAAGCTCGAGTTGCCGATCGCCGCTGCGTTGGCGCCGAACGCATTGCTGTTGGAACCTTCAGCAATCGCGCCATAGCCATTGGCGCTGCTGTAGTCGCCGATGGCGCTGGCGCCGGTGCCAAGCGCCGACGACCCCGCGCCTAAAGCCAGGCTGCTGCCGCCTATCGCGGTCGAGTAGTCGCCGACGGCATTGCTCTGGTAACCGAGTGCGCTGCTCTCAGTGCCGATAGCTACCGCATTGGCGCCCACCGCGCTGGCGTTCTCGCCCTCGGCGATGGCCGCATCGGTTCCGTCGCCCAAGCCGTTGACCGAGAGATAGTCGTTGGCGTCGCCGACACTGTCGGCCACCGCATTCAACTGCGCCACATTCACTGCATCGTTGGCTTCGGTGCCATCCGCCACGCCGGTGATCTGGCGCGTCATGCCGGTCCATTCGCTGCCCACCGTCACCGTGTTGGCGCGCGAGGTAACCGAATCGGCACCGAGCGCGACCGAGTTGTCGCCCATCGCATAGGTGCGGGCGCCGATGGCGGTGGAGTTGTTGGTCCATGCCCTCGAATCCATGCCGATTGAGATCGAATCAATTCCCCCGGCCTGCGCACCGGCACCCAGCGCGGTTGCGCCATCCGCCTGGGTCGTCGCACCAGCACCCAGCGCGACACTGTTGATACCCCAGGCCAAGGTGTTCTCCTCGATACACGCGAAGGCGGTGCAGGCCTTGGTGCCGCCGATGGCGATCGCACCGTCGGCGCCCGCGGTGGTCCACAGACCACCGATTGCGATTGAATTATTGCCTTCGGCCGACACCAGATTGCCAATGGCGATACCGTGCCTGGCATTGGCGCCGACGTAACTGTCTGTGCCAATGGCGATACCACCCACACCCAGCGAGGTGGAATTGGCGCCCATAGCCAAAGAGAAATCGTTCGTCGCCCAAGCGTTGTCGCCGAAAGCGCTGGCGCCGTAGCCGGTGGCATTGCTCAGCGAGCCAACGGCGGTGCCGAAGTCGCCCGCCTGGCTGCCCGCACCGATGCCGATGCTATCGGTACCGCTGGCCAGGCTCTGCACGCCGATCGCGATAGAGGCATCGCCCAGTGCCTGGCTGCTGCTGCCTTGGGCGATGGACCATTCACCCATCGCCACGCTGCCGTAACCGCTGGCCACGCTCTCGTTGCCCAGTGCGTTGGCGCCGGTGCCGACTGCGGTCGAACCGCTGCCCAGGGCCAGACTGCCGCTGCCGATGGCCGTCGAGTAATCGGCGTCGGCATAGCTGTTGGCGCCATAGGCGCTGCTCTCCACACCGTTGGAGACACTGTTGGCGCCGGTAGCAGTGCTGGATTCGCCTGCCGCCACGCTCATGGCGCCTACGGCGGTGGCGTTGAGCTGCAAGGCCTGCGCCTGGTCGCCGAGTGCCAGTGCGCCGTCGCCGAGAGCCGCGGCCTGATAGCCAAGCGCGGCGGCATGAGAACCCGCCGCAAGGGTGGCCTCGCCGGGACCGATCACACCGTCGCCATCCAGATCCACGCCGACGCCGCCTCCGAGCGCGATGCTGCCATCGCCCACGGCGGTGGAGTAATAGCCCGATGCCAGCGCGTAATCGCCTTCAGCCCAGGCCAGACCGCCAACGCTGGTGGCGCCTTGGCCGATCGCATAGCTGGAGCCGCCGATGGCGACGCCGAAGTCGCCGCCAAGGGCGCGCGAATTGGCACCGAGCGCCACGCCGGCCTCGCCATTGGCGCCGCTGCCGAAACCAGCCACCAGGCTGCCATCGCCGTAGGCCTGCGCATCACCGCCGATAGCCGTGGAACCAGTGCCGGCAGCCAGGCTGAGCGCACCTACTGCGGTCCCGCCCTGCTCGGCTTCGGCCGAAGCCGAAGCGCCAATCGCGGTGTTGCCCAAACCCATGACTGGGCCATCGCCGGAGGCATAGGCGCTTTGTCCGATCGCGACGCTGGCGTCGCCGAACGCCATGGCGCCCTGGCCGAACGCGCTGGCGCCCAGACCGAACGCGGCGCTTTCGCTGCCCACCGCAGTGGTGGCGTTGTTCACCGCGAAACTATTGCGGCCGGCCGCCAGCGCACCGTCGCCGGAAACCGTGGGGTCGTCGCTGCCGTCGCCGACGCCGTCGGCTAGGAAGTAGCCGCTGCCGACCACCGCGTTGATGCCGACATTGGCTTGCTCGAACAAGGCGCAATCGATCTGCCGGGCTTCGGTCTGGCCCGCCACGTGCGCGGTGCAGACGTCGCCGTCGCGTTCGATGGTCAGTTCCGCCGCGTGAGCCGCAGGCATCGCCATGGCGATACCGCAGCCCAGCAACACTGCGCCCACAGTGGCATCGCGCAAACGCGCCCGCCCCCCCTTCCCGCCCTGCGCCGATGCCAGCTCGGACGCGACCACCAGCGCTTGCTTGGACCGGCTCCATACCAGACTGAATACCTTGTTCATCCGACCCCTCTCTCACCAGATAGTTTTTTCAGGAGCAAAGGACGCCCGTCGGCCATGAACGCCCGGATCGAACCGGACGTTGCCGCAGCATCGTTTGCAGTTTTTTTGAGACCCGCCCCCGCCTTGGGCAACTGTCTGGCTTTCGTGTGGCGTGTTCCGATGGATCATCGCCTTGGGCCGTGGTCGAAAGTACGGCGCGGGCGCTTCGGTTGTCACGCGCACGTTCTCACTCGATACTCACGCCATTCTCACCGCCTGATCGGCGGCTCCGGCAGCCGGGCGCATCGCGTCTACGGACGCGTCCGAAGCGCCGCCCGCACTCCCCCTGAAGGCCCCCGCCGATGTGGAAGCTCGTACATAACTGGTTGCGCAGCGCGCCGATCGCCGACCCGGTGGATCGCCGCAATGCGCCGGTCATGCAGCTGCTGTTGCTTTGCTACGGCCTGTTGCTGCCGCTGAACTGGGTCTGGCGCATCCTGGCCCGCGGCGCGCTACCCACCGAAGGCAGGATGATCGTCCTGCTGATGGACGTGGTCATCATTGCCTTGGCCTGGGTCAGCATCGTCCTGATCCGGCGCGGCCGGTTCCGGCCCGCGATCATGCTGTTCCTGGCGCCGCAACTTATTTCGTTGGGAATCGTGTTCTTCCAGTTCGGAGTCCAGCCCGGAGTGATCGATCCGGCGCCGACCATCCTGCCGCTGGTGATCGCCGGCCTTGTGCTGGGCCGCGGCGCGCTGTGGGCCGTGTTCGGTTTGCTGATGGTGGTGTTCGGCATAGGCTTCATCACCGACATCAGGGCCGACGGTGGCGACGCAGCGGCCCTCCGTGGTGCCCTGCTCAACGTGCCGGCCGTGCTCATCAGCCATCTGTTGATCACCGCGGTTCTCGACCGCACGATCCAGGCGCTGCGCGAAAGCCTCGACGAATCGATCACGCGCAGCCATGAGTTGCAACGCGAGATGGCCGAACGCGAACGCGCGCAGTCGCAATTGATCCATGCGCAGAAGATGGAAGCCACCGGCCGTTTGGCCAGCGGCATCGCCCACGATTTCAACAATATCCTCGGCGTGATCCTGGGCTTCGCCTCGCAGCGCCACCAGGCCGAACCCGGCCTCGCTGATCGCGCTCGCGCCGACGGTCTGGAGGAATCGCTGGAAGGCGTGGAAATCGCCGCCCGCCGCGGCACCGCGATCAGCCGCAAGCTGCTGCGTTTCGGCCGCCACGACGTGGCCCGGGTAGAGTCTTTCGATGCCGGCCATGCGATCAAGGAACTGCAGCCGATGCTGCGCCAGCTGTTCGACGCCGATATCCAGATGGAAACCCGGATCGATCCGGCACCGCTGCCGGTGCGGTTGGACCGCAGCCAGTTCGAACTGATGATGCTCAACATCGCCGCCAACGCGCGCGACGCCATGCTCGGCGGCGGACGCTTCAGCATCACCGCCGAACGCGTGCAGATCCCCGGCCGCGGCCAGTGCATCGAGATCGGTCTGGCCGACACCGGCCACGGCATGAGCGAAGAAATCCTGCACCGCGCTTTCGAACCGTTCTACACCACCAAACCCGCCGACAGCGGCACCGGCCTGGGGTTGTCGGTGGTACGCGATCTGGTGGAAAACGCGGGCGGCACGATCGAAGTGGCCAGCACGCCGGGCAGCGGCACCCTGTTCCGCATATTGTTGCCGTTGGCGACGGCCAACCAGGACGACGCTTCCACGTTGCCCGTATCGGCAGCGGAAACTCCCTGATTCATCTGATCGTGATGTGGTCGAGCGTGATCTGTCTGATCACGATCTATCTGAGCGCGTTCAGCACATAGCCCTCGCCATGCACGGCGATCAGCGGCAACCGCTCGCCACAGGCCTCGGCGACCTTGCGCCGCAGGCGATGGATCATCGAGTCCAGCCGATGGGTATCGAAGTCGTAGACGTTTTCGGTGAGCGTGGCGATCAGCGCTTCGCGCGTCACGATCTCGCCCGAAGAAGCCAGCAAGCGCTGGAACAAGCGGCGTTCGCTCTTGGTCAACGCCACGTTGCCGCCGGAAGGCGCGACCAGGCACCAGCCGCCGCCGTCCAGTCGCCAGCCCTGCGTGGCGGCGACGGGATCGTTTTTCCCGCGCACGCGGCGTGCCAGACTGTGCAGCGTGGCCGCCAGCAGTTCGATTTCGACCGGTTTGGACAGATAAGCGTCGGCGCCTTCGCTCAGGCCGCGCACGCGGTCCGGAGTTTCGCCCCGCCCCGTCAGCATGACGATGCCCAGTGAAGGCGACTGGCTGCGCAACTGGCGCGCCACCATGAACCCGCTCTGGTCCGGCAAACCCACGTCCAGCACCACGATATCGGTGGGCTGGATCTTCAGGTGCTCATGCAGTTCGGCCGCGGTCTCCAGGCCGATGACTTCGAAACCGAAATCCCTCAGCCCTGGCAGCAGTACGCGATCGCGCAGCAGGAGGTCGTCCTCCAGCAGCGCCACACGCAATGCGCGGTCGGCATCGATAGACGCGGTCATCTCGTATCACTCATCGCCGCTCCGCGGCCTGTCTTGGCATTCTAGCGGAAGCGGGTCGGCGGAATTGACGCCGGTACCGGAAGCCTAAGCCCCGACACTCAGCACGTCGTCCAACAGTGCCGCCGCCGTCACTTCCGCACCCGCGCCCGGCCCCTGGATCACCAGAGGCTGCTCGCTATAGCGGTCGCTGAAAATGGCGACGCGGTTGTCGGCGCCGCCCCCGCCGCAGAGCGGATGATCGGCCGGCAACGCCTGCACGCCGACACGCGCGCCGTCCTGGTCGAAACGGCCGAGAAAACGCAGCTTGTCGCCATTGCGGTAGGCGTCCTTGAAGCGCGCCGCCAGCGGCGCGTCCAGCAGTTCCAGCCCCTCGTCGATTTCCTGCAACGGAAGCGCCGTAAGCCTTTGCGGCACCAGCGACTCCACTTTCACTTCTTCCGCATGCAGCGGCAACCCCGCCGCGCGCGCCAGAATCAGCAGTTTGCGACGCACGTCCTCGCCCGAAAGATCCAGGCGTGGGTCCGGTTCGGTGTAGCCGAGTTCGCGTGCCTGGCGTACGAAGCCGGAGAACGGACGCATGCCGTCGTAATGATTGAACAGCCAGGCCAGCGAGCCCGACAGTACGCCTTCGACCCGATGGATGCGGTCGCCGCCGGCCACCAGCTCGCGCAGGCTGCGCAGCAGGGGCAATCCCGCGCCTACGGTAGCGCTGTCGCCATAGCGCGCGTTGCCTTCCTGCTTTGCCTCTGCGATGGCGCTCGCACGCGAAAGCACTCCGCCGCGTCCCAGTTTGTTGGCGGTGACCACGTGCACGCCGCGGGCCAACCAGGCCGCATGCCAATCGGCAACGTTTTCGCTCGCTGTCGCGTCGACCAGCACGTCGCCGCGCCGCAACGCTTCGCTTTCCGCCCAGGGCGGTAACGCGCCTGCTTCCTGCGTGGATGTCCTGGCCTGTTCCAGCGCACGGGCAGGAACATCATCGCAATACTGCAGCGCGCGCGAGTTGGACAGCCATGCGAACGCGGGCAAGGAATGGCCGGACTGCTGCAAGCGTTGGTAACGCGCCACGAAGGCCGTACCCACCACACCGGTGCCCAACAGAGCCAGTTTCGGCGCCGGCACCGAGCGGTACGCGGTCGCCAGCTGCACGACGCTGCTCATGCGTCGACTAGGATGCGTTCGTCTTCGGCCTGGCTGGCGATGGCGCGTTCGGCGCGCAGCAAGGCCAGCGACAGGTCTGCGATCAGATCGTCGGTGGATTCGATGCCCACCGACAGACGCAACAGGCCATCGGAGATACCGGCCTTGGCACGCGCTTCGGCGGTCATCGCCGCATGGGTCATGGTCGCAGGATGCGCGATCAGGCTTTCCACGCCTCCCAGCGATTCGGCCAGGGTGAAGTACTGCAATCCGTCGACGAACGCGCGCACGGCGTGCTCCTGACGGCCATGCGCGCCGCCCTGCAGTTCCACGCTCAGCATCGCGCCAAAACCCTTCTGCTGCCGTGCGGCGACGGCATGACCGGGATGCGAGGCCAAACCCGGGAAATACACCTTGGAAACCACCGGATGCTCATCCAGCAACGCGGCGATGGCGGTGGCGTTTTCCTGGTGCACGCGCAGGCGCGCATCCAGCGTGCGCAATCCGCGCAGGGTGAGGAAGCTGTCGAACGGCGAACCGGTCAAGCCCAGTGCGTTGGCCCACCAGACGAGTTTTTCGTGCGTTTCCGCTTCACGCGCCACCACCGCACCGCCCACCACGTCGCTATGGCCGTTGATGTACTTGGTAGTGGAATGCAGCACCACGTCGGCGCCGAACTCGATGGGTTTCTGCAATGCCGGCGACAGGAAAGTGTTGTCGACCACGGTGATCGCGCCGGCTTTCTTCGCCGCGTCGATGACGAAGCGCAGGTCGGTGATGCGCAGCAGCGGGTTGGAAGGCGTTTCGATCAGCACCAGCTTCGGCGACTGCGCCAGCGCATCGGCGAAGGAGCGCGGATCGGTCAGATCGGCCGTGATCAGTTCGAAATGGCCTTTCTTGGCCAGCGCATTGAACAGGCGCCAGCTGCCGCCGTAGGCATCGTGCGGTACCACCAGACGATCGCCCGGTTCCAGCAAGGCGTTCAACACCAGGGTGATGGCAGCCATGCCGGTAGCGGTGACCACCGCGCCTGCGCCGCCCTCCAGTTCGGCCAATGCTTCGCCCAGCAGATCGCGGGTCGGATTGCCGCTGCGCGTGTAGTCATACTGGCGCTTGTTGCCGAAGCCGTCGAAACTGAAGTTGGACGACAGCACGATAGGCGGCGTGACTGCGCCGTAGGCGGTGTCGCGGTCGATGCCGGCGCGTACGGCGGAAGTCGCCGAGCTACAGGAAATGTCGTTGTCGGTGGAGCGGCTCATGCGGTTTCTCCGGTTTCGTTGCGGTCGGCATCGCGCAGGGCGGCTACCAGAATGTTGTCGATGCGGTCGGTTTCCTTCAGGAAGGCGTCGTGGCCGTAGGGCGAGCGCAGCACGCGCAGTTGGCCGCGAGTGCCCAGGCCTTCGACCAGCGCCACCGAATCGGCCAGCGGCACCAGGCGATCGCCCTCCACGGCGACCACCACGGTCGGCACGCCGACCTGGGCAGGATCCAGACGATGCAGATCGATGGATTCGGACAGGCGCAGGTAGGCGGTGACCGGTGTGCGCGCCACGTATTGCGCACCGGCGGCGTCCAGATAATCTTCGGCGGCGCAGCGCACGCGGCCGTTGATGATTTCCGGAGCCGCGTCGAAGCGCTCGTCGAATTCCTCTGGCGTGCGATAGCTCAGCATCGCGAACTGGCGCGCCAGCGAAAGTCCCTGCGCGTCGGCGCACTGCAACTGGCCCAGCGCCACGGCCTTGCGCTGCAACGCGCGCCAAGCCGAGGCATAAGGATGCGCGCGATGCGCGCCGCTCACCGCGATCAACTTGCGCAGGCGCGCGGGATGGCGCGCCGCCAGCTGCAAGCCGACCAGCGCGCCATACGAATAACCGACGAAGGCGTGCAGCTTCTCGATTTTCAGCGCATCCAGCAGCTGCACGATGGCATCGGCCTGATCGGCGGTTTCCAGCGGCACGTCCAGCTTGCCGTCGGCGCCGACGTAGTCGATGGCCAGCAACCGGCGCCGCGTCGGATCCAGCGCGCGACCGGCCTGCGCCAATGCGTTGGCCCAACCATTCTCGGGAAAAGTTTCGCTGGCCACCACATGGCGGTGCGCCGAAATGCCGCCGGCCACGAAGACGACCGGCAAGCCCGCCTCGCCCAGCAATTCATAGCGCAAGGTCACCTGGCGGACGCCGGCGTGGCGCAGTTCGAGGCGCAGGCTGATTTCGCCGCGCAACTCGCGCACGGCTTCCGACGACGGCTCGTAGGCCGGCGACGGTTGCAGGGAAGGAACAACATGCAGGGCGGCGTTGACGAAGCTCATGGCGGTATCCAGTGGAGGAACTTGGACTACAACCATCGAGCTTCGCGGAGCTCGGCGTTCGCCCTGCGCAAGGCAGGGTCGAACCATCTTCCGGTAGACGCAGAGGTCTCCGCAGGATTTGGCACCTGGGCGCCGCTTGCGCGTCGCCTGGCTGCCCCGGCTTCAAAGGGCCTGTCCCTCTGCCGGTCTCGATGGTGGCGTCAGCTTGCCAGCGGTTTTTCGGGATGTCAATCGCTTTATTCGGATAAAGCGATGAATTGAGTCACAATACTGGTCGCAGGCCCCACCATCCTTAACGCATAATTATCAAATGAGATCTTCCCGACCTGCTCTTGCCAGACTTGCTCTCGGCGCCTGTCTGGCGCTGCTGGCGGCCTGCGCCACCGCTCCGCGCCCACACACCTCCGCGGCCGAGGTTCCAAAGCCCACGACCACGGTGGATGCGGTGATTGCCGAGGCCTGGGTTTCCACGGAAAGTCCGGAGGACGAACTCGATTCGCTGGCGGTCTGGCCCACCGAGGACGGCCACCTCTGGTTGATCGCCACCGCCAAATCCAGCCATCGCCTGGTGGTCTACGACGCCGAGACCGGCCAGCGCCTGCGTAGCGTCGGCGGCCCCGGCGAAGGCGTTTCGCAGTTCAACCGCCCCAACGGCATCGCGGTCTACGGCGACCTGCTGTTCGTCGCCGAACGCGACAACCATCGCGTGCAGGTGTTCAAGCTGCCTGACTTCGCGCCGCTCGGCGTCGTAGGCCAGGACGTGCTGCGCGTTCCCTATGGTTTGTGGGTGCGCGAAAACGGACCGGACGATCTGGAGCTTTTCGTCACCGACAGTTTCATGGCCGATTTCAGGACCGGCAAGTTGCCGCCCATGGGAGAACTGGACCAGCGCGTGAAGCGCTTCGAGGTGCAGCTGGACGGCCAAGGCAAGCTGCAATCAAAGTACCTGGGCGCCTTCGGCGATACCAGCGAAGCCGGCGCCTTGCGCATGGTGGAATCGATCGCCGGCGATTCGGTCAACGACCGCCTGTTGATCGCCGATGAGGATCGGCGGGTGGGTTCGACCTTGCGCGAATACACCCTGGAAGGCCTGTACCGCGCGCGCAGCCTGCCGCCGTTCGATGCCGATGCCGAAGGCGTGGCGCTGTGGGCCTGCGATTCCGGAGAAGGCTACTGGATCGCCGTGGATCAGGTGCGCCCCACCGTGTTCCGCGTCTTCGACCGCACCAGCCTGCAGCCTTTGAAGACTTTCTCGGGCCAAGTGGTCGCCAATACCGACGGCCAGGTGCTGTATGCGGCCGGCACGCCGCGTTTCCCGGCCGGGGCGCTGTTCGCGCTGCATGACGACAAAGCGGTGGCCGCGTTCGACCTGCGCGACGTGGCGCACGCGCTGGGGTTGTCGGAACGCTGCATGCAATGAAAGCAGCGGGCGTCACTGCAGCCTGGGGATTGGGCTTGGCGCTGATGCTGCTGGGCTCCACCGACGCCGACGCCGCGCGCCTGTACCGCTGGAAGGACCGCAACGGCGTAACCCAATACGGCGACCAGCCGCCGGAAGCGGACGAGCTGCCCTCCAGCGACGTCAACGTGACGCGCTTCCGCAATCCGCCCGGTGCGCTGGTGCGCTTGCGCCTTGAAAACAAACGCGGGCGTTACGAGGCCTGGGCGGACAACCTTATGCACGGGCCCGTGCAGGTGATGCTGCGCTTCAAGCGCGACCACAATGTCGTCGGCAGCCCCGCCCTGCCCGCCGAAGCGACCGTGCCGGCGCGCAGCAGCCTCATGGTCGCCACGCTCACCATCACCGATCCGATCCGCGGAGGCGATTTCGAACTGCTGCTCGACGGTCTTCCCGGCAGCCCGTCGGCCAAGCCCGTCGACTACGACTACCGCCTGCCCTTCGATTACGCCCGCGTCCGCGTAGACCAGGGACCGGGCGGCGGCTTCAGCCACAACGACCCGCAAAACCGATATGCCATCGATTTCGCATTGGCCGAGGGCACGCCGATAGTGGCGGTGCGCGAAGGGGTGGTGATGCAGGTGGAGTCCGATTTCGAAAAAGCCGGTCTGAACCGCGAGAAGTACGGCGGCCGCGCCAACTTCATCCGCATCCTGCACGACGACGGCAGCATGGCCGTCTACGCGCACCTGCAACCGGAAGGCGTGCAGGTGCGTACCGGCCAGCGCGTGCGCCTGGGCCAGCGCATCGGCCTGTCCGGCAACACCGGCTTCAGCACCGCGCCGCATCTGCACTTCGTGCTGCAGGTCAATCGCGGGATGCGCCTGGAATCGGTCCCCTTCCGCATGTTCGGGCCGTTGGGCGAGCTGAAGTTCCCCAGCAGCCGTTAGCACGGGGGAACGAGCCGCAGGCGCTATAATTCGCGCCTTCCTGTCCTTTATGAACGCGCCCGCGCGGGCGCCATCGCCATGTCCGCTGTCCTTATGTCAGATGTAGCCACCGAAGCCGCGCTCCGCCGCACCTTCGCCATCATTTCCCATCCCGACGCGGGCAAGACCACGCTGACGGAAAAGCTGCTGCTGTTCGGCGGCGCCATCCAGATGGCCGGATCGGTCAAGGGCCGCAAGGCCGCGCGCCATGCGACCTCCGACTGGATGGCGCTGGAGAAGGAGCGCGGCATCTCGGTCACCTCGTCGGTGATGCAGTTCCCGTACGAAGGCCGCATGGTCAACTTGCTGGACACGCCCGGCCACGCCGACTTCGGCGAGGACACCTACCGCGTGCTCACCGCGGTGGACTCGGCACTGATGGTGATCGACGTGGCCAAGGGCGTGGAAGAGCGCACCATCAAGCTGATGGAAGTCTGCCGCCTGCGCGACACGCCCATCATGACCTTCATCAACAAGCTGGACCGCGAGGGCCGCGACCCGATCGAGCTGTTGGACGAAGTGGAAAGCGTGCTCGGCATCCAGTGTGCGCCGGTGACCTGGCCCATCGGCATGGGCTCGCGCCTCAAGGGCGTGGTGCACCTGGTCAGCGGCGAAGTGCACCTGTACGAACAGGGCCGCAACTTCACCCGCCAAGATTCCACCATCTTCGCCTCGCTGGACGACCCGCAATTGGCCGCACGGCTGGGCGAGAACCTGCTGGCCGAGCTGCGCGACGAACTCGAACTCGTACAGGGCGCCTCGCACGCCTTCGATGTCGACGCCTACCGCGCCGGCAAGCAGACCCCGGTGTTCTTCGGCTCGGCAGTCAACAACTTCGGCGTGCAACCGCTGCTCGACTTCTTCGTCGACCACGCGCCCGCACCGCAGGCGCACGCAACGACCACGCGCGAAGTGAAACCGGACGAAGCCAAGCTCAGCGGTTTCGTGTTCAAGATCCAGGCCAACATGGACCCGATGCACCGCGACCGCGTGGCTTTCATGCGCGTGTGTTCGGGCCGTTTCACCGCCGGCATGAAGAGCTTCCACGTGCGCACCGGCAAGGAAATGAAACTGGCCAACGCGTTGACCTTCATGGCCAGCGATCGCGAGATCGCGGTGGAGGCGTGGCCGGGCGATGTGATCGGCATCCATAACCACGGCACCATTTCCATCGGCGACACCTTCACCGAAGGCGAAGCGATCAGTTTCACCGGCATTCCAAACTTCGCTCCGGAACTGTTCCGCCGCGCGCGCCTGCGCGATCCTCTGAAACTGAAGCAACTGCAGAAGGGTCTTGCGCAGCTGAGCGAGGAAGGTGCGACGCAGTTCTTCCGTCCGCTGATGAGCAACGACCTGATCCTGGGCGCGGTGGGCACACTGCAGTTCGACGTGGTGGCTTACCGCTTGAAGGACGAATACAGCGTGGATGCGAGCTTCGAACCCGTCGGCGTGGTGACCGCACGCTGGGTCCGCTGCGCCGATGCGAAGAAACTCGAGGAATTCCGCGACAAGAATGCGATGAACCTGGCGCTGGACGCGGCCGGCGAGCTGGTCTACCTGGCACCCACGCGCGTCAACCTGCAATTGGCGCAGGAACGCGCGCCCGATGTACAGTTCATGGCCACGCGCGAGCATGCGCACAGCGTGAGTCTGGACTGACATGCCGGCGGCAGCGGAACAAGGGAAATTCAAGCGGTTTGCGGGTTGGCTATGGCGCACGCCGTTCGCGCGCATGGTCCATTTTGCCGTGTTGTTGCTTGCGTTCTCGATGCTGGCCCGCGCGATAGCCAGCGTAATGCATATCGCTCCCAACAGCCTCAAGACCATGGACGCCAACCTGGCGTCCACCTTGCTCATCGTGTTGCCCTACGTGTTGGCCTATTGGGTATTGGTCCGCGTGATCGAGCACCGCAAGGTCGACGAACTGTCGTGGCGCAAATCGCCGCAGTTGCTGTGGGGCCTGCTCGGCGCGCTGGCATTGTTCGCGCTGCTGACCGCGCAGCTGTGGGCATCCGGCGTTTATCGCATCACCGGTTATGGCGATGCGCCGGTGTGGACTTTGCTTCTGTTGACTGCAGTGGTGCCCGGCATCACCGAAGAAATCATCTGCCGCGGCATCCTGTTCCGTCTGACCGAAGAAGGCCTCGGCACCTGGATCGCATTGCTGGTGTCGGCCTTGTTCTTCGGTTTCGCCCATGCGTCCAATCCCGGCGCCACCGCCTGGAGTTCGATCGCCATCTCCATCGAGGCCGGTTTGCTGTTCGGGTTGCTGTATCACGTCACCCGATCCTTGTGGTGGTGCATCGGCCTGCATGCCGGCTGGAACTTCGTACAAGGTGCGGTATTCGGAATACCGGTCTCGGGCATCAGGATCGACGGCTTGTTCGATTCGCAGCTGCAGGGGCCGGACTGGCTGGATGGCGGCGGTTTCGGCGCCGAAGCCTCGGTGCTGACCGTGCTGACCTGCACCATCCTCAGCCTGCTGCTGCTCCAACGCACACTGCGCGCCCGCAGTGTCATTGCGCCATTCTGGAAACGTGAACGGCGTACGGATGCAAGGATTGCTGCATTGCGGTAGTTTGCACCGCATGGGTAATGCCCCGCTCGAGGAAAAGATCGATCTGCGCGACGAGCTCGCCAGCGCCCTGACCCATGGACTGGGCGCGGTAGCGGCATTGGCCGGCGGGTCGGTGTTGATCACGATGGCGGCGTTGTACGGCGACGCCTGGCAACTGGGCGCGTCCATCGTTTTCGGCGTGACTTTGCTGCTGCTTTACGTGGCCTCCACCCTGTATCACTCGATCCAGCACCCCATCGCCAAAGCGCGATTGAAAGTGTTCGACCATTGCGCGATCTATCTGCTGATCGCCGGCACCTATACGCCGTTCACGCTCATCGGCCTGCGCGGTCCGTGGGGCTGGGGTTTGTTCATCGCCATCTGGACGCTGGCGGTGGCGGGTGTGGTGTTCAAACTGTTCTACACCGGCCGCTTCAAGCTGCTGTCGACCGCGATCTATATCGCCATGGGCTGGCTTGTGATCGTGGCGATAAAACCGATGCTTGGCGCGCTGGACGGCTGGACCCTGGGCTGGCTGTTGCTGGGCGGTGTGTTCTACACGCTGGGCACGTATTTCTACCATCGCGAATCGATACGTTTTTCGCATGCGATCTGGCACATGTTCGTGATCGCCGGCAGCGTCTGCCATTTCATCGCCGTGACCGCGCAGGTCTTGCTGCCCCGGCTCTAGCCCGCCGCAAGATGAACGCTCGCCGCATACTTTCGCGGAATCTGAACAAGCGATTCCTATATTGGACGCATGGACAACGCCGCCCGCGAGCGAACTCCGTTCTTCAAACGCCCGTTCTTAAAGCGCAGGCCGTCGCGCCGCGCGCAGATAGTGCTGGGCGTGCTGCTCGCCGCAATTGTGTTGCTGGTCGTGTTGTTCGACTGGAACTGGTTCAAACGGCCTCTGGAAATGGCGGTGCAAGCCAGCACCGGACGGCAACTGCATATCGATGGCGACCTGGACGTGGATCTGGGCAAAGTCACCAAGGTGAGCGCCGATCGCCTCAGCTTCGCCAACGCGGAATGGTCGAAGGAACCGACCATGGCAAGCGCGGACCGTGTGGAGGTCGGCTTCGAGGTCTGGCCGCTCTTGTTCAAGCGGGAGACGCGGATTCCGGAGATACGCCTTGCCGCGCCCAAGTTGCGCCTGGAGACTGGCCCGCAAGGCATCGGTAATTGGGTGTTCGGCGGAGATTCCAACGGCAAGCCGGTCCAGTTCCGCCGCATCTGGATCGAGGACGGTCGCTTGCAATTCTTCGATACGGCGAAGAAAACCGACATCGATATCGCCGTCAACAGCGTGCAAGAGCAGGATAAGAGCACGCAGGGTAAGAGCACACAGGATAAGAGCGTACAGCGCAAGAGCACGGCGCCGCCCATCGAGATCAAGGGCAAGGGCCGCTGGACCGGCAACGCATTCAATGTTTCCGGCCGCGCCGAATCGCCGCTGGAGCTGAGCAACAGCGATGAGCCTTATCGCATCGATCTGCGCGCGGACGCCGGACCGACCCGCGCGCATGCCCGCGGCAACCTGCTCAATCCATTCGAACTGCGCTACTTCAATCTGCAGTTCACTCTTTCCGGACAGGACATGGAAGACCTGTATCCGCTGATCGGCATCGCTACTCCCGCCACCCCGCCCTACAAACTGGATGGGCGCCTGATACGCAAAGCCGATGTGTGGCGCTACCAGGATTTCACCGGCGTGGTGGGCGACAGCGATCTGGGCGGCACCGCCAATGTGACCCTGGGCCGCAAGCGCCCGTTGCTGGAAGCCGACCTGGTCTCCAAGCGACTGGACCTGGACGATCTGGCCGGCTTCCTGGGCGCTCCGCCGCAGGCCGGCGGCGATGAAACCACCAATCCGGAATTGAAGGCGCAGGCGCTGCAGCTTGCCGCCGACACCCGCGTGCTACCCGACAAGCCATACGATCTGGGCAAGCTGCGTTCGATGGATGCGGACGTGCGCCTGAAGGCCCATCGCATCAACGCGCCCAGCCTGCCGCTGGACGACATGGACGCGCATCTCAAGCTCAATGACGGCATCCTGGAATTGGTGCCTCTCAATTTCGGCGTTGCCGGCGGCGACATCCGTTCCAACATCCGCATGGACGCGCGCGAAGCGGTGATACGCACGCGCGCGCAGGTGTCGGCGCGTCGCTTGAACTTGTCCAAACTCTTCCCCGATGTGAAGTTGACCCAGGATGCGGTGGGCTTGATAGGCGGCGATATCGCGATTACCGGCACCGGCAACTCCATCGCCGCGATGCTCGGAAGCGCCGACGGCGATATAGCGCTAGGCATGGGACATGGACAGATCAGCAATCTGTTGATGGAATTGGCCGGCATCGATATCGCCGAAGCGCTCAAGTTTCTGGTCACCAAGGACCGCAAGGTGCCCATCCGCTGCGCGTTCGGCGATTTCGCGGTGAAGGACGGACTGATGCAGTCGCGGGCGCTGGCCTTCGATACCGAAGACACGATCATTGTCGGCCAGGGCAATATCAATTTGAAGAACGAAACGCTGGATCTGGAATTGCGGCCGCGGCCCAAGGACCGCAGCATCCTGGCGTTGCGGTCGCCGCTGGTGGTCGGCGGCACCTTCAAGGATCCCTCGTTCCATCCGGATTTCAAACGCCTCGGATTGCGCGGCGCACTGGCCGTGACGCTAGGCAGCATCGCCCCGCCTGCCGCTTTGCTGGCAACGTTGGAGCTGGGGCCGGGGAAAGACAGCAACTGCGGCGGCAAGTACGCCAAGTAGGGCGGGCAATGCCCGCCCTACGTGTCAAATCGCTCTGCGAGAACTAGAAACTCCTGGGCCCAGCCACTACCCAGGCTGACTTCTTGAAGGGGGCCAGTGGGTGCATACAAAACGGAAAGATCGGGAAGCAACCCGTACTCCACCTGCTGGATATGAGCATCCATTTCTTGGAGAGCGGCAGTCTGGTCCTTCCAGGACGAGCGGGAAAAGTCATTGTCAGGACGAGCGAGAAGTCGCCGAGTCTCTTCGAGAACGGTTAGCAAACCACTGGAGTCCGACATGGCACCTAACTGGCGATATACCGCTGCAACTGATCCAGCTGGACCTTCTGATCCTCGATCACCGCCTTGACCAGATCGCCGATCGAGATCACGCCGATCACTTCGCCGTCCTCCAATACGGGCAGATGGCGGATGCGGTGGTCGGTCACCAGCTGCATGCAATGTTCGACCGTGTGGTTGGGCCCCACCGTGATCACGCCCGCGGTCATGATGTCGCGTACCGAGGTATCGGCGGACGAGCGGCCGTGCAGCACGACTTTGCGCGCGTAGTCGCGTTCGGAAACGATGCCGGCCAGACTTGCGCCGTCCATCACCAGCACCGCGCCCACGCTTTTTTCGGCCATCAGGCGTATGGCGTCGATTACGGAGTCGCCGGGGGCGACCGCATAGACCTCAGGAGTCTTGCTTCCCAACAGTTGGCGTAGCGTATGCATCGACCTCTCCTTTCGTACCGGATTGCTGAGCCGAGAATACTCCTCCTGCGCCCGGTTGCCAGACATCCACCAGATACAGCGGCCGCTGCTTGGCTTCGTCGTACAGCCGGCCCAGGTATTCGCCTATCAATCCCAACGCGATCAACTGGATGCCGCCCAGGAACAGGATCACCACCATCATCGTGGGCCAACCCGCCACAGGATCGCCGTACAAGGCGGCCTTGACCATGATCCAGACCGCGAATACGAAAGAGAACGCCGCGGTCAGCAGGCCGAAATAGGTGGCCACGCGCAACGGTGCAGTGGAAAAACTGGTAATGCCTTCCAGCGCGAAGTTCCACAACTTCCAGAGACCGAAATTGCTGCGTCCCGCAAGACGGGCGTCGCGGCGATAGGGAATAGCCACCTGGTTGAAGCCCACCCAACCGAACAACCCCTTCATGAAACGGTGCCGTTCGCGCAACTGCCGCAACGCAGTCAGCGCGCGCGGCGACAGCAGACGGAAATCGCCGGTATCGGCGGGAATGGGGGTCTTGGACAAGCGTCCGATCACGCGGTAGAAACCGGCCGCGGTGGCGCGTTTCAACCATCCCTCGCCCTCGCGTTGGATACGCGTGCCGTGCACATCGTCGTAGCCTTCGCGCCACTTCGAAACGAATTGCGGAATCAGCTCCGGCGGGTCCTGCCCGTCAGCGTCGAGGATGAGCACTGCGCCGGTTTCCACCTGGTCCAGCGCTGCGGTCAGCGCGAGTTCTTTACCGAAATTGCGCGACAGGCGCAGCAGGGAGACGCACGCATCGTGCCGGGCCAGGCGTTGCATCGTTTCCCAGGTGGCATCGGTACTGCCGTCGTCCACGTAAATTACCCGGCCTTCCACTCCTTCCAGGCGCTGCAGCGCCGCGACGATGCGCGGGTGCAGCGCAGGCAGCGCCTCGGCCTCGTTGCGCGCGGCCACCACTACGGTAAGGCGATCCTGATCGTGGGGCATGTTCAATCCAGTGATTGCAGATAGCCCGATCCGCCGATCTGCCGCGCCTGTCGCTGGATCCAGTTGGCGCGTCGCTGCACGAAAGGTCCGGGGCGGGCAACACTGTAACGCCTCGGGGCAGGCAGCACCGCGGCCAATCGGGCGCTTTCGGCCGGAGACAAGTGGCTCGCGTCCTTGTGCCAATAGCTGCGCGACGCCGCCTGCGCGCCGTAGATGCCATCGCCGAACTCGGCGATGTTGGCGTAGACCTCCAGGATGCGCGTCTTCGGCCACATCAGTTCGATCAGCAGCGTGTACCAGGCTTCCACGCCTTTGCGCACCCAGCTGCGGCCCTGCCACAGAAACAGGTTCTTGGCGACCTGCTGGCTGACCGTGCTCGCGCCACGCACCCTGCGGCCTTTGGCGTTGTTGGCGCGGGCTTTCTCTATTGCCTTGAAGTCGAAACCGCGGTGGGTGGCGAAATTCTGGTCCTCCGCGGCCACCATGGCGACCGGCAGGCTGGGCGATATCCTATCGATATCGCGCCAATCGTAGGCCACCCGGAAGCTCACTTCGCCCGCACCCCACGCCTCGAATTGGCGGGCCATCATGAATGCGGAGAAAGGCGGATCGACGAAACGCAGCACCGCCACCTGCAGGATGCTGGCCGCGGCGAACAGGAACGGTAACGCCAGCAGCCAGCGCAACCAGCGACGGGATCGGGATCGTCGGGTAAGAGGCGGATCGATGGCGTAGGTTCCCGGCAAATGGTTTGGAATCTTGCCGCAATGTTAACCTTTCGCTCATCGCGGTGAGTACATCGAAGGGCGGCCATGCAAGCACAAGACCGGATAGCCGCCCTGATGACCGAGGCCGACCTGATGTCCAGGCGCGGCCAGTCGGAAGCGGCTGTCAGCCGGTGGAAACAGGTTCTGGACATCGAACCCGACTATCCGCCGGCGCTCAATTTCATCGGCGTCTACAGTATGGCGCGTGGCGATTTCGCGCTGGCCCGCGACTATCTGCTACGAGCGGTGGCCGCGGCCCCGGAATTCGCCATGGCGCACGCCAATCTGTCGCGGCTGCACAGTGCGCAGGGCAACACCGACGACGCCCTGGCTTCGATCAACCAGGCCATCGTTGCCGATCCCACGGCTTGGGGTGCCCATATGGAACGGGCGCGGCTGCTCGAAGCGAAAGGACAGCCCAGGGATGCGGCGGCCTCCTGGGGAAGAGCGCTGGCTTACATGCCGGAATCGGCCATGCAGTCGCCGCAATTGCAGCCGCTCGTCGCGCAAGCGAGAAAAGCCGTAGGCGATAACCAGGAGTCGCTGCGCGAGTTCCTGCAGGATCGTATGCACGGGCTGATAGGCAAAGGAAGCCGCCCTGAGCTGGAACGCTTCGAAAACTGCCTGGATATCGTGACCGGACGCCGTGAGTTCGTCACTGCGCGGCCATTGATGCTGCCTTATCCGAGGCTTCCGGCCATTCCTTTTTTCGACACCTCCGCCTTCGACTGGGTGCCCGCCATGGAGGCAGCCTTCCCCGATATTCTCGGCGAGCTGGAATCGCTGTTGCAGCGGCCTGATCTTTTCGTGCCGTACGTACAAACGCAGGCAGGCGCTCCCACCGGGCAGTTCGATGCGCTTGATCACAACCTGGACTGGGGCGCGCTTTTCCTGTGGAAGAACGGCGCTCGCATCGATTCCAACGCCGATCTATGCCCACGCACCGAAGCGGCCATAAGCCGCGCACCGCAGAATGTCATTCCCAACCGGGCGCCGGTGGCTTTTTTCTCGGCGCTCAAGCCGGGCACCCATATCCCTCCGCACAATGGAGCGACCAACACCCGCCTGACAGTGCATCTTCCCCTGATCGTTCCACCCGACTGCGGGCTACGCGTGGGCGGAGAAACCCATATCTGGCGGCCCGGCAAAGTGGTCGCGTTCGACGACACCATCACCCATGAAGCATGGAACTACAGCGATCGGCTTCGCGTCGTGCTGATCTTCGACGTATGGCATCCCATGCTTACGCCGCTTGAACGGCAGTTAGTCGCCCATACCGTTGAGAGCATCATGGCTTTTTACGGCGAAAACGCCGACCTCGGAGAACTGTGACCAATACCGGCGACAACCAGACACGCTTCCTTCTGCCCAAAGCCGGCGTGCGCGGCGTCTGCGTGCGCCTGGAAAATACCTGGCAGGAGATCCTGTCCCACGCCTCCTATGCCGACCGCGCGCGCGCGCTGCTGGGCCAGGCCTGCGCCGCCTCCGCGCTGTTCACCGGCCATGCCAAGGTCAACGGCCGCTTGTCCCTGCAACTGCGCAGCCCGGGCGCGTTGCGCACGCTGTTCGCCGAATGCACCGCGCAAGGAACCTTGCGCGGTATCGCCCGGCTGGCGGAAGACCAGGACTCCCCGCAAGACCTGCGCGAACTCGGCGAGGAAGCGCTGCTGGCCATCACCATCGAGAACCCCGGTCTCGACCCGCGCGAACCGCAGCGCTACCAGAGCCTGGTTTCCCTGCACGCCGCCACTCTTTCCGAGGCGTTCGAGAACTACTTCCATCAGTCCGAGCAGCTGCCCACTCGCCTGCTGCTGGCCGCCGACGGCAAGGCGGCGGCCGGGTTGATGCTGCAGAAGCTGCCGGGCGACGAAGGCGACAGCGACGGCTGGAACCGCGCTGGGGCCTTGTTCGAGACTTTGCGATCCGACGAGCTGCTGGCCGTTCCCGTGGGGGAGCTTTTGCACCGCCTCTTCCACGAGGAGGAGCCAACGATCCTGGCCGAACGCCCCCTGCGCTTCGCCTGTTCCTGCTCCCAGCAACGGGTGGCGGCCATGCTGCAGTCCCTGGGAGCCGAAGAAGCCCATGCCGCCCTGGCCGACGGCCAGGCCCAAGTGCGTTGCGAGTTCTGTGGCCAGAGCTATATTTTCAGTGCGCCGGAAATCGATGAACTTTTCGCCCTGCCGCCGGTCGGAATAGCAGCCCCTGAACGGCTCCAATAGCTTTCGTGCGGGTGTCGGGGACTTGTTAAAGAAACATAAATCGAATAGCATCAGATCCCCTTGGGAGGGGAACCCCAGCGCGGGGTTGGGAGTCTTAAGCTAGCCATGAACCTGCGTCTTCTGCATCTGCCGTTTGTCCTGCTGCTCGCCTTTGGCGTGGCGGCTGGCGCGCAGGCGCAATCCAAGAAGCCGCAAGCCTCCAAGCGCGATCCCACGGTTCTTCCGGTCTGGAACAACACCAGCGGCAAAGTCGAAGCGGTGCTCCTGCTGGAGCCGACCGGCGAAGCCTCGGCTGGTGCCAGCTGGCGCCTGGGCAGCAACACGCTGGGAGCGGCCTTCGGCCTTGAAGCCGGCGACTCCCTTGGACTGGTCTGCAACCGCCAGAGCGCCAGCAGCATCGGCAGCCTGATCAGCAATTGCGCCGTCGCCGAACTCACCGACGGCAATGACGGCAGCAGCCAGCGCCTTAGCGCCGGCGCCTCCCTTACTCGTCCGGGCGGCAAGCTGGGATTGTCTGCCGGCACCGGCCGCGACACCCTCCCCGCCTGGCTGTCCTCCAACGCCGGCGCACGCGTCGAAGAAAACGATCTGGCCATATTCGGCCAGAAGAACATCGGCCGCGAAGGCTACGTACGCATTGGCGGCGCAGTAGCCCGTGCGCGCCTGGTGCCAATCGCCGATGTACCGGCCATCGCCGACCGTTGGAACACCAAAAGCCTCAGCGTTGGCGGCGGCTATGGCGCCTTCAGCGCCAATATCGTCGGCCGCGTAGTCGATGTCCCCGGCCAGCCGGGCAAGTGGGAAGGCCTGGGCCTGGGCCTCACCTGGCGCACCCCATGGAGCGGCCAGCTGACCGTGGGTGCGGAAAACGTCATCACCCGCGGCAAGAATCCCTTCTCGCCAAGCGATGAAAGCGGCGACGAAGGCACCGTGCCCTACGTGCGCTACGAACAGGACCTCTAATAAGCTGCGTCTTAGCGCGCTCTGATCAAGAGCACGCATTGCCTCTCTTCATTCCAACTGCGTGGCAGCCACGAATCCCCAGCCGATGATGCCTTCGGAGCCCTGGCTGACGGGTTCGAGCCGTGTCTGCAGCGCTGGCCGTGCGTGCTTGAAGTACGCCCCGATAGCATGAGCTTGCTGAGCATCCAGGGCGCTGCTCACCATTTCGGCGCTGCGCAGACGGGCGCCCATCAATCCTTCCCCGTAAGCGCGCAGCTTTTCCAGCAACGCCTCCGTTTCCACGACCCCAGTCGATGCGACCAGCGAATGTACATATTCCCTACTATCCAGCAGTAGATCGGGCACCTTGCTGGCGTCGATAGCCTCCGCCAGCCGCGACATCGATGCGTTGTACTGGGCGCGGCATTCCAATGCTTCGGCATTCAGGCCGGCCGACGGATCTTTTCGAGCCGCCTGCAGCCACGGGACTATCCGCACGGCAGCCGACACCAGGCCGTCGCTGGCGAGCAGCCTGTCGATGTGCGCGACTTCCTGCTCGGCCACTCGCACCAGCACACCATCGGCGTGGTGCCAGATGAAGGCGAAGATCGCCGACTCTTTCGCGACCCTCAGGCATTCCTCCAGAGATTCCTGGCGGCGGCCGTACTCCATACCGTACTGACTGACGACTGCATCGAATCCACGATCCTCGAAAGGAAGCCGCTCCATCGCCACGTTCGGATGGAACGCAATCCTCCCCATCTTCTCCGGGTCGTACCATGCGGGCGCCACCGTCGAATAGTCGACCGCGTCCACGCGCGCGAACCTGTCCGGAAAGCCGTCCAGAAGCAGCTTGGGCAAGGCTCCATTGCCTGTCGCGATGTCCAGTACATTGCTGCCTTCGTGCAGACGGCCGAAAACGGAATTCCAGAACTCCCCGATCGCGCCGCCGTAGTTGCCGGCATAGCTGCCTATGCAAGAGTGCAGCGCGCCGCTCTTCCAGTAGTTCGACCAGGCCTCGCTGCGTGCGCGTCCGCTGTTGTCCATCGCCGTATTGTCACCTAAACCGACCCAAAAAAAGGGCCCCGTTTCCGGGGCCCTTCAATACAACCTGACTGCTTAACTGCTTAGAACGACTGCGTGTAACGGAAGTACACGGTACGACCGTAAGCGTCGTACAGCCTGAAGTTCCACGGACGTCCGTCGAAGTCCACCAGTTCCGGGTAGCGGTCGCCGACGTTGTTGGCACCAACGGTGATGGAGGCCTTCCACGGGGTCTTGTAGTTCACGAACACGTCGTTGGTGGCGTAACCGCCAACGGTGGGCTCGACAACCAGCTCGCCGTCTTCGTCAAGGAAATTCGGATCCTTGTTGTCACCGATGTAGTTGATGTTCCAACCCACGGTGAAATCGCCCAGCGCCCAGGTGTTGCGCAGAGCGGCGCGAAGGTCCGGCTGACCCTTGATACCAGCTTCGTTCGTCACGTCGCCGACTATCGAGATAATGTCGAACTTTTTGACGTACGACACCTGCAACGCATTGTTCAGCTTGCCAGCGCC
This sequence comes from uncultured Pseudoxanthomonas sp., assembly GCA_965650035.1. Taxonomy (GTDB): domain Bacteria; phylum Pseudomonadota; class Gammaproteobacteria; order Xanthomonadales; family Xanthomonadaceae; genus Pseudoxanthomonas_A. Next base: position 27,412 of record CBFGMR010000026.1, read on the forward strand.
GCCAAGGTCGAATTCGGTACGCAGGTTGAAGTCGAAGCCGTCGGTCTTCAGCGTACCTTCGTTGGCGGAACCGCGAGTGACGTTGGTGATCGCGTTGGAGATCGGATCACGCGTCACGCTCAGGCCGGCGGGAATCGCTCCCAGGGCCGGATTCAGCGAGCGGTCGACCAGCTCCTGTGCGGTGAACTGGTTGATGCGGTTGTCGACCTTGATGTTGTAGTAATCGAGGGTCACGTTCAGCCAGTCGAACGGGTCGTAGGCTACGCCCACGCTGTACTGCTTCGACTGCTCGGACTTCAACGCTCCATTGGCGATAACCGTCGAGTTGACCTGGACTTCTTCGTTCCCGCAGGTGGCCGGGTTGCCGCCGAAAGCCACGCAGGTATCGGGATCGATGACCGGGTCGGCCGAGAACGCGGCCTGCTGGGTCAGGATGTCCAGCGTCGGAGCGCGGAAGCCTTCGCCGTACGAAGCGCGGAAGGTCAGGTTGTCCAGCGGCTGCCAGCGAGCGGCGATCTTCGGCGAGAAGTCGTTGCCGTAATCGCTGTATTTGTCGTAACGGCCCGCGATGGTGACGTCGAAGGTGCTGGTGAACGGGAACAGCCATTCGAAGAACACCGAGTAGACATCGCGACCGCCACCGGCGGAGTTGCCGGCGGAGCCTTCAATCTCACCCGCTTCGGAAAGCGGATCGAAGACATCGGCGTAGTCCTCCTTGCGGTATTCGCCACCCAGGACGGCATTCGACACACCGCCGCCCATTTCGAACAGGTCGATATTGGCGATGGCGTACAGCTCTTCGGTCTTCCAGGTGGATTCGCGGGCGATCGTGGCGGTGAAACCCTTGATGACCGCAGGATCGGCACCGAAAGGATCGGACAGGTTGTAGTCGCCGCTGTTGATGGCCAGTTCGGCCAACCTGCGCACGATGAACCCGTGGCCGAGTTCTTCGTAGTGGTATTCGTTGCGGCGCAAGCCGAAGTCCAGCGAGATCTTGTCGGTCAGCTGACCCTGTGCGCCGACCAACAGATCGGTGATGGTCGCATCGGTGCTGGTGTCGCGATTGCCGGCAGCGGCGAAGCGGTGACGGACGAACGAGCCCAAGCCGTCGCCCTGAACCGGATCGTTCGGGGTGTCGGAGAGCACATAGACTTCACCCGGGGTGGGTGCGTAGCGGCCGAAGCTGCTGACGCGGGTGGCCGTGGCGGTCATGTAGAGCGACCAGTCGTCGTTGATCTGGTATTCGCCACGAGAGAACAGCGACTTGTTGTCCACCGAGGCTTCGTTGGCGGCCACGGAGTTGAAGTCGAACGAGCAAGTGCCGCCCGTAGTGATCCAGAAGCCGTTGGTATCGCAAGGGAAGGTCGTGATGCGGCGGAAGGGACCGGTGGGGGACCAATCGGCCGCTACACCCGGACGTGCGGGAGTGGTGGGGTCTGCGCGATCGGGGTTGGGGACGACGTTACGGTAGTTGTTACCGTACGAGGAAACGCCCAGGCCGCTGCCGCCAATCTGGTCCTTGGTGAACACCATGCCGCGCTTGGAGTAGGAAACACCACCGATCAAGCTGCCACGGTCGCTGGAAATGCCGAAGATGGCCGAACCCTCATCCGTATCGCCGCCCTGGATCTTGGTCTGGCCGGTGCCGATGCGGACTTCCGCGCCGTTGAAATCCTTGCGCAGGATGATATTGACCACACCGCCGATCGCATCCGAACCGTAGACCGCCGAAGCGCCGTCGGACAGGATTTCGATGCGCTCCACCGCAGCGAGCGGGACGGCGTTGAGGTCGGCCGCCTGACCCGAGAACGGGGCCTTCGGCGCGCGACGGCCATCGATCAGGACCAGCGTACGGTCGGAACCCAGACCGCGCAGGCTGATATCGGACAGCGCCTGAGCCGAGCTACCGGACTGCGGCTTGACGTTGCCGAACGAGGAGAAAGTCGAATCGCGCAGCACATCGGCCACGGATACTTTGCCGCTGGCATCGATCTGCGCGCGGTCGATCACGACTACGGGCAGCGAGCCTTCAATATCGGCGCGCTTCAGGCGCGAACCGGTGACTTCGATGCGGTCGAGGGTCTTGGCGTCGGTTTCGGTTTCCTGTGCAACTACGTTGCCGGAAACCAGCGTCGCCGCGCTGGCGAACAACGCGAACTTAATCGCGCCTGGCAGCTTCTTAAGGTTGGTCATTTGATGCTCTCTCTCAAGGTCGAGTTGAAGACCAGGTCGCAAGGACCCAAGCCAAATAAACAGACGCCAAATGGGAGTACGCCTGGTGGCCGAAGGATAACGTAATTTTTACGGTGATGGATACAACCGCAACGAAATCTCACATTTCAGTACGAATATTCATTAAAAACAATAACTTATGTTGTTATGAATTAGTGATGCGAGTTCCATTTCCCCTGTTCAAAAACTTCAAGTCACAATTTCAGCTGAATGGCACGCCAAACCTGCTAAAGCCTGATACCCAGTCGGGTCATCTCAAAATGCCAAGTGCGTTAAGCGCTTCGGCGACCAGGGGAGCCGGGATTTTTTCGCCGTATTCGTCAAGATAGGCGCAGATCTGTTCGAATTCGGCCCTCCAGGCCGAATTATCGAAGGAGAAGAGCTCTGCTAGCTCCGTGGGCAAAATGCCGGCTCCTTGCAGATTGAGATCCGCGGGCTGTGGCTGCAGACCTATCGGAAGCTCCATCGCCCCTGCCCGGCCCTCCACCCGTTCGATCATCCATTCCAGCACCCGCAGGTTCTCGCCGAAGCCGGGCCACAGGAACTTTCCGCCCTCGTCCTTACGGAACCAGTTGACGTGGAAGATCTTGGGCAACCGGGCGCCGGGCACATCGAAGGACAGCCAGTGCGCGAAATAGTCGGCGAAGTTGTAGCCGCAGAACGGCTTCATGGCCATGGGGTCGCGGCGCATCACGCCAACATCGCCGGTAGCGGCAGCGGTGGTTTCCGAACCCATGCTGGCGCCGACCAGCACGCCGTGGGTCCAGTCGCGGGCCTCGAACACCAGCGGCACCAGCGAGGCGCGGCGGCCGCCGAAGACAATGGCCGAGATCGGCACGCCCTGCGGATCTTCGGCGCGCGCCGAGTAACTGGGGCACTGGCGGGCAGAAACCGTGAAGCGCGAATTGGGATGCGCGGCCGGACCGTTGGCGGGATCGAAATCGCGGCCTTGCCAGTCCTTCGACGGCACCCGGGCATCCAGGCCTTCCCACCAGGGCTGGTTGTCGGCGGTCGTCGCGACATTGGTGAAGATGGTGTCGCGTCCGATGGTGGCCAGCGCATTGGGATTGGATTTCTCCGAGGTGCCCGGCGCAACGCCGAAAAAGCCTGCTTCCGGGTTGATGGCGTACAGGCGGCCGTCCGCACCGGGACGCATCCAGCAGATATCGTCGCCCACCGTCCACACCTTCCACCCGGCTGCGCGATAGCTCTCCGGCGGGATCAGCATGGCCAGGTTGGTCTTGCCGCAGGCCGACGGGAAGGCCGCGGCGATGTAATGGGTCTCGCCGCGCGGATTCTCGATGCCGACGATGAGCATGTGCTCGGCCAGCCAGCCTTCCCGCCGCGCCTGCCAGGAAGCGATGCGCAAGGCATGGCATTTCTTCCCCAGCAACGCATTGCCGCCATAGCCCGAGCCATAACTCTTTATGCTCAGCTCTTCCGGGAAATGCATGATGAAGCGGCGATCCGGGTCCAGTTCGCCGGTGGAATGCAGACCTTTGACATACATGCCGCCCTCCGCACCCTCGCGCTCGATGCGTGCCAGCGCCAGCGCGCCCATACGGGTCATCAGGCGCATATTGGCCACCACGTAAGGCGAGTCGGTGATCTCAACGCCGCAACGCGCCAGTGGAGAATCGATCGGACCCATGCAGTAGGGAATGACATAAAGCGTGCGGCCGCGCATGCAGCCGGCGAACAAGGCGTCCATCTTCCGATGGCCCTCGGCCGGTGCCATCCAGTGGTTGTTGGGGCCGGCATCTTCGCGGTCGCGGCTGCAGACGAAGGTGAGATGTTCGACGCGTGCGACATCGCTGGGGTCGGAGCGGTGCAGCCAGCTGCCCGGGTGCGTATCGGGATTGAGCGGCAGCAGCGTGCCGTCGTCCTTCATCAATTGAAGCAGCGCGGCGTACTCGTCGTCGCTGCCGTCGCACCAGTGGATCGAATCCGGCCGGGTCAACGCGGCGGTTTCGGCGACCCAGCGGTTCAAACTATCGAGTCGGCTGCCGGCCGGTTTTTTTTCGCCGAAGTACGAAATCGCTGCGTTCATGCGCGCCCTCCCAGGCCAACCATATCGTTGCGAATGCAACTAAATGGTACTCGCGCCGGCAAGCGGGGTCTTGCTGCAGCGCAGGCCCGACTCCATGAAAACGTTTGCGAAAACGTTATCAGCCGTTCTGCGCGCGCCTGTAGGGTTGGAACAACTGCAGCAGCCACGGCTTCTGCGCCAACACCAGACTGACGCCGACCCGTTCCTGTGCGCTCAAGGTCGCATCGCGGGCCAGCAACGCGTCGAACTCGCGCGCCAGTTCTTCCAATCGCAGGCGGAGTTGCTTGACGCCTTCGATGCTCAGACTGCCGCTCAGCAACAGCAGTGCGTCCTGTTCGCCGTCGAAGGGATCGGCGAAGAAATCGCCGAGCAGGTTCAAGCGGAAGTAGCGCTCCATCGGTCCATTTGCGCGCCAGCGGAAATTGCGCGCGGTGAGCGGGCGCCCGCGGTTGCCCGGCATCAATTCGATGATTCCCAAACGGTCCAGCTTCACCAGCAGTGCGGTCCATTGCGCGACGTTGAAGTCGAACTGCGCCAGCACGTCCTCCTGGCGCCAGCGGTTGATGGTCAGGAACAAGGCGAGCAACAAGGCAGGCTCGCCCACCAACGCTTGTTCCTGCGATTCGCTGAGGTTGGCCATGGCAGGACGGCCACGGGCGGACTCGGCGCTGAGTTCGGCCAAGCCCACGTCCAGCGCATCGCAGATCTGTTCCAGCCGCTGCAGGCTCATGGCGCGTTGCGAAAACATCCGCTTGATCGCCGCTTCGCTCAGTTTCAAGCGCGCGGCCAGGTCACGATAGGTCAGGCCTTGCGCGCGCAGGCAGCGTTTCAGGGAGTCGACTAGTTCGATGGAGAGGGCCATAGGTCTAGGAATCGTATACCCAACCCATAGCATCCGGCCACCCGGTAGAAAAATGTTGAGTTTCGGCTCAAGACACGCAAGCTGCGGCCAAGCCCAATCCGGAGTCGACCATGCCGCACCGCTACGCTTGCTTTCCGATCTTGGTATTGGGTTTGTTGCTGGGTGGTTTCCACACCCCGGCCACCGCGCAATCCAACCATGTCAGCGATGCCTCGACGGCCAGTCTGGATGCTTCAGTCGAAGTCCCGATTGCGCTCTACGATGCATTGAAGGCTGGAGCCCATTTCACCGTAACCGGCGTGCAGGCCAGCGCACGCGGCACGGTACTGACGATTTCGGTGGCGCCGGCATTCGGTTCCATCTTGCTGGCCGGCCTTGTAGAACCCGACTACAACCTGCTTTCCGGCTCGCCCAAGACCAGCGTGGGGACCGCGCTGGTGGTCTCGGGGGGTTTGCTGTTGATGGTGGGCGACAAAGCGATCGCCTTCCTCCCCGAGCCCGCTGCGCGGCCCCATATCCATAGCCGGCGGATCAGCCAGTGAAGCCTACCGCCTGGCTGCTGGTGCTCTGCCTGGCATTGCCGCTGGTCACTCATGCCGGGACGCAGTGCGACATCCAGCCGGCCACACCGCAAAAGCTCGCCGACGCGACCGTCACCGCGATGCGCGTGGTGGCCGCACTGGACGAAACCGACGCACCGGTCGCATTGGTAGCGCGCGTTGGCACCGATCTTTCCAAGCAAGGACTGCTCTACAGTCATGTCGGCTTCGCGCTGCGCGACCACAGCGATGGCCGCTGGACCGTCCTGCATTTGCTCAATGAATGCGGCACGGCACGCTCGGCCCTGCATGCGCAGGGGCTGGTTAACTTCTTCGCCGACGATCTGGTGAATCAGGACGCCCGCATCGTCTGGCTGAAGCCGGATCTGGCGCAGCGCCTGGCCGATCACCTGCGTGACTTGCCGCGTAACACCTTGCACGAACAGGCTTACAACCTCATCGCACGTCCTGGCAGCAACGATTACCAGAACTCCACGGCCTGGGTGCTGGAAACCCTCGCAGCGGTCGCGTCCACGCCGGAACTGCAAAACCGCCGCATCGCATACGCGTGGGCGCAACACGATGGCTTCAGGCCGGACATCGTCCATATCGCCTATGCAAAGCGCGTGATGGGCGGATTGTTCGGCGTCAATACCATCTTCACCGACCACTCCGTCGGCACCCGCCTGTCGGGCGACTATCCGGTGATCACCGTGCGCTCGATTCTTCGCTACTTGCAGGAGCAGGGTTACGCTGTGCGTGTGACCGAATGGCGCAATGGCCGTTTGCAATCCATTCCGGGTGCAGCTTGACCGTGACCGAGGATTGAAGCCCCTCTCCCACCGGCGCCCCGGAGGGGGGTGCAGGGCTGAGAGGGGTTGGGGTGAAGGTACGGCGAAGCAGTCATGTTGAAACAACTGCGGCAGTTCGAAAATTCGTGCTGCGACGTACCCTTCAGCCCTACGGGGCAGACTCTGCTCCCGCCGGGAGAAGGGAAAAGCAAACGCCTCGCAGTGTCTTCTTCCGCCAGGTCATTCCAGCTTCAATTCCGCATTGCCCGAGAATGTTTCCAGTCTGATCTCACCTTCTCCCGCGCCGTAACGAGTACTGAAGCTCGAACCAGGCCCGTGTTCGGGTCGCTGTATCTTCACGTCAGGCGCCTTGAGGTCGCCACTGAAGCTTTCCCCACTGACCTGTGCGGACAGATTTCTGGGCAGTACCAGCAGCAGATTGCCGCTGACGCTTTCCATCCCGATTTCGCCTTTGGCCGCCAGCGCCGTGCGCAGCTCGGCGTTGCCACTGACGGTGCTGGACGAAAACTCGCGCACGCGCTCGCCGTTGACGGCGACATTGATATCGCCCGATACGGTTTCGGTCTTGATCTGGCCATTCATGCGACCGCGCAGGAAGATGTCGCCGCTGACGGTCTGCGCCTGGACATCACCGCTGTTGACGGTGACCCGCAGGTCGCCGCTGACGCTCTCCACATCGACCTCTCCCGGCGCTGCCGCCACCAGCACGTCTCCGCTGACGCTGTCGATGGACAATTTCGAGGACGCCACGCCGGATACGTCCACGTCCGCCGATACCGAATCGATCTCCAGCTCCGCGCGCACCGGCACGGTCAATTGCAGATCGGTAGGCCCGGATTTATTGCCGCCCCAGCCGCCGCTCCGAGGGTATTGCACTTTGACCACCAGATGTTCGGAGTCGCCCTCCACCACCAGCTTCTCGACGCCATCTCCGAGAGTGCCGGAGATCTTCACTTCATTGCGTTCCCAGGCCCGCACCTGGATGCGCCCCTTGATGTTTTCGATATCGATGCGGCCCCGCGCATCGAGCGCACGGGTCTGATCGATGGGCGTGGCGGCGCCGGCCGCGGCGGAAACCGCCAGCAGCGGAGCGAAGAACAATGAAGCGATGGGGGTGAAGTGGCGCATGGGAATCTCCTCAGGTCATGACCGCGCGCTGCGTCAACTGCAGGCGTCGTGCGTAGGTACGGCGAAGTTGTTCGAGCAGGAACGTCGCGTTGGGGTCATCGTCGATCGCACTGAGTATCTGCGCAGCGCTGCGGTCCAGCTCGCCGAAGGCGCCATGCATCTCCGGGTGGGTATTGGCTTGCTGCTGCAGGCGGGCGAATGCGCGTTCGTAATCCAGGGCCATGGAGACGGCTTGCTGGCGGATCATCGGATTGCCGGCCGGCGCTTGCGGTTGTACGGCGGGCATCATCTGCCAGACCACGCCGACGGCGAGCAGCACCGAAGCGGCCATGGCCCAGGGAGCGAATCGGCGCGCCCGCGGTTTGTCGATCGCGGCGGCTTGCTGGGGCGTTGCAGCGATGCGCGCGGCGATGCCCGGCCACAGGTCGGTCTGTGGGTCCAGGTCGCGGCGTAGTCCGCGCAGTTGCCAGCGCAACGCTTCGTCGGTCTGCATGCTGTCTTCGTGTGTGCCGTCGTTGTGCGTGTTCATGCCTCACCTCCTAAACGTCCGCGCAGCAACTGCCGCGCGCGGTGCAACTGCGCCTTCGAACTGCCTACCGCCATACCCAGTTCGTTGGCGATTTCTTCGTGTTTCCAGCCTTCCACATCGTGCAGCACCAGTACCGCTCTGGCGCGCGGCGGCAAGGTGGCGACCGCACGCTCCAGATCCATCGAAAGCGCGGTGCCGTTGCCTGCCGAATCGGCGACGCCCAAGCCGTCGAGCGCGTCTTCATCTTCGTCGAAGCGCGGACCGCCGCGCCGGCTACGCAGTTCCATCAACGCGGTGGTGACCGCCAACCGATGCAACCAGGTGGAGACGGCGCTTTCGAAACGGAATTTCGGCAGCGCCTGCCAGGCGCGGACGAAAGCCTCCTGGGTCAGATCTTCCGCGCGCACGCCATGGGCGCCCACCAGTCTGACGATGACGCCGTGTACGCGCCCGGCGTGGCGGCGGTAGATCGACTCGAAGGCGCAGGCATCGCCTGCAGCGGCCGAACGCGCCAGCGCGGCATCGGTAGCGGCGGCCACCTCGGCGGTGGTCGTGTCGGTCATCGATTCGCTCATGGCGGCGGTCAGCATAGACATTGGGATGCGGCTATGGGCCGTTGGGTTTAAGGCGGTCGATCGATAAAAGCAAAAACGGTGTTCCACGGCCCTGCACCCGCTTTGCTTTGCTCTAGCGGCCCCGTGAGGCGCGGCAAGCAGGCCGGGTTCAACCCCGCAGGGGCGGCGCACAGGGATGTGCGCCGTTTCCGGAGGCGCAGGAGCGCCTTACGGAAATTCCCGGCCTGCTTGCGGACCCAGCGGCTTCATCGCTGGGCGCGCTGTAGGGCGGCTTTCTTTTGGTTACTTTTCTTTGCCGTTCAAAGAAAAGTGACTCGCGCAAAGCGCGAAACGCTCTATTGCATAAGCCAAAGCAAGATCAAGATGGATCCCAGCTTTCGCTGGGATGACGTCATGGTTGTTCGAGAGAGGCGCGGGGCCCGCCCTCGCGAGGATGACGAAACCAGCGGGCTCAGTTCGGGATCAACGTACTGATCACATGCTCCACGTAGGCCTCGAACTCCTCGTGATGCAAACGCGGCTGCTGCAGCTGCAGGGCCAGCTGCAGGAAACCCAGATAGGCCGAATACGCCAGGCGCGCACGGTGCTGGGCCTCGGTGCGGCCCAGACCGGCCTGGCGGAACGATGCAACCAGATATTCCAGGCGCCGCTGCGAAACCCGGTTGATCACCGGCTGTACGGCCGGGTGGTCCAGCGCCTTCAGCAACTCGCTATAAATAACGTGTGGCTTGACTTCGTGGGCGACCAGCAGGAAGAGCTCGCGCAGGCGCGCCCGGGGATCCGGTACCGCCTCCAGACTGCCGAACACACTTTCCTGTTCGATCGCCTCCCAACGCTCCAGCGCCGCCTGCAAAAGCGCGTCGCGTGAGGGGAAATGCCAGTAGAAGCTGCCCTTCGTGACACCCAAGCGACGCGCCAGCGGTTCCACCGCCACTGCAGCGACCCCCTGTTCGGCAACCAGATCCAACGCGGCCTGCGCCCAATCCTCAGCGCTGAGGCGTGCGGGTCGGGACGTGTTGGCCGAAGCCGATTCGGGCATGTTTGCAGTCATATTTCACATTTAACCATACGCCGAGGTTTGTTGCGGTATGTTTTGCGATGCCACTGCGAAGGTCTCTGGAATCAGTAGCTTGCAGCGGCGTCGGATTGGCGCGGTCGCTACCGAAACCGATTGACTACTCTAAATTGTGAGATCCATACTAGCCCGTATGGTATCTATTCCCTCCAAGCCTCTTCCGGGTCCATTGCCTGCGCAGTCGCGGACGCTGACCGGCGCCGGCGGCCTTGCCCTGGCCGCGACCGCTTTCCCCACCGCTTCGCCTTTGCAGGCTTCCACTTCCAATACGCTGCTTTTCGCGCATGGCTTCGGCCAGACCCGCGGTGCCTGGCAGCGCAGCGGCATGGCGCTGGCAGCAGAGGGCTATGCCGGGCTTTCATATGACGCGCGCGGCCATGGCGAGTCGGCACGCAATCCTGCCGAGCTGCCCTACGCCGGCGAACAATTCGCCGACGACCTGATCATCGTCGCTGGCGAACATATGCAGCCGCCGGTGCTGGTCGGCGCTTCGATGGGCGGCCTGTTCGGCATGATTTCCGAAGCGCGCTGGCCGGGCCTGTTCCGCGCCATGGTGCTGGTGGACATCACCCCGCGCTGGGAAGAAGCCGGGCTGCAACGCATCCTGGGTTTCGTCACCGCGTTTCCGCAGGGCTTCGATTCGCTGGATCACGCCGCCGACATCATCGCCGCGTACCTGCCGCATCGCCGTTCGCGCAAATCACCGGAAGAACTGCGCGAAGTCCTGCGCGAAGGCAGCGACGGCCGTTGGCGCTGGCATTGGGATGCGCGTCTGATCGACGATCTGGTTCGCGATTGCGCGCAGCACCAGGACGACATAGTCGACGCCGCACGCACGATCCGCTGTCCGGTGCTGCTGATCAGCGGCGGCCGCAGCGATCTTGTTTCGGCCAAGACCGTGGAAGAATTCCAGGAACTGGTTCCGCACGCGCGGCACGCGCATCTGCCGCAGGCCACGCACATGCTGGCCGGCGACGACAACGACACATTTACCGGTACCGTGCTGGAATACCTGGCCGATCTGCCGCCCGCCAGCGCAGAACTTCCGACCGCTGCCAACCTGTCCGCAAACGGCGAATCCGCCGTCACCAAGTCCGCTTCCGGAGCCGCCTCATGAGCATCGTCGCCCCCTTCCTCGCCTTCCTGCTGGTCGGTGCATTCGCCGCCTACCACCGCATCCGGCTGGCCTACTGGGCCGCGATCACCGCGACTCTGTTGGTGGCGTGCTGGCTGCTGGGCGCCAATGTCACCGCGACGATCATCGCCGCCGTGCTGGTGGCGCTGATCGCGATGCCGTTGCTTATTCCCGCTATCCGCAAACCGCTGGTGACCGCGCCGTTGCTGAAGTTCTTCCGCAAGGTGCTGCCGCCGCTTTCGCAGACCGAGCGCATTGCGCTGGAAACCGGCTCTGTAGGTTTCGAGGGCGAGCTGTTCACCGGCGACCCGGACTGGAACAAATTGCTCAACTATCCCAAGCCGCAGTTGTCGGCCGAAGAACAGGCCTTCCTCGACGGGCCGGTGGAAGAGCTGTGCCGGATGACCAACGACTGGGAAATCACCCACGTTTACGCCGACCTGCCGCCGGAGCTGTGGGCTTTCATCAAGAAGAACAAGTTCTTCGGCATGATCATTCCCAAGGAATACGGCGGCCTGGGTTTCTCGGCGCTGGCGCATCACAAGGTGATCCAGAAGATCGCTTCGGTCTCCAGCGTGGTCAGCTCTACCGTCGGCGTACCCAATTCGCTCGGCCCGGGCGAACTGCTGAATCACTACGGCACCCAGGAGCAGAAGGACTACTACCTGCCGCGTCTGGCGGCGGGCGAGGAGGTCCCGTGCTTCGGCCTGACCGGTCCGTTCGCCGGTTCCGACGCCACCTCCATTCCCGACTTCGGCATCGTCTGCAAGGGCGAGTGGAACGGCGCCAACGTGCTGGGCATCAAGCTGACGTTCGACAAGCGCTATATCACGCTCGCTCCGGTGGCCACGCTGATCGGCCTGGCGTTCCGCATGTACGACCCGGATAAACTCATCGGCGACACGCGCGACATCGGCATCACTCTGGCGCTGCTGCCGCGCGAAACCGCCGGCGTGGAAATCGGCCGCCGCCACTTCCCGCTCAATTCGCCATTCCAGAACGGCCCCATCCACGGCAAGGAAGTCTTCATTCCGCTCAGCCAACTGATCGGCGGCGTGGACAAGGCCGGCCTGGGCTGGAACATGCTCAACGAGTGCCTGGCGGTGGGCCGTTCCATCACCCTGCCCTCCACCGCCAGCGGCGGTGCCAAGGCCGGCGCGCTTATTACCGGCGCCTACGCGCGCATCCGCAAGCAGTTCGGCCTGTCGGTCGGCCGCTTCGAAGGCGTGGAGGAAGCGCTGGCCCGCATCGGCGGCAAGGCTTATGCGATCAGCGCACTGTCGCAGGCCACGGCGGCGGCGGTCGACCGGGGCGATGTGCCGTCGGTGCCGTCGGCCATCGCGAAATACCATTGCACCGAAATGGGCCGCGAAGTGTCCAAGGACGTGATGGACGTGGTCGGCGGCAAGGGCATCATCCTGGGGCCACGCAATTTCGCCGGCCGCAGCTGGCAGGCCGCGCCGATCGCCATCACCGTGGAAGGCGCCAACATCATGACCCGCAGCCTGCTGATCTTCGGCCAGGGCGCGATCCTGTGCCATCCGTGGGTGATGAAGGAAATGAAAGCCGCCGCCAATCCCGACCATGCGGCCGGCCTGGAAGAGTTCGATCGCAACCTGTTCGGCCACATCGGCTTCGCCATCTCCAACGCGGTGCGCTCGTTCTGGTTCGGTCTGACCGGCGCCAGGATCGGCTCGGCGCCGGGCGACGACTACACGCGCCGTTACTTCCGCAAGCTGGACCGCTACTCCGCCAACCTGGCGTTGATGGCCGACGTGTCCATGCTGTTGCTGGGCGGCAAGCTGAAGTTCAAGGAATCGCTGTCCGGCCGGTTGGGCGACGTGCTGAGCCACATCTACATGACCAGCGCCATGCTGAAGCGTTATCACGACGAAGGCGCGCCGGTCACCGACCAGCCGCTGCTGGCCTGGGCCTTCCACGACAGCGTGCACAAGATCGAAAACGCCCTGTCGGCCGCGTTGCGCAACTTCCCGATCCGTCCGGTGGTGTGGTTGCTGTGGCCGCTGATCTTCCCGTGGGGCCGCCGCGCCGTCGCGCCCAGCGACCGTCTGGGTCATCGCGTCGCCGCGCTGCTGATGACGCCGAACGAGGCGCGCGACCGTCTGGGCGACGGCGTGTTCCTGACCGCGTGCGAGAACAATCCGGGCGGCCGCATCAACAGCTACCTGGCCAAGGCGATCCTGGCCGAACCGGTGGAACGCAAGTTCATCAAGGCGCTGAAGAACAGCGACATCGAAGCGCTGGATTTCGCTTCGCAGCTGGACGAAGGCGTGCGCGAAGGCTGGATCACGGCCGACGAACGCAGGCAGTTGGAAGAGCTGCGCGAGATCACGCTGGAGACCATCACTGTGGACGATTTCGATGCGCATGAGTTGCGTTCGGCGGGTTACTACGACAAGCACGGCGCCGGGACGCGGCAGTCGCGCGAAGCGGCATGATTTGCCCCTCCCCTTGCGCAGCAGGGGGAGGCTGGGAGGGGGTGCTTTTGGCGCTGACTTTCAGATACGCAGGCGTTGAGCAACAGCAAGATCAAGAGCAACCCCTCCCCAACCCTCCCCTGCGCCCCGAAGGAAGTCCTCTTGGGGGACTTCGCAAGGGAGGGGGCAAAAGCATAGGGTCGATACGCTATGAGCACTTCCGTTCTCCAGCTCTACAACCGCATCGCCCGCAAGCCGTTCGGCCACTGGCTGTTCTCGCGTCTGATCTGTTTCAAGGCGCCCTACTTCGGCAGCATCAAGCCGCGCATGACCGTGCTTGAGCTCAACCGCGCCGAGGCCACCATCGCCCACCGCCGCAGCGTCACCAACCACCTGGGCACCGTGCACGCCATCGCGCTATGCAACCTGGCCGAATTCACCGGCGGGTTGATGACCGACGTCAGCATCCCTGCGTCGATGCGCTGGATTCCCAAGGGCATGAGCGTGGAATACCTGAAGAAGGCCGTCGGCGCCCAGCGCGGAGTGGCCACGCCGGAATTTCCGCCGCGCGAAGCGGCCGAAGGCTACGAGCTGCCAGTGAACGTCGTGGTCACCGACCCGCAGGGCGACGCCGTATTCAAGGCGCGCATCTCGATGTGGGTGTCGCCGAAGCCGGCCCGTGCGTAGAAATGCGCAGGAGCGACGTGAGTCGCGACTGATACTGCGCGCAATGATTCGGTCGCGACTCACGTCGCTCCTACACCGCTCCTACATGCGGGTCAGCCACACCGCGATGAGGGCAGCGATGGCCGGGACACCCTGCACCATGAAGATTCGCTTATTGACGCTGTAGGCGCCGTAAAGCGCCGCGACCAGCACGCAGCCCAGAAAGAACAGCACCACATTCCACTGCGCCGTCGCCAGACCCCACAGCAGACCCGCCGCCAGAAAGCCGTTGTACAACCCCTGGTTGGCGGCCAGCACGCGCGTGGTCTCCGCTTTCTCGGGTGAATTGCGGAAAGTCTTCAGGCCCAGCGGCCTGGTCCACAGGAACATTTCCAGCACCAGGAAATACGCGTGCAGAGCAGCGACCACAACCGTCAAGATCTGTGCAACCAAAAGCATGGCTGTCTCCTCGATTTCGTCAATGATGCGACGCGGTCGTTTCCCCTACCGCCTGCACTCGCCTCCACAAGCGCCAGCCGACGCCCGCCGCGGCGAATGCGGCCAGCGCACTCAGTCCGGCGAAGCCGCCAATCGTCATGCCCAGCGACTTCAGACCATTCATGCCGGTTGCGATGGCCAAGTCGCCGAAACGCCATACCGCAGTGTCGACCGCGTCCTGGCCCTTGTAGCGTACGTTGCGCGGCACGCGGGTGTACAGGCTATGCCGCGCCGGTTCGGCCATGCCGTAGGCCAGGCCGCGACTGACGATCAATGCCAGCACGGTCGGCGCTATCGGGCCCAGCAGGAACGGCAGGGTGAACAGCGGCGCATGCGGATCGGCCGAGAACACTACGACCAGCAGCACCGCGATGCTGACCAGCGCCCAGAGCATGATCACCGCGCCCGGCCCGCGCAATGGCAACAGCCAGCGGGTCAGGGTGACTTGCACGATCACGGTCAGCAGGTTCGCGACCAGGTCCACGTCGGCGTGGAAGCGCGTGCGCGCCGCCGCGTCGGCGAAGGTCGCGCCGGAGTAATCGATCATCAGCGCGTAGTTGACCGTGCCGATGCCGTCGGCCAGCAGCAGCAGAAGGGCCATGCCGCGTATGAACGGGTCGGCGAAGATCTGCTTCAGACCATCCCACATGCCGCCGCCAACCGCATCCTCGTGACCGGCTTCGTGCCGGCGCGCACCGTGCACGCGCGCCCAGCGGCCCAACAGCGTCACGCAGACCGTGGCAATGCCCAGCAGGATGGCCGATATCAGCAGCAACGGCGCCACGCCGATCACGTTGACCAGCGAGCGGGTCAGCGCCGGCCCGGCGAGCGCACCCAGCGTGCCGGCAACGGCGATGATCGGGAACAGCCGTTTCGACTGGTCCAGGCTCCAGATGTCGGACATGAAAATCCAGAACACCGACACCACGATCAGGTTGAACACGCTGACCCAGACGAAGAACACCATGCCCAGCGCGCGCGGGCTGAGCAGGCCCGCATGGGTGAAAGCCGGGATGAAGGCCAGCAGGCAGGCGATGAAGAATACGTACACCACTGGCACCACCACCCGGCGCGGCCAGCGCGAAGCCAGCGCGGCGAACACCGGCGTCAACACCAGCGTGGCGATGAAGGTCGCGGCGTAGAACCAGGGCAGCTGGGTCGAACCGACCGCGGACGACAACTGTTCCCGTACCGGGCGGATCATGTAATAGGCGGCCAGCACACAGAAGAAGTAGACGAACGAAATGGCAACCCCGCGCCATTCGCCCGTGTGGATGCGCCCCTGGTTCGGCTGCATGGCCCCGTTCCCATCCTTTACCGCCACGTCAGCGCGCACGGTATCCGATGCACTGCAACATCGCCAGCGCCGACAGGGCCGATCCCCACCAGCTTTCAGTCGCTTAGGCGCTTCGGCCACGCACAGAGCATTTGCTCTACCCCCGGCGGCTAGCTTCGCCGCACTCCTGCAACAGGTCTGGGCGTGTACGACTACATCATCATTGGCGCCGGTTCCGCCGGCTGCGTGCTGGCCAACCGCCTTTCCGAAGACCCCGCCGTCAAAGTGCTGCTGCTGGAAGCCGGCCCCCGCGACTGGCACCCCTTCATCCACATGCCTGCCGGCCTGGCCAAACTGGTCGGGCAGAAAGGCGTGAACTGGAACTACGACACCGCGCCCGAGCCGCAGCTCGACAACCGCCGCCTGTGGTGGCCGCGCGGCAAGGTACTGGGCGGTTCAAGCTCGATCAATGCCATGTGCTACATCCGCGGCGTCGCCGGCGACTACGACGACTGGGCGGCGGCAGGCGCCGAAGGCTGGGACTGGAACGGCACGCTGCCCTACTTCAAGCGCTCCGAGCGCAACTCGCGCGGCGGCGACGCGCTGCACGGCAGCGACGGCCCGCTGTACGTCTCCGACCTGCGCTACACCAATGCCCTGTCGTCGGTGTTCATCGAGGCCGGGCAGCAGGCGGGCTTCCGCCACAACCGCGATTTCAACGGCCCCGAACAATCCGGCGTGGGCCTGTATCAGGTCACCCAGAAGGACGGCACGCGCTGCTCCTCGGCCGTGGCCTACCTGCAACCGGCCAAATCCCGGCCCAATCTGGATGTGATGACCGGCGCGCTGGTACGACGCATCCTGCTGGAGAACGGCCGCGCCGTCGGAGTGGCCTATGCCAGCGGAGGCCAAGAGATCCAGGCACGCGCCGAACGCGAAGTGCTGCTGAGCGGCGGCGCGATCAATTCGCCGCAGCTGCTGATGCTGTCGGGCATCGGCCCGGCCGATCATCTGCAGAAGCACGGCATCGCCGTAGCCGTGGATTCACCGCATGTCGGCCGCAACCTGCAGGATCATCTGGACATCTGCACGCTGCAGCATTCCACCCAACGCGTGACCTACGACCGCGTCGGCGATATCGCGATCGCCTACAACTACTATCTGAGAAACCACAGCGGTCCGGGCAGCAGCAATATCGCCGAAGCCGGCGGCTTCCTGCGCTCGCCGCTGGCGCCGGACGCGCGCGCCGATATCCAGCTGCACTTCGTCCCGGCGATGCTGGACGACCACGGCCGCAACCGCCTCAAGGGCGACGGCTACACCCTGCATGCCTGTTTCCTGCGCCCGCACAGCCGCGGGCGGATCACGCTCAACAGCACCGATCCCCGTGCCGACGCACGCATCGAAGCGAACTACCTTGGCGACGAGGACGGTTTCGACCTGAAGATGATGCTGGAGTGCGCCAGGCTGTCGCGCGAATTGTTCGCCCAGAAGGCCTTCGACGCCTATCGCGGCGCGCCGATCCAGCCGCCGCGCAGCGACCTGAGCGATAGCGAGCTGGTCGCCTTCATCCGTGCCAAGGCCGAAACTGTCTACCACCCGGTCGGCACCTGCCGCATGGGCAGCGACGGAACCGCCGTGGTGGACAGCCAGCTACGGGTCAACGGCGTGGAAGGCCTGCGCGTGATCGACGCTTCGGTGATGCCGTCGCTGATCGGCGGCAATACCAACGCGCCGACCATCATGATCGCCGAACGCGCATCGGACCTGATTCTCGGCAAACCCTTGCTGGGCTGATTCCGTACAGGCAATTCAGCCTGTCGAAGGCACCGGAGCAGGATTGCGGGTAGCCATCCACACGCCCACCGTCGCCAACAGGAATCCACCGACCTTCAGCAGCGTCAGGTGTTCTCCGAGCAACAGATGCCCGAACACCGCAGTGACAGGCGGCATCAGAAAGAACAACGCGGCCACTCCCGTCGCCGCATTGCGACGGATCAGCAGGAACAGCAATGCGAATCCACCGACCGAGTTGACCAGCACGGTCCAGGCCAGCGGTTGGTAGAACGCCATGCTCGATTCGAAACGGAATCCTTCGGCCAAGGCCAAAGGCAGCAATGCGAGCGTGGCTACGCCGTTCTGGATGGCCAGGCCCAGGCGCATATCTATCTTCGACGAATAGCGCTTCTGGTACAGCGTTCCCATGCTGATGCCTACCAAACCCACCGCCAACGCAATCCATGCCCGCGTGGGTGTCGCGCCGTCCACGCGGTCGGCCACGACCAGCAACACGCCTGCGAAGCCCAGCAGCAAGCCGCACCACTGCGCAAGGCCCAGCCGCTCGCTGCCCGCAAGCATGGCCAGAAACGCCACCAGCAGCGGCATGATGCCGATCACCAACGCCGTCACGCCGGCACTCGCGCCCCAACCCATGGCCAGATAGACGCCGCCGAACTGCATCGACAGCATCAGCATGCCGGCGACCATGCTGTGCAGCACATCGCGGCCGCCGCCGCGCGCTCCCGCCACAATCGCGAACGCGGCGAACACCAGTCCCGCCAATCCGAAACGCCATACCAGCGCGGTGAACGGGGCCGCATGGCCCAGCATCAGCTTGCCGGCGATATAACCGGTGCACCAGACGACGACGAACGATACCCCGAGCACAGACAAGCCGCTGCTGCCTTGGGTGGCTGATGGAGAATTGCTCATTGCTTATCCACGATGCACCGATGCGTATCATCGTTCGCATCGGCTATCGGGTCATCACGACTTTGGTCGGTCGTAGAGTTCGCCATCATCCGCGTTCGAGCATCGCCGGCAACGGACAATGCAGCACACCGCAGATCGTGCGCAGCAGTTCGGACTCGGCCACGTTGACCCGACCGTCGTGGCTGATCGCGGCGGTGATCGCTTCCACCATCACCTGCTTGGCCAGTGGATCCAGCGCGTCCAATCCTTCCCAGACGTTCTCCAGCGCCAGCACGCCTTCGGCCGGCGGCGCGTACGGAAGATGATCGCGCGGCAGCACGCGCTGCAATCCGCTCAGATAAGCATGCTGGGCGGTGGTGGGATTGTTGTCGTTGCCCGCCTGCGCCACCACCGCCAGCAAGGTCGCGAATTCCCGCTTGACGTTGCCGGGCTTGCGGCGGCCGAAGCGCGCGTAACGCGCGGGGTCCAGCGATTCGCGCACCTGCACTTCCAGCAACTTGCCCAGACAGTATTCGAACAGCGAAACCTTGCCGTCCGCATGCACCACCGCATGGACAGCGGCGAGGAAGGCATCGAGTTCCGGCCGCGGACGCAGACGCAGCACCGGAAAGGCCAGCGATGCCAGCGGCAGCCGCAGCATCGGATGCAGAGACACGAGCTGCTGGGCGCGCAACGACCAGGCTTGCGTGGCGACCGCTTCGCCCAGCCGTGCGGCGACCTCGATGCGCTGGTTGGCCGCGATGCCGAGGTTGTCATCGACCAGCAAGCCCAGCAGCAACGGCATGACGCCTTCGCGCTGCGCCGCCAACTGGCGCAGATCAGGCGACAACGACTGCGCGATGCTGTCCGCGCGGCGGTAGTCGTCCTCGGCAGGCAGGCCCACCTGTGCGGCGATCATCGGCGGGGTGACGCTGATTTCCCGCGCCAGCGCCGGCAGCGGCGGCGGTGCGGCGGCCAGACCCAGCGCCAGGTCTTCCTGCATGCCGTCGGGCGGCGCGGCCATCCAGCGCGCGGCGAGTTGTTGCAGCTGCTGTTCGTTGAAAGACGGATCCAGCAGGCGGATACGCTCCACCAGCGGCGGATGGGTGGCGAACAGGCCCGACATGGACAGCCCCTCGCCGAACAGCATGTGGCTGACTTCCTCGGCCTTGGCTTTGTCGGTGAGCTGCGAGCCTTCATGCAGGCCGCCGATCTTCTTCAGCGCGCCCGCCAACCCCTCGGTCTGGCGCGTGAACTGCACCGCCGAGGCATCGGCCAGCAGCTCGCGCTGGCGACTGACACCGGCCTTGATCATGCGCCCGAAAAACGCGCCGATACCGCCGACGATCAGCGCGACCAGGGCCACACCCAGGACGGCGCCGCCGTTCTTGCCGCCGCCGCGCCCGTAGATCAGCACGCGCTGGCCGATGATGCTCAGCATCATGATGCCGAACAGCGTGCCCATCAGACGGATGTTGAGACGCATGTCGCCATTGAGGATGTGGCTGAACTCATGCGCGATCACGCCCTGCAGTTCATTGCGGTTGAGCCGATCCAGCGCACCGCGGGTGACGGCAACGGCGGCGTCGGAAGGCGAGTAACCGGCGGCGAAGGCATTGATGGCCGCTTCATGCTCCATGACGTAGAGCTTTGGCACCGGCACGCCGGAAGCGATGGCGATTTCCTCGACCACATTGCGCAGGCGCCGCAATTGGAAATCGGTGGTGCTGGAGGGCACCTCGGTGGCACCCATCTGCAGCGCGACCGCTTCGCCGCCGCCGCGCAGCGAAGCCATGCGGTACATCGAACCCAGGCCGATCACCAGCAGCGTACCGACCGTGGCGACCAACAGCAGCGCCGCAACGCCGCCCGCGCTTTTCAGCTGAGTCCCCAACAGCACCAGCACCGCCAGATCCACCGCCAACACGATCCCGCCCACCGCCAGCGCGAACAGAATCACCATGCGGGTGGAACTGCTGCGTGCCTTGGCTTGGTGCTCGAAGAAGTTCATGGAGGGAATGATGCCCTGTTGGTTCGCGATTGATGCCGGGTTCCGCTTGCTGCTTTGCTTTGGATCCAATCCCCGTGAGACGCGGCAAACGGGTCGGGATAAACCCCGCAGGGGCGGCGCACAAGGATGTGCGCCGTTTTCGGAGCAGCAGGATGCTGCTTCCGAAAATTCCCGATCCGTTTGCGAACCCAACGGCTTCATCGTTGGGCGCGACGTTAGGGCGGCTTTCTTTTGGTTACTTTTCTTTGCCGTTCAAAGAAAAGTGACTCGCACGCAGCGCGAAACGCTTTTATAGCTCTACTCGGATAGACCTCGCCAAGAGCGCCCCCATCCGCCTTCGGCACCTTCCCCCGCAAGCAGGGGAAGGGCTACCCCATCAAGAAGGGAGAGGGTTACTTCGGTCAGAACTGCACCTTCGGTGCTTCCCGCACTTCCGCCTTGTCCGCCGGAATATCCAACAGCGCCGCCGGCCCGAAATTGAACATCCCCGCCAGCAGGCTGGACGGAAACACCTCGCGCTTATTGTTGAACGCCATCACAGAATCGTTGTATGCCTGCCGCGCAAACGCCACCTTGTTCTCGGTAGTGGTCAGCTCCTCGGTGAGCTGCATCATGTTCTGGTTCGCCTTCAGGTCCGGATAGGCTTCGGCCACCGCCAGCAGCCGCCCCAACCCCGCATTCAGCTGCCCCTGCGCCGCGGCCAACTGCGCCATCGCCGCCGGATCGCCGGGATTGGCCTTAGCCGCCGAAAGCCCGGACTGCGCCGCAGAACGTGCGGCGATCACCGCTTCCAGCGTCTCGCGCTCATGACTCATATAGCCCTTGGCCGTCTCCACCAGGTTGGGAATCAAGTCGAAGCGGCGCTGAAGCTGAACGTCGATCTGCGCGAACGCGTTCTTGAACGCGTTGCGGGCAGTGACCAGCCCGTTATAAATGCCAACGCCCCACAGTCCGACCACCACTACTAGGCCCACAATCATCAACAATATGAACAAGATGGTCATCGAACTTCTCCCCGTTTGTGCATTTGCAAAAACCGGCGCTATTATCCGGAACAGAGACAGCTTACGCAGGCGCGACACACGATGAAAGACAACAGCAATTCGCGGCCTGCAAGGTCCATTCGCATCGGACTGCTGGGCCTGCTGCTGCCGTTGACGCTTTCTTCCACCGCACAGACTCCGCTTCGCTGGAACCAGACTGCCAACACCGCCGCTCCAGCCGCCGCCCCCGCTCCACAGTACCGGTCGCCTGCACAGCCGCAGGCATATCGCACAAGCCTGGCCAGCCAGCGCGTGATGCCGTTGGCGCAAGGCTTCGACGTGGCGGCATTCGAGAACATGGCCAGCGCACTGACCGTGGGCGAACGCGTCCCGGGCATGGCCATGGCCATCGTGCAGAACGGGCGCGTGCTGAGCGCGCGCGGCTATGGCGTGACCGATGTGACCGCACCGCAACTGGTGGATGGCCATACCGTGTTCCGCCTTGCTTCGCTGTCCAAGGCTTTCGCCGGCACCATGACCGGCCTTCTGGTCAACGACGGTTCTCTGCGCTGGGACAGCAAGGTCACCGATTACGTACCCGACTTCCAACTCAGCGATCCGCTGGCCACGCAGCGCGTCACCGTGGCCGACCTGCTCAGCCATCGCGTCGGCCTGCACGACCACAACGCTTTCGACCGCGACATCGAATCCAATGGCGAGTACTACGGCGTCTCCCGCAAACTGGCCTACGCACCGCTCGATTGCGCTCCCGGGCAATGCTATGCCTACCAGAACGTCGCCTTCAGCCTGATCGGCGATGTGGTGTTCGCGGCCACCGGCAGCTTCTACGACCAGGCGGTGGATCGGCGTATCTTCAAACCGCTCGGTATGAACGACGCCAGCATCGGCCTGACCGGCATCGAAAGCAGTCCGCGCTGGGCGCGTCCGCATGTGCGCAGCCGTAACGGCTGGGTGTCGCTGATGCCCAAGCCGAGTTATTACCGGCTTCCGCCAGCGGCCGGCGTCAATGCCAGCGCGAGCGACATGGCGCAGTGGTTGATCGCGCAGACGGGGCACCGTCCCGACGTGTTGCCCGCCCCGTTGCTGGCGACCTTGCATGCGCCGCTGATCAGCACGCCGGGCGAAATGCGCGCCGGCTGGCGCCGCGAGCGCGTGTACTCGGCCAGCTATGCGCTGGGGTGGCGCGTCTTCGACTATGCGGGGCATCAGGTGGTATTCCACGCCGGCGCCGTGCAGGGTTACCGGGGCCTGGTGGCGTTGGTGCCCGAACGCGATCTGGGTATCGCCATCCTGTGGAACAGCGACAGCAGCGTGCCCTCCGGGCTGTTGCCCACCATCCTGGACCGTGCGATGGGCTTGCCTGCACAGCAGTGGCTGGATACGCCGATCGGCAACGATCTGCTGATGGCCGAATCCACCGACACCCCCACCAACGAAAGCGGCAGCTCTTCCAGCAAGGCTTCGGCCTCGCCCAAGTAAGCGGGGCATCCGCACTCCGGCATGCGCCGGAGGCGGACAAGAGTCGCTCTCAACGCGGGCTGTTTTCCATGCCGCGCTCCAGCACGTCGCTTTCCAGCACGGCCTTCAGTTTGGCCAGACCCTTTTCGTAATCTTCGCCGACCATGCGGTCGAGCAGCAATGCGCCGAACAGGCGATTGATCGGGTTGTAGCCGTGCTCGCTATCCAGCGACCAGATCACCCGGGTTCCATTGCCGTCCGGGGTCAGCTGGAAAGTCGCCTTGGCTTGACTGCCGTCGAAGTCCAGCGCGTTGACGATCCTGCCGTCCGCAACGCTTTCGATGATTTCCTGGCTGCCGCTGCCGACCGAACTGTTCCCCACCCAGGCCATCCTGGCGCCGACGCCCGATGCCGGACCGCTATAGGTGTATTTGGCGGAGGGGTCCTTTTCGAACCAGGGCGACCACTCGTTGAAGCGGCCGAAGGAATTGAGAGTGGTGAATACTTCCGCGGGGGGACGCTGGATGAGGGTCGACCGTTCCACATGGGAACTGGCCGGAAAGAGCAACCCTCCTCCGCCGATCAGCACCGCCAGCACCACGACTACCCACAAAAGCCACTTCAGGATCTTCATGCGCGCGCTCCCAAGTCCGCAGGCGAAGGCTACACCCTGGCGCATAAAAAAACTCCCTCCCCGCTGGGCGCCGGGGAGAGAGTTCTATGTCTTACGGGTAATCGGGATTTCTTTTTTTAGATCAGCGGAGCCGGGGTTGGCGGCAGCGCTACCGGAGCCTTTTTCTTTGCCTTTTTGGCAGGCTTCTTGGCGGCTTTCTTAGCAGACTTCTTCTTGGCAGCCTTCTTGGTAGCTTTCTTGGCGGCCTTTTTGGCCGGCTTTTTGGCTACTTTCTTGGCGGCCTTTTTTGCGGCCTTCTTGGCTGGCTTCTTCTTGGCTACTTTCTTGGCAGCCTTCTTGGCGGTCTTCTTGGC
>CBFGMR010000027.1:0-51152 GCA_965650035.1 uncultured Pseudoxanthomonas sp.
TCCAGAAGGAAATCGCCGGCTACGGCTACAAGTTCCAGTTCATCACCCTGGCCGGCTTCCACGCGCTCAACTACTCCATGTTCAACCTGGCCCACGGCTACGCCCGCCGCCAGATGAGCGCCTTCGTGGAGCTGCAGGAAGCCGAATTCGCCGCCGCCGACCGCGGCTTCACCGCGGTCAAGCACCAGCGCGAAGTGGGTACGGGCTATTTCGATGCCGTGACCCAGGCCATCCAGCAGGGCCAGTCCTCGACCACCGCGCTGAAGGGGTCCACCGAGGAGGAGCAATTCCATGGCGAAAAGGCCGCCTGAGGCCGGAAATCCCCATAGTTGACGTTACAGGGCGGTAGGCCGATGACCGGCCTGCCGTCTGTGCTTTGGGGGCGCATTGTGGTGATATCCTCCGGATTCGCGAATTGGGGCGTGTGATGAATCCGGAGACCGCAGCGCTGGTCGCTGGCTACGAGCCAGTGCGTCCGGCCGCAGAGGAACTGCCCATCGATCCGACCACTGCGGTGCTGTCGGCGGAGGAGTGCGAGCTTTTCGCCCAGGTAGGAAGGGTGCGTCCGGTAACGGTGGGCGAGAGGCTGTTCACCCGTGGCGAGCACGGCACCACCATGTTCGTGATCCTGCAGGGCGGGGTGGCGCTGGATTTCGGCGAGGACCTCAACGAAAAACACCTGGGCGCACGCGAATTCTTTGGCGAGCTGGGGTTGCTGATCGGCGACCACGCCCGCGCCGCGTCGGCTACGGTGATCGCCGATGGCGTGCTGTTGGAGTTGCAGAACCATGAGTTCCAGGTGCTGGTCGACCGCAATGCCGGGCTGGTTTCGCATTTCCTGCGCCGGGCCATCATGCGCGTGGTCTCCAACGAGCAGGGCCTGATCCATCGCCTGCGCCGCCGCAACCAGGAATTGCAGGCCGCGCTGGACAGTCTGCGGGTCACTTCGCACCGGCTGGACAAGAGCGAAGAGCTCAACCGCACCGATGAACTGACTTCGCTGTACAACCGTCGTGGTTTGGCCATGTTCCTGGAGCAGGGGCGCAACAACGGCGGCTATCACGGCTACGGTCTTTTGCTGATCGACTGCGACCGTTTCAAGGACGTCAACGACATGCACGGGCACCTGCTGGGCGATCGCGTCCTGCAAAGCGTGGCCAACATCCTGCGCTCGCTGTCCGCTTCGCAGGATTTCGCGTGCCGTCTGGGCGGCGACGAATTCTGCCTGGTGCTCAAAGCGCAGCATCGCGAAGAGATGCTGCGTTATGCCGATTTCGTGGTGAGCACCGCGCGCGCGCTGCAGCAGATGCAGCCGTCGCCGCCGCTGATCACCACGCTGAGCGTCGGCGCCTGTCTGATCGATCCGTCGCGCGATTGGAACGATTGGTATGCGCAGGCCGACCAGGCGCTGTACCGCGCCAAGAGCGTCGGCGGCGATCGCGTCGAGTGGCAGGATTGAAAAGCGGAGCGGTGAAAGGATGAACGATATCGGCCGTCTCCCACTCGAAGGTCCGCAGTTGCGGACGCTGCTGTTGACCGATCTGGTCGATTCCACGGGTCTGGTGGAGCGTCTTGGCGACACGCCGGCCTCGGAACTGTTCCGCGAGCACGATCATCTGGTGCTGAAGCTGCAGCAGGAATGGCGCGGGCGCCTGATCGATCGTTCCGACGGTCTGTTGCTGCTGTTCGAACGCCCTATCGATGGCCTGGGTTTCGCGTTGGATTACACGCGCGGCCTGCGCGAACTTGGCAAGGCGCGCAATCTGGAGTTGCAGGCGCGCGCCGGATTGCACGTGGGCGAGGTGCTGACCTGGAAGAACAGCGATGCGGCGGTGCTGGTGGGTGCCAAGCCGCTGGAAGTGGAAGGCCTGGCCAAGCCGATGGCCGCGCGCCTGATGACCTTGGCGCGCCCGGGCCAGATATTGCTCTCGGCGGTGGCCGAATCTCTGACCCATCGCGCCGCGCGCGAGCTGGGCGAACGCGGACAGAACCTGTTGTGGAAATCGTACGGGCGCTGGCGTTTCAAAGGCGTGCCCGAGGCGCAGGAAGTCTACGAAGTGGGCGAGGTAGGTATCGCGCCGTTGCGCGCGCCGTCCAATATCGCCAAGGCTTGGCGCGATACGCCGTTGTGGCGGCGGCCTGCGGCGCTGGCGGTGGAGATCCTGCTCATCGTTGGCGTTGGCGTGGGCGTGTGGTTCGTCACCAAGCCGCAACCGGCCATCGCCTTCGCCGAACGCGACTGGGTGGTGGTGGGCGATCTGCGCAACCTGACCGGCGAGAAAGTGCTGGATGATTCGCTGGAACAAGCCTTCCGCATCAGCTTGGAACAGTCGCGCTACGTCAACGTGCTGAGCGACATGAAGGCGCGCGATACGTTGGCGCGGATGCAGCGCAAGCCGGGGACGTTGCTGGATCGGGCGGTCGCCTCGGAGATCGCTTTGCGCGACGGCGTGCGCGCGGTGATTTTGCCGACGGTGTCGGAGGTAGGGGGGCGATTGCGCATAAGTGCGGAGGTCATTGACCCGCATACTCAGACGACGGTGTACGCCGAATCGGTAGATGGCACGGGCGCGGGTTCTGCATTGGAATCGATCGATGCGGTCACCATTGCTTTGCGCGGCAAGCTTGGTGAGGCGTTGGCATCGATACAGAAGGATTCGGAATCGCTTCCGCAGGTCACGACCTCCAATATGGATGCATTGCGTTCGTATGCCCTGGGCCAAAAATCGTTCGCCTCAGCACAGTACGAGCAGGCACGGTCGTTCTATGCGCGTGCGGTCGGCTTGGATCCAAAATTCGCGCTGGCTTATCTGGGATTGGTGCGCTCGCACAACGCGATGAGCGACCTGGCTGGCGGCAAGCAGTACCTGGACAAAGCCATCGCGCTACGAAAGCACCTCCCTCCTAGGGATCAGCTGTATCTCGATGCATGGACGGCGCAAATCAATGACCCCTCCGGCGCCCTGCAAAAGTGGCAGGAGATGTCCAGCCTTTATCCAGACTTCTATCCCGCCATCGCGAATGTCGGCAACGCTTTCTATCTGGACAACCGGTTTGCTGAAGGAACTCCGTTCGCCAAGCGCGCTACCTCTCCGCAGAGCGAATTTGCGCCATTGTCCTGGGATCTGGTTGGCCGCCTTGCACTGGGGCAGGAAAAGTTTGCGGAGGCCGAAGCAGCTTTTAGCAATGCGGTCGCCAGAGGATCCAAGTCCGCAGTGGTTCGCCGCGCGAACACGTTCGCGGCGCAGCGACGCTTCGACCAGGCCGCAAAAACCTGGCCGCTTTCCTTGAAGGTTCACGGCGTCTATTTCGACAGGGTCTCGCTGTATCTTGATCAGGGACTGTGGGCTCCGGCTGTTTCCGAGGCGCGTGGACTGGAGCGGCAGACGCCTGCGGGCTCGGTCCGGTCGCGGTTGGCCATCTATCCGTCGGCGGTTGCCGCATGGGCGCAGGGCGACTATAGATCGACACGCAAGGAGATTCGACGAATTGCCGACACGACGCTATCTGCCGTCGCCAATCCGACGAATGCGGCTGATGCGACCGACGATGCATACGCTGCAGTCAGCGCGGGCATACTCGCTCAACGCATGGGCGATACGGCAGTAGCTCGTAACGTTACCGCCGAACTGCAAAAGAGGAAGGAGCTGCTGACGAACCGGCCGTTGCGCGACTTGGTGGAAGTATCGAAGGCAAACGATCTGCGTTTATCGGGGAACGCAGACAAAGCCATCGCATTGCTTGAGCCACTGGTGAATGGGAGCGAGCCTTTCCAGACCCACGCTGCATTGATGGAGGCCTATGCGGCCGCAGGGCTGATCAATAAGGCGGTTGGCCAGGCGCGTTGGTTGAGCAGCCATCGTGGCCGTGCATATATCGAAATCGGTTGCGCTTGGTGCCAGCAGCCACTGGACGTGTTCGACACCACGCATGCGCACCTGCGAGCAGCGGAACTGCTCGCAGGCGCGGGAAACGAAGATCAAGCCAGAAAGGAGCTCACGGCTTTCGATTCAAAATGGAACGAAACCCAGTTGCCGGATCATTTGCGGGTTCGGCGCAGGGCGGTACTCGAAACGTTCAACTGAATCGGCGTCATCCCCAAACCTGCCGTGAGCATGCTATGCAAGGCGTCGCGCGCCTTGATGACGTCGGCCTTCGGCGCAATGCTCTGTACGGCCATACAGCAACAGGTGCGCTCCAGTTCCGCCAACGCTGCGGTATCGCCTTTCGGCAACTTGTAACCCGCCTGCACCAAAGCCGTCTTGGGATCTTTCTTGAACAGCCGGCGAAACTCGTTGTCCGTGCTCAGCTTATCCAGCAGCTTGCCCGCGACCTTCGGATCAAGAGGCGCGGCCTTCCCCGACGCGCCCGTCTTCTTAGTAGCCATGTTGTCCCCAGTTAAAGGCCTCGAAACGGGCCTCTTGCGCGACAATCTAGCCTTGTCCGTGTTGCTAAACAACCGTAGGGTCGCGCATCCATGTCGAAACAGGGGAAGGCACCATGAAGGTGCGCCGTTGCAAAGTGCTGTATCTGGAGCCCAGGGAAGAGGTGGGTTTCGACCTGGAAATGCTGCTGGCGGGCGGCAACGGACTGCGCCGCGAGCTGCGCTGGATAGCGCTGGCGCCGCATCTGGGCGGCGAAATCGGGATCGACGCAGCCGAATGCGAGCTGCTGGGTGCCCTGAGCCCCGACGAATGGATCGACAGCGGCACGCTTGCCGGGCATGGAGCATTGAAGAGCCTGCTGAAGAAAGGCCTGATAGTCGGTACCGGCAAACGCCACGCCGCCCATCGCGAATGCGACGAGGCCTTGCGCGGCGTGTACTGGCATCCCCTGGCCGCAACCCTGCACGCTTTCACCCGCTGGGAAGTGGCCGACGCCGTGCAAGCGATGCAGGACACCGGCACCGAAACCGCCGGCGAACTGCGAGAGGTTCTTGGCGCTCCCCCGAAGGAAGCGATGGTCCGCGGCGACGAAAACCAGCGCATTCCGCTGCCACGAACCGCCCGCACCGACTTCGACCACCTGCTCGCCCGCCGCGCCACTTGCCGCAACTTCGATGCCGAGCGACCGTTGCCCCATGCCCTGTTCGCACAACTCATCGAGCGCGTGTTCTCCGCTCAATCGCACGTGCGGGTCAGCGACGACACCGTTTTCCTGAAGAAAACGAGTCCCTCCGGCGGCGGCCTGCATCCGGTGGAGGCCTATCTGATCGTGCAGAACGTCGAAGGACTAGCACCCGGCCTGTACCACTATCACGCGACCACCCACGCCCTGGAGCCGCTGCCGTTACCCGAACACTCGCTCTACGACCTGGCCATGGTGGCCGTGGCCCAGCAGCACTGGTTCGCCAATGCGCATGTCATGGTGCTGATGGCGCCACGCTACGATCGGTCCTTCTGGAAATACCGCAACCACGCCAAGGCCTATCGCGCCATTACCCTGGAAGCGGGGCATCTATCGCAGACTCTGTACCTGTCGGCCACCGAGGCCGGCTTGGGCGCCTACATCACCTGCGCCATCAACGAAGTGCCGCTGGAACAGGTATTCGGCCTGGATCGCCTCAGCGAAGGTGCGCTGGCGATCTGCGGCTTCGGCTGGCGCGGCGAAGAGATGGTGACGATGGAGCTTGATCCGGCCGGCGAGGTTTGGCGGATGGAAGATCCCTCGTAGGTCGGGGCTACGCCCCCGACGCCCTCAGAGTTTCCGTGCGTCGGGGGCGTAGCCCCGACCTACGGCTTCTTCGGCGTACTCCGCCGCAAACCGTCGCCCGGGTCCACATTCGCCCAGGACACATGGTTTTCCCAGTACGCATGCATCTGCGGTGCGCGGTCCACCGGCGTCGTGAAGTGGGCCAGGGCGATGTGCAGCTCGCCGGGCCAGCGGCTGGAGCGGAAGAACATCATCGTGCCGCAGCGGCTGCAGAAGCCGCGTTCGGCGCCGGGTGAGGATACGTACCAATGCAGTCGGTGCTTCGGATCGCCGATTGCGCATTGCGTGGCGTCCATTCCCACCCAGGTCACGAACGCCGCGCCGTGCGCGCGACGGCAGAGGCTGCAATGACAGTGCGCTACCCATTTGCTGGGTAGCGTGGCTTCGAGTTTCAAATCGCCGCAGAGACATTGGGCTTTGGCGGTGGTCATGAAGGGTTCCTTGGCGCGATCACTCTCAGCCGTCATCCCCGCGCAGGCGGGGACCCAGCGACTTAAGGCGCTCAGAACAGAGTCGCTGGGTTCCCGTCTGTGCGGGAATGACGGTCAAAAGCGCGGACCGCTCTACTCCTATTTCTTGATTTCCTGCTTGTGCGTCTTCAATGCGTCGGCCAATCCCGGCACGCCATCGGCGCCGGTCGGCACGCTGATGCTGGAGCCTTCGAAATCGTTGCCGATAGGTTCCGCGCGGCCGCCCAGGCACTGGCTGAGGAAGCCCTCGGCCACCGCGTTGAACGCCTTGCTGTTCTGCGGACGCGCGAAGCCGTGGCCTTCATCGGGAAACAGCACGTAGGTCACCGGGATGTTCTTGGCCTTCATCGCATTGACGATCTGATCGGCCTCGGCCTGCTTCACTCGCGGATCGTTGGCGCCCTGGCCGATCAGCAGCGGTTTGGTGATCTTGTCGGCGCGGGTCAGCGGCGAACGGTCCACCAGCCATTTCTTGCCTTCCTCGGTGCGTGGATCGCCCATGCGCTTGGCCAACTGCTCGTAGAAGCTGGCCCAATAGGCCGGCACTGTGCTCAACAGCGTGTTGAGATTGGACGGGCCCACGATGTCCACGCCGCACTTGAACGCATCCGGCGTGAAAGTGACACCGACCAGCGTGGCATAGCCACCGTAGCTGCCGCCCATGATGGCGACCTGGTCCGGCGTGGTGACGCCTTCCTTCACCGCCCACTGCACCGCGTCCAGCAGATCGTCGTGCATCTTCGCCGCCCACTCGCCGTTGCCGGCGTTGGTGAACTCCTTGCCGAAGCCGGTGGAGCCGCGATAGTTGACCTGCAGCACCGCATAACCGCGGTTGGCCAGCCATTGCGTAGAACCCCCGTAACCGTAGCCATCGCGCGCCCATGGGCCGCCATGCACCATCAGCACCATCGGGACCGCGGCATCGGCTTTGCCGTCATTGTTGGTATCGGCGCTCTTGGGCAAGGTCAGATAGCTCACCAGGGTCAGGCCATCGCGCGATTTGATTTCCTGCGGCCACTGCGCAACCAGCGGCTTGCCGTCCAGCGCAGGGCGCGCGGAAAACAGCTTGGTCAGCTTGCCGTCGACGCCGCGGTCGTAGCGGTAATACACCACTGGGGCTTCCGCCGCCGAATACGCCACGATCCAGGTCTTGTCGTCGTAGGTGCGGGCATTGACGCCGACTTCGCCCGGGCCGATCGCTTCCAGCTTCTTCAGATCGGCGGCGATACCGGCATCCAGCGGCGACCATTGCTCGCGCAGATAGTCCACTGCGACCGCCTGCACCACGCCGGTCTTGGGATCGGACAGCGAATTGCCCACGTCGGCGCGCTTGTCCTCGAACACCAGCGTCTTCTTGCCGCTGGCCACGTCGATGGCGTACAGCGCCGCGGTGTCGCGGCCACGCGAATCGACCATGTACAGGGTCTTGCCGTCGGTGGTCAGCCCGGCGGGCTGGGTGGAAAGCGAATCTTCAAAGGGAATGTCGTCGTACTTCTTCCAACCGCCCTTGCCGTCCGGCTGCAACACGTCCTGGCCGCCGTCGGGGCGCGACTTGGTGGCGTAGCGAACGGTGTAATCGTCGTCGGTCAGGTAACCGCCGATCTCGTCGTCGTTCTTTTCCACCAGCGTGCGCTTGCCGCTTGCAAGATCGACGCGATAAAGGTCGTGCCATTTCTGGTCGCGGTCGTTCATGCTCACCAGGATCGATTCCGGATGCGCATGGCTGGCGCCGGTCACCTGTGCGGTGGTCTTCGGAAACGGTGTGAGGTCGGTGGTCTTTCCGGACCCGATATCCACGCTGAAAAGATGGAAATCCTCATCGCCGCCGCTGTCGCGCAGATACAGCAGGGTGTCGGGTTGGTAGGACCAGAAATAATTGCGGATACCGCGCGCCTTGTCGTTGGTCACCGCGCGCGCCTTGGAAGGATCGGCAGCTGGGGCGACCCATACGTTCATCACGCCGTCCACCGGCGCCAGCCAGCTCAAGGTCTTGCCGTCGGGACTGATCAGCACGCTCGAGCGTTCCGGGTTGCCGAACAGGGCATCGCGCGGGATCAGCTCGGTGCCTGCGATCCTCTGCGCGGCGGTCGCCTTGTCCTGGGCCAGGGCGGTGGAAATGGAGAGGGACAGCAGCAGAGCGGTAGCGGGAAGCAGGAAGCGCTGGGCAGGTTGGTTCGACATCTGGCGGCTCTCCAAAGCGAGGGTAGAGGTGCGGATGGCGAGCATCCGGCAGGCGTGGTTAAAGCGGGGTGGCGATGGGCAATATGCAGTGCAGTGGAGCATGCAGC
Organism: uncultured Pseudoxanthomonas sp.; assembly: GCA_965650035.1. Lineage (GTDB taxonomy): Bacteria > Pseudomonadota > Gammaproteobacteria > Xanthomonadales > Xanthomonadaceae > Pseudoxanthomonas_A. Next base: position 8,471 of record CBFGMR010000027.1, read on the forward strand.
CGCAACCGGCGCATGTGACGCAAGGCAGGGTGTGCTCTGCCGCCTCCCTTGCGCAGCAGGGGAGGGTTGGGGAGGGGTGCTCTTCGCGCACAACCCTCCGTAGCCGCTCCTTCGCTTGCTCAGCTCTATCTTTCAGAGAAGCAGATCAAGATCAAAAGCACCCCTCCCCAACCCTCCCCTGCTGCGCAAGGGAGGGGGCAGAGCAACGGCGGGCAGAGTTCATGCTGCGCTTTGGATCGCGCCGCGATCCACGCGCCGGTAGCCCAGCGCTTCGGTCAAATGCGGGGTGGCGATTTTTTCCGCACCACCCAGATCGGCGATGGTGCGTGCTACCCGCAGGATGCGGTGCATGGAGCGGGCGGAGAGTTGCAGGCGCTCTATGGCGCGTTCCAGCAGGGCCTGGTCGCGGTCGTCCAGACGGCAATGGGCCATGGTTTCGGATTGTCCGAGCTGCGCGTTGGCCTTGCCCGCGCGCGCATGCTGCAGCGCACGGGCGGCTTCCACGCGCAAGCGCACCGCAAGGGTGGGTTCGCCCGCGGGCGCATCCGGACGCAGGTCCTGCGGCGGCAGGCGCGGTACTTCGATATGCAGATCGATGCGGTCCATCAGCGGGCCGGAAATCTTCGCGCGGTAGCGACGCACATTCTCCGGACTGCAGCGGCAGCGTCCCGACGGATCGCCGGCCCAGCCGCAGGGGCAGGGATTCATAGCTGCGACCAGTTGAAAGCGTGCGGGAAACTCCGAGCTGCGCGCCGCACGCGAAACGGTGACCGTGCCCGACTCCAACGGTTCGCGCAGCACTTCCAGGGCTTTCCGGTCCCACTCGGGCAGCTCGTCGAGGAACAGAACCCCGTTGTGGCTGAGCGAAATTTCGCCGGGCCGCGGATCGGCGCCGCCGCCCACCAAGGCGACCGCGCTGGCGGTGTGGTGTGGCGAGCGGTACGGACGTTGCCGCCAGCGCGAAGGGTCCAGGCCGCGCCCGCTCACTGAGGCGATGGCGGCGGTTTCCAATGCTTCTTCTTCGCTGGCTTCCGGCAGCAGGCCGGGCAGGCGCGAAGCGAGCAGGGTCTTGCCGCAGCCCGGAGTTCCGATAAGCAGAAGTATGTGACATATTAACCCCATGACCGACGCCTACACCTATATCCGCTATTCAACCCCCGAGCAGATTAGGGGTGACAGCAAGCGTCGCCAAAGTGAAGTACTTGACCAGTTCCTAAAAGACCATGCCTTGACGTTAAAAAATAGCGATGCGTACTTTGATCTTGGTGTTTCAGGATTTCGCGGTGCGAATCTCACAAAGGGGCTAGGGAAATTTGTTGCAGACGTTCAAGCGGGGAGCATAAAAAAAGGCTCATACCTAATAGTTGAATCGATGGACCGGCTCTCTAGGCAGAAGGTGGTAGATGCTTTCAATATAGTTCTTTCACTTATAAATCATGGAATCAAGGTGGTCACCCTAAAGGATTCCGGGGTCCAGATTCTTGATAAGAGCGCTGACTTGGGTCAATTGATTCTTACTCTAAGTTCGATTCATAGAGCCAATTCAGAGTCAGAGCTGAAGTCTGGGCGTGTTAAAGAGGCGTGGCGACACAAGAAGAAGAACGCGGCATTGCGGCCAGTAAGTCAGCGTAGTCCAGAATGGCTTTCCTTCAATAAGGAAAAACAGAAATTCGAACCGATTGCCGAACGCGTCTCAGCAATAAAAAGAATTTTCGAGCTAGCAGACGATGGAATAGGCAGGCACAGAATTGTTCGAATACTGAATGGGGAGGGCATAAAAAGTTTTAGGAGTCCTGAGCAAGGTTGGCAAAGCTCTTCCGTGCATAAGTTGCTCGCAAACAAATCGTTGATTGGGTTCTACATGCCTCATGAAATCGTATTCGATGAGGAAGGAAGCAAAAAGAGAGTGCCCGACGGCGAACCGGTGCCGGGCTACTATCCTGTAGTCATAGATGAAAAATTGTTCAACAGGGTTGGTTCTAGGAACAATGGCATAACTGATGCGATGCGTGGGCGCCAAGGTGTGACCCTTACAAACTTGTTCACTGGCATGGTGTTCTGCCACTGGTGCGGTGCGCCGGCCGCACTTAGCAACAAGGGAAAATGGAAGTACCTTGTCTGCTCAAAAGCACGAAGAAGAATGGGTTGTCAGCCATATAGGTCGTGGCCCTACGATCATATCGAGATGCTAGTGCTTGCCTCCCTTAAGGAGGTGGACTTTGGGGCCATTCTTTCGGGAATCAATCTAGAGAGCCAACTCGCGGAAATTAAGAATCGCTTTGCTTCTCTATCGAGCGATTTGAATGAGAAGAGACGGGTTCTGGCCAACTTCAATGATTCGCTTAGAGAATCTAACTGGAGTCTTTCTAAAACCATTACTTCCAATTTCGTTGCTGTTGAGAAGGAAATAGCAGAGAAAGAAGATGAGCTGGAAGAGCTTAGAAAGCAGGTGGTTATCCTAGACAAGCCGATTGAAGACCCGGCCACGTTCAATCGCAAGCTATTGAAGCTATACGAAGAAATGGTTGTGGCAAAGGATCAGGAAAAGTACATCATTCGAGTAAGGCTAAGAGAAAGAATTTCGATGCTTGTCAAAAGAATAGAAATTAAGCCGTACTCGCGGTTGGACGCTCCTGAGAATCCTGAGAAGGAAAATCAGAAGATAATTCTCATATATTTTAGGAATGGACTGAGGCGGGTTGTACTCCCAATCGGAGCAGGGACAAAGTTCGAAATATTCGACAAAGCTGAATGCACTCCGCCATGAAAGTTGGCGCCGCGCAACTTTCTCGATGTCCCATATGGCTCTAGCTGCTTTCAAGATTGCTGCAAAACCAACCTATCAAAATCCCAAACTTGTAAGTGATTTAGGTCAATTAGTGCCACTACTTATAGGGATCTATGATCTCTTCAACGTTTAAGTACTCGTCTTCTGAAAGTTGCCGCACGCCACCGGAGTCACTAAGGGTGTCGAAGTCGCTAATCACTTTGGGCTTGCAACTCAGCGTCGCTAATCTATTTCCGTCTTTCAATACAATAACGCCCTGACTAATCCCGCCGCTATCGCCGCCGTCGGACTGCCATTCATGTGAGTAGACAAGGTAGCGATACGTTCCATTTGTAAAACGTATCCACCCCCCAAACGCGTTATCGACGAATCTGCCCATGTCCGTTATAGGTCGAAAGTTGCTCGGATTCTCTGGATAAGAAATCTCTGGAGTACCAATTGGCCCAAAGCGATACTGGACGTAGCCTTTTTCAGGGGACAAGTCGGATGATGCACACACGGACACGGTCTTCTTGCCGATGCTGCATGAGAAGACAACTTGTTCTGTGGCATCGCAGTGCCCTTCAGCCGCTAAAGCTGTAGAGGGCGCGAGGATGAGTCCAGCTAGGACCAGAAGCGTCCGCATACTTCAGTTCTCCAATGTTTAAGTGAGGACGATGCTGTATCACCCGGCGTGGGCAAGCTGGTAAACAGATTGGGCTGAATATCCGGGATTTTGCGCTTCAGCCGCGCGCCTTGCTTCGTCAGGCGTACCCGCGTTGACCACGATGACGAACGTTCCACTGCCGCCACCCGGTCGACCCAGCTTCACTTCAAATTTGGCCATGGCTCTCTCCGAACAGATTGATTGATTGCAATACTCGCGGGGTGCTAGACAACTAGAAACAGAATGCTTCCTCCATGCTCGCCCAAGATGCCGGCCACAACGTAGGCAGTCATATCTATTTCTTCCAAGTGAAGCAATTCGCTACGCACTTCTTCAGTGCCGGTAACAATGATTCTCTCATTGCCGATCGTGTGGCACTGAATAATCGGAACTCCGTCCCTTACGCGTGGCCCATAACATTTCTCTATGCCAAGCAGGGCGACCCCGCTTTTCGCACTCCCATCCTGTACCTTAAGTTGCAGGTCAAGGAGGTCAATTGACTTGCTCACAGTGCCGCCACTAAATCTATAGTCCACCGTGCTGAAATCTATCTGCCTTGAAATCCTAAAGTCTGATTGGACAGCGTTTGCCCCTTTACCAATCAGAGCTGAATTCTGTTCAAGCGCTGAGCATCCCGTTAGTACCAGCAAGAGCAGCATCCACTTATTCATGTTCGATCCCCATAAGTTCGATTTCCACGCTGCGACTAAACTGGTTTTTCAACGGATGTTCGTCCCTTCACTGCAGGATCGTCTTCTCAATCTAGAAAGTGCTCTCAGCTTCTTCAAGTTCTGCTCCGCAGCTTGGGCACTCCATGACATGCTTGAGAAAGAGACCCATTGCGAGAGCAATGAAGAACCACGTGACACCGCCGATGCCACCGAATGGTAGGGTCACTAGGAATAGCGCAATAACCGTCCACCACGATAGGTACCACGGCCGTTTGGATTTCTTGACCCCCATCAGCCCGCTATAGCCACACTCCAAGCAAGTCGCATTGGTATGTTTGTCGTACTTTCTAAGACTCTGCCGTACATGCTCAGAAGACAGGTCATGCATTGCTCCGTTACTGGACCATCGTTGGGTCTTGTCACTCAGAGATGACGGGCTATCTGGATGTGGGGAAGGGCGAACCGGCAAAGGCGGCGGGCCACTTGCTGGCAAAGGAGGTGGGCTACCTGATTTGTTCTCAGTCATTCCTATCTTTCCCCTCAAGCATGCGTGACTGCCTATACCTTTCCGACTAACTCATAAGTATCTTGAGATTTTCCTGTCCCCGAAAAAGGCACGGACAAGACGCCTTCTGTAGGGCATACGGCTACTGTCCGCTCCCGATGGAACAAACAATTCTCGGGCCTAGGCCCTTCGCCCAAGCCATCCGGATGCTACATATAATGTAGCATACAGAGCGAACCGAAAAAGTCATCCTGAAGCGGACTAACAACCCCGCTCCGAATGGCCATATCTCAGTCAAAACTGCGCGACACGTTTGCCAAGAGACTCAAGGAGGCGCGCTTGGCCGCTGGGTTTTCGCAGCGTGAACTGGGAAGGCGTATAGGTCTTTCAGAGGAAGTTGTGTCTAGTCGAGTCACCCGCTATGAGCGAGGAACTTCGGAGCCAGACTTCGCGACAGCGAGCAAGCTTGCCAAGGAGCTTGGTGTGCCGCTCGCCTACCTCGTTGCAGACAATGAGACGCTGGCCGATATCATTCTCGCTGTCGCTGCCCTATCGCTAGGTGAGCAGCGCAAGCTCGCGGCGGAACTTAAATCAAAAGCACCGCCGAAGGCACGGGTGAAATAGTTGCCCGCAAGACGCCTTCAGCTATATTTGCACTCAGTCGCTGCCCCCGCTTGAGGGTAGCGGCGGTGCCTCCTAACAATTCACTCAAATAGATCCCGCATTAGGGTTGCTGGCGTGGGCCGCGAATATGCCCCATACATTTCATCTTCATCGAGAGAGCCTAAAACGCAAGTTCGCGGTCTACGTCGTCGTGGCGAAGGCTGAAGGACACATCTATCTGTATGTTGGTAAGGTCGGTGACAATCGGGAGGGCTGCAACCCGCTAATCTCTCGGTGTGGCAACCACTTCTCCTATAACAATATTCACAGCCAGATTCGAAACAAGATCGAGGATCATGAGATTCGTGACTACGTGTACGTCTTTGAGCACTTTGACGACTACACAAGCAATCTTGATGAGCGTCGCCATGCTATTGATCGGACCAATGAGATGGAGCGTTGGCTGAACCAAGAGGTACAACAGATTGCCCACGGTAACTCTGGCATTGAGTTGCTCAATCCGTACAAAGGCAAGGGATACCTCGAGGCGAACGAGCGCGCTAAACGCGCAGCTTTCCGTACGCCGGAAGCCGAGGCTCAAATCAAAGCGGTGGCAGCCGCAGTTCTCGACGCGTGCGGCTAGGGGATGATTCCCGAGTAAATTATTGGAACCTCAACAGTTCAGGATTAGAGTACATTCACGACGAGATCAGAGGTATCCCATGTGCTACTCCGCCAAGATCACCTCTGACTACCGAAAGTATCAGCGTCTAGGCGGCAAGATGTCGCTCTCCGACTTCGCCGCCCTGTGGCTGCGCGATCCATTCCAAGAGAAGAAGAAGCGCCCCAAGGCGCCTAAGGCTTTGGAGGATATGGTTGCGGCGATGGACCCCGGAATAGGAGAACTAATCGACGCGTGGAACGCTGAAGAAGCTGCTGCTCTAGAACCAGAGCTGTTCAAACAGCGTAAGCGGGTAGCCGATGCCGAGCGCAAGCTTCTGACCAAGGTTACGAAGAAGGCCCAAGATGACGTGCGAATTGGCACGAACAAGGTCGAACAGATCAAGGGTTGGTTGGACGACTTCAAGCGAAAGGCCCCAGAGCCAAGGGACGAAAGAATATTCCCCCAATGGTATGCGCCGGTCTTGATTGTGGAGGACGGTAAGCGAGTCATTAAGCCGATGCGCTATCAATGCCGTATAGCCGGTATGCCCGCCAGCAGCGACTATGCAAAAGATGGAAAGTTAAGTGGAACGTATAACGCTCGCAGAGATAACTTGGAGCGATTCTGGCACCGGCAGTTTGGATACACCCACGGCTTAATGGTCATTAGTACGTTCTACGAGAACGTGGATACGCCTGAGGGCGGCAGCAAACGCATTCAGTTCACTCCGAGAGATGGCAGTGACATGCTGGTGGCGTGCCTGTGGTCGCATTGGACGGACCCCAGCGGGGAGCATCCGGACCTACTGTCCTTCGCCGCGATCACAGACGATCCGGAACCAGAAGTTGCGGCGGCCGGTCATGACAGAACGATCATCAATATCAAGCCAGAGCATGTGGATGCATGGCTGAATCCCGATCCCGCGAACCTGCAAGCGCTCTATGCAATCTTCGACGATAAGCAGCATCCGTACTACGAGCATCAGTTGGAGAAGGCGGCTTAGGGCATAGCTTGAATGGATTGCTAGGGAGCACGTCGGTTAGCCGCACCGATCTCTAAAAATTCAATAACATGAAGGGTCTTGCATAATGCTTCAAGCTCGCTCAGGAGCAACCTTGGGTCGAACACCTCGGGCGTGGCGAAGTCTTGACCCTTCAAATCAGTCGGATATCGATGACGTTGATCTAGTGTTGAATGATATGACTGAACCGTCTCCGGGAATAAATCAAGCTCTTCCCTAGGCGAGAAGGTAGCCGGCACACTGAAATGAAAGCGGCTCTCTGGATAACGGCTTTTATATTCGGCAAGGAGCTTATCCAAGTTGTGTCCGGCCTGTGACCGCGTGTTAGTACTGCGGAGAATTGCCGCCTTGAGAAATAGTTCAAGCCCTTGCCGGGCCAGATGCAATATGACGCGGCTTGACGAGTATTGCTTTGAAAAATCGTCGGTCACCATGGCTTTGCATAGGTAAACGCTGGCTTCGATGTATGCGCGAGACAGCCAGAAGGATCGCTCCCACACTGGCATACCTTCGAATTCCCCAGCATTCGGACGGTAATGATCTCTGTCCATGCGCCCATACCCCGGAGTTAATCCGCCCGGCTGAGGGGCGGTGACTGAGCGCGAATATAGCCGATGGGAGCACCGGAGGCCGTTCTCAGGTTTTGAGAGTACTCAGCCAGAAACTCCCGTAACTCACGGGAGACCCAGAAATGGATAGAAACGAACTTGACGGCCGTCTTCACAAGCTGCGTGCCGACCTTCCCAGCATGTTGGCCGACGCTGAGGATGAAGATGACTTCTGGCCGGCGTTTGCCGGCGAAGCGGACCTGATCGAAGACGGGGCCGTTAGTGCTGAGGACTGCCGCTATGTGCGCAATCAGCTAAACCGAATGCTCCGGCAGGCCGGCGTCGCTGAGCGGGTTTGAGTCTTACGATGCTGCCCACGGACTACCGCTGGGAATCTCTTTGGGAGGGCCAAGCCTTGATTCTGCATGGAGTGGCTCCGTATCCCTGCCGCTGCGCTAACTGGGTTCCTTTGCCCGGTGGTGGCGGCTTCCTGCTTCATTTCGGCGTTAGGGATGGTTTGCCGCAGCAGCGAACGTTCGCAACGGACGCCGGGGCCATTCGTTTTGCGGAGGCTTGGGCGGTCAAATGGGATGCCGAAATCCGAAGGGTCGTCGCAAACAAGTGCAACACTGCATATGCCGTTCGATTACCTTCACCGGAAGTCGCTAGGGAGGCGGCCAGCCGAGACTACGCTCGCCGCAGGGGACACCGGAAAGATTGGTTCAAGCAGAAGTAGAAAGCCCCCGGCCCAGCTTCACGGCTTACTCAAGACCGCGCCCTGATCCTGTTGCTGAGTGGCATCCATTGCTGGTGCAAAGGCGTGCTGCCGGGGGCATGTACAGATTAGCGATATGCCCCTGCGCCCGTAATCGGCCAACTGCCTTTCCAACTGTAGGAAAAGCCTGAGACGTTCGGCAGTAGTTGCAGATCTAGCTGGATACCCGCCGGACGGCGTGAGCTATGTAACCCGCGTACTGTGCCTGTGCAATTCGGCGAGCGTCATCCGGTGTCGCCGCGTTGACCTCTACGGCCATCGTCCCTGATCCGCCACCAGTTCTGCCCAGCGCTATTTCATACCGAGCCATGCGTAGGCTCCTGCAACGCCCGGTATACGCTGCTACGGCTCACAGAGAAGCGCTCCGTGAGCTGTTCGATACTGAATCCATCCTCCTGCCGCATCTGGCGTATACGAGCCATCTGAGCCTCATTCAACGCGTTCTTGCGGCCAAATTTGATGCCCTTCTTCTGGGCGAGTGCGATACCGTCCCTTTGGCGCTCCATACGGATATCCGCCTCGAACTCAGCGAAGGCTCCCAGCAGCGAGAACATCAATCGTCCTTCGGACGTGGTTGTATCCAAGCCTTGGTCCAAGACCTTCAGGCTGACCCTCTTCTGCTTTAGACGGTCGGAAATCTTGGCAAGGTCGAGTACCGAGCGAGCCATGCGATCGAGCCGGCAAATGACCAGCACATCCCCCTCCCTGACGAACTCCAAGCAAGCTAGCAGTTCGGGGCGGTTCTCTGCCTGCCTCCCAGAGCGCTTCTCCTTGAAGACCTTGCTGCAGCCCGCCTTGGTGAGCTTATCGAGCTGGACATCCAGCGACTGTCCGGCTGAGCTGACACGGGCATAGCCAACGATTTCCATAAGACTTGTCCCAGAAGGTCTAGAGGATGGGATTGTATCATTGTGGAATGACTTGTGACACATTTTTTGGGCTGTCCCAAGAGGTATACAAATAGGAACGACCACGAGCGATAGGGCTGGCTTGCCCTACGACGTATGCTTGAGCGCTATAGGGGTGACTAAGGCTGCTGTATGACGCTGGACGCGGGACTCATTGAAGAAGTTAAGACTGGAAGAGCCGTTCTTTTCTTGGGTGCAGGCGCTTCCCTAGGTGCCACGGACAAAAGTGGCAATTTGATCCCTGACACAGACCAGTTAGGGAAGCTGATATGTGCAGAGTTCCTCGGGCCGCAATACGCGGGCTTGGATTTCTTCAATACGTGCGACTACGCCATTACAGCTAAAAGTGGCCGCGAGCTGCAGAGGTTTATAAAGGAAACGTTAGAGCCATTCGAACCAGCGCGATTTCATCTAAAAATTCCTGATTTTCATTGGGCAGGTCTTGCTACCACCAACTTTGATTTAATCGTGGAGCGCGCCTACAAGGCCGCAGCTCATCCGCTGCAGCGTCTTAAACCGCTCATTAGAGACGTTGCAAATTTCATGGATACGCTGGAGAAGGGAGACCTTCTTTACCTGAAGCTGCATGGCTGTATTACCGCCTACGAGCAAATATCGCCCGGCATGGTCTTCAGTACTCAAGCAATCCTTAGACATCGAGATGGCCGAGCGGCGCAGTTCGCCGAATTCTTGGAATGGGCGCGAGGGAAGACAGTACTTTTCGCTGGCTATTCAATTAGCGACCACAACATGCGTCAGCTAATTGATGAAGTAATTAAAGAAGGGGACACGCGTCCGAAGCACTACATAATCAAACCAAACATCCTAGAGTTTGAAAAACAATATTGGGCCGAGCGACGATTCACCGTTGTTGACTCAACCTTCGAGGCATTCATCGACGAGCTTGATGCGGCGATTCCTAAAGCTACCCGCATGCTCGCGGGAGCAAAAAAGAAGGAGTCCACTTCGTTATCAAAGTTCATTGCAAGCAATAAGCAAGAAAGCCATTTACTAGACAGTTACCTCCAGACCGGTGCCGAACATGTTTCCAGTGAAACAGCAGCCCAAGCGGGAAGTGCAAAGAAATTTTTCAGCGGATTTGATTTGGGTTGGTACCCGATTGAACATCAGTTGGATTTTTCCCGCTCATTGACTAGCACAATACTTCATGAGCAGGTCGTCACTGCGAGCACGCCAGTATCTCCACGTCTAGTAGTTCTCAAGGCGCATGCTGGCGCGGGTAAGAGTGTATTGCTTCGCAGAGTGGCTTGGGATGCCGCCAAACGGCTGAACAAGCTGGTCATATTCGTTCCAAGCAACGGATTCGTAAATGTTCAGGCATTGCAGGAGCTGTCCGAGCTGACCCAAGAAACGATCTTCTTGATAGTGGAAGACCTCACTCTGGTGGCTGACGGAGTCCTTGACGCTCTGAACGGCTTCAAAAAATCCAAACACCAACTCATTGTGATTGGCGGTGCTCGTTTCAACGAATGGAACATTCGCGCCCAGTCACTTGATGCAGCGATCACTTCCGAGTATGAACTTAAATACCTCAATCATCGCGAAGTTGAGGATCTTCTTGTTCTGTTGGAGCTAAATGATTGCCTAGGTGAACTTGAGCACCTCAAGCAAGACCAGAGAGTTAAGCAATTTGAAGAGGTATATGGTCGACAGCTACTCGTCGCTTTGCATGAAGCAACGCGCAACTCGCAGTTTGCAGACGTGATCCTCGATGAATATCGAAAGATCACGCCACCGGAAGCTCAAATACTCTATGCGGATATATGCGCCCTCAATCGCTTCGGGTCACCTGTCCGAGCCGGGCTAATCTCTCGCGTCCACGGTATAAATTTTGAACAATTTCAGCAGCGCTTCTTTAGACCGCTAGAACAAGTCGTTGCTCTTGAAGAGGACAAACGTAGCGGCGATTGGATATATCGAGCGCGCCACCCATACATCGCTGAGATGCTATACGGTCAGGTATTTGTAACGCCAGAAGATCGCTTCGACAATCACACGAAGCTCATTACACGGCTAAACCCGGCCTATTCCTATGACCGCCGGATAATTGGTGACCTGTTGCGTGGGAGCAAGCTGGCGGAATCGTTTCCTGATATCGCACAAGGGATAGCCATCTACGACTTGGCTTTGGATGCATTGGGTGAAGAGGCGCATATCTATCATCAGATGGGCATCTACCTCATGAAACGTGGGCATGACATAAAAACATTGGGCCAAGCCGAGGATGCCTTAAAGCGCGCGAATGAGATTGCTCCATCGGACAGAACCATTCGACATTCACTCGCGGAGCTGGCTTTGTCGAGATCAAGAATTTCAGTTGATCCTATCGAGCGTGCAGCATGGCGAGGCGAGGCTATAAAAAGAGCGCAGCCGCTCATTGGGTCTTCTAATGGGTCTCATGCATATCACACGATTGCGAAAGCTCAAACTAGCGCCCTAAATGATGCTCTCGATTTGCCAAACGACGACGCCTTAACTGGCGACCTAGTGAGCGAAACTATTAAAGCCGCGGAGGAAGCCATCCGGGCCGGGCTAAGTCATTTTCCCGGTGATTCGCATCTGCTGTCTGAGGAAGCTCGATTAGCTGAACTTCTCGAGAATGACGAGCGTGCGGAGAGAGCGCTGAAGCGTGCTTTTGATTCCAACAAGAAGAGTCAACTAATCGCCAAGCGTTACGCAGTGGTACTTAAGGCGAGAAACAAGCTTGGAGATGCCAGAGAAGTACTGCGAGAAGCGCTTGAATTCAATCCATTTAGTCAGGATTTGAACTTTGACTTCGCTCAGCTTGAGCGAGCCATAGACCCGGGCATAGATGCTAACGACCCAGAGAAGTTACTGAGTTATTTCTTGAGGTCATTCGCAAAGGGAGACAAGAACTATCGAGCACAACTTCTCTGCGCCCGGCAGTTCGCGTTGGCTGGGAAACATCAAGAAGCTAAGGCAATTTTCGATTTGCTGAAAGTGGCGCCTGTTCCGTTCAAAACCAGAACCTACGTCAAGGAAGAAGTAAAGCTGTCAGATGGCACGCTTCGAGCCTACAACGGCATAGTGACGAGCAGGCGAGATTCGTACGGATTCATTCAACTCGATAGCAACGGAATAAGCTGCTATTTCAATGCATACTCGATGAAAGATGGTGCGGACTTGCCACCAGTCGGAACGCGAGTATCCCAACATTTGGGCTTCTCGTTCAATGGGCCAGCAAGTGTCGACGTTGAAGTGATTCATTGACGCGAATGGTCATCGAGCTTGCAGCCGCAAAAAGCAAAAGCGATTGCCGCTACCGAATCTAAGGCTCAGAGGCCAAGCTTCTGGAAGAATATTTTGTTTCGCATTCCGGCGTCTTTTAGGACTTTGTCCCAGCTAAGAACTTCGATATAAAGATTTATGTTGCTGTACCAGTTGAACCAACCAAGCGAGTCAGGCATCACCTTGAAATCTTTCTCGCGTTTAAGCCAGTTTTTTACCTTCTCAGTTAAGTCGCAAACCACGTATCCGTAGAATGGGGTGTTCTCAGCCACGAGTATATTCCGGCCTTGCGGTGTTCTGAATTTTCCGTCCTGAATATTGTTGACATACCGAATGATCTGTTCGACAGGGTCTTCTTTGGACGAGGCGTTTGCAAAGTCGTCCCGCTGTGGTTTCTTGAATTCAAATATCGTGACCGGATTGCTAGCTTCATTATCACCGCGGTATGCAAAAGGGTGGTCATAAGCAATCAAATCAGGTCGTTCCGATTTGCCTCCATTTAATGGGACATCGGATGATAGGTACCTTGTGAAGTTTAAGCGCTCATCGAGCAGCCATAAGTTATGTCCAACATACTCGACTGAATCACTATCATTATTCCTAGGAAATATGATGTCGTGGACAAAACCCTCGCTTTCGTATGCGCTAGCTGAGGTCAACTGTAAGCTCTTCTCAAAGAGAGCCAGAACATTCTTCCTAAGCGCCACATAGTGAACTAGATCGTTCTTGCTGCTTTCCGAAATTAGCTCGACGACACTTGCAATGTTGGATTCGAAATGAGCAACATCTCCATCATTCAGAATGCTGCCAACCTCCCTGCGAATTCTAACTTCGTCCTTGAACTTTTCCTCTTGGAGCTTGGCTTCTATTTGTTCATTGGTCGGATTGTAGGGAAACGCATTTAGATCTACCTTCTTGAGAATGGATCTATGCCAAGGCGCGTCGCTCTCGACATAAGATGCTATTTGTGCCGCCTTCTTTTCCTGCCGTGATGTGACTTCGGAGGAAATCGCGGCCTTCGTCAGCTCCGCTGCTTTTGCTTCAATCTGTGATTGGGACACGCCCAAAATCGCGTCACTATCTTTGTGAAACTCAAAGCCTCCGCGCTCGAGTGACACGTGGTCATTCAAGTAGTCTCCAAATACGTAGGTCTTAATGACATAGTTCCGGCCCGCGTCCGGAGTGCCGTCGCTGCGCTTCTCGTAGAAGTCCTCTGCGAACTCTGGGATATACAGTTGGGTAGCTGTTTCGGTAACTTCTCGGTTATGTGCTACGAGGCTAATCTTGCTCTTGGAATTGCGTGGAGAGTAAAGCTTGAAAATACGGACCTGAAATTGATGGACATTTCCGTTAACTTCAAAATCAAACGAATGGTTCGTCGAACGTAATTCGCTTATGACAGCTCGACTTTCATTCAAATATTCGTTGAGAACCACTTCCTCGCTGCCGTCTTCTTCTCTAAGAATGACGCGGGGGCATGCATAGTTCTCGGTAATAAAGTAAGGAAGCAACTTCTCCACTAATCCTCGAGCAATTGTCGAAATTCGCTTATCAAACCCAACCTTTTTTACTGTGTCTAGGATGATCGTGGTGCCGGTTTGACCTTGAGTGCCGGCGGTTAGCCGTTCGTTAACAATTATTTCTGTCCCTTTTCCCATATCAAATTGTCGACGACGAAGAAGTCCACCGTCGGAAAACGTGCTATCAACTGTGACGTTCTCAAAGTATTTTAGGCAGGTGAAGCGTCCAAACCCCTTTCCACCCTGACTCAACTTATTGTCCGTATAAAGCGTGTCAAAGGCGTCACGGTTTGCCGTGTCGAATCCAATTCCATTGTCGGTAACAAGGATAGATTCGACGGGAGGTATGGACAGTCCCTCGGCATCAAGCTCTTGTTGGGGTGAGCGCCTCACCGTCACAGTTACTAGGCCGTTCTCTATCCCCGTCGCCTCTATTGCTTGAATTGCATTGACGACCAATTCTATAACTGGTGTGTAGATAGTGGTGCCGCTTCGGATGTTATCTACAGCGCGTTTTATGTTGACGTTGCTCATTGGCAACACCTTACCTTGTTGGGGTTAGATTCTATGGAACAGACCGCAGGCGACCGTGGAACTAATTGGCAGTGATTGCAAGACGGAGCCTATCATGGTGGCGCAATGAGTTTATCTCGATGAGGTGGCGAGCCGCTGAGGCACCACTTTCATCAGGTTGATTTGTCTATTTCAGACATTGCGAAGTGCGCCGTTGCCTTGAATATATGCGTCTTCGCCCTTGTATCTTTCTGGTGCATTTGTGTGTTGGCTCGACTATCTAGATTGGTCCCATCTGTCTAGCGATATTTGTATGCGGGCATTGATGGCTCTAATTGCTTGATAAATTATTGGCGACGGCTGGTAGCCAGTATCCGATAATTTGTTGAGAATTCTATTGGCCAGCTCTCGCTCGTCCTCTTCAAGATATATGCAACTGGCTACTAAACCAGACACGTCTGCCTTCTGCAGTTCTTCGATCTCGGGCCACATTAGCTCTTCGGCCTTTATCATTTCGTAGTTTTGAAAGCAGGGATTTACGCCGCTTAACTTTGTATTGAGTTGCTTTCCTGCTATGTCTCTGAGTTTCATCCAAGCACCTATTCGTATCGCTCTATTTATAGGTGTGTGGCTAACAGCATAAGTTTTGCCTTAAATCCAACCCCTCCCTTTTAACGTCGTACGCAAGCGGCCTTCGCTTCCCGTTTAGTCTTATGACGTCTTTTGTAACGTAATCAGCTAATCCTTCAGGGTCGTAGACGCTCTGCACATCTAGAGTTCCCATGTCTGCCATTGGGATTCCTCTGGAGGACTTGAGCCTAAGCGCTGCCATCAAGGCCCGTTTTCGCAAGAAGGATTCGGTGTCAGCCGTTGTACTGCTAAAGCCCCATAACACGCTGTGTATGTGTGGCTGATGCTCGTAGTACGCTTCCTTCCAAGTTCTTTCAATGAAACAAATGCCCTGTACGTCTCTTTCTAACTTCAGCGGCTTTTGAATTGATTTGGTAAAAAAATTGAATGTGCTGATCGCTTCTGTATCTGAGTACAAACCATTTAATGTAAGCGTTATAAAGTATTGGGGCTGATTGTTTATTACGTGGTCTTGCAAGAATGCGGCTGTGTATCTGAGTAGTGTCTTGTCCATTGAAAGTTCCTCTATAGATTTTTCACATAGTTATTCTTATCAGAATCCTTTTGGAATCCGTTTCGTACTAAGCAGGCACTTGGCTCAACTTAAGGCACCAAAGCTGGTTTGGTTTTCTTATTTAGTAGGAAACGGAGAGCGTGAATTTGCTATTGAATTTAAGTAGCTCCGGTCGCCGATATTTTTTTCGGCAACTACTACGGCCGGGCTTGATGCGAGGTTGAGAAGCCAAAGCCATCCGAATTGGGGTGGCCAGACCACAAGGGCGTAAGTGGTAGCCCGCTCTCTCACTCCCCAGCTTCAAGAGAAAGTAGGTCAACGGCGTCTCTTCACATGGGACAGTGAATGGGGTTAATGGGTATACAATAGAAGCAAGTGGTGATTTCCCGCCGCCGCCACTTCCAGCGCGCGACGCGCATGCAGTTGTCCGCGCACATCGGCCATGTCGGGAATCAGAGTCAGCTGCGGTGGCGGGGCTATGGCTATCGGCAATTGCTTGGTGCGATTCAATGCCGCACAGACTTCCAGCAGAGTGCGTGCGGTGTAGGCCTCCACTTCGCGCGCCAATGCGGCTTCGGGGCCGCTGCCCAGCGGCACGATCAACTTGCGTCCGGCGCGCGCTGCGGCCAGCGCCGCGGGAAGGATGCCGTCGACCGTGCGCAGTTCGCCGGTCAAACCCAGTTCGCCCAGGAATTCGTATTCGCTCAACGCATTGCGGTCGATCTGGCCGCTGGCGGCGAGGATGCCGAGTGCGATGGGCAGATCGAAACGCCCCCCGTCCTTAGGCAGGTCCGCCGGGGCCAGGTTCACGGTGATGCGGCGTGCCGGGAATTCGAACTGTGAGCAGAGGATGGCGGCGCGCACGCGGTCGCGGGATTCGCGCACGGCGGCTTCGGGCAGGCCCACGATATGCGTCAGTGGCAGGCCGCCGGACAAGTGCACTTCCACCCTCACCGGAGGCGCGGACACGCCGGCCCGTGCACGGCTGTGCACCAGCGCAAGACTCATGGCGGCGGACCGTCAGTGCTGCGGGGTTTGCGGAGGAGCGGGCGGAGAAGCGTCGGTCTCCAGCGCGGCGACCGCACGCTCCAACGCTTCCAGTTTCTCGCGGGTGCGCAACAGCACCGCGCGCTGCACATCGAACTCCTCGCGCGTCACCAGATCCAGCTTGGACAGGCCCGATTGCAGTGCGCTCTTGAAGGCCTGCTGCAGTTCTCCCTGGGATTCGCGCAGGCCGGGCGGAATCAGGTCGCTGAGGCGGCGGGCGAGGTCGTCGATGGTGTTGAGGTCGATCATGTAGGGGCTCTCAATTGACATGCCTTCCGGCTGTGGAGTCAGCCTGAACGCATCGCCGCGGTCGCGCCATCGGCTTTGTCTGCGGCGCGGCGTCAGGTTATCCCGACGCCGTGTGGGAACTGCATTGAACCCGACCGCTCCGCGGCCCGCAAGCATGGCCCGCTGAACCGGGATATCCTTCGACCAGACCTCCTGAGGGAAATCACGCATGAAAATGATCATGGCCATCATCAAGCCTTTCAAGCTGGACGATGTGCGCGAGGCCCTGGCCGAAGCGGGCATCACCGGCATCACGGTGACCGAGGTGAAGGGCTTCGGCCGGCAGAAGGGCCATACCGAGCTCTACCGCGGCGCGGAGTATGTGGTGGATTTCCTGCCCAAGGTGAAGATCGAGGTCGCGGTGACCGAGGATCAGGTGGACAAGGTCGTCGAAGCCATCGTCAAGGCCGCAGGCACCGGCAAGATCGGCGACGGCAAGGTGTTCGTTTATGCGCTGGACCGGGTGGTGCGGATACGTACCGGTGAATTGGATGCGGACGCGCTTTAGCGCCGCGGCCACAGCCGCATTAACGCGGTGCCGCTATGCGTTGGTGCTGTTACTGGTCTCTGCGCTGCCGATGGCCGGCTGCGACGGTAAGCCGGCGGCACAGCAGGAGCAGACGGTTGTAAAGGCGCACGGCATGCTGCAGCGGCCGCAAGCGTTCCGGCAGGCGTTCGCTGAATTGAAGGCGCGGCCGGAATTGAAGGGGCACGAGCTGAAGGTCTTCCAGTACGTATTTTTCCACGATGACGGCCTGGTCATGTTGAAAGTGCAGAACCCTCAGCACCCGGGACAACTGGATCACTACGAGTATCGGCCCGCGATCCTCGATCAACCGGTGCCGGCATGGGACGGTCCGCATGTGTTCGCACGCGATCAGGATCAGAAGGAATTGGCGTCGCAACTGATCTTGCTGGACGATCTGCCGCTGCAAGCCTTGCCTGTCGCCGATGCCGTGATGGACCGGCAACTCGAATCGCTGAAAGCGCGCCATCCCGACAAGCGCGAGGATCTGGCCCAGGCCGACAGCGATCGCACGATCTACTTCGTGGTCGGCGGTCGCGATGGCGAGCAGCGTTGGGAGAGTACGTTGAACAGTCTCCACGCCTGGCCGATGAATGCGTACCGCTTCACCTTTCATCCGGACGGCACTTTCGCCGCGGTGGAAGAGACGTCGCCACCGCATTGATGTGTTGGGATCCCTAGGGCGGATCAAGCCCCGCCCTACACATACGTGGTGTTTAGGTTTGATGCGCGTCGGGGCGTAACCCCGACCTGCGTTACTCGCCTAGCGCCTTGGCCACGAACGGCGGCGCCACCAGCGCACCGGTGTGCAGATGCGCGCTGTAGTACAGCGTGTCGAACGCTTTGCTGCTGGCGTCGCCTTCGCGGAAATCGAAGTTGCCGCCCTTGCGCGCCAGCGTGACGCTCCACCAGCCGGTCGGGTAGCACGGCTGCGGGAACGGCAGCGTCTTGAAGGTGCTGAAGCCGGCCTTCCGCATTTCGCCGCGCATCTCGTTGATCAGGTCCAGCAGGGCCAACGGCGATTCGGATTGCTGCACCAGAATGCCGTCGTCCTTCAGCGCACGGAAGCAGCTCTCATAGAAAGCCTTGTTGAACAGCCCCTCGGCCGGGCCCACCGGGTCGGTGGAATCCACGATCACCACGTCCACACTGCCGGCCGTGCAATCGGCCATGTAGGCCACGCCGTCGTCGAACAGCAGCTCGGCGCGCGGGTCGCTGTTGCTGTCGCACAGCTCGGGGAAATACTTTTCCGACATGCGCGTGACTTGTTCGTCGATGTCGCACTGGGTCGCGCTCTGCACGCCCTGATGCTTGAGCACCTCGCGCAGCGTGCCGCAATCGCCGCCGCCGATGATCACCACGCGCTTGGGATCGGCGTGGGTGTACAGCGCGGGATGCGAAATCATTTCGTGATAGAAGAAGTTGTCGCGCGTGGTCAGCATCACCGCGCCGTCGATCAGCATCAGGTTGCCCCAATCGGTGGTGCCGTAGATCTCGATCTTCTGGAACGGCGACTGCACCTCGTCCAGCTTGCCGGTGGTGCGGAAGCCGATGGCCGAGCCCGTGGGCTGGAAGTGTTCGATGTACCAGTTGCTGTCGTTCGTCATCGCCGGGGCTCAACGGTCAGGGGGCGCGAATTGTACCGGATGCCGCGTTACAGCATGCCGCGTTACAGCCCGGCTGCGATGGCTTAGCATCCTGCGGGACGGCAAGGAGAGTATGGAATGCAATCACCGCAAGCGCGGCGGCAACTGGTGGAACGGCTGGAACGGGAAGCCGAACAGGCGCCGGCGCGGTATCGGCTGAAACTGGCGCTGCTGGCGGGGCTGGGCTACGCGGTACTGGGCCTGGCGCTATTGTCCACGCTGGGCCTGCTCGTATTCCTGCTGGGATACGTGCTGATCGCGCGTCCGTCGCTAGGTCCATTCCAGATCATTGCGTTGATGATGCTGGCCCTGTCCGGCACGGTCGTGCTGCGCGCGCTCTGGGTCCGTTTCGTGTTGCCCGAAGGCCACGACCTGCAACCGGGCGAAGCGCCGGAACTACGTGCCGAGATAGAGCGCATACGCGATGCCGTGGGCGCCGCGCCGCTGCATGGCATCGTCATCAACGGAGAACTCAACGCCGCTGCGGCCTATGTCCCGCAAGGGCTTGGCCTGTGGCGCCAGCGCCACTACCTGATCCTGGGGTTGCCCCTGCTGCATACGCTGGATCGCCGCGAACTGGCCGCGGTAGTGGCGCATGAGTTCGGGCATTTCCACGGCGGGCACGGTCATTTCACCGGCTGGATCTATCGGCTGCGCAGCAGCTGGCATCGCCTGCTGGAAGGCATGTCCGGAGGCATGACGGGCGGGCAGCTGCTGTGGTTCTTCTTCCGCTGGTATGCGCCTTACTTCGAGGCCTACAGCCAGGTATTGGCCCGCCGCCAGGAATACGCTGCCGATGCGGTCGCCGCGCAGGTTGCCGGCGCCGACGCGGCGGCCAGTGCGCTGGTGCGCATCGAACTGGCATCGGACTGGCTGCAAGGCGAATTCTGGCCGCAGGTAAATGAATCGGCGCGCGCGCAGGCCTATCCGCCCATCGCCGTGCACGAACAACTCGCACAGGGACTCACGCGCGAACGCCAGCGCGACACCCGCATTCCCGCACGGCTGCTGGCCCGGCAACCGGATCCGGAGGACACCCATCCCACGTTGGCGAAACGCGTGGCGGCCCTGCAGGTGGAGCTGCCGCAGGTGGCGGTAGCGGCGGGCGAAGCGGCGGCGGGCATGCTGGGCGAACTCGACGCATCGCTGCAGCAGCGTTTCAGTCTGGAATGGCGCACGGGCGCCGATGCAGAGTGGAAAGCAGGCTATCAGCAAGCGCAACGCGAGCGTCAACGGCTGGCCGAACTGCAGGCCCATCGCAAGCACACGCCTGCCGAAGCGGTGGAGCTGGCTTGCCTGTCCGAGGACCATCAGCCCGGCATCGATGCCTTGCCGCTGTATCAGGATGCACTGGCGCGGGCGCCGTCCAATGCCAACGGCCACTATCGGCTGGGTGCCCTGCTGTTGAAACGCGGCAACGAAAGCGAAGGCGTGCAGCACCTGGGCCGCGCGATGGAGCTGGACGCGGCGCTGGTCGAGCCAGCTTTGCGCTCACTGGACAGTCACGCGCGTGGGCGGCAGGAAGAATCGGCATTGGACAGTCACGCGCGTGGGCGGCAGGAAGAATCGGCATTCGATGCCATCGTTGAAACCCTGCGCACCCGCTATTCGCTGCAGGGCGACCGAGCCGACAACGATCATGGCGAGTCGTTGCAGCCCCACGCGCTGGAAGCAACGCAGCTGCGGGAACTGACGCGAGCGCTGCGCGGCCACCAGAAGGTGCGTGCGGCGTGGGTGGTGCGGCGGCCGCTCGCCGGCGCCGAGGTGCTGCCGCATTTCCTGGTGTTGCTGGATTGGGCCGGCTCTGTGGCCAGCGAACGCGCCGCCCTTCCGCACATCGCCTCGCAACTGCAGTTGCCGGGAAGCTGCACCGTGCTCACCGCATCCAGCGATGCCGCCCGGGCGCGCACGGTCAGGATGAGCGCCGGCGAACCGGCCTACCAGCGGCCGTAACCGGAGCGGCACAACGACGGCGTTAGAATGCGCGTCCGTTTTCGCCTCCAAGAGCTTCCGCCCATGTCCAGCTGGTCCCAAGACCAAGCCCGCAAGACCTATTCCATCCCGCATTGGGCGGAAGGGTATTTCGACGTGGACGCGGCAGGCCATGTAGTGGTCAGCCCGAAGGGCGCGCAAGGCCCTTCGATCTCGCTGCCCGAGGTGGTGGACAGCGCACGCGCCAACGGCGCGCGCATGCCGCTGTTGGTGCGCTTTCCCGACATCCTGGGCGATCGCCTGGGCAAGCTGCAGGCCGCGTTCGGCCAGGCCATGCAGGAATGGGAATACGCCGGCGGGTACACGGCCGTGTACCCGATCAAGGTCAACCAGCATCGCGGCGTCGCCGGTACGCTGGCTTCGCACAGCGGTGAAGGCTTCGGCCTGGAAGCGGGCAGCAAACCTGAATTGATGGCGGTGCTGGCGCTGTCGCGGCCGGGCGGACTGATCGTCTGCAACGGCTACAAGGACCGCGAATACATCCGCCTGGCGCTGATCGGCCGCAAGCTGGGCCTGCAGACCTTCATCGTCATCGAGAAACCGTCCGAGCTGACGCTGGTGATCGAAGAGGCGAGGGCACTGAACGTAAAGCCGGGTCTGGGCGTGCGCATGCGCCTGGCCTCGCTGGGCGCGGGCAAGTGGCAGAACAGCGGCGGCGACAAGGCCAAGTTCGGCCTGTCGCCGCGCCAGGTGCTGGATCTGTGGAAGGAATTGCGCGACAACGGCCTGCAGGAATCGCTGGGCCTGCTGCATTTCCACATGGGTTCGCAGATTTCCAACGTACGCGACATCGCCAACGGCATGCGCGAGGCCACGCGTTATTTCGTCGAGCTGTCCAAGTTGGGCGCCACCATCAGCCACGTCGATGTCGGCGGCGGCCTGGGCATCGACTACGAAGGCACCCGTTCGCGCAGCTATTGCTCGATCAACTACGGCTTGAACCAGTACGCCTCCAATATCGTGCAGCCGCTGGCCGAAGCCTGCGAAGAACACAAGCTCGCGCCGCCGCGCATCGTCACCGAGTGCGGCCGTGCCATGACCGCGCACCATGCGGTGCTGGTGGCCAACGTGTCGGAAGTGGAACAGGCGCCGGAAGGCCGCGTGCCGCCGTCGCATGCGGACGAGCCGGCGGTGATCCGCCACCTGCGCGAAATCCACGACGAGCTGGATTCACGCCCGGCGGTGGAGCTTTTCCACGACGCCCAGCACCACCACAGCGAAGGTCTTTCCCTGTACGCGCTGGGCCAGATCGACCTCACCCATCGCGCGCGCATCGACGATCTGTTCTACGCCATCGCCCACGCCGTGCGCGGGCGCCTGAGCAGCGACGAGCGCAACCACCGCGATCTGCTGGACGAACTCAACGAACGCCTGGTCGATAAATACTTCGTCAATTTCAGCGTGTTCGAATCGATTCCCGACGTGTGGGCCATCGACCAGGTGTTCCCGATCCTGCCGATCGAGCGATTGAACGAAGCGCCGCTACGCCGCGGCGTGGTCTGCGACATGACTTGCGATTCGGATGGCATGGTCAAGACCTATGTGGAGAACGAAGGCCTGGATTCCTCGTTGCCGCTGCATGGGTTGAACCCTGGCAAAAGTTATCGCCTCGGGTTCTTCCTGGTCGGCGCGTACCAGGAGATCCTGGGCGACATCCACAATTTGTTCGGCGATACCGATACGGTGGAAGTGAAGCGCGACGGCGAGGGTTTCAGCATCAGCCAGCAGCGCAGCGGAGACACCACCGACGTGATGCTGGATTACGTGGGTTATAGTTTGGCGGACTTGCGTGCGGCGTATGCGGAGCGGGTGGCCAAAGCGGGGTTGCCTGCGGAGGAATCGAAGCTGCTGGCGGGGGCGCTAGAAGCAGGGTTGACCGGATATACGTATTTGTCGGACGAACCTCTGAGCTGACGCTCTTGCCTCCTCCCTTGCGAAGCCCCCCAAGGGGACTTCCTTCGGGGCGCAGGGGAGGATTGAGGAGGGGTTGTTTTTGATCTTGCACTCACCCTTCTCTCAAAACACCGCGAACAGCACCCCCTCCCAACCTCCCCCTACCCGAGGGGCTCAAGCGTCGGCCGCGTAGGGCCGACCTACTTGCGGTCTACTTGAAATCCCGCGAACGACTGCGTCACCGGCATGATCTCCAGCCGGTTGATGTTGAGGTGCGGCGGCAGGGTGGCGATGTAGAACAGCGCGTCGGCGATATCGCCGGCGGTCATGGGCGTGGCGCCGCCGTACATCTTGTCCGAAGCGGCCTGGTCGCCATGCGTGCGCACCAGGGTGAATTCGGTTTCGGCCATGCCGGGTTCTATCGAAGTCACGCGCACGCCGGTGCCGTGCAGGTCCGAGCGCAGCCCCAGCGAGAACTGCTTCACGAAGGCCTTGCTGCCGCCGTAGGTGTTGCCGCCCGGATACGGATAGCTGGCGGCCACCGAACTCATGTTGATGATCGCGCCCTTGCGCTCTATCAGGCCGGGCAACAGGCGATGGGTCAGCGTCACCAGCGCAGTGATGTTGGTGTCGATCATGGTGCGCCAGTCCTGCAGACTGGCTTTCTGCGCGGGCGCGGTGCCCAGCGCCAGGCCGGCGTTGTTGATCAGCACATCGATGCCGCGGAAGTCTTCGGGCAGCGCGGACAACGCCGCTTCCATTGCGGCTTCGTCGCGCACGTCGAATGTGGCGGCATGCACTTTATCGCCGAACCGGCCGACGAGCGGCTGCAGGCGTTCAGCGCGGCGGCCGGTGGCGATCACGCGCCAGCCCGCGTCGGCGAAACGCTCGACGGCGGCGGCGCCGAAGCCGGAGGTGGCGCCGGTAATGAGAACGGTTTTGGTCATCGGGGTTTATCTGCGGTGGGAGTGAGTGGGGACGTTTACTTTAATCTTGTTCGTGGTGGGTCCGTCGAAACCCCCGTTCGTGGTGAGCTTGTCGAACCACGCCTTTGGCGCAGTCTTTAAACAACATATTGAACTGCTTCGCGAAAAGCGTGGTTCGACAGGCTCACCACGAACGGGATCTCGACAGGCTCACCACGGGATCTTCGATAGATTCACCATGAGCGGGGCATTCGCGCACCTTCACCAAACAAACGGTATCAGCCGCTTGGTCTGCCGGGCATAGTCGGGATATTGCACGGGGAACGCCTCGGCCAGCACGCGTTCCTCCACGCGCATCCGCCACACGAATGCGAAGATCACCGGCGCCAATAGCACCAGCAACGACCACACGTTGCCCAACGCCAACCCGAAGCCCAGGAAGGTCATCAGCGAACCGGTATAGGAGGGATGGCGAAGCAGGCGGTAGGGACCGCTACGGATCAGCTCATGGCCTTCCTGGATATTCACATCCACGGTGAAGAAGCGCGCCAGCACGCGGATCGCCCAGAACCGCAGGGCCAGGCCGCCGGCCATCAGCGCAAGGCCGGCCCAGAACAGGGGAATACGCAAGCCTTCGTTGCCGATGCGCCCGGCCGTCTGATACGACAGCCACACCGCCAGACCGATGCACAAGTAGACGGTGGCCAACAGCAGCCGCAGCGTGCCGCGGTCGCGCATGCGCGAGCGGTCCTGCGAGCGGCGCGTCCATCCCAGCCAGAGCTCGCTGGACGCCCAAACCAGGGTGAGCGCACCGAACAGCTGTCCCGGCAGGGTGGCGATGTCGATCATGCGCCGGGCAGCGGAAGCTTCACGAAAAAGCGCGCGGGGGCCGTTTCATCCGCAGCCAGGCGCCGATCGCCGCGCCCGCGCACGCGGCCAGTGCGGAGAACGCCATCTGCATGCGGTTGAAGGCGAGGATCGGTACAAGAGGCGCATCCTGCAGGGGCTTTGCGATCTGCAGCAGGATGACGACGGTGACCACCCAGAACGCCACCATGATCAACAGCGCCATGCCGATGAACCTTTTGCCTTCCAGATAGCCGCCGGCGCCCATGGCGATCGCGGTCACCAGCAGGTTCAGGGGATCCAGGTATCCCAGGAACGTCCCCAGGTTGGTTCCGCCAGGTCCGGTGATGAGGGAAGTCAAAAAACCAAGCAGCCACAACAGCAAGATGGCGGCCAAGGTGGCCGCCAGCAAGCGCTTCAGGCCGACGAGGTCTTTCATTGCGCCTTGATGGCCATCGCCGGCAAACCGCCGCTGGCGAGTTTCTGCTTGGCTTCGGCCAGCTCGCTGGCGGTACCGTAGGGTCCCATGCGCACACGGTAGACGGTCTTGCTGCCGATCTGCGCCGATTCCACCCGCGCCGACAGACCCAGCAGCGCGATCTTGGCTTTGGTGGATTCGGCATCGCCGGACGCGCCGAACGCGCCGGCCTGCAGGATGTAGCGTGCGTCCTTGCCGGCCGGTGCGGTGGAAACTTTCGCTGCCGTGATCGTCGCGGCGACTGCGGTCGCTGCGGTTGCCGTGGTGGCTGGCGTTTCCGAAATCGGCTTCGGATTGCTGGCCGCGGTGTCTGTGGTTGCCGCTGTCGTGACCGCCGCTGCGGCTTGCGCTGCGCGCGCTTCACGCGCCTTTTCCTCGCGCGCGCTGGCGGCCAATTCGGCGTCGGACATCTGCACTTCCTTGCCGGGCAGCAGGGTGTAGAAGTCGTACTGCGTTTCCTTGGCCGCGTCGTCGCCGGTTTTCGGGTCCGGTTGCGAGGTGGCGGTGGAAGTTTCCGGGGCGATGTCGTCGATATTGCTGTCGGCATCGGCCACCTGCGCCGGCAGCGCATCGGGATTGGGCTGCGGACGGAAGAAGCCGTCGCCGTCTTTTTTCATCAACCCCGGCACGATGAAGAACGCGGCCGCGCCCAGCACCAAGCCCGCGATCAGCCACACCCAGCCGGGCGTGCCGTTGCCCGAATTGCGCCGCGCCTGTGACTTGTTGCGTCGTGCCGCCATCTAACTACTCTCCAGTTACATCTTTTCAGGGGCGCTGACGCCCAACAATGCCAACCCATTGGCCAACGCCTGTCGCGCCGCGCAGGCCAGCGCCAAGCGCGCATCGCGCGTAGCGGCATCCTCCACCAGCACCGGCGTGGCGTGATACCAAGTGTGGAAAGCATAGGCCAGTTCGCGCAGGTATTGCGCGATAAGGTGCGGTTCCAGCAGCTGCCCCGCGTTCTCCACCACCTCAGGGAAGCGCGACAGCTCGACCATCAACAACTGTGAGTTCTCGTCGTCCAGCAAGGCGAGGTGGCCCAGTCCGTTGGTCTGGTCGTAGCTATAACCCTTCTCCACCGCCTGCCGCAGCAGGCTGCAGACGCGGGCGTGCGCGTACTGCACGTAGAACACGGGGTTGTCGTTGCTCTGCTGACGCGCCAGGTCGATGTCGAAAGTGAGTTGCGAATCCGGCTTGCGCGCGATCAGGAACCAGCGCGTGGCGTCGCGCCCGGCTTCCTCGATCAGATCGCGCAGGGTGAAGTAGCTGCCGGCGCGCTTGGAAAGCTTCACTTCCTCGCCGCCGCGCATCACCGTGACCATCTGGTGCAGCACGTATTCGGGCCAACCCTGCGGAATGCCCACGTCCAGCGCCTGCAGCCCGGCGCGCACGCGAGCGAGCGAGCCGTGGTGGTCGGCGCCCAGTTCGGTGATGGCGCGCTTGTAGCCGCGCTGCCACTTGGACAGGTGGTAGGCGACGTCCGGCAGGAAATAGGTGAAGGTGCCGTCGGACTTGCGCATGACGCGGTCTTTGTCGTCGCCGAAGTCGGTGGTCCTGAGCCACAACGCACCACCTTCCTCGTAGGTATGGCCCGTGCTGCCCAGGCGCTCCACGGTCTCGGCGACCTTGCCGTCGTCGTACAGCGAGCTTTCCAGAAAATAGGTATCGAAGGACACGTCGAAGGCGGTCAGGTCGCCGTTCTGTTCGCGGCGCAAAGCGGCCACGGCAAAGCGGCGGATCGAGTCGATATCGTCCGCGTCCTTGGCGCCGGCGATGGCGTGGCCGTCGGATTCCACGGTTTCGCCGCGCAGGTAGGCGTCGGCGACATCCTGGATGTAGTCGCCGCGGTAGCCGGCTTCCGGCCAGCCCGCTTCATCGGGTTTCAGGCCTTTGGCGCGCGCCTGCACGGAGAGCGCCAGGTTTTCGATCTGCACTCCGGCATCGTTGTAGTAGAACTCGCGGCGCGTGTTCCAGCCGTTGGCTTGCAGCACGCGGGCGATGCAGTCGCCGATGGCGGCGGCGCGGCCGTGGCCGACATGCAGCGGGCCGGTGGGATTGGCCGAGACGTATTCCACGCCGGCCATCTTTCCTTCACCGGAGGTGTTGAGACCATAAGCATCGCCCTGCTGCAGGGCGGCGGCGACTTCGCGCTGATAGGCGGCCGGACTCATGTGGAAATTGATGAAGCCCGGTCCCGCGATTTCGACTTTGGCGATGTCCTCGCTGGCGGGAAGTGCGGCGACCAGCGCCTGCGCCAGCGCACGCGGATTGCTGCGGGCGGGCTTGGCCAGCAGCATGGCCGCGTTGCTGGCGAAATCCCCGTGACTGCGATCCTTGGGGCGTTCGACCACAAAATCCGGGGTGGCGGTGTCGGCCGGCAATGTGCCGGCGCTGCGCAGGGCGTCGATGCCTTGGGCGATCAGGGCGCGGAGTTGGGATTTCACGGAGTTCTGCTGGCGATGCGGGTCGGCGATTTTAACCGACTGCGCCGCTCAAGGTCCGGCCGGGTAGGTCGGGGCTACGTCCCCGGCGCACGGATTCCGGATTCTCCACATCGGGGGCGTAGCCCCGACCTACACCCAGCCGCGCGAAGCCAGCGATACCGGCGGCCCATCGCCCACCACGAAGTGATCCAGCAATCTCACTTCCATCAAGGACAACGCCTGTTTCAGGCGTGCGGTGACGGCACGGTCGGCGGAAGAAGGCTCCGCGTCCCCCGAGGGGTGGTTGTGGCCGACGATCACGGCCGAGGCATTGTGGACCAGGGCCCGGCGCACGATTTCGCGCGGGTGCACCTCGGTGCAATCGACCGTGCCCTGGAACAATTCCTCGAACGCCAGCGCGCGGTGGCGGGTGTCCAGGAACAGAGCGGCGAAGACCTCTTTTCTGCGGCCACGCAGGCGCTGGGCGAAATAGCGGCCGGCGGAGCCGGGATCGGTCAGCGCTTCGCCGCGTTCCAGCGCGGCGGCCAGATGGCGGTGGCCCAGTTCCAGCGCCGCCGTCAATTTGCAGGCCCGGGCCGGGCCCAGGCCAGGCAGTTTCGCCAGCTGGGTCGCGTCGTTTTCCAGCAGAGTGCGCAGCGGGCCATGGGAGGCAAGCAATTCGCGGGAAGTCTGCACGGCATCCTGCCCGCGCAAGCCGGACCCCAGGAAGATCGCCAGCAGTTCGGCATCGGACAGTGCGCCGGCGCCGCGGGCCAGCAGCTTTTCACGGGGTCGTTCTTCGGTGGGCCAGTCGCGTATGTGCATAGGACCAGCTTGCCTTGGCTCATGCCTGCCGGGCATAAGGCGGGGCATATGCTTCAGGTAAGCTAAGTGCCTGTACGGCGATAGGAATTCCCCGACGTGGCGGACGACAAACTGATAGGCCAGCACGTGTTGTTGTGCGTCGGCGGAGGCATTGCCGCCTACAAGGCGCTGGAACTGGTGCGCCGGCTGCGCGAGGCGGGGGCGCTGGTGCAGGTAGCGATGACCGCCGGCGCCCAGCATTTCGTGACACCGCTGAGTTTCCAGGCGCTGTCCGGTAGCCCGACCCGCACCACTTTATGGGACAGCGCTGCCGAAGCCTCGATGGGCCATATCGAACTGGCGCGCTGGGCCGACCGGATCCTGATCGCCCCGGCCACCGCCGATCTGCTGGCCAAGCTGGCGCACGGTTTCGCCGACGATCTGGTCACCACCTTGTGTCTGGCCACGACCGCGCCGATCACGGTGGCGCCGGCCATGAACCACCGCATGTGGGAACACCCTGCCACGCAGGCCAATATCGCGACCCTGCGCGCGCGCGGAGTGCAGGTGATCGGCCCCGAAGACGGCCCGCTGGCCGAAGGCGAATCGGGTCCGGGGCGTCTCAGCGAACCCGACGCGATCGTGGCGGCGCTATCCCCGGCAGCGGCATCTCCGCCGACCGCCGACCAGGCTTTGAAAGGGCTGAAGGTCGTGGTGAGCGCCGGCCCCACCTACGAAGACCTGGATCCGGTGCGTTACCTGGGCAACCGCAGCAGCGGCAAGATGGGTTTCGCGGTGGCCGACAGCGCAAGAAAGCGGGGCGCCGAAGTCGTGCTGGTCGCCGGCCCCGTGCATCTGGCCACTCCGCCGGGGGTGAAGCGGGTGGACGTGCGTTCGGCCGCGCAGATGCGCGAGGCGGTGTTTGCCGCGTTTCCGGCCGACATCTATATAGGCGCGGCGGCCGTGGCCGACTACACGCCGCGCGCGCCGGCTGCCAACAAGATCAAGAAGTCGAACGAATCGCTGGCGCTGGACCTGGTGCGCACGCCGGACATCCTGTCCGAAGTCGCCGCGCAGACCCAGGGGCTGAAGCTGGTGATCGGGTTCGCCGCCGAAACCGAGAACGTGGCCGGTTACGCGCGCGGCAAGCTGGTGGCCAAGCACCTGGACCTGATTGTGGCCAATCGGGTCGGCGTGGCCGACGGGGGTTTCGAGAGCGACCAGAACGCAATGACCGCCTATTGGCAGGACGGCGAGCGCGTCTTCACCCCCGGCGCTAAAACCAGGCTGGCCGACGATTTGATCGAACTGATCGTGGAGCGTCTGAACGCATGAGCCCGACTTCCGCGAAGCCCGCTACTCCCCAGGCCATCGAAGTAAAACTGCTGGACCCGCGTTTCGGCGACGAATGGCCGCTGCCGGCCTATGCCACCGAAGCCAGCGCCGGCATGGATCTGCGCGCCGCATTGGAGGCGCCGCTCACCCTGGCCTCGGGCGACACCGCCCTGATTCCCAGCGGCATCTCGATCCACCTGGCCGACCCGCATCTGTGCGCAGTGGTGTTGCCGCGCTCGGGCCTGGGTCACCGGCACGGCATCGTGCTGGGCAACGGCACCGGCCTCATCGATGCGGACTATCAGGGGCCCTTGCTGATCAGCGTGTGGAACCGCAGTCAGGAAAGCTTCACTATCCAGCCCGGCGACCGCATCGCTCAGCTAGTTGTGTTGCCCATCACGCGGGTAAGCTTGCAGGTAGTGGATACTTTTGCGGATAGCGCGCGTGGCGAAGGGGGCTTCGGCCACACAGGCGTCCGCTGATAAAGGCGATACACCATGGCTGAGAAAAAACCACGCAAGTCGCAATCGTCGGCTTCGGACCTGAAGCGCGCGCTACCGATGCTGGCGGCGCTGTTCGCGCTGCTCGCCCTGTGGCTGGGATGGAGCGGAGTGCAGCAATGGCGCGACGCCCGTCTGGAAGAAGGTCTGCAACAGGCGCGCGACTCGGTGCTGTCGGCCAGCCAGCAGACCCTCGCCGGGCAACTCAAGCAGCTGGCCGATAGAGTTGCCGCCGCGCCGGTGCAGACCGCACTGCGGGCCGGCGATAGCGCGGCTGCGGCTCTTGCGATCGGCGAAGGCTGGAAAGGAGCCAGCCCAGTGCAAGTACTGCCCGCCGACCTTGGAACCGCATACGCGGCTGCGGCGGATTTCGGTTTCAGCAAACTGGCCTTGCTGGAAGCGGCGCTCAGCGAAAACAAGCCGGTGGCACGGGTGGTGCGCGAAGGCAAGCAAAGTCAGCTCGGCCTGGCCGCGCCCGCCGGCGATGGAGTCGCTTACCTGGTTGTGCCGCTGACTCTGCTGACCGGCAGCGTCGATCAGGCTGCGGTTCCTGCACAGGCCTACGTGGCGATAAGGCAAGGCAGCTATACCGTCAGCGAAAGCGGCGACCGCAACCTGGCCGGTGGCGCCGAGAGCCTGGCCCGACCGATAGGAGAGACCGGCATGCGGGTGGTCGCGGCCACGCCGGATGGCACGGAAGGTCCCCTGGGTCTGAGCGCGATTTCCAGTCTGGTTGTGGCGGCGTTAAGCGCATTGCTGGCTGTATTGACCCTGTTGGTCGCACGCGGCAGGTTGAATTTGAATTTGGGCGTCAAGCACGCCGGTGCGGCGGACGACAACGAGCCCACTCTGGTCCAGGCCCTGCAACGCGAGCCGTTGCCGCCCGCGCCTGCCCGCCAGACCCCCGATAAGGACGCAAACGCAGTGACCATCGGCAATAGCAAGCACATCGAAATAGATCCAGGTATTTTCCGCGCCTACGACATCCGCGGCGTGGTGGGAGAAACGCTGAGCGTGGAAGTGGCCGAACGCATCGGCCAGGCCATCGGTACAGTGCTGGAGCAAGAAGGACTGACCGATATCGTGGTCGGCCGCGACGGACGCCTGTCCGGACCCGAACTTTCCGCAGGTTTGATCGAAGGCCTGCGCAAGGCTGGCCGCAACGTGATCGACATCGGCATGGCGCCCACGCCGGTCGCCTATTTCGCCGCTTATCACCTGCGCACCGGCAGCAGCGTGGCCGTTACCGGCAGCCACAATCCGCCTGATTACAACGGCTTCAAGATCGTGGTTGGTGGGCAGACGCTGTCCGGCGACGCCATCACCGATCTGTACGCACGCATCAGCGAAAACCGCCTGCACCAGGCCGCTGCGCCGGGCACGCTGCAGCAGCGCGAAGTGGACGCCGACTACGTGCAGCGCATCGCCGACGACGTGCAGATGGATCGCCCGCTCAAAGTCGTGGTCGATGCCGGCAACGGCGTGGCCGGCGATATCGCCCCGCGCCTGCTGGAAGCCATCGGCGCCGAAGTCATCCCGCTGTATTGCGAAGTGGACGGCACCTTCCCCAACCACCATCCCGACCCCAGCGAACCGCACAACCTGGAAGATCTCATCCAGACCGTCAAGCGCTTCGATGCGGACATCGGCCTGGCCTTCGACGGCGACGGCGACCGTCTGGGCGTGGTGACCAAGGAAGGCGAAATCATCTTCCCGGATCGCTTGCTGATGCTGTTCGCGGCCGATGTGCTGGAACGCAATCCGGGCGCGTTGGTCATTTACGACGTCAAGTGCACCGGCAAGCTGCAAGGTTGGATCCTGAGCCACGGCGGCACGCCGCTGATGTGGCAGACCGGGCACTCGCTGATCAAGGCCAAGATGCGCGAAACCGGCGCGGAACTGGCCGGCGAGATGAGCGGGCATTTCTTTTTCCAGGAACGCTGGTACGGATTCGACGACGGTCTTTATTCGGCCGCGCGCCTGCTGGAAATCCTGGCCGCCCGCGCCGAGACGCCCAGCGAAGTGCTCACCGCGTTGCCCAACGCTTTGTCCACGCCGGAAATCAAGGTGCCGGTGGCCGGCAGCCCGCACGAAATCGTGGCGCGGTTCGTCGCCAGCGCGCAGTTCGAAGGCGCGCGTCTGACCACCATCGATGGTCTGCGCGCCGACTGGGAAGATGGCTGGGGGCTGGTGCGCGCATCCAACACCACGCCGATCCTGGTGCTGCGCTTCGAAGCCGACAACAAGGAAGCGCTGACCCGCATCAAGGACGAATTCCGCGCGCACCTGTCGACAGTGGCGCCGGAAATCACCGCAACGTTCTGAAGGCGCAAGGGACCGGACATAAACGGTCCCGCGAAGTCGGTGCAGATCGGCGATTTCGGCCGCATTTCCCGGTTATGGGCTACCGGTCTTAGTAGGTGTTTGCGCCACCGACTCATCGGCCGGCGGCGCCGGGTTTTGAATGCCTTTCAGCTCCCGGTAACGGCGCAGGATGTCGGCGATTTCCGTATCCAGCTCCGCGCGCTGCCGTTCGAAGCTGGTCTGCAGCAGCCGTTGGCGCTGCAGCTCGCGATGGCGGCTGCCGATGCTTTCGGCGATCTTCGGCGCCACCGGTTTGCCCGCCAACTCCTGGTCGCTGGCGGTCTGCAGCAGGCTGACCAGGCCCTCGCGCAGGCTGGTCACGTTGTAGCGCGCGGTCCGGATGCTGTTGTCCACGATGCCGGTGCGTTCGTTGAACACGCGGCGCAGTTCGTCTTCGCTCTGGTAGGACGACAATAGGGCCTGTTCGGTGCGCCGGCGGGTATCGGCGGCGGCCTGGTCGACCTGGCGTTGCTGTTCTTCCGAGGCCGCCAGCGCGCGTTCTTCCTCGCTCATCGCGCGGTCCACGCCGCCCGTGCGCAGGCCGCTGCGCGCGCTGATCTCTTCGCGCGCGCGGTTGACTGCCTCGGCCGGCAACGCATCGCTGCAGACGCGCTGGCCGTTTTCGTTCCAGCAATAGAGTTTTTTGGCAGGACCTTCGGCCTTTTGCGCCATGGCCAAAGGCGCGAGCGCCGTACACATGGCTAGCAACAGTAATTTGCGTTTCGGCATCGTCGCAGGCCCCCTTGCCTTAGTCGGACGCGCTGCTGCCGTAGCTGGCGCGGTAGGCCAGCAGACGGTCGCGGTGGGATACAAGTTCAGCGCTTTCGCCAGCGAAAGCAAGCAGGTCGTGCAGGTTTGCGACCGCAATCACGGGCACCCCCGTTTCTGCCGCCACCGATTGCGCGGCCGAAAGCCGCGATCCGCCGGACCCTGCCGCCTCGCCCAGCACTTCCTGCCGGTCCAGCGCTACCACTATCCCGGTTACACGGCCGCCGCCGGCCCGGATCATCCCCAGGGCCTCGCGAATCGCCGTGCCGGCGGTGATCACGTCATCGACGATCAGTACCTGCCGGTCTTCCAGCGGCGCGCCGATCAGCATGCCGCCCTCGCCATGAGCCTTGGCTTCCTTGCGGTTGAAGGCCACCGGCAGATCGCGGCCGCGGCGCGCGAATTCGCAGGCCAGCGCCGTCGCCAGCGGGATGCCTTTGTAGGCGGGGCCGAACAGCAAGTCGAACTGCACGCCAGCCGCTTCCACGGCGTCGGCATAACAGGCGGCCAGATCCGCCAGCTTGGCGCCGCTGTCGAAACGGCCGGCATTGAAGAAATACGGGCTCAGGCGTCCGGATTTCAATGTGAATTCGCCGAAACGCAGGGCTTGGGAATGCAGGGCCAATTGCAGGAAGCGGCTTCTGTGATCGCTCATGGGCGTGCTCTGATGTGCGTGTTCTGCGGTGGGGAATGCCTGCAAGCCTAGCCCATCGCTGCCGGCCCCGGCCACCGGGCGGGTGCAGTTCGGGCACAATCCGGTTTTGATCTGCGGCAACCTTGTCCATGAGAAACATTCCATGAGAATCATCAGTTTCAATGCCAACGGCTTGCGCTCGGCCGCCAACAAGGGTTTCTTCGACTGGTTCGCCGGGCAGAAGGCCGATGTGTTGTGCGTGCAGGAAACCAAAGCCCAGGAGCATCAGCTGGGCGGGCCGGCGGGCTTGAGCGAAGAATTCCTGCCCAAGGGCTACAAGGCCTGGTTCCGCGATGCCAGCACCAAGAAGGGCTACAGCGGCGTGGCGATCTACAGCAAGCGCGAGCCGGATGAAATCCGCACCGCATTGGGCTGGCCGGAGTTCGATGAGGAAGGCCGCTATCTGGAAGCGCGTTTCGGCAACCTGAGCGTGGTGTCCTTCTATATTCCGTCGGGTTCTTCGGGCGAACTGCGCCAGGGCTTCAAGTTCCAGGTCATGGACTGGCTTGCGCCGATTCTGGAGGAATGGCGCAACAGCGGCCGCGACTATGTGTTGTGCGGCGACTGGAACATCGTGCGCTCGCGGCTGGACATCAAGAATTGGACGTCGAACCAGAAGAACTCCGGCTGCCTGCCAGCCGAACGCGATTGGTTCAACAACATGTGCGTCGAAGGCGGTGGCTGGGTAGACGCCTACCGCGCGCTGCATGCCGAAGGGCAGGACTACACCTGGTGGAGCAACCGCGGCGCCGCGCGCGCCAACAACGTGGGTTGGCGCATCGACTACCAGATCGTCACGCCGTCGCTGCGCGACAAGCTGAAGGCGTGCTCGATCTACAACGCCATGCGGTTCTCGGACCATGCGCCGTTTATCGTGGACTACGCCCTGTGAGCCAAACTGCGGCGAAACCCAAGCATCCCGGTTGGAGGCAGGTTCTGATCAACCTGCGCCAACCCAAGGTGCTGGTGATGTTGCTGCTGGGCTTCAGCTCGGGCATTCCGATCTATCTGGTGGGCAACACGCTGGGCTTCTGGATGCGCGAGAACGGCATCGAGCTGTCCACTATCGGCTTCCTGTCGTGGGTAGGTTTAGCGTATTCGCTGAAGTTTCTGTGGGCGCCGCTGGTCGACAAGTTGGATGCGCCGGTCCTGGGGCGTTGGCTGGGACGGCGGCGGGGCTGGATGCTGTTGTCGCAGCTGATCGCTGCAGCCGGGTTGATCGGCATGGCGTTGGTGCAGCCGGTCGAAGGCCAGCTCATGCTGGCCGGCTTCGTACTGGATCAGTTGGTCGTGTTTGGCGTCCTGGCGCTGATTGTGGCGTTCGCTTCCTCCACGCAGGACATCGTGATCGATGCCTGGCGCATCGAAAGCGCCGACAGCAACGAGCAGCAGGGCCTGCTGACCTCGACCTCGACACTGGGCTATCGCGGCGCGTTGTTGGTCACCGATTCGCTGATTCTCATTTTTGCCGCCAGCATAGGTTGGTCGCTTTCCTACGAAGTGATGGCGCTGTTGCTGGGGGTGGGCGTCCTGGCCACACTGTTGGCGCGCGAACCGGTGGCCACGGTGATCGCCGCAACTACGCCACACCCTTCGCTGCTTACCGCGCAGGGCCTGTTTGACGCGCTGGTTGGCCCGTTCCTGGCGTTCTTCCGCCAGCACGGCAGCTGGGCGCTGTTGATCCTGCTGACGATCAGCCTGTATCGCCTGCCCGACTTCGTGATGGGGCCGATGGCCAACCCGTTCTATGCCGACCTGGGCATCGCCAAGGAAACCGTCGGTGCGGTGCGCGGTTCGGTCGGATTGATCGCAACCATCGTCGGCATTGCGGCTGCGGGGTTGTGCGCGGTGCGCTTCGGCTTCGTTCCCACGTTGCTGGCCGGTGCGGTGTTGGGCCCGGGCTCCAATCTGGCTTTCGCCTACTTGGCCCTGCATGGTGCCGACGCCGGCGTATTCACGGCCGCGATGGTGATCGACAACTTCTGCAACGGGTTCGCCGGAGTGGCGCTGGTGGGATATATGTCCAGCCTGACCAGCATCGGCTACACCGCTACCCAGTACGCGCTGCTGAGTTCGTTCTATGCGTTGCTTGGCAAGGTGTTCAAGGGCTTCTCGGGCGTGGCGGTGGAGCATCTCGAATCAGGCCGCACGTTGTTGCAGGCCTATTCCCTGTTTTTTGTAGGGACGGCCTTGATCGGTATCCCGGCCTTCTTGTTGTGCATTCGCCTGGCCACGCGTAAATATGGTCCTGCGGACAGCGGAACCGGACCCCGGGGAGCGGCATGACCGACATCGTGATGAAGAACATAGACCCGGTGCTGGCCGACCGCATCCGCCGCGTGGCCGAAGCGCGGGGCTGGAACATGCACGACACCTTGTTCCACTTACTGGAGCAGGGCTTGTTCGTCACCGAGGCCGAAGTGCGCAGCGGTTTCAACGATCGGGAAGTAGACGTACTGTCCGCCGCGATCACCGCTTTGAAAGACGTGCCGCAGGGACACGGGTTCGACCGGTAGGAGCGCCCCATGGGCGCGAGCTTTCCGTCGTCAGCCCAGGAGCTCGCGCCCATGGGGCGCTCCTACAAGAGCCCTAGGCCGGATAGACCGTTCCCAGTATCCGCGGACCTTTCGCTCCGGTGACGCTGGGCAGATTACCCGGGCGTCCGGCCAATGTTTCCCGCGCCAGCCACGCAAAGCCCATGGCCTCCACATAGTCCGGATCCAACCCGTGCGCCGCGGTGGACTCCACCGTCACGCCGGGCAGATTCGCCGAGATCCGCGCCATCAGCGCCGTATTGCGCACGCCGCCGCCGCACCCAAGCACGCGTGCCGTGCTGGGCTGGGTGGCGCGCAGCGCCTCCGCCACGGTGATCGCGCTCAGCTCGAGCAGAGTCGCCTGCACGTCCGCAGGCGATGACGCTTCGGCGCTCAACTGCGCTTCCAACCAGCGAAGATGGAACTGTTCCCGCCCCGTGCTCTTGGGCGGCGGCAGCGCGAACCAGGGATCGTCCAGCAACCGCGCCAGCAAACCCGCATCCACCTTGCCGCTGGCGGCGAATGCACCGCCCGCATCGTAGGCCTGGCCGGTATGGCGCTCGTACCACGCGTCCATCAACGCATTGGCCGGGCCCGTATCGAAGCCGCGGACTTCGCCCGCACGTGGTAGCAGAGTGAAATTGCCGATGCCACCCAGATTCAGCACCGCCCGGTTTTCGTCCGGTGAGCGCAGCATTGCCGCGTGGAAGGCGGGCATCAACGGCGCACCATGTCCGCCGGCCGCGACATCGCGACGACGGAAATCGGCCACCGTGGTGAGGCCACTGCGTTCAGCGATGACGTTGCCGTCGCCCATCTGCCAAGTGAAAGCCGCGGACGATTCGGGACGATGGCGCACCGTCTGCCCATGTGAACCGATCGCGCGCACGTGGTTCCGGTCCGTTCCCGAATCGGCGATCGCCTGCATCGCCGCATCGGCGAAAGCGCGGGCCAGGGCGGTGTCCAGTTCGCCCAGTTCGTCGAGCGAGGTCGCTTCGCCGCCTTGCCCCAGCGCGATCAGACGCGCGCGCAGCGTTTCATCCCAGGGATAGGTGCGGCCGAACACGAGTTCGCAGTGCGGCTCGAAACGGACCAGCGCCGCATCGATGCCATCGGCGCTGGTGCCGGAAATAAGACCCAGATAAAGCTGGGCGGAGTCGTCAGGCATGCGGTGACCGGAAAGGCGCGATGGATTTCGTGCCGCAAGCATCGCCTCCCACGTCCGCTCCTACAAGAGCGGACGGCAGGCGAAGGCGAAGAGATCAGCGCTTCCTGGAAGCCAGTGCGGTGGCCAGTGCGGTCGTTGCCGGCGCCGGCGCGGGGTCCACATCGGCGTAGATGATGTTCTCCACCGTGCGGATGCGGGCCAGCGCATTGGCCGTGTAAGTGCGGTACGCCGCCAGCTGCGCACCCGCCAGCGGTTCCGGCGGCGGCATCGTGATGGACAGCGGATTGCGGTGCACGCCGTTGACCCGGAATTCGTAATGCAGGTGCGGGCCGGTGGCCAGGCCGGTGGAACCCACATAGCCGATCACCGTGCCCTGCGGAACCGACTGGCCCCTGCGCAGCTTGGCGGTGCGCGACATGTGTCCATAAAGCGTGGTGTAGCCACGGCCGTGATTGAGGATCACCACGTTGCCATAGCCGCGCTGCCAACCGATGAACTCCACCCGCGAATCGCCCGCGGCCATGATCGGCGTGCCGGTGGAAGCGGCGTAATCCACGCCCTTGTGCATGCGCATGGTGCCCAGCACCGGATGCTTGCGCGCACCGAACTTGGAGCTGAGACGCGCATAGGGAATCGGCATGCGGATGAAGGTCTTCTTCAGCGGCCGGCCCTGCGCGGTGAAGTATTCGGGTTTGCTGCTCGGGCGCGAAAAGCGGAAGCCCGAGTGCAGCTTGCCATCGACGGTGAAGGTGGCGGCCAGCACCGGGCTGGTGCTGATGAGCTCGCCTTCGCGCCAGGTCTGGTCGACCACCACGCTGAAGCGGTCGTCGGCGTCCAGATCCGAATCGAAGTCGATGTCGTATTTGAAGATCTCGTCGGTCAGCGAGTTGATGTTGGCCGAAGTCAGCCCGGCCTTGCGCGCCGAGCGGTTGAGCGAACGTCCCACCTTGCCGCTGAGCACCACGGTGCGGGTGGTGCTTTCGCGCGCCACCACTTTTTCATTGAGGCTATCGCCGGCCAGCGACAGCTCGACGCGGTGATCGGCGTCGCGGTCGTAGCGCAGCGTGCGCAGGCTGCCGGAAACGGGCAGATCAAAAGCCAGTTCCGTGCCGGGCTTGAGTTTGGTCAGCGTGGCCTTGGCGTCGGCGTTCTTGAGAATGCGCTGCATGGTTTCGCGCGGAATGCCCAGTTCCTTGAACAGCGAACCCAGGGTCTGCCCCGGCCTGACCTTCACGATTTGCCAGCTGTCGCCGGCCGTGCCTTCCTGCCGTTCCTTGGAGAGCTCGGGCAGATCCAGCGCCAGCACTGCGTGCGGGGCGGCCGCCGGAGTCTGCACGACCGTGGAGAAGCCTGGCACGATGGTGGCGACCATTACGCCGATGGCGGTGAACAGACTGGCGTGGATCCACTGCCGCCGTGTCCACTTCCTTGCCGAAAGATGCGCTCTCACTTGATGATGCAAAGCCGAATCGCGAAGGATTTCCAAGCGTTCCTTGAAACGCTGATTGCGGCCGGGGCCGTCACCGTGAGTGTGCATCTATATGACTTCCCCGGACCCAAGACGGCGAGTCCAATCCGGTTACCATAATCACGCGAATTGTCTGCGTCAAACCCTTGAGTCAATTGACTTTTTTGACTGGCGTCACGATTAACTTTGGTTTAACTTTAGATTCACCTTTGTCAGCAGGCCCTAGCGCCTGTTCATTAATTGGAAGCCCTCCCTTGCCACACGCAGCAGCACTCGAACTGATCGGCCGCGGCGCCGACGAAATCCTCAAGCGCGAGGAATTGGAAGCCCGCCTTGCCGCGTCCATGAAAGCCGGGGGCCGGCCCTTGCGCATCAAGGCCGGGTTCGACCCCACCGCCCCGGACCTGCACATCGGCCACACCGTGCTGCTGAACAAGATGCGCCAGTTCCAGGACCTGGGGCACCAGGTGATTTTCCTGATCGGCGACTTCACCGGCATGATCGGCGACCCCACCGGCAAGAACGTCACCCGCAAGCCGCTGACCCGCGAAGACGTGGAAGCCAATGCCCGCACCTACGCCGACCAGGTGTTCAAAGTGCTCGACCGTGAAAAGACCGAGCTGCGCTTCAAC
Source organism: uncultured Pseudoxanthomonas sp. (assembly GCA_965650035.1). Lineage (GTDB taxonomy): Bacteria > Pseudomonadota > Gammaproteobacteria > Xanthomonadales > Xanthomonadaceae > Pseudoxanthomonas_A. The sequence goes on from CBFGMR010000027.1 coordinate 48,379, forward strand.
TCCGAATGGTTCGGGCAGATGACCGCGGCCGACATGATCAAGCTGGCCGGCCAGCACACCGTGGCGCGCATGCTGGAGCGCGACGATTTCGCCAAGCGCTATGCCGCCCAGCAGTCCATCGCCATCCACGAATTCCTCTATCCGCTGGTCCAGGGCTACGACTCGGTGGCCTTGAAGGCGGACGTCGAGCTGGGCGGTACCGACCAGAAGTTCAACCTGCTGATGGGACGCGGCCTGCAGGAACACTATGGCCAGCCGCCGCAAATCGTGCTGACCATGCCGCTGCTGGAAGGCCTGGACGGCGTCAACAAGATGTCCAAATCGCTGGGCAACTACATCGGTATCAGCGAGCCGGCCATCGACATCGTCACCAAGACCATGAAGATCGGCGACGAACTGATGTGGCGCTGGATTGAGCTGCTCAGCTTCGATATCGGAGTGGCCGAAGCCAAAACCCTGCAGGCTGAAGTGGCGTCCGGCGCGCTCAACCCGCGCGACGTCAAGCTGCGCCTTGCGCGCGAACTGACGGCGCGTTTCCACGATGCCGGAAAGGCCGAACAAGCCATCGCCGGCTGGCACGCCGTGGTTCGCGGCGAAGGCGACACCTCGCTGCTGCCGCTGCAAGAGGTGAACGTGCCTGCCGAAGGCCTGCGTATCGCCGCGTTGTTGACCGCCGCCGGTATCACGCCCAGCAACGGCGAAGCCACGCGCAAACTCAAGGAACGCGCGGTGCGCGTGGACGGCGCCGTGGTCGAAGACCCGCAAACGCATTTCAACCCCGGGTTCGAGGGCGTGCTGCAGGTCGGCAAGCGCAACTTCGCGCGCGTGCGTCTGCTGGCGGGCTGAGAAGACCGGCCTCCACCCGCATGCAAAGCGTGGTCAGCCGATGGTTCGGCGTGGGATTCGAACGATTGCATCCTTTATTGCAGGAGCTTCATCTGCACGGTGGCGTCTTGGCGGGTCCGATAGAAATAACGCTGGGGCGGGGCCTGGCGCGTCCGTTTGGCCGTGCCGTTGCACGCAAGTTGGGAATTCCGACCTGGGCCGGCCCGCACACGCTGCAGGTCGAAATCGGCCATCGGCCCGACTGCCTGCTTTGGAGCCGCCGCTTCGACGACCGCCAGTGCATGGATTCCACTTTCCGCCCTGTCGGCGCATGGCCGGACGGCCTATGGCTGGAGCAGACCGGTCCGGTGCGGCTGGGCTTGGCGGTCGAGGTGGTCGATGGCGGCTGGCACTGGCGTTGCCGCAAGGTCTGGCTGTACGGGATCAGGCTGCCGCTGGCCCTGTTCCCCCGATCCAACGCTTATAAGCGCATCGAAGACGGGCGCTACCGGTTCCAGGTGACTTTCACCGTACCGCTGCTGGGGCCCGTGCTGTCCTACGGTGGTTTGCTCCAAAGCCAGCCAGCGCCCGCTGCCGTCGAGTAGCCCTTTAGCTCTTCGCGGGCAGGATCTGGCAAGTCGCCTGGCACATCGCCACCACTTTCCCCTCGTCGTTGCGTGCCTCGCCGGTCAGATAAAGCGTAGCGCGCGTGCGTTCGGTCAATCGCGCGACGCAGATGAGGAAGCGGGTTTCCGGCGTCACCGGCCGCAAGTATTGGGTATTCAGCGAGCTGGTCACGCTGGGCGGCGCGATCAGGTACGAGAAAGGCCCCACCGTATTGTCCAGCGCCGCAACTAGATAGCCGCCCTGCATATGCCCTAGAGGGTTTGCGTAGCGCGGCAGAACCGGGAAACGCACGCTCAAAGAGACGCCTTCCTCGTATTCCAGCGGTTCGCCCTGCATATCCAGCAGGCAGGCGGGCGGGATCTGCAACCCGGAGCCACTGGGCAGCATGGCCTGCAGGCGTTCGTTGATGGTGTTGCCGGTGAGAAGTGCCATGCGATGCGTCCGGTTGAGTGGGGGGATTCTTCGATTGTGGGCCATCGCAATCGCGAAACCCCTTGCCCTGCCTGCTTCCTGTTGGAGAGCACAAAATTATTTCAATCAACCCCTTCCCAAAAGGATTTTCGCCGCCCATAATTCGCCCCCCTCGCAGCCCTAGGCGGCGGGGGCGGAAACGAAAAACTTCTCGAAACGAGGTGTTGACGTTCCCCGAAAGCCCCCTATAATGGGCGGCTCACTCGGACAGATCGACGCCTTCGGGCAATGATCGAAACGAGGGAAGCGAAAAAATCTCGAAACGAGGTATTGACGCTTTCAAGAACACCCCGCATAATGTGCGGCTCACCTCGACGGAAACGACGGGGTCAACGAGGGAGGCGCTGAGGCCGACTTCGAAGCTCTTTGACAGTGTGCGCAGGTGACTTGTGTGGACGCCTGCAGGAAGGACTAGCTGTCCATCTTGCAGACGTTCGATTCATGAGCATCTTGTAATTAGTAATTTGCAAGCGATACGTATAGCTAAGAATCAAACGTTCTGCATTTTCAAAGTATTGGCCGCAAGGCCTGTAGTTTTAAGTGAAGAGTTTGATCCTGGCTCAGAGTGAACGCTGGCGGTAGGCCTAACACATGCAAGTCGAACGGCAGCACAGCAGTAGCAATACTGTGGGTGGCGAGTGGCGGACGGGTGAGGAATACATCGGAATCTACCTTTTCGTGGGGGATAACGTAGGGAAACTTACGCTAATACCGCATACGACCTTCGGGTGAAAGCAGGGGACCTTCGGGCCTTGCGCGGATAGATGAGCCGATGTCGGATTAGCTAGTTGGCGGGGTAAAGGCCCACCAAGGCGACGATCCGTAGCTGGTCTGAGAGGATGATCAGCCAC
>CBFGMR010000028.1:0-48884 GCA_965650035.1 uncultured Pseudoxanthomonas sp.
ACGCTGCACTCCAACAACGCCGACCAGACCATCGAGCGCATCCTCAACTTCTTCCCCGAGACCGCGCACAAGAACGTGCTGATGAATCTGGCGCTGAACCTGCGCGCGGTGGTGTCGCAGCGTCTGGTCAAGGGCGTGGACGGCCGTCGTCTACCGGCCGCCGAAGTATTGATCAATACGCCGATGATCCGCGACCTGCTGCGCCGCGGGCAGGTGCACGAGATCAAGCCGGCGATGGAAGCTTCGCTTGAGGACGGCATGGAATCCTTCGACCAGTGCCTGTTCCGCATGGTCAAGGAAGGCCGTATAGAGCAGGAAGAAGCGCTGCGTGCGGCCGATTCGCGCGACGGCCTGGCGCTGAAATTCCGCTTGTCCGAAGGCAGCAGCGGCGAACACGACCCCTATGCCGATTACGATTCGGCGTCGGCCAGCGGCTCGCCGCGGATCACACAGGGTTTCGGCTGAGCCGATAGTCGCTCTTGCTCTGCCCCCGTTGTAAAAGAGGGCTATGGGGGATTTGTTTTTGATCCTTCTTGCGCCGCGCGAAAAGCAAATCCCCCTCAACCCCCCTTTTTCAAAGGGGGAAGCCGCGAGTGCAGCGAATGCGGAATTACCGCACTTGATCGACTAATCGGCTAGACGTTCTGCAGCTGCGCATCCGGCTGTTTGTCCGGCTGCGCTTCGATGAAGGCCGGCAGCTCCAGGCATGCCTTCTCGATGCGGGAAATGGTCGGGAATGCCGCCATGTCCACGCCGAAGCGCCGCGCGTTGAATACCTGCGGAATCAGACAGCAATCCGCCAGTCCCGGCGTCTGTCCATGGCAATACGCGCCTGTCGCAGGGTCGCCTTCCAGCAACGCCTCCATCGCGGCGAAGCCCTCGGTGATCCAATGCTTGACCCAATCGTCGCGCTCGGACTGCGGCACCCGCCAGGTGTGTTCGAAATAGCGCAACACGCGCAGGTTGTTGAGCGGATGGATATCGCAGGCCACCAATTGCGCCAGGCCGCGAACCCGGGCGCGGTCGCGCGCGGTCATCGGCAACAGGCGTGGCGAGGGCCAGGCCTCGTCCAGGTACTCCAGGATCGCCAGCGACTGGCGGATCACGCGTACGCCATGCAACAGGGTTGGCACCATCTGTTGCGGATTCATCGCGACATAGTCGGGCTGGTGCTGTTCGCCACCGTCGCGGATGAGATGCACCGGCAAGGTCTCGTAGCTCAGGCCTTTCAGGTTCAGGCCGATGCGCACGCGATAGGCCGCGCTGGACCGCCAGTAGGAATACAGACGCAATTGCTCGCTCATCCGTGATGGACCCGATGATTCATGGCGATGAAGGGGGCGCGTAGCTGCATGGTTTCAAGCCTGCGGGACCACTGTGACCACATTTGCGCCCTCGCCAGCGTTCAGGGCAAGGGCTGCTGTTCGATCCGCTGCTCAATCGCGCCGAATATGTGACTTCCATCACCGTTTTTCATCTCAATGCGCACCACATCGCCGAATTTCATGAAGGGCGTACTGGGCTTGCCGTCGCGCAGGGTCTCCACTGTGCGCTTCTCCGCGAAGCAGGACGCGCCCTTGGACGTGTCTTCATTGGCGATGGTGCCGGACCCGACGATGGTGCCGGCCGCCAACGGCCGGGTCTTGGCCGCGTGCGCGACCAGCTGCGAGAAATCGAACTGCATGTCGACGCCGGCTTCGGGCGCGCCGAACCATTCGCCGTTGATATGCGTGAGCAGCGGCAAGTGCACTTTGTTGTCATGCCAGCTCGCGCCCAACTCGTCGGGAGTGACGAACACCGGCGACAAGGCCGAACGCGGCTTGGATTGCAGGAAACCGAAACCCTTGTTCAATTCACCCGGAATCAGGTTGCGCAGCGACACATCGTTGACCAGACCGATCAGCTGAATGTGCCCGGCGGCTTGCTCCGGCGTCACCGCCATCGGCACGTCGTCGGTGATCACCACGATCTCGGCTTCCAGGTCGATGCCGTAGTCCTCGCTGACCACGCGCACGGGGTCGCGCGGGCCATGGAAGCCGGCACTGGTGGCCTGATACATCAGCGGATCGGTGTAGAAACTTTCCGGCACTTCCGCCCCGCGCGCGCGGCGCACGCGTTCGACATGCGGAAGATAGGCGCTACCGTCGACGAATTCGTAGGCGCGCGGCAGCGGCGCAGCCAATGCATTGAAATCCAACTCGAACACGCCGTCGGCATCGCCGCCGTTCAACGATTCGGATAGCGCATTGAGGCGCGGAGCCAGATTGGACCAGTCCTCCAGCGCGGCCTGCAGGGTCGAAGCGATGCCGGTGGCGCGAACGGCGCGGGAAAGATCGCGCGAGACGACGATCAGGGTGCCGTCCCGGCCGCCTTCCTTCAAAGATCCCAGCTTCATCCAAACCTCCCGTGTTCGCGTTGACTATATGGTTTCAATTGTAACTAAACCCAGCCGACCTGTCTTTGTAGAGCCGAGCTTGCTCGGCTGCCCTGGACTTGGCGGCTAAAAGCAGCCGAGCAAGCTCGGCTCTACGGAGCCTGTTCGTCGCCTTGGAAACCGTCGGCACGGTAGGTCAGGACCAGGGTATCGCGGTAGCCATAGTCGCCCAATGGCCGGATCGGCGTGGATTCATGGATCACACGCGCATCGTCGAGCAGCATCAGCGTCCACGGTTCGGTCAGAGTAAAGCGCTGGCCATCGGGGCCGTTGGCGTCGAATACGCGGGTTTCGCCGCCGCTGATTTCATGGCGCCCCACCAACAGCACGGCCACCAAATCCACGCCGTCGCGATGCGCGCCTTCCGGGGTCGGACGGCCGATGCCGTCGGCGGTATCGATGCGGAACTGGTGCGCTTCCACGAACCAAGGCTGGGCACCCTTCAATGCGGTGCAGAGTTCGGCCAACCCCTGCAGCAGCTTGATCCAGGCTGGGTGGGCGGCTGTGTCGGCCTGTACCGGCTCGAACCAGCGCCGCATGCCGCCGTGCAACGCGTTGTATTCCTCGGACTGCCAATGCGCGCGGTGCGGTGCCTGGATCAGGCGCCCCTGGTCGGACACGAAACAGGAATGACGGCGTTTGCGATAGCTGCCGCCGTCTTTGAGATAGCGATCGGGCTGCAGGTCTTCCCAGGCTGGCTTCAATGCATCGAGCGCACCCGCTTCCAATGCGCACAACGCTTCGACGGCGGCGGGTGCGAGCACCGCGTAGCCGCGTTCGCGCAATTGCGGCAGCAGTGCGGCCGGTTCGGTGAAAGGGGGAAGAAAGGTGGCGACCATGGATCAATTCACTCCCGACGACATCGACCAGAAACGCAAAAACCCGCACGGGGCGGGCTTCTGCTGCGAAGGCGCTTGGCCTGCCTTCGCGTGTCTTGCTTGCAACCTTGAAGTGGCAGCCCCGGATGGATTCGAACCACCGAATGTCTGCGTCAGAGGCAGATGCCTTACCACTTGGCGACGGGGCTGTATTAACCGGTGAATAGTAAAGTCGACGGCTGCGCCGCCTGTCAATGGCGAATCGGGAAAACCGCTTTCCCGTTGACTGCCCGCATAGCGGACGATTTTACCGTTTACCTTTTTACTGTGATTAACGCTTCGAGAACTGGGTGGCGCGGCGCGCTTTGTGCAGACCGACCTTCTTGCGCTCGACTTCGCGGGCGTCGCGGGTCATGAAACCGGCCTTGCGCAGCTCGCCCTTCAGCGTTTCATCGTATTCCACCAGCGCGCGGGCGATGCCCAAGCGGATGGCGCCAGCCTGGCCGGTGGTGCCGCCGCCGGTGGTCGTGGCCATGATGTCGAAGCTTTCGGTGTTCTTGGTCAGCTCCAACGGCTGGCGCACGATCATGCGGGCGGTCTCACGGCCGAAGAACTCGTCCAGCGGACGGTCGTTGACGGTGATGTTGCCGGTGCCCTTGCGCAGGAACACGCGGGCGGTGGAGGACTTGCGACGGCCGGTGCCGTAATTCTGGGTAATTGTCATGATCAGATATCCAGGACTTGCGGCTGCTGGGCGGCGTGCGGGTGATTGGGGCCTGCGTAGACCTTGAGCTTGCGGTACATCTCACGGCCCAGGGTGTTTTTCGGCAACATGCCCTTGACGGCGATCTCGATGACGCGCTCGGGGTGGCGCTCAAGCGCCTGGCCCAGGGTTTCGCTCTTGAGGTTGCCGATGTAACCGGTGAACCGGTAATACATTTTGTCGGCCAGCTTGTTGCCGGTCACATGGATCTTCTCGGCGTTGATCACCACCAGGTAATCGCCGGTGTCCACGTGCGGGGTGTAGACGGGCTTGTGCTTGCCGCGCAGACGGCGGGCCAGCTCGGTGGACAGGCGACCGAGGGTCTTGCCTGCGGCGTCGACGACGTACCAGTCGCGCTGGACGGTCTCGGACTTGGCGCTAAACGTATTCATGAAGGAGCTCGATGTTGTTTGGTCGGGCTGATTTCGGCGGGAGATTCCCGACGGAACTTTGCCTCGCGTTGTGAATGGCGGAACACAAGAGCGGGAATTGTACGGACCCACCCCCTGCATTGCAAGCCAACCCGTAGGTCGGGGCTACGCCCCCGACGTCTGACACCACGGGGACCGGGGAGCTGGATACCGCCCATGTCAGAGCCTCTCCCCGCACTTCGACCTAGCTGATACACGCGCAAGCCCGGCACAATAGCGACCATGAGCTCACGCACCCTCTCCCCCCTAGACCGGCTGCTGATCGACGCCCAGAACGCATTGGGCACCCTGGCCGGCAAACCCCTCGCCCGCCGCCCCAACCCGGCCCAGGCCACCCCGGAAGTGGAACTGGACGCCGACGAACGCCGCCATGCGGCCGGCCTGATGCGCATCAACCATGTCGGCGAGGTCTGCGCCCAAGGGCTCTATTTCGGCCAGGCCGCGGTAGCCCGTGACCCGCAGACCCGGGAACACCTGCTGGAGGCCGCTCAGGAAGAGACCGACCACCTGGCCTGGTGCGCGGACCGGCTGCAGGAGCTGGACAGCCGCCCCAGCCTGTTCAACCCCCTTTGGTACGCCGGCAGCTACTCCTTGGGCGTGCTGGCCGGTTTGCGCGGCGACGGCTGGAACCTGGGTTTCGTGGTGGAAACCGAGCATCAGGTCGAGGCGCACCTGGATGAGCACCTGCAGACCCTGCCGGAAGCGGATCTGCGCAGCAGGGAGATCATCAAGGTGATGAAGGCCGACGAGGCCCGCCATGCCGATCACGCCGAGCAGGCTGGCGCGCGGGTATTGCCGCAGCCGATTCCGACCTTGATGGCCGCAGCCTCCAATCTGATGAAGGCCGTGGCTTACCGTCTCTGAGGCTGGGGAGATCGGAATCGCGTAGGAGCGACGTGAGTCGCGAAACGGCAGGTGTCCGAAGAATCTTCGCGACTCACGTCGCTCCTACGACGCCCATGCCTTCATGCCGAGGTGAGCTTGAGGCCTATCACGCCGCTGACGATGACTGCGATGCACAGCAATCGCGCCGGCGAGGCACTTTCGGAAAACAGCAGCATGCCCAGCGTGGCCACGCCGACCGCACCGATACCGGTCCAGATCGCATAGGCGGTGCCGACCGGAATCGCGCGCAGCGCCTGGGTCAGCAGCCACAGACTGATGGCTGCAGAGACGACCGTACCGACGCTGGGCCACAGGCGGGTGAAGCCTTCGGTGTATTTGAGGCCGATGGCGAAGCCGATCTCGAAAACGCCGGCCAGCAGCAGATAAATCCAGGGCATGTTGCTCTCCTAACGGGTGCATGAAACGAAAAACGGCCCGGGGCTTTCGCCACGGACCGCCGTCGGTCTTGGTAGCGCAGGTAAATGGATCCCTGCGCGCGGGTCGTCCCGCCTTTGTCTGATGCTGTCCAGGATAACGGGGGGTTCCCGAATCCCGCGTAACCCGGCTTATTCGACCAGGTTGCGCCCGTGGAACAGCTCTTCGATCTCGCGCTTGAGCAGCGCTTCGATCTTCATGCGCTCCTTGAACGACAGGTTCTTGGCCTTTTCCTCGAACAGGTACTGGTCCAGATCGAAGTCCTTCAAGTGCATCTTGGTGTGGAAGATGTTTTCCTGATAGACGTTGACATCGAACATCTCGTAGCGCGACTTGATGTTCTTGGCCAGGAAATCCTGGATGGAATTGATCTTGTGGTCGATGTAGTGCTTCTTGCCCTTCACGTCGCGGGTGAAGCCGCGCACGCGGTAGTCGGCCACCACGATGTCCGATTCGAAGCTTTCGATCAGGTAATTCAGCGCCTTCAGCGGCGAGATCACGCCGCAGGTGGCCACGTCGATGTCGGCGCGGAAGGTGGCGATGCCGTGCTGCGGATGCGTTTCCGGGTATGTATGGACGGTGATGTGGCTCTTGTCCAAATGCGCGACCACCGCGTCGGAGATGATCTCCTTGCCCGCCAGCTTCTTGTCGATCACCGGTTCCTCGGAGATCAGGATGGTCACCGAGGCGCCCTGGGGATCGTAGTCCTGACGGGCCACATTGAGGATGTTGGCACCGATGATCTCGGCCACATCGGTCAGGATCTGGGTCAGGCGATCGGCGTTGTATTCCTCGTCGATATAGGCGATGTAGCGCTGGCGCTCCTCTTCCGAGACCGCGTAGCAGACATCATAGATATTGAAACTCAGCGCCTTGGTAAGGTTGTTGAAACCCTGGAGCCTGAGACGCGGGAGTGGTTTGACCACGGCGGTGATCCCTCTGGGGGAAGCGGCGAGGGGCGCGATTATGCGGCAAACAGGGTGACAGCGAAATGTCCGTCTGACCGGGGTTTGCCGTTGCGCACATATTCAGACTAAGCTTGCAGAACTCACATTTGAATTCCCCCGAATGAGCCTAGGTACACCCATTTCCAATCCTGCGCGTATCGCGTCCAGCCCCCTGACGCCCGATGCCGCCACTATCGAACGCTTCCTGGCCCACTGCCATCGCCGCCGCTACCCTGCGCGTGCGGACGTGTTCCGCCCAGGCGACCCGGCCGGCACCCTTTACTACGTGGTCAGCGGCTCGGTCAGCATCATTACCGAGGAAGAGGACGACCGCGAGCTGGTGCTGGGCTACTTCGGGGCTGGTGAATTCGTCGGCGAAATGGGCCTTTTCATCGAATCGGACCGCCGCGAAGTGATCCTGCGCACCCGTACGCAATGCGAACTGGCCGAAATCAGCTACGAGCGCCTGCACCAGCTGTTTTCCGGCACCCTGGTCGCCGACGCGCCTCGCCTGCTTTATTCCATCGGCTCGCAGCTCTCGCGCCGGCTGCTGGATACCAGCAGGAAAGCCAGCCGTCTGGCGTTCTTGGACGTCACCGACCGCATCGTCCGCACCCTGCACGACCTGGCCCGCGAGCCCGAAGCCATGAGCCACCCGCAAGGCACCCAGCTGCGCGTTTCCCGGCAGGAGCTGGCCCGCTTGGTCGGCTGCTCGCGCGAGATGGCTGGCCGCGTGCTGAAGAAGCAGCAGGCCGACGGCGTGCTGCATGCCCGCGGCAAGACCGTCGTGCTATACGGCACGCGCTGAAAGCACCAGTTTGGGGATTGGAACAGGCGGGCTTCGGCCCGCCTTTTCTTTTGTGGAAATCTCCAGGCTCGCGCTACTCTTGCCCGTCACCAAACCCGAGGCCGCCGCATGCAATGCCCGAAGTGCTCCAACGCAATGAACGAACTGCCCGACTTGCCAGCCAAGGCGTACCGCTGCTCCCACTGCAACGGCGTGTGGTTGGAGATGCTGGCCCATGAACAACTGGTCCCGTTCGTCGAGCAGATCGACACAGGCAGCGCCGAGCAAGGCAAGCAATACAACAGCATCGACCGCATCGATTGCCCGTCCTGTGTAGGCCAGCAAGACCTGATCCGCATGGTCGATCCGCAACAGCCGCATATCTGGTTCGAGAGCTGCCAGAGCTGCTTCGGTCGTTTCTACGACGCCGGCGAGTTCACCGATCTCACCAAGCACAGCTTCGTCGAATGGCTCAGGGACCTGGACGCGCCAGCGCGGCCGCTGTAATCCGGTAGGGTGAGCCCCGGCCCACCATTGCCATCACTCCGATTGCAATGGCAGTCGGCGGAATTGAAGAGCGACACCGCACCCAGGCAGCTATCTCGATCGATGCTGCTGATTGCGTCCGGTCCGCGATGGTGGGCCAGGGCCCACCCTACAGCGGCGCGGCGACCGGATCGCCGGCGCGGTCTTTGCATCCCCAGTTGAGGATCGGCGTACCCGGGGGCAGCACGCTGCGGAACATCGCCACCCGCTTGGCCTTGGGGTTCACCACCACGGGCGCGCGCGCGGCCTTGAGCAAGGGCAGGTCGGCGCTGCTGTCCGAATAGGCCATGGCGATCTCGCCGTAGCCGCGCTCCTGCAACATGCGCACTTTCTCTTCGTTGTGGCAGTGGCGGCGGGCGCCCATCGCGCCGAAGCGCGGACCGACCGCGGTGCCGATCACCGGTACGTCCTGATGGGTGACGAAAGCCAGAATGGCGCGGGCCAGTTCCGGCGGCGCGCCGGTGGCGATGACCACACGGTCGCCCGAAGCGCGGTGTCCGCGCAGCACTTCCAGAGCGATCGGCAGCAGGCGCTGGCGGATTTCCGTCTGGTGCGTGGCCACGTACAGGTCGATCATGGCATCGAAGCTGCGACGCCCATGCAGCCCGAACGTACCGATCCAGACATAACCGCTGATGCCGCGGCGGCGTGCAGGCAGGAACGCGACCATCGGTCCCAGCAACGGAGTTGCCAGCACCGCTACCAGCATCCGCAACGGGTTGCGCTTCAACAGCCAGCCCAACACGTGGCTGAAGGAATCGCCGTCGTACAGGGTGTGGTCGAAGTCGAAGACCACTACGGGTGCTTCGTCGCGCGGTGTCGGAAAGTTCTGCGTGGCTTCACTCATACGGAAAGAATAACTGACGCAACGCCTCGCCCGGTTCATCGGCGCGCATGAACGTCTCGCCGACCAGGAACGCGTGCACGCCCGCCGTGCGCATTCTGGCGACATCGTCGGCCACGACTATCCCGCTTTCGGTGACCAGCAGGCGGTCCTTGGGTACCGCGTCCTTCATCGCCAGGGTGTTCTCCAGCGACACTTCGAAGGTGCGCAGGTTGCGGTTGTTGATGCCGATCAGCGGCACCGGCACTTGCAGCGCACGTTCCAGTTCGTCGATGTCGTGCACTTCCACCAGCACGTCCATCTCCAGCTGCATGGCCAGCCCGGAGAGGTCGACCAGTTGGCTGTCGTCCAACGCCGCGACGATCAGCAGGATGCAATCGGCGCCCAGCGCGCGCGCTTCGTACACCTGATAGGGGTCGATGGTGAAATCCTTGCGCAGCACCGGCAGGGTGCAGGCGTCGCGCGCCTGTTGCAGGTAGGCATCGGCGCCCTGGAAGAAATCCACGTCGGTCAGCACCGACAGGCAGGCCGCACCGCCGAACTCGTAGCTCATGGCGATCTCCGCCGGGCGGAAATCCTGCCGGATCACGCCCTTGGAGGGGCTGGCCTTCTTGATTTCGGCGATCACTGCTGCGTCGCCCGTGCCGATACGTTCTTGCAGTGCATCGGCGAAGCCGCGTACGGGCGAAGCGTCTTGCGCGCGCGCGATCACTTCGGCCAAAGGTGCGCGAGCGCTACGATCGGCGATTTCTTCCGCTTTGCGGGCGAGGATGGTGTTGAGGATGTCGCTCATTGGGTGTCCTGTTTGTGCCCCTCCCCTTGCGAAGCAGGGGAGGTTGGGAGGGGGTGCTCTTGGCGTAATGCTGAAAGCTGGAGAGCAAGATCAAGAGCTACCCCTCCCTCCTCAGCCGCTAGAGGCGGCTTCGAGCTCCCCTGCTTCGCAAGGGAGGGGGTGATCTACTGCCTGTCCCAGCCATACGCGCGTTCCACCTTGGCGACGCGCAATTCGAAATGCTCGTACCAATCGGTACGCCCGCGCTCGCGCGCAGCGGTGTGCTCGGCATGCCGGCGCCAGGCCAGAATGGATTCCTCGCTTTCCCAGTAAGCCACGGTGATGCCGAAGCCATCGGCGCCGCGTGTGGATTCCACGCCCAGGAACCCGGGCTGCTCCCGCGCGAGCTCGACCATGCGCTGCGCGGTGCTTCCGTAGCCTTCCTCGTCGTGCGCATTGCGCTGCGAGGAGAAGATGACCGCGTAGTAAGGGGGCTTGGGAAGCTGGGCGAATCCGTCATTCATACGCATACCTCTCGGCCGTCATTCCCGCGGAGGCGGGAACCCAGTGCCTCTTCTTTTGCAGTGAAGGTCGATCGAGAAAGATGAAAGTCGCTGGGTTCCCGCCTTCGCGGGAATGACGATTCGAAAAATTGCGGCTTCACTTTGTTCATTGAGCCAGTCTCTTGGTCATCGCCACGAATTCCTCCAGCTTGGCCAGCGCCGCGCCGGTGGTGATGACTTCGCGCGACATCTCTATCCCAGCATCGATGGAGTCTGCGACGCCAGCGACATACAGCGCGGCGCCCGCGTTCAATACAACGATCTCGCGCGCCGGGCCCGGCCGGTTGTCCAGCACGCCCAGCAGCATCGCCTTGGACTCCGCCGCGTCGGCCACGCGCAGGTTGCGGCTGGCCGACATGGCGATGCCGAAATCCTCCGGGTGAAGTTCGTACTCGGTGACCACGCCGTTGCGCAATTCGCCGACCAGGGTGGCCGCGCCCAGCGAGAGTTCGTCCATGCCGTCGCGGCCCCACACCACCAGCGCGCGTTCGGCGCCCAGTTCGTGCAGCGCGCGCGCCTGGATGCCGACCAGATCGGGATGGAACACGCCCATCAGGATGTTGGGGGCGCCGGCCGGGTTGGTGAGCGGCCCGAGGATGTTGAAGATGGTGCGCACACCCATTTCGCGGCGAACGGGAGCGACCACTTTCATCGCCGGGTGGTGCACCGGCGCGAACATGAAGCCGATGCCGGTGCTGGCGATGGATTGAGCGACCTGTTCCGGCTCCAGCTCGATCGACGCGCCCAGCGCTTCCAGCACGTCGGCGCTGCCGGATTTGGACGACACGCTGCGGTTGCCGTGCTTGGCCACTTTGGCGCCCGCCGCCGCCGCGACGAACATCGACGCGGTGGAGATGTTGAAGGTATGCGAGCCGTCGCCGCCGGTGCCGACGATATCCACCAGGCGCGACTTATCCGGCACGTCCACCGTGCGCGAAAACTCGCGCATCACCGTGGCCGCACCGGCGATCTCGCCGATGGTCTCTTTCTTCACGCGCAACCCGGTGAGGATGGCCGCGGTCATGACCGGCGAGACTTCGCCGCGCATGATCAGGCGGAACAGGTCCACCATCTCGTCATGGAAGATCTCGCGATGCTCGATGGTACGTTGCAGGGCTTCTTGTGGCGTCAAAGGCATGTCATGTTCTCTGTAGGAGCGGGCCCTGCCCGCGACGCTTTTCGTGCATCGCGCCTGGAGCGGCGCGGGCAGGGCCCGCTCCTACAAGGGTGCGGGGTTATGCGGGATTATCCCTCAAGGAAATTCTTCAACAGTGCGTGGCCGTGTTCGGTAAGAATCGACTCGGGATGGAACTGCACGCCCTGCACCGGGAATTGCTTGTGGCGCAGGCCCATGATTTCCTCGAACGAACCGTCCTCCAGCTCGGTCCAGGCGGTGATCTCCAGCGATTCGGGCAGCGTGCCGCGGTCCACCACAAGCGAATGGTAGCGGGTCGCCTCGTAGGCATCAGGCAGGTGGGCGAATACGCCCTTGCCCTGGTGGCGGATGCGCGAGGTCTTGCCGTGCATGATGGTCTTGGCGCGGATCACATCGCCGCCGTAGGCCTGGCCGATGCTCTGATGGCCCAGACATACGCCCAGGATCGGCGTGCGCTGGCCCAGCCGCTCGATCAACTCCAGCGACACGCCGGCTTCATTGGGCGTGCACGGACCCGGCGAAATGACGATGCGCTCGGGGGCGAGCTTCTCGATCTCGTCCACCGTCAGCGCATCGTTGCGCACCACCTTGACCTCGGCCCCCAGCGATTGCAGGTACTGCACGAGGTTGTAGGTGAAGCTGTCGTAGTTGTCGAGCATTAGGAGCATGTGTCAGTCCAATCGATATTAACAACAAGGGCAACAATCAAATTAGCCTCCAATAACACGCTGAACTATTTGATTATCAAAAGACAGAACCTTTGAGCTTAAGTTGTCGAATATCCAGACTCTTGCAAAGCTTGAACTGTTCGTTGCATTTTGAATTTCAAGCCCGATAAATTCCTGGTCATATATCCAGAGATCATCTATTGGCGTTCCGCCGTCGTGAATCAGTAACTCAACCTCGTTCACTGCATAAGACTTCTTTGCTTTCTTTTGGATAAGAGAGACCACATCATCAATCGTTATCTTAAAGTTTGAACACGTCCGTTTTCCTTCCTTCCTTTTGCGAAAATTACTTGCCTCTGAGATCTTTGCTTCAATTTCATGATCGGTCAGCAAGGTAAGCTCGAAGAATCTTTGTTGACCTGCAATTGAGCAATGAATATCTGGAAGAGGAGGATCAGGCTGAAAGATCTGATCTGAGTCGATCACCAAAGACGCGGTTTCACAGAAAAATGTGAACACCTGCCGTTCGAAGTGAAGTTTTTCTTCTCGATTCCTCATAATCCTTTCGCCGCCTCGGCCACAGCTCTAAACAGAGCGCGACCTTTATTCATCGTCTCGTCCCACTCCTTCTGCGGATCCGAGTCGTAAACAATCCCCGCCCCCGCCTGCACATGCAGCCGCCCATCCTTGATGACGGCAGTGCGGATGGCGATGGCCGTGTCCGCATCACCGTGCCATCCGATATAGCCGATGCTGCCCGCATAGACGTTGCGCTTGATCGGCTCCAGCTCGCGTATCACTTCCAGTGCCCGGATCTTGGGCGCGCCGCTGACCGTGCCTGCCGGGAAGGTCGCACGCAGCACGTCGGCATAACTCAGGCCCGGCAACAGTTTTCCGGTGACTTCGCTGACGATGTGCATGACATGGCTGTAGCGCTCGATCACGAACTGCTCGCCCACCTGCACCGTGCCCGCTTCGGACACGCGGCCCGCATCGTTGCGGCCCAGATCGATCAGCATCAGATGTTCGGCACGCTCCTTGGGATCGGCGAGCAATTCCGCTTCCATCGCCAGGTCTTCCGCGTGCGTGTGTCCGCGCGGGCGCGTGCCGGCGATGGGGCGCACCGTGACTTCGCCCTCTTCAAGGCGCACCAGGATCTCCGGGGAGGAACCCACCACCTGCACATCGCCCACATCCAGAAAATACATGTACGGCGACGGATTGAGCGCGCGCAACGCGCGGTACACATCCACCGGACGCGCATGGAACGGCACGCTGAGGCGCTGCGACAGCACTACCTGGAAAATGTCGCCGGCACGGATGTATTCCTTGGACTGCTCCACCGCGGCGATGAAACCCTCGCGGGTGAAGCCGGAAACGAAATGGCTTTCGTCCAGCACGTTGCGGGTGATCGGCGCCGGATACGAGCCGGGCTGGCGCAATTTTTCGGTTAATGCATCAAGCCGCAATTGCGCGTTTTCCCAGGCGCCGGCTTCGCGCGGATCGGCGTGGACGATGAGGTACAGGCGACCCTTGAGGTTGTCGAAGACCGCGAGCTCCTCCGACAGCATCAACAGGATGTCGGGCGTGTCCAGTTCGTCAGGCTTGTCGCCGCCCGCCAGGCGCGGCTCGATATAGCCGATGCACTCGAAGCCGAACCAGCCCACCAGCCCACCGGTGAAACCAGGCAGACCTTCCAGCTTGGGCACCGAATGTTCCGCACGCAGCGCTTCGACTTCGGCGAAAGGGTCGGCGACTTGGCGCGATTCGATCAGTTGGCCATGGTCGCGGATTTCCATGGCGTGGCCGCGGAACGTGACCACGCGTTTGGCTGGCAGGCCGATGATGGAATAGCGGCCGAAGCGTTCGCCGCCTTCCACCGACTCGAGCAGATAGGTGTGCGGGGCGTCAGCGAGTTTCAGGTAGACCGAAAGCGGCGTGTCCAGGTCGGACAGCACTTCGCGCACCACCGGGATGCGGGTATGGCCTTGCTCAGCGTGCTGCTGGAATTGCTGGGGCGTGATCAAAACAGGTTTCCTTCCGAATCGCGGGAGTCAGGCGGACGACGGCAACAGGCCACCATCGCCAACTGGGGCGAGCGGAAGAAAGGGCGCGGGAGAAGGTCTGTGTGGTCACGAGGAGTACTTTAACCCGAGGCCGCGGCTTTTTGCCTTCCCCCGTGTCATCACCCCGTCATTTTGGACCCTTAGCGTGGGAGTCCATAGCAGGGACGACTGGCGGAGGCAGGATAAGCCTCCAATCTTCCGGGGACGGGGCGAAAGCTTCCGTCCCTTTTCAATGACGGGGTCTTACCGAAGGATTTACCGGCCCGCGGCGGCGACTGCCGCACGCATCTTCGCAATCACCTGCGGGTAGTCCGGCGCGTTGAAGATCGCCGAACCGGCCACGAAGGTATCGGCGCCGGCGGCCGCGATTTCGCCGATGTTGTCGGCCTTCACGCCACCATCGATCTCCAGGCGGATGGCCTTGCCGGTCGCATCGATTTTCTTCCGCACCGCGCGCAACTTGTCCAGCGCCGAGGGGATGAAAGCCTGACCGCCGAAACCGGGATTGACCGACATCAGCAGCACCATGTCCAGGTCCTCCAGCACCCAGTCCAGCGCATCGACCGGCGTGGCAGGGTTCAGCACCAGCCCGGCCTTGCAACCGTGCGATTTGATCAGCTGGATGGTGCGGTGCACGTGGTTGCTGGCCTCCGGGTGGAAGCTGATCAGCGTGGCGCCGGCTTCGGCGAAATCGGGAACGATGCGGTCCACCGGCTTCACCATCAGGTGCACGTCGATCGGCGCGGTCACGCCGTGCTTGCGCAGTGCACTGCAGACCAGCGGGCCGATAGTCAGGTTGGGCACGTAATGGTTGTCCATCACGTCGAAATGCACCCAGTCGGCGCCGGCCTTCAGCACATTGTCCACTTCCTCGCCCAGACGGGCGAAATCGGCGGAGAGGATGGACGGGGCGATGATGCAGTCGGACATGGGGGCGGGTTCCATTGGCGATCCGGTGGCGATCCGGTGAGATGGGTCAGCGCTTGCGCAGCTTCTTGATGCGGTCGTAGGCGGCGTTGATCTCGCCGGCCTTCTTTTCGGCCTGCCGGCGCAGATCGTCGGCCGCACCGGTCATCTTGTCGGGGTGGTACTGGGAAATCAGCCGTCGATAGGCCTGGTCGATTTCCGCGTCGCTGGCCTCGCTGGTCAGGTTGAAGACGCGATAAGGGTTGTCGCGGCTCAATTTGAACCAGTCCTGATCGAAGGCGTGACCGATGATCAGACCTATCAGCGCACCAAAAACGGGATTGGGGCGGAACAACAACGCGCCGGCGATCAGACCCAATAGTTTTCCGTACCAGCGGTTCATCGGCGGCCTTGTTGGCGTGTTGAGCGCATTTTACGGCACGGCAGCGCCTGCGCGCCGTAAACTAGGCGGCCTGCTCCCTTTTACCCGGCGGACCCAGGCTCCATGCCCACTACCCTGCTTCAATCCGATCTGCCCGGCCTTACGCTGCGCCATCGCGGCAAGGTACGGGATGTTTTCGACCTGTCGCGCGAGCGCCTGCCTGCCGATGCGCCGTCCGGGGACTACTTGCTGATGGTCGCCACCGACCGTCTGAGCGCATTCGACGTGGTGCTGCCCGACCCGATTCCCGGCAAGGGCGAGATGCTTTGCCAGATTTCCAATTTCTGGTTCGAGAAGACCGCCCACCTGCTGCCCAACCACCTGACCGGCATCGATGTGGCTTCGGTATTGCCGGCGGGAGTAGAGCCGGCGCTGTACGCCAAACGCAGCGTGGTCACCAAACGCCTGAAGCCGGTGCCGGTGGAAGCGATCGCACGCGGCTACCTGATCGGCAGCGGCTGGAAGGATTACCAGCGCACCGGTGCGGTCAGCGGCATCGCTCTTCCCGATGGCCTGCGCCAGGCGGAGAAACTGCCGGAACCCATCTTCACCCCTTCGACCAAAGCTGCGGTGGGCGATCACGACGAGAACATCGACTTCGACACCATGGTCAAGGCCGTGGGGCCGGAGCTGGCCGAACGCGTGCGCGACGCGACCCTGCGCATCTACGCCTTCGCCGCCGACTACGCCGCCCAGCGCGGCATCCTGCTGGCGGACACCAAGTTCGAGTTCGGCACCGATGCCGACGGCCGCCTGTACGTGATGGACGAGATGCTGACGCCCGACTCCTCGCGCTACTGGCCGGCGGACGAGTACGAAGTGGGCACCAGCCCGCCGAGCTACGACAAGCAGTTCGTGCGCGACTACCTGGAGACGCTGGATTGGGGCAAGACCGCGCCGGGGCCCAGGTTGCCGGCGGAAGTGATCGAGCGCACGCGTGCGAAGTATGCCGAGGCGCTGCAGAAGCTGGCGGGGATTGTGGTCGAGTAACAGCCGGGAAAAATCGCCTTGTCGTCTCGCGAAAGCGGGATCCCCGTAGGTCGGGGCTACGCCCCCGACAACGCATCCCCGGCCGCTCCTACTCAATACGGGGACCGATCCAGCGGGCTTAAGCAAGCATCCCGGAAACCCCGGCCATGATCGGCTATGCTCCATACCCTAGCGCACTGATCCTCGGGAGGGATGTATGAATGCGTCGGTACAACGCCCCATCGACCGCTGGTTCCATAGCTATTCCGGCGATCATCAGAACGAAACCAACCAACTCATCCATGTGTTCGCCGTACCTGCGATTCTCTGGTCGGTAGTGGCTTTGCTGTGGTGCATTCCTGTATTCGGCACGCTGTTCAAGAGCGGGGTGTGGGCGGCGCTGGCCATGTTTGCGACCTGGATGTTCTACAACCGCCTCTCGCGGCCCATCGGCTACGGCATGCTGGTGGTTTTCTTCACCATGGGTTGCCTGTGCCGGCTGCTGGAACAAAGCGTCGGTTTGCAGAATCTGCTGTACCTCGCCATCGGGGTATTCGTGCTGGCGTGGATCGCGCAATTCATCGGCCACAAGATCGAAGGCAAGAAGCCCAGCTTCTTCACCGACCTGGTCTATCTGTTGATCGGCCCGATCTGGGTGCTGTCCAAGTTCTATCGCAAGATGGGCTGGAAGTATTGAGCCCCTTCCCCCTTCATTGATCCCCTTCCCCTTCAAGGGGAAGGCCGGGATGGGGATGGTTTTCCGAGCAGACGAGATGAATCTCGGAAGCAGGCTGGCACCATCCCCACCCAACCCCTTATCAAGTACGGGGCAGGCTCCTCCCCTTGAAGGGGAGGGCTTAAGCAGCCGAGCAAGCTCGGCTCTACAAGGAAAACATCCCGTTCGTGGGTTGGAATAGCCGCGGCGAATAGCCGAAATCCCGCCGTGCGGGCTCCGCATCGAACACCAGGTCTTCGTGCATCCGCGCCACCGCCGCGCCGCCCAGGCTCTGCATTTTCCCCAGCGCGTGTGCGCCAGCCAACGCAGCCTTGAACAACGGCGTCGGCACCCGGATCAATCTCGCCGGCGGCTGTAGCGAGGCCAGCGTGCGCTTCACCATCTCCGCATAAGCCAGCGTTTCTCCTCCGGGCAGCGCATAACTGCGGCCGGGGGCATTGCCAGCGTCAACCACCGCCAACGCCGCATCGGCAAGATCCTGCACGTGCACCGGCTGCCGCAGCCCCCCGGCGTTGCTTGGCAATACGAAGAAACCGGTGCGACGCGCCAGCGACGCGATCCGGGTCAGAGTCTTGTCCCGGCCCGCGCCATAAACCAGGGTCGGACGCAGGATCGTCGCCCCGGCCTGGCGTTGCCGGGCGGTCTGGAAGATACGCGATTCCGCATCGCTCAGCCTGGCGGCGACGTCGCGCTCGGGCAGGTCTTCCGATTGCTGCTTGGTTTCCAGGCTGGTCGAACCAAACGCGATCACGCGCGGCGCGATCAGCGCAGTGTTCGAATACCAGTGCGAGAAATGGTCCAACGGCCCGAGGCTGAAAATCGCGTCGGCCCGCTGCGGCAATCCGTCCACCCGCTGCAGATCACCGCGCAGCCATTTCAACTCTGCATGATCGATCTGCGGCGCGCGCGATACGGCAGTCACACGCCAATCGTTCGCCAACAGCCGTTCGATCACCGGCGCGCCGATCTGTCCGCTGCCGCCAAAAACCAGCGCCTGGCGCATTCAGTCGTTGCCGGGCTTCAAGGTGAAACGCAACCAGACCCAGCCGGCCAGCGCAGAGATCACCGACGCGCACAACACGCCCAGTACCGAAGCGTCCCCGAACTGGCCGCCGATGCTGGCGAAGGCCAGATTGGAAATGAACAGGCTCATGGTGAAACCTACGCCGCAGAGCATGCCCAGGCCGAGCATCGCCTTGAAATCCATACCTTCGGGAAAGCGCGCGATGCCGGTGGCGCGCGCGATCAGCGCGACGGCGAGGATCCCGACCGGCTTGCCCAACACCAGGCCCAATACGATCCCCAGCGGCACCGGCGCCAGCAGGTCGCTCATCTGAAGGCCGCCCAACGCTAGCCCGGCATTGGTGAAAGCGAACAAAGGCAACACCAGGTAAGCCACCCAGGGATGCAGCGTGTGCTCCAGCGATTCCAGCGGAGAGGGCGCATCAGGGGTCTTGCCGCGTAGCGGAATCAGCAAGCCGGTAACCACACCGGCCAGCGTCGCGTGCACGCCGGACTTCAGCACGAAATACCAGACCAGCGCGCCCAGGAACAGATACGGCGACAACCGCGTCACCCCGCGCCAGTTGAGCAGCAGCATCAAGCCGATGCCCGCCCCGGCCCAGGCCAGCTGGTGCGCAGCCAGATCGTGGGTATAGAAGATGGCGATGATCAGGATGGCGACCAGATCGTCGACCACCGCTATCGTCGACAGCAGCAGCTTCATTCCCAACGGCACGCGCGAACCCAGCAACGCCAGGATGCCCAGCGCGAAAGCGATGTCGGTGGCAGTAGGAATCGCCCAGCCGCGCAATGCTG
Organism: uncultured Pseudoxanthomonas sp.; assembly: GCA_965650035.1. Taxonomy (GTDB): domain Bacteria; phylum Pseudomonadota; class Gammaproteobacteria; order Xanthomonadales; family Xanthomonadaceae; genus Pseudoxanthomonas_A. Next base: position 18,987 of record CBFGMR010000028.1, read on the forward strand.
TGGCATCGCCCTGGTTCATGGCCCAGTACAGGGCCGCCGGCACAACCACGCCGCCGATCGCGCACAGCACCGGCAGCAACATCTGTTCCCTGCTGGAGAGCTGCCCGCTGAGAGTCTCGCGCTTGATTTCCAGCGCCACCAGCAGGAAGAACACCGCCATCAACCCGTCGTTGATCCAGTGTTCGGCGCCCTTCACCAGGCCAAAGCCGCCAACGCTGAACCCGATCGGAAGGTGTCGGAACGCTTCGTACGCGCCCTGCCACGGCGAATTGGCCACGATCATCGCCAATGCGGCGGCGGCCATCAGCACGATGCCGGCGGCGGCCTGCAGGCGGAAGAAATCGCGCAGCAACGCGATGCCGCGCGTAACGGGATTGATTCGGCTCATGCGTCCAGTATATCGACCGGGCCGCGGCCGCCCTCAGTTCGCGATCAGAAACAGTTCCAGCGCCACCCAACCCAGGAATGCGACGAACAGGATCGTGCCCTCGGTCTTGCTGATGCGCAGATCGCCGCGCAGCATGGGATACAGCACCAGCACGAAAGCGATGGCTGCGGGCAATTCCAGTTTCACGAAGGACTCGGGCAACGGCAACGGGCGCAGCGCGGCCATGCCGCCCACCACCACCAGCAGATTGAACAGGCTGGAGCCGATCACATGGCCCACTACCATGTCGCCCTGCCCGCGCCGCGCCGCGGCGATGGCGGCGGCGACTTCCGGCAGCGCGGTGCCGATGGCCACCGGCAACAGGCCCACCAGCAAAGGCGACCAACCCCAAGCGGCGCCGATTACGGGCGCGCCCTGCACCACGAACCTGGCGCCGAAATACAGCAACGCTACCGCTATCGCGAAGCGCAGCAGGTTTATCCACAACACGCTGCGGGTGGCGGCGTAGGCCGCGATGCTCTCGCGTACTTCCACCTGCTCGCGTCCGCTGCGCGCCAGGACGAATGCCAGCGTCGCGACGAAACCCAGCAACAGGACAATGCCCTCGAGCCGGCTGATCACGCCATCCAGGCCGAACACGATCAAAGCCACGCTGGCCACCGTCAGCAACACCAGCAACGGCGACAGCAGGCGCATGCGCACCAGCAACGGCGCGAAGATGGCAGCCAGACCCAAAGTCAGGCCGACGTTGACGATGTTGCTGCCCACCGCGTTGCCCAGCGCCAGATCCTGCGCACCGACCACGTAGGCGCGCGCGTTGACGAACAGTTCCGGCAGCGAAGTGCCGAACGCGACCAGCAACAGGCCTGCGACGAAAGGAGAAGCACCGAATTTCTGCGCCAGGCCGGAAGCGCCTTTGACGATGGAATCACCGCCCAGCGCCAGCAGCACCAGACCCAATGCGAAAAAACCCCAGGCTTCAGCCATCGTCGCTCTCCCCTACCGTTGTGCCGATTCTAGGGCCAAGTCCATGCGCAAGCACGCTGCAAGCCGCGCTGTCGTGGGAGCGGCGTCCCGCCGCGAGCTTTAAAAAGCAAAAACTCGCGGCGGGACGCCGCTCCCACCGACAACATATCACCGCCGGTTGGCCGGTGCGCGGTCCTGGCTCAGGAGCAACCTTCCACGTAGTCGACCTGCGGCGACAGGCCTACGCGCCATGCGGAGACCTTGCCGGCCGCATCGGTTTCGAACACCAGCTTGCTGGGCGCCACGCCGCTGGCCGCGATGGAGAGATAGTGGCCGCCTTCTACGTACTTGTGCGGCGTCGACTGCAATGCACCGTTATAGAGTTTTTGCAGTTCTTCAGTGCTCATGCCGACCTTGCCGCCACCCGGCGCCGCTTCCTTGTCGGTGCCGACGTCGTAGCGCACGAACTTGCCCTCCTCGGCCATGAAGGCGAAATCGGACGCTTTCTTCACCCATTTCGGAGTCAGGTAATAGCAAGTGCTGCCTTCGCTGGGTTTGCCATTGAGTTCACCACCCCACGCAGCCTTGGCTTCATCGACGGTGCTGCCGAGTTTCATGTCGCCATAGCCGGCGAAGCTGGCCTGGGTATCACTGGGTGGTGCCGCGTCTGGCATTGCCGGAGCGGCCGCTTCCGGAACGCTGGCCGCAACGTCCGCAGCAGGCGCTTCGGCAGCGGGAGCGGCGGCGTCGGGTGCCGGCGCTTCGGGTTTGCAGCCGACCAGCGACAGGGTGGCGGCCATCAGTACCCACGGGGCGAACGAACGGCGCATGGCGGAACTCCGGTTCTGGACGAGGACAGCACGCTAACACCTGCGCGTTAAACGGTTGCAAACCGCGACCGGCCTGTCATACGCCTTTAATTGCCGCCGCGTAGGCTGCCCGCGGTCCATTACGCCCAAGCGCGCCGTATGTTGCCACTCAAGACCGAACAGGCACGCCTCGCATTGCAATCGCATGCCGGGCCGCTGAGCATGCGCGAACGGCGCGCATTGATACTTTGCGATGGCCGCCGCAACCTGGAAGAGCTCACGACGTTATTGGGGCCGGACGCTCCCGCATTGATAGGACGCCTGCACGAAACCGGCTATCTGGCCACGGAGGCGTCGATCAGGAAAGCCTTCCCTGCTCCGATGCCTGCACCGGTTCCAACTCCAGCCCCAGCTCCCGCTCCCGCTTCATCGCCATCGCCAGCACCACAACGGGAAACGACTACAGGGGCACGTCGCTCGCTGGTCGGTGCCAAGTTCTACATGCTCAGCATGCTGGAATTGCAGCGTCATGAATCGGCGGCCGCTCACCATGCGCAATTGCGCGCCAGCCAGGATCCGGACGCGACCGTGGCCCATCTGCTCGCTTCGCTGCATTGCCTGCAACGCACCACCAATGCTTCGATGGTGCAGCGCGTACGCGAACGTCTGGCCGAGGTGCTGCCCGAAGACTATCTGCCCGCGCTGGAAAAATTGAATCTGGCGACGCCCCAATTCGTCAGGTCTTGAACGCGATGCCTGGTCACCCCATCGGCGCGATGAATCGCTTGCGCAGCCCCGCCCAGCATTCCTGGTAATCGCGCTGCCGATGCACCGCCTCCATGGCCTGCTGCGTCGGTCGTATCACCGCCCGTGTCTCGAACATGAAAGCCATGGTGTCGGCGACGACATCCGGTTTCGACAGGTCCGCGTTGCTGCCTTTCTCGAAAGTGGCCGCGTCCGGCCCATGCCCGCTCATGCAGTTGTGCAGCGACGCGCCGCCCGGCGAAAAGCCTTCCGCCTTGGCATCGTAAGCGCCATGGACCAGGCCCATGAATTCGCTGGCGACGTTGCGATGGAACCACGGCGGACGGAAGGTGTCCTGCGCCACCAGCCAACGCGGCGGGAAGATCACGAAATCCAGGTTCGCCGTTCCCGGCGTATCGCTGGGCGAAGTGAGCACGGTGAAGATCGACGGATCGGGATGATCGAAACTGATCGAACCGATCGCGTTGAAACGACGCAAGTCGTAGCGGTACGGCGCGTAGTTGCCGTGCCAGCCCACCACGTCCAGCGGCGAATGGCCGATATCGGCGCGCCACAGATTGCCCTGGAACTTGGTGATCAGTTCGAAATCGCCTTCGATATCTTCGTAAGCGGCCACCGGCGTTTCGAAATCGCGCGGATTGGCAAGACCATTCGCGCCGATGGGCCCCAGATCGGGAAGCCGCAGCATCGCGCCGAAGTTTTCGCACACATAGCCGCGCGAGGCGCCGTCCGGAAGCTCCACGCGGAAACGAACGCCGCGCGGAATCACCGCGATCTGTTGCGGTTCCACTTCGAGCACCCCCAGCTCGGTCGCGATGCGCAACGCGCCCTGCTGCGGAACGATCAACAGCTCGCCATCGGCATCGTAGAAGTATCGGCCTTGCATGGAGCGATTGGCGGCATACAGATGGATGCCGACGCCGTGCTGTGCGGCCGCCGAACCGTTGCCGGCCATGGTGAACAGGCCTTGCACGAAATCGGTGGGCGCTTCGGGCAGCGGCAGCGGCGACCAGCGCAGTTGGTCGGGCGACACCGCTCCGGATTCAAAATCGTTGTGGAAACCGGCCTGCACGAACGGCGAGAAGGTGCCGTGCATCGCCGCCGGCCGGATGCGGTACAGCCAACTACGCTTGTTCTCCGCACGCGGGGCGGTGAAAGCGGTGCCGGACAGCTGTTCGGCATACAGGCCGTGCGCCACGCGTTGGGGCGAGTTGCGGCCGACCGGCAGCGTGCCTTCGATCGCTTCGGTGGCGAAGTGGTTGGCGAAGCCGGATTGGTAGGCGTTGTCGCTATTCATGCGGGAGCCTTGCTTAAAGCCCCTCTCCCGTCGGGAGAGGGGTTGGGGTGAGGGTACGGTTTACAAGTAGCGTTCCAGATCGCCTCAACTACGGCTTCTGTTGCCAGCAATACATCATGATCCCAGAAGCGGATAATTTTCCAACCCTGGGACTGCAGCGCACGGGTTCGAGTCGCATCACTTAAATCCGTATGCTGGGATCCGTCCAATTCAACGATGATCTTTTTGCTGATGCAGCAGAAATCCGCAATATAGGGTGGGATTGGATGTTGACAGCGGAACTTGAGCCCATCCAGTTTCCCGGCACGCAGGGCGCTCCACAGTTTGCGTTCCGCATCCGTCATTTCCTTGCGCAGACGGCGTGAGTTTTCGAGCGTGGTGGTTGGCAGTGGTGGTTTGATTTCCATGGCTCCACCGTACCCTCACCCCAACCCCTCTCCCGTAGGGAGAGGGGCTTTTAAGACGTCAGAGAAACCCGCGCTTCATCTGATCACGTTCGATGCTCTCGAACAGCGCCTGGAAATTGCCTTCGCCGAAACCTTCGTTGCCCTTGCGCTGAATGATCTCGAAGAAGATCGGGCCTATCGCGTTCTGGGTGAAGATCTGCAGCAACTTGCGCTGGTGGGTCTCAGTGTCTGCGTCGATCAGGATCTTGTTGCGCGCCAGCCGTGGCACGTCTTCGCCGTGGTTGGGTACGCGCTGGTCGATCACGTCGAAATAGGTGTCCGGCGTATCCAGGAATTCCACGCCCTGCGCGCGCATCGCCTCGACGGTGGAGTAGATGTCGTCGGTGAAACAGGCGATATGCTGGATGCCTTCGCCGTGGTAGGCGTCCAGGTATTCGTTGATCTGCGATTTCGGGTCGCTGGATTCGTTGAGCGGGATGCGCACAACGCCGTCCGGCGCGGTCATCGCCTTGGACACCAGGCCGGTCTTGGCGCCCTTGATGTCGAAGTAGCGGATCTCGCGGAAATTGAACAGACGCTCGTAGTAGTCCGACCACTTCTGCATGTTGCCGAAATACAGGTTGTGGGTCAGGTGGTCGATGAAGGTCAGACCGAAGCCTTTCGGATTCTGCTCGGCGCCCTGCACCGGCAGGAAGTCGTCGTACATGCTGCCGTGGTCTCCGTACCGATCGATCAGGTACAGCATGCAATCGCCGATGCCCTTCACGACGGGCGCGTCGACTGCCTTGCTCGCCTCCTTGTGGTCGATCGCTTCACCGCCGTTGCCGAGCACGGTCTTCAGCACTTCGCTGCCGGGTTTGCGGAAGCGGATGGCAAAGCCGCAGGCGCTGGGGCCATGGGCCTTGGCGAAATCGGCGGCGAAGGAATCGGGGTCTTCGTTGACCAGGAAGTTGACCCCGCCCTGGCGGTAGACGGTGATGGGCCGGGTCTTGTGGTGCAACACCGCGGTGAATCCCAGCTTGCGGAAATAGTCGTGCAGCAGCTCGCCCTGATCCGGGGGAGCGGCGAATTCGACGAATTCGAAGCCGTCGATACCCATGGGATTTTCGAAGGTGGTGACCTGCATGCCAAGATTGGGCTGTGCGCTCATGGTTCATGCCTCGCAGGCTTGTTCCGGGGAAGCCAACTTTATAGTTTCATATGAAACCAATTGCAAGCGGCGATGCATCATTACCGAGGAACGCTTCATGAACGACCCCAGCCCCAGCCCTAACTCTTCTTCTCCCGCCGCCCCCCAGGAACGTCCCGTCCAGGAGCATGCCGTCCTGGAACTGGAGCATTTCCTGCCTTACCGCCTGAGCATCCTGTCCAACCGCATCAGTCAGACCATTTCAGGCCTGTACGGCCAGCGCTTCGGTCTGGCGGTCACCGAATGGCGGATCATGGCGGTGCTGGGTCGCTACCCGGAGCTGTCCGCCGGGGAGGTGGCTGAGCGCACGGCCATGGACAAGGTCGCCGTCAGCCGGGCTCTGGCCCGCCTGCTGGAGCGCGGGCTGGTGCAGCGCGACACCCATGGCGACGACCGCCGGCGTTCGGTGCTGGAACTTTCGCCGGTGGGCTACACGGTCTACGACGAAGTGGCGCCGATGGCGCTGGAGTGCGAGCGCCGCCTGTTGGCCGGCCTGGACGAAAACGACCGCGCGCAACTGGACCTGTTGATAGCCAAGCTGGCCGAGGGCATCGGCAACATTTCGGAAAAATAGAGCAGGCTTTGTAGAGCCGAGCTTGCTCGGCTGCTTTTTGATTTCGCCAAGAGCAGCCGAGCAAGCTCGGCTCTACAAGACAATCAGTTGGTGGCGGGCGCCCATTCCTTGAGGAAGGCGAAGAACTTTTTGCGATCGTAGCCTTTGCCCTTTTCCAGATCCCCGGTGAACTGGGAGTGCAGCAGATTGCCATCGGCATCCAGTACGAACAGGTGCGGATAGCCCTTTATTTCGGGATACGCGGAAAGAAACGCCTTGTTCTCGTTCTCTTCGCTGTAGTTGACCTTCATCCATACGAAGTTGGCGTCGCGGAAGCTGCGGATCTCGCCGTCTTCTTCGACCAGCTTGTCCAGGATGTGGCACCAGCTGCACCACTCGCCGCCGACATCCAACAGGATGCGCTTGCCGCCGCGCTGGGCTTCGACCTTGGCCATTTCCAGGTCGCTGGCCGGGTCGCGCTTCGGATCGAACATCGCACTCAATGCCGCCACCGCCGCGATATCCGCAGCGGTGGGCGTGTTGCCGGAAGCGACCGGCCGGGACGTATCCGGCTTGACCGAGGTATTGGCTTTCATCGACGGCGGGTTGGGTTCCGGCTCCGCCGCCGGCTTTTCCCGTGAACACGCTGCCAGCACGACAGCCAGCGACAGGGCCAATGCGCTTAAGAGAACCTTCCGCATCATTTGACGCCGTGCATGAGTTTCTGGATCAGCGGCCCCAACAGGAACAACAGGGCGCCCGCGATCAACAACGCCCAGAACCCGAAGGTGTAGCCGGCATGCGCGGACTGCACCGTCATCCCGCCCGTACCGCTGACGTGCCCGGCGAAAATACCCGACAGGTTGTTGCCGATGCCGGTGGACAGGAACCAGCCGCCCATACCGAAACCCACCAGACGCACCGGCGCCAGCTTGGTGACCATCGACAGGCCGATAGGCGACAGACACAGTTCGCCGACCGACTGGATGACGTAGACCATGAACAGCGTCCAGAACGGGATCTTGCCGACGACATTGACCAGGCTGGACAGCGCGAACATCAACAGCAGGAAGGCCAGGCCATTGAAGATCAGACCCAGGCTGAACTTGCGCGGGATCGAAGGCTCGACGTTGCGCCTGCCCATCCAGATCCAGATCATCGCAATCACCGGCGCAAGGGCGATGATGGCCAGCGAGTTCACCGACTGGAACCATGCATTCGAGAACACGAAGCCGCCAGGACCGAAGATGTCGCGATCAACGATCTTGTCGGCGAGAAAGGTGAACGAACTGCCCGCTTGCTCGAAGAACATCCAGAACATCACGTTGAAGACGAAGATGATCAGCATCGCGATGGCCTTGTCGCGCTGCACCTTGCCTTCGCGGATACCCTCGATCAGCAGCAATGCGCACAGAATGACGAACATCGGCAGCAGCACGAACCATTGCAGCGCCTCGGCGCCCATCGACAGCAGGAAGTACACGGCCGGGATCGCGAGCAGTGCGCCCAGGAAGACATACAGCACCTTCTGCTTGCCGCCATCGCCCTCCGGCGGACGGCCGATGCCTTTGAGCTGGCGGCGACCGAACCAGAACCACACCAGGCTGAATACCATGCCGATGCCCGAAGCGATGAACACATACTTGTAGGCCGGCATCGCCTGCGTACCGAACACCTGCTCGGCGAGAAATCCGGTCGCGATCGGCGCGAGGAAACCGCCGAGGTTGATGCCCATGTAGAAGATGGTGAAACCCGCATCGCGACGGCCATCGCTTACGGCGTAAAGCTTGCCTACCATCGTCGAGATATTGGGCTTGAACAGGCCGTTGCCGCAGATCACGGTGGCCAGGCCGAACTTGAAGATCTGTTCGTCGGGCATCGCGATCATGAACAAGCCGGCCGCCATGATCACCGCGCCCAGCAGGATCGAGCGCTGATAGCCGAGCACCCGGTCGGCAACGTATCCGCCGAAGATCGCGGCTGCGTAGACCAGCGCCAGATAAGCGCCGTAGATGAGATTCGACGGCGCCTCGCCAGCGTCGTTGCCGGCGTGGAACTGCGCCACCATGTACAGCACCAGCGCCCAGCGGATGCCGTAGAACGCGAAGCGTTCCCAGAACTCGGTCATGAACAGCATCCACAGCGGTTTGGGATGGCCCATGCGCTGGCCGAATTCCGGCGGCGGCGAAGCGTCGTTGCCTGCAGGCGCCTCCAGCGGTGGGCCGGCCGGTTCTGCGGCGTTCGGTATGGTTGAGCTCATGGATTTGCCCCCTTGTTCAGCATTCGGATATAGCGGGAAATAGGATTCCGCGCCTTGGCGCGGGACAGGCGAGGATCACCGACCGGCGCCGCTGGCGTCAAATAAAGCGGACTTTTGCCAGCGGGGCGCGGGCTGCGTAGGTCGGGGCTACGCCCCCGACGCGCATGGACCCGGACGTGGCTGGCGTGTCGGGGGCGTAGCCCCGACCTGCGTTAATAGGCGGGTGCGGCCGATCCGGGCTTGCCGTCGATCATGGTGCGCACCTCGAACAGCTCCGGGAAGAACGTCAGCTCCAGCGCCTGGCGCAGGAACCCCACCCCGCTGGAACCGCCGGTGCCGCGCTTGAAGCCGATGATGCGCAGCACCGTGCGCATGTGCCGGAACCGCCACAGCTGGAACTGGGTTTCCAGGTCCACGAAGTCCTCGCACAGCGCGTACTCGCGCCAGTAGCGGCCGGTGTCCTCGTAGATGGCCTCGAACACCGGCAACAACGAAGGATCGTTGACGTGCGGCAGGCTCCAGTCGCGCTCCTGGCGTTCGGCGGGAATGGCATGGCCGAAACGGGCCAGGTAGCGCAGGAATTCTTCGTACAGGCTGGGCGCGCGCAACACTTGCTCCAGATCCGCCTGCCCCTGCGGGTCGTGGGCGAACACGCGCAGCATGTCGGCGTTCTTGTTGCCCAGCAGGAACTCGATGGTGCGGTACTGCAGCGACTGGAAACCCGAAGACGGCCCCAACAGGTCGCGGAAACCCATATATTCCGAAGGCGTCAGCGTTTCCAGCACCGACCATTGCTCGGTCAGCTGGCGTAGTACCTGCTTGCTGCGCGCCAGCACCTTGCGGCATTGCCAGACCTCGTCGCGCTGCAGATGCGCCAGGGCCGCGCGCAGCTCGTGGATCATCAGCTTCATCCACAGCTCCGACACCTGGTGCTGCACCACGAACAGCAGCTCGTCGTGGTGCGGCGGCTGCGACACCGGCTGCTGCGCGGCCAGCAGCAGGTCCAGGCGCAGGTAGCCGGCGTAGCTCATGCGGCCGGCCAGATCGGTGTGGATGCCTTCTTCCAGCGGGCGCTGGTTGTCCTGGATGCTCATGCGGAACCTGAGGGGTGCGGGTTGGGCATGGTAACGGCTGGCGTCACGGCGGTGTCATGCGCCGGGCCGAGGATTGCGCCACAATCGGCCGGCAGTCAGTCGCTCGTGCTGCGTTCATATCTAGGGAGAGGTTTATGAAGTACGGGTTCGCGCGCCTGACGGCGCTGGCGGTGTTTTCGTTGCTGTGCGCGGGCGCTGCCCAGGCGCAGGTCGTAATCAGCCAGGTCTACGGCGGCGGCGGCAATTCCGGCGCGCCGCTGCGCAGCGATTACATCGAGCTGCACAACAATTCCACTTCCACGGTCAGTCTGGACGGTTGGTCCGTGCAGTACGCCAGCGCCGCCGGCACCACCTGGGCGCGCACCAACCTCAGCGGCAACCTGCCGGCCGGCGGCTACTACCTGATCAAGCAGGCCGATGGCACCAACACCGCCGCGCCCGCGCTGCCCACGCCCGACGCCACCGGCACCATCGCCATGTCCGGCACCGCCGGCAAGGTGGCGCTGGTCAACTCGGTGGTTACGTTGAGCGGCGCCTGCCCCACCGGCAATATCGACTTCGTGGGCTTCGGCACCACCGCCAGCTGCGCGGAAGGCTCCAGCCCCACCGGCAACCTCAGCAATACGACCGCCGCTGTGCGCGCCGACAACGGCTGCACCGACAGCAACAATAACGTTGCCGATTTCGCACTCACCGCGCCGGCGCCGCGTAACGGGGCGTCCGCCGCTCTGGTCTGCGGCGGCGGCGGTCTGCCGATCCTGTCGGTGGCCGACGTGAGCCAGGATGAAGCCACCGGCAATTTCGTCTTCACCTTGATCCTCACCCAGCCTGCAGGCGCCGGCGGCGTCAGCGTGGACTACGCTACCGCCGACGGTACCGCGCAGGCCGGCACCGATTACACCGCCGGCGCCGGCACGGTGACCATCGCCGAAGGCGCCGATTCGACCCAGGTCGTCATCGCGGTCGCCGACGACAGCGTGCAGGAAGCCGACGAAACCTTCTTCCTGGGCCTGGGCAACATCAGCGGCGCCGTGCTCGGCGATGCGCAGGCGCAAGCCACCATCGTCAACGACGACGTCACCCTGATTTCCATCCACGAGATTCAGGGCAGCGGTGCGACCTCTCCGGTCGCCAACCAACTGGTCACCACCACCGGCATCGTGACCGGACGCAAGAGCAACGGCTTCTTCCTGCAGACCAGCGATGCCGAAGCCGATGCCGACCCGGCCACTTCGCAGGGCGTGTACGTGTTCACCAGCATCGCGCCGCCCGCGGCAGCGGCCGTCGGCAACCGGGTGCGGGTCAGCGGCACGGTAATCGAATACGTCCCCACCACCGATCCGAACCAGTTGCCGTTGACCGAGATCAGCGGTAGCCCGAGCGTGGCCCTGCTCTCCAGCGACAACCCGCTGCCCGTACCCGTGCCGCTAAACACCAGCCTGCCCTCGCCGAGCGGCGCGCTGGACCAGTTGGAGCGTCTGGAAGGCATGCGCGTGACCGCCGCCAGCCTGACCGTGGTGGCGCCCACCCAGGGCAACACCAACGAGCCCAACGCCACCGGCACCAGCAACGGCATCCTCAATGCCGTGGTCACCGGCACGCTGCGCCCGTTCCGCGAGCCCGGCATCCAGGCGCCCGACCCCGCGCCTGCTGGCAGCAGCATTCCGCCGATCCCGCGCTGGGACTTCAACCCGGAACTGCTGACCATCGACAGCGACTCGCTGGGCGGTCCGACTTTCATCCTGAATCTGTCGGCCGGCGCGTTGATCGAAGGCCTGACCGGCCCGCTGGACTACGGCTTCCGCCGCTACACGATCCTGCGCGACCCCGCAGTCGCCATCACCACTTCGCCGGGTCCGTCGCCGCAAGCGGCGCGCGTGGCCAACGCCGATGAGTTCACGGTGGCGGCCTACAACCTGGAACGCTTCTTCGACACCGTCAACGATCCCAATACCGGCGAACCTGTGCTGACCGCGGCGGCCTTCGCCAACCGCCTCAACAAGGCCTCGCTGACGGTGCGCAACTTCCTCAATGCGCCGGACATCCTGGCCACGGTGGAAGTGGAGAACCTGACCACGCTGCAAACGCTGGCCAGCAAGATCAATGCCGATGCGGTGGCCGCCGGACAGGCAGACCCCAACTACGTCGCCTACCTGGAAGAAGGCAACGACGTGGGCGGCATAGATGTGGGCTTCCTGGTCAAGACCGCGGAAGTCGCCACCGGCGTGGCGCGCGTGCAAGTGCTCGGCGTGACCCAGCAGGGCAAGGACATCACGTGGACCGAGCCCAGCGGCACGGTCAGCCTGCTCAACGACCGTCCGCCGCTGGTGCTGGATGCGGTGGTGCATTACGCCGATGGCCGCACCTACCCGATCACCGCGATCGCGGTGCACCAGCGCTCGCTCAACGACGTGGACAGCGTGGAAGCTTCCGGCCCCACCACGCTGGGCGACCGCGTGCGCCAGAAACGCCAGAAGCAGGCCGAATATCTGGCCAATCTGATCCAGTCGCTGCAGACCGCCGACCCGGGCAAGCGCATCGTCAGCCTGGGCGACTACAACGCATTCGCCTTCAACGACGGCCTGGCCGACACCATGAACGTGGTGACCGGCACGCCCAGCACCGACAACGAGACCGCAGTGCCCGGCGACGGCGTCGATCTGGTGAATCCGGACCTGGTCAACCTGGGCGTACTGGAGCCGCAGGAAGAACGCTATTCGTTCGTCTTCGGCGGCAATGCGCAGACGCTGGACCATGTATTGGTCAATGAGCAGCTGATCGTTTCCAGCACCGCTTTCGGCCTGGATCACGCACGCATCAACGCCGACTTCCCGGAGATCGCGCGCAACGACGCCAACTCGCCCTCGCGTCTGTCCGATCACGACCCGGTGGTGGCCTACTTCGAATCGCGCCACCGCGCCGACCTGTCGGTCACCGCCGTGGCCGACACGGCAACCGTCAACGTGGGCCAGACCCTGCGCTACACCGCTACGGTGACCAACCTGGGGCCGGATGCGGCCGCAGCGACCGGCATTGGTTTCGCGCTGAATGCCGAATCCAGCACCTTCGCAGTGGTTGCGCCCAGCGGTTGGCTGTGCGATGCGGCGCAGATCTCCGCCGGCATGACCTCGATCGCCTGCCACACCGATAGCCTGGCCAATGCGGCCAGCGCCTCGTTCGCGGTCAGCGCGGTAGCCACTGCGGCGCAGGTCGGGGGCAGCGCCAATCTGGCCGTCGCCGCCACTACCCAGTCGTACGACGCGGTGCACGCCAACGATGAAGCCGTGGCCGCGGTCCTGGTCACCGCACCGTCCACGGCGGATCTGGACCTGCAGTTGAGCGGCCCGGCCAGCGTGCCCCGCCTGACGTTCTCGATCCCATACACGGCAACCCTGCGCAACCTGGGCACACTGGCCGCCGAGCAGGCGGTGGTCGTATTCAGCGGCAACACCATGAACCTGGCCGCCACCCTCGATGCGCCCAGCGGCTGGGACTGCCGCAAGCAGGGTACGGTCCGTCAGGTCACGTTCCGCTGCGCCGCCCGCGTGCCGATGGCCGCCAGCGCCCGAGCCGATTTCAGGATCCGTGTCAACGCACTGCCGATCCCGGCCAACCGCAGGCCGCAAGTCAACGGCGCGGCGACCACCACTACGCCGGAATCCGACACCGCCAATAACAATGCCAGCATCACCACCATCGTGCGCTGAGCTTGACGCAAACGGTTACAACCAGAGACGCGGCTTCGGCCGCGTCTTTTTTTCGTCTGGGTTTGCGCTAAAAAGTGCTGCCACGCCCCTCTCCCGCTAGCGGGAGAGGGTGCCGAAGGCGGGTGAGGGAAAGCCGGAGCCGACTCACTCGACGTATCAAGAAGGTGTCGAGCGTTCGGCTCTAGACTTTTCGCAATGGCGCATGTGCATAAGTCGAACTATTGGCGGCTCACCACCCCTCATCCGGCCTGTCGGCCACCTTCTCCCGCTAGCGGGAGAAGGGCGCAGTTCAACACTGGATTGCGGACACCCATTTTTTGTGAACCATCGCCGTTGCCCTGCGTATTGCTGCGCTGCACGACGGTTTTGAAACCCCGGTTCCTTAACATGGCGCCACTTATCATTGGTTTCACTTGCAACAGGAACCCGACACGCGATGACCCTCGCCGCGAAATTCGAAATCGAATACCTGCAATACCTGGGCCCGGACGGCAAACTCGTCCGCGACGACCTGCCCGAGGCTGCGCGCGACACGCAGCGGCTGAAGGAACTGTTCAAGCAAATGCTGTTCGTGCGCACCTTCGACACCAAGTCGGTGGCCTTGCAGCGCACCGGCAAGCTGGGCACTTACGCCTCCTGCCTGGGCCATGAAGCCACCCACGTGGGCATCGGCGCTTCGACGCGTCCGGAAGACACCTTTGCGCCGAGCTATCGCGAATACGGCGCGCAGTTCATGCGCGGCGTGCGCCCGCGCGAAGTGTTGCTGTACTGGGGCGGCGACGAACGCGGCAACGATTTCGCGGTGCCGCGCCACGATTTCGCCTGGTGCGTGCCCATTTCCACCCAATGCCTGCATGCGGCCGGCGCGGCGCTGGCGTTCAAGCTGCGCGGCGAACCGCGCGTCGCGGTCAGCACCTGCGGCGATGGCGGTTCTTCCAAGACCGATTTCTACGCCGCGCTCAACTCCGGCGGCGCATATCAATTGCCGTTGGTGCTGTGCGTGATCAACAACGGCTGGGCAATCTCGGTGCCGCGCTCGGCGCAGACCGGCGCGCAGACGTTGGCGCAGAAGGGCATCGCCGGCGGCGCCTTCTGCCTGCAGGTGGACGGCAACGATCTGATCGCGGTGCTGGAAGCCATGCGCATCGCCACCGAGCGCGCACGCAGCGGCCAGGGCACCAGCGTGCTGGAATTCGTCACCTACCGCCTGGGCGACCACACCACCGCCGACGACGCGCGCCGCTACCGCGACGATGCGGAAGTGAAGTCGGCCTGGGAACGCGACCCCGTCACCCGTCTGCGCACCTGGCTGACCGCGCAGAAACTGTGGAGCGAAGCCGAAGAGGCCGCATGGAAGGAAGAATGCGGGCGTCTGGTCGACATTGAAGTCAACGCTTACCTGGAAACGCCGGTGCAGCCGGTGGAAGCGATGTTCGATTATCTCTACGCCGATCCGCCGCCGGAATTGCTGGCCCAGCGCGCCGCCGCTATGGCTGCGGAAAATGCCGCACGGGATCACTCGGTACGGGAGCCCCGCCCATGAACGTCGAAGTTGCCAAGACCGTGACCGCTGCGACTGAAACTTCCGTCGGACAGGCCGCGAAGGCCTCCCTGCCGATCACTCTCATTGAAGCCATCACCCAAGCCCTGGCCTGGGAAATCGCCCACGACGAATCGGTAGTGGTGCTGGGCGAGGACGTGGGCGTGAACGGCGGCGTGTTCCGCGCCACAGCTGGTCTGCAACAGCGTTTCGGTTCCGACCGTATCCTGGATACGCCGCTGGACGAAACCACCATCGCCGGTCTCAGCGTGGGCATGGCCGCGATGGGCATGAAGCCGGTGGCCGAGGCGCAGTTCGACGGCTTCGTCTATCCCATGGTCGATCACCTGATCTGCCACGCCGCGCGCATGCGTTACCGCACGCGCGGCCGCCTGCACTGCCCGATGGTGCTGCGCGTGCCGTGGGGCGGCGGCATCCGCGCGCCGGAACACCATTCCGAAGCCAACGAATCCATCTTCACCAATGTCCCCGGTTTGCGCGTGGTCATGCCGTCCTCGCCGCAGCGCGCGTACGGCCTGCTGCTGGCCGCGATCCGCGACCCGGACCCGGTGATCTACATGGAGCCCAAGCGCATCTACCGCCAGTACAAGGAACTGGTGGTCGACGATGGCGAAGCGTTGCCGCTGGATGTGTGCTTCGTGCTGCGCGACGGCAGCGACGTGACCCTGGTGACCTGGGGTGCGCAAGTGAAGGAAACGCTGGAAGCCGCCGACGCGCTGGCCAAAGACGGCATCAGCGCAGAAGTGATCGACGTGGCCACGCTGAAGCCGCTGGACTTCGACACCATCGCCGAATCGGTCAGCAAGACCGGGCGCTGCGTGATCGTGCACGAAGCGCCGCGCACGGCGGGTTTCGGCGCGGAGATCGCCGCGCGCCTGGCCGAACAGTCGATGTACGACCTGCTGGCGCCGGTGGAGCGCGTCACCGGCCCCGACACGCATATCCCGCTGTTCCGCCTGGAAATGAAATATCTGCCCAGCGTCGACAAGATCGTCGCCGCGGCAAAACGCGTGCTGGCCGCCGGCTGATGCAACGCGCGCGCGTCATCGCCGAACACCGTTCACCGGACCGTCCCGCGATCCGGGTTTCGGCCGGCGACTCGGTCACTCTGGGCGAACGCGACAGCGACTGGCCGCAATTCGTCTGGGCCACGCTGGCGCAAGGTCTGGGCGGCTGGATACCCGCGGCATTGTTCGACCGCGACACCGGCGCGGCCACCGCGCTGGGCGACTACGATACGCGTGAGCTGGCGACCCGGATCGGCGAATCGATCATCGTCCATTACCAGCAGGAAGGCTGGTGGTGGGCGGAAAACGCGAACGGCGAAAGCGGCTGGATACCGGCGCGTGCCATAGAACTGATCGACAACGAACCCACCTGACCTTTTTGTAGAGCCGAGCTTGCTCGGCTGCTCTTTGCTTTGAATCAAGAGCAGCCGAGCAAGCTCGGCTCTACAAGGCAAACAACTCAACCTGGAATTTCCATGAGCGACAGCAAGACTTTCAATCTTCCCGATCTGGGCGAAGGCCTGCCCGACGCCACCATCGTCGAGTGGTTCGTCAAGGAAGGCGACACGATCCGCCTGGACGAACCGCTGGTGTCGATGGAAACGGCCAAGGCGGTAGTGGAAGTTCCGTCTCCAGTCTCAGGCAAGGTGTTGAAATTGGCGGGCAACGCCGGCGACATCGTGGTGACCGGCGCGATGCTGGCTGAATTCCAGCCCGACCCCAACCTGCCGCAACGCGCAGACGGGCAGGACACCGGGCATGCGCACGGAAGCGGACATGCGCCCGTACCGGCCAAAGCCGAAGCACCTGCGGCGAAAGTAGAAACCGAGAACGAACGCGACGACGCCGGCACCGTGGTCGGCGCGATGCAGAGCTCCAATGCCGTGCACCAGGAGCAGGCCGTAGCCGTCGGTGGCGTGCGCGCCATGCCGGCAGTGCGAGCGCTGGCGAAGAAATTGGGCGTGGACCTGACCCGCGTACGCGCCACTGGCGCCGACAACACAGTCACGGCCAACGACGTGAAACAAGCCGTCGCCGACGGTCTTGTAGGAGCGGGCCCTGCCCGCGACGAAGCTTCACCTGTATCGGCCGGTCGCGCGCAGGGCGCGCTCCTACAGGAAAATCGCGAGCGCACTACCGTCTCCGCTTCCGGAAAACCCATGCGCACGCAACCGCCCGGCGTCTCGGTCAGCGGACAACCGGAGCAACTGAAGGGCGTGCGCCGCAACATGGCCCGAGTGATGGCAGACGCGCACGCCAAGGTCGTGGCCACCACGCTCAACGACGATGCCGACGTGCACGCCTGGACCCCCGGCAACGACGTCACCGTTCGCCTGATCCGCTCCATCGTACGCGCCTGCAAAGCGGTGCCGGCGTTGAACGCGTGGTTCGACGGTGAAAAACTCAACCGCACCCTGCATCCGCAGGTGGACATCGGCATCGCGGTGGATACCGACGACGGTCTGTTCGTACCGGCGCTGCGCAATGCGGACATCCTGGACGCGCGCGGCATCCGCGAAGGCGTCAACCGCCTGCGCGCACAGGTGGAAGACCGCAGCATCGCAGCCTCGGAACTGAGCGGCTACACCATTTCGCTATCCAACTTCGGCATGTTCGCCGGACGCTACGCCACACCCGTGGTAGTACCGCCCTGCGTAGCCATCGTGGCCGCCGGCCGCGCGCGCCACCAGGTCATGCCGATCATGGGCGGTTTCGAATCGCACAAGATCATCCCGCTGTCGGTCACTTTCGATCACCGCGCCGCGACCGGCGGAGAAGCCGCGCGTTTCCTCAAAGCGATGATCGACGACCTGGCGCTTCCCCAATAACACGTAGGAGCGGCCCATGGCCGCGAGCTTTTTGGCGTGGCGCCGGAGAGAAGAGCTCGCGGCCATGGGCCGCTCCTACATTTCTCCATCGAGAATTTTATGGCACATCGCAGCCGACTCGCCGGTTTCATCATCGACTGCAAGGACGGGACGTTGCGCGAATCCGCGGATTTCTGGGGCCAGGCATTGGGCCTGGAAGTCCAGGACTACGACGAAGACGGCCTGGGCATCTACGCGCCGATGCAGGACGGCCCTGGCGGCCTGCACATCGAAGTGCAGAAAGTCTCGCACCCCTCGCGCGTGCATCTGGATATCGAAACCGACGACATCGAAGCCGAAGCCACGCGACTGGAGAAACTGGGCGCCAAGCGCATCGAATTCGTGCGCGACCGCTGGTGGGTGATGGAAGCCCCCAGCGGCCATCGTTTCTGTGTGGTGCCGATGGCGAAGAAATCGACGCGTGCCAAGCCCAACGTTTGGAAATGACCACCCACGTGTTGACGGCGTAGGAGCGACGTAAGTCGCGATTGTTTGAAGGAGAGAGCGCCAATTCGCGACTTACGTCGCTCCTACGCCCTCTTACGCCTCCTACGTGCGCTTATCGCGGTCCAGCCACGATGCCAGCCCCTGCGCGTTGAGCTCGATGTCCATCCGCAACGCATTCTCCACACCTGCATCGTCCAAGGGACACCCATGCTCTCGCGCTCGTCGCAGATAGAGCGCGGCCAGTGCCTGCTTGATACGTTGATGGCGGTCCGGCAGACCATCGCATTCGCGCCCGATGGCGACCATAGCGTCGATCTGCTCCACCAGATCGCCCGCAAGCTTTTCCACCTCGGTCACGCGCCCGTAGTGGGTCAGATACATCGCCTCGGGCGAATACGACAGCATCCGCGCGATACTGGCCTTCAGCGCTTCGGGTTCGAATTGCACTGGCGTGGAAGTAGGAATCACGAACGCACCCTTTGCGCTATCCAACTCTCGATAGGACAGACCGAAGGTGTCGCCGGTGAACCAGCTGCGGCTGCGTACGTCCCAGATGCAGTGGTGATGGCGCGCGTGCCCGGGAGTATCGATGAACTCCAGCGCACGGCCGGCCAGCAGAACGACCTGCCCGTCTTCGACCACCTGTACGCGTTGTTCGTCGACCGCCAGGATCTGCCCATAGCTGCGCTGCATTTCTTCCTCGCCGTACACCGCAGTAGCGCCAGCGATCAACTTGGAAGGATCGACCAGGTGCGGCGCCGCACGCGGGTGCGCGACCAGCCGGGCGTTCGGCAGTTGCTGCATCAATAGCCCTGCGCCGCCGGCGTGGTCCAGATGCACATGGGTGACGATCAGCCAGTCGATGTCGGCCGGAGCCAATCCCGCACCGTCCAATGCGGACAGCAGCAAAGGTACGGAATAATTGGTGCCGCAATCGACGAATGCACCACGGCCGTTCTCCACGACCAGGTAGGCGGCGTCGAAATGCTCGCGCTGGAACGCGGTGTCGATAGTGTGGATGCCGTGCCGATTCATCCGCTGATCCCGTTCAACTGGTCCCGTTCAATCGCAGTAGCGGTTCAACCGCGCGACAGCCACCAGCCGCGCAACGGAATGGCCAACGTCAGCACGAACAGGAACGCGCCGTACGCCACCAGCGTGGCCAGCACCTGTTTCCAGATGGCGCCGGTGCCCTCATCGGCCAGGCCGAGCGCATAACCCCATTGCATGCCGATGAAGCTGAGCACGAATGCGATGCCCAGCGTGGCCAGGTCGAACGTTTTGCGGCGCGCATTGCGGGGCTGGCGCGGAAACAGCCAGTACAGCGAACCCAGCAAAAGAAACCACGGCAGGAACAGGATCAGCGCCAGGTACGGCATCAGGCCTCCGTGTCGCGCAATTGTTCGAGCGCCGCCAGCACATCCTGCACCGGCACCAGCACGTTGATCTCCGGAGTCTCCATCGCATCGGCGCGATCGCTGCGCTTCAGCACCGCGATCAGCTGCCCCGCTTCTTTCGGCGAATCGAAGCCGTTGCTCTGCACCAGCAGCACGCCGTTGCCGTCCAGGAACTTGAAATAGAAGCGGTTGTCGGTATCGCGGTACTGCTTGAACGAAGGCGGCGCCGGCTTCTGGACGGCCGCTTCCTGCGCCTGCGACGAGGAGGACAGATCGCGCAGGCCGACGGCCTGCCGCAGTTCCGCGAGGAAAGGCGTCGCGTACTTTTCGCGCAGCCTGCGCGCGCCATCGCGCAAAATAGATTCGATCTCCGCAGGCTTGTCGATCAATGCCTGGTAGCGTTCGCGCAGCGGCGCCACTTCCGTATCGATGCGTTCGAACAGCTTCTGCTTGGCGTCGCCCCAGCCGATGCCTTCGGCGAAGGCCTGGCGCATCTGCGCAGTTTCTTCGGCGCTGGCGAAGGCCTGGTAGAGCTGGAACACATGCGAGCCTTCGGCTTCCTTGGCCTGGCCCGGCAAGCGCGAATCGGTGACGATCGAAGCGATCAGCTTGCGCATTTCATCGCGCGGAGCGAACAACGGAATGGTGTTGTCGTAGCTCTTGCTCATCTTGCGGCCGTCCAGACCCGGCAAGGTCGCTACGTTCTCCTCGATCGCCGCCTCCGGCAAGGTGAAGTACTCGGCGCCGAACAGATGGTTGAAGCGCTGACCGAAATCGCGCGCCATCTCGATGTGCTGCACCTGGTCGCGGCCCACCGGCACCTTGTTGGCGTTGAACAGCAGGATGTCGGCCGCCATCAGCACCGGGTACATGAACAGCCCTGCGCTGATGCCCGCATCGTCGTCCTCTTCCTCGGCGCGATTACGGTCCACCGAAGCTTTGTAAGCGTGCGCGCGGTTGAGTACGCCCTTGCCCGCCACGCAGGTCAGGAACCAGTTGAGCTCGCTGATCTCGGGAATATCCGATTGACGGTAGAACCAGACCTTGTCCGGCTCCAGCCCGGCCGCCAGCCAGGTGGCGGCGATCTCCAGGGTGGAACGCTGCACGCGGGCGGCGTCCTGCACCTTGATCAGGCTGTGCAGGTCGGCCAGGAAAAAGAAGCTCTCCACGCCAGGGGTGCGGCTGGCAGCGAGGGCCGGACGCACCGCGCCCACGTAGTTGCCGAGGTGCGGGGTGCCGGAGGTGGTGATGCCGGTAAGGACGCGGGTCATTCGCTGGGCTGGGTCTGGTTCTGAACGAACCCAAGTTTAACCGCTGCCGCCGGCCAACCCCGATTTCGATGCCCAAGCGTTCGTGGTTGTGCCTACCGAAGGAGAACGACCATGTTCCGCAAGACTGTCCTGATGTCGCTGGCGCTGTTGCTGACCGGCGCCTGCACGCCCCTTTCCGCCAGGCCATTGGTGGATGTCTCTGTCGTGGACCGCGACACCGGCGAATGGTTGCGCCAATACCCGCACCGCGGCGACACCTGGGTGGCCGGCACGCCCGGCAACCGCTACGGCGTGCGCCTGACCAACACTACCGGTGAACGCGTGCTGGTGGTGTTGTCGGTGGACGGCATCAACGCCGTCACCGGGCAAACCGCCGCGCCTTCGCAGGCCGGCTATGTGCTCGAACCCTGGGAAAGCGCCGAGATCGCCGGTTGGCGCAAATCGCTGGACGATATCGCCCAGTTCGTCTTCACCGACCTGGGCGACAGCTATGCGGCCCGCACCGGACGCCCGCGCAACGTCGGTGTGATCGGCGTGGCGGTGTTCCAGGAATCGCGCCCGCGCTATTACCCCGCGCCGACGCCTTCAATATCGCGTGATCGCGGATACGAGCGCGACGAAGCCAAATCCGCGTCCGCACCCGCCGCCGAAGGCCGCATGCGCGAGCAGGCCGCCGACAGCGCTGCGCCCCAGAGCATGGGCACTGGACATGGCCAACGCGAATGGTCGCCGGTGGGCCAGACCCAATTCGTACGCGCCACCCGCAGCCCGGCGCAGATCAGCGAACTACGCTACGACGATGCGCATCGCCTGATCGCCATCGGCGCGATGCCGCGGCAGTACCCGCGTTACGAGCGCCGCGATCCCGCTCCGCGCGCGTTTCCCAACGGATTCGTCGCCGATCCCGATCGTTGATTAACCCGGCGGTTTGCCAGACGACGGAGAGAACAAGACAACGGGCCGAAAGGCCCGTTGTCGCATCAGCACGCGTAGGAGCGCGGGGGATGTGGGGAGTCAGTTGCGCATGTCGGATTTATCAAGGTTGCGTGCGAAGTCATCGACCTCTGTGTGGGCGCGATCGCGATCCCAACCATAACGCTCCTGCAGTTTGCCTGCGAGATATTCCGAATTGCCCTCGGCGACCTTGAAATCGTCGTCGGTCAGGTCACCCCATTTGGCCTGGATCTTGCCTTTCAACTGCTTCCAATTACCAGCAATGGTGTCCTTGTTCATGGCTTGCCTCTTTGAAAAAGTCACGGCAGTGATACCGTGCGGACAGCATGGCAGCGCGCCCGTTTTCGCAAGATCAAACCCGTGTAAATACGCCATAACGGCATTCAGCTCCCAACGCGAAGGCCACGCTCTGGATAAAGATGCTTTGGATAAAACGTTCCGGGCAAAGAAAAGGGCCGGTCGCCCGGCCCTTTCCATGGCGCATCGCTACGCCGTATTCAATACAGAACTACTGGGATCAGCACTTGGCGTCCTTGCAGTCCTCGGCCTTGTCTTCGACCTTCTCGCCGACTTTTTGCACATCCTTGCCCGCGCCCGCCATGGTGTTGCAGCCGGCCAGCATTCCCGCCGAGAACATGGACAACACCATCAATGCCAGTAAACGCTTCATATTGATTCTCCTGATTGAAAGTAGGTCTTGCCAGTTGCCGTACGCAATCGGAACGATCCCCGGACAACCTTGGGCATACGCTGACCTGTGCCACATTCACCCCGTGTGAACGCTAGCGCCCGTATTCAGTTACGACTCAGTCCCGCATCAGCGTCGACTTTCCGAACAGGCTTTCCACCAGATCCACCACCAGCTCTGCGGTCAGGTTGCGCGTATCTATCACCGGATTCAGCTCCACGATATCCAGCGACAGCAGGCGGCCGGTATCGGCGATCATTTCCATCACCAGTTGCGCCTCGCGGTAATTGGGGCCGCCGGGCACGGTGGTGCCGACGCCGGGTGCGATGCTGGGGTCCAGGAAATCCACGTCGAAACTGACGTGCACGTGCGTGTTTTCGTCCACGCCCTCCAGCGCCGCTTCCATGGTGCGCTTCATTCCGTTCTCGTCGATGTAGCGCATGTCGTAGACGTCGATGCCGTTGTCCTTGATCAAGCGCTTTTCTTCCGCGTCCACCGAACGGATGCCGATCTGACGCAGGTCGCGCGCATCCATGGCCGGAAAGTCGCGGCCCAGCCGGGTCAACGCATCGGGCCCGATCCCGCACAGGCAGGCGACCGGCATGCCATGGATATTTCCCGAAGGCGTGACCGCGCTGGTGTTGAAATCGGAATGCGCATCCAGCCAGATCACGCGCAGCCGCTTGCCGGTATCGCGGCAGTGCTGCGCCACCGCGGTGATCGCGCCCATACCCAGGCAATGGTCGCCGCCGAGCATGATCGGCATGCGCCCCAGCTGCAGTTCTGCGAGGGTGGCGCGCATCAGTTCGCTATTCCAGGCCACTACTTCGTCCAGGTGGCGATACCCCTCCACCGGCGCCAGCCACGGGTTGACCGGACCATTGAGATTGCCCCGGTCGGCGACGTCGACCCCACGCGCGGTCAAGGCCTCGCCCAGCCCGGCGATGCGCAAGGCATCGGGCCCCATGCGCGCGCCGCGATGTCCGGCGCCGACATCGGTAGGCACGCCGATCAGGGAAACAGGCGGGAAAGCTCGACTCATCTGCGATCTTCAAGTTGCGCAAGGGGTGAAGAGTCTAGCCTCGATCGCCGAACCGCACTGTGGCGGTGCAGCAAGCTCCGCCGGCACCGGCATCCGTTTGTCCGGCCGATCGCTTAACCTCGCTGTCACGCATCGATCACGGCGCGGTCACCACCAATTCAGAACACTACGAACGCAGGGAACAAATCGCCGGAGGTTGCCATGGGCACCGTTCGTGACATTCGTTCGACCCCGCAGGACGTGATGCTGGACATAGACGCCGAACTCCGGCACTGGCGCGGTTGCTACCGCGAAAGCGCCTTCCATCGCAGTTCGCGCGAGTTCGACGATTACATTCCCACTTTGAAATTCGGCTACGACCTCTATCTGCTCAATCATCGCGCCGAGCTCGACGTGTTGCTGTCCACGCTCAAACAACGCTACGAACGCAGCATCCCGGAATGGCAGCGACTCGATTGGCCGCTGAGCGAAGCGATCATCCGCGAGACATGGAAACGGATGAAGAGCGGACAGTCGTGGCGGCGGATGCCGGCGTTGAACCACGAGTTCCATAGCGCTGCCGCATCAATGTGATCGCTGCTTCCGAAGGCCAGTCACTGCCTCCGCGCACGCGTGTCGTCAGCGCAGCTTGTACTCTGCATGCTGGTGTCTGCATGGTCATAACGATACTGTGTCCGACGATTTGGCGACTTGCATTCGGAGCATCATTGCTTCCAATCCACCCACGCACCAGGGGCGATCGGCTGCAGTTCGATGGATTTATCGCGCGCGATCGCGCGCAACCGGGCGATCGGCTCCTCGACTTCCACATACTCCTCCATACCAGCGATGCCGTAGTGGATAGGCACTAGCGTGCGCGCGCCCAGAATATTCGCGGCCGCCACCGCTTGCTCTGGCGTTAGAACGCCCGGCTGGCCACTGACTGGCTTGCGCCAGCCGAAGCGCGCACCGTTGACAGGCAGGAACGCCGCATCGAAAGGCCCGAACTGGCGACCTATCCGCCACCAATGCCCGTGCCAAAGCGTGTCCCCACCGTGGAAGATGCGGCGGCCTCCGGCGGATACGACCCAGGATACCTGCGGGTCGCCGTAGCCATCCGACGCGGGCACCGGTGTGGCGGTGAAGTCCCCAAGCAGCTGCGGTTCCCAGAGCGTACTGGGACGTACGCGTACGCCCTCGGGGATGGGAAGCGGGTTGGTTCCGACGGGATGCACGAGCGTACCGCCCTTGGCCAGCGCGTCGCCCACGGCCATTGCATCAAAATGGTCGGGATGCGCATGGGTAATCAGGACACAGGTGTCGCCTATGGCATCGTTTACGGGAATCATCGGATCCTTCAGCGCCGTTCCCCATGCATCGGGATTCACCAGCGGATCGATGAACAAGGTCGCCTGCGGGAGCTGCAAACGAATGCCCGCCCACGCCAACCGCTGGATACGCAGGCCCTCCACGCCGGGAGCCGCAAGAACCTGTTCGCCTGGCAGCAGCGTAGAAGCGGTCAAGGCAACGCAGCCGGCCAGGAATTCCCTGCGCCCGATGCGCGGGCCTGCCATGCGGTCGTCGTTGTTCATGCCTTGCCTGCCCGCGACGCGAGCGCGGCATCCAGCGCAAAGATCGACTGCGCCACGATGACATCGAGGTTTTGCTGGTGCCATTGCCGTTCGAAAGCGACTGGCTCGACCTGCGGCGCCAAGCAAGCCTCTATGGGAATCGCGCCGATATTCTTGTCCGCCTCCTGCGATGTCGCATCGGTACGGATCCGCACCACAGCATCGCGCAGCCGATCCAGATAATGGATGGCGTTATCCAGCGTGGCGGCGGGAAATCTGCCGATGTGCCCGCCGATCACCGCGCTCCTGCCGAACTGTTGCATGCGCACGATGGCGCTGCGCATCAAAGCAGGATCCGCCTTCGACAGATAGACGATGTTGCCGACGATATTGTCGCCAGCGCACACCAGGTCGGCGGTGGGCACGTCCACGCTGACATGGTCCATGGTCTTGCCAGGGTTGTGCACGAAGCGCAGCTCATGCCGCCCCCAGCGGATGTTCATCGAAGTGCCGAACACCACCTGCGGTTCCCGATAGAGCGCATCGACCCGCTGGTTTTGCGACAGGAAGGCATGGCGATAGTGCCGGTGCGCGATCGTCAGCGCGTCCGGGAACAGCGAAAGGCCGGCGATATGGTCGCTCATGAAATGGGTAGCGGCGATGACGCGCACCGTCTTGCCCATGTCGCCGCACAGCACACGCTGCAGCCAGCGTGCGTCCTCCGTGCTGCCTAATGAGTCGATCAGCAGCGCATCTTCGCCGTCGAGAAAGGCCGTGGCGACGGATTCATGGTCGTCGCCGACGAACATCAGCACGTTGGAATCCACGTACTCGAATTTCATGAGGAGCCCCATTCGGTTGGAGGCGCCATCATTGCCAGCCATGTTGGCGGCGACAAACGAGATGTTTTGGGCGTCAGTTTAGGAAAAGTAACCTGATAGGATGCGCCGGAGTTGCGACTGCCCGACGAGACCGTGAAGCCCCGCCATCCCGCACCGCTTAATGCCTTGCGCGCCTTTGAAGCCGCTGCGCGGCACCTCAGCTTCCAAGCGGCGGCCGGGGAGCTGTTCGTCACTCCGGCCGCGGTCAGCCATCAGGTCAAGCGCCTCGAGGCTTACCTGGGCACAGAGTTGTTCCATCGTGGGCATCGTTCGGTCGAGCTGACTGCGGAAGGCGACACGTTGGCGGCATCGCTGCGCGAGCTGTTCGGTCTGCTCGACCGGGCGCTGGACAGGGTCACCGCGCGCGCCACCACTGACTTGCGGGTCAGCACCATGGAGTCCTTCGCCGCGAAATGGCTGGCGCCCAGGCTGCATCGGTTCCATCGTGATTGTCCCGACGTCAAAGTGCGCATCGAGACGCGGAACGAACACGCCGATTTCGCCCGCGACGGTGTCGACATCGCCATCCGGTATGGAATTGGCGGTTACCGAGGTGTCGACGTCGAACGGCTGATGGACGCCCCCGTGTTTCCCGTGTGTTCGCCCTCCCTGCGGGGCGACGGCCGCCGGCCGCTCGCGGTGCCGGACGATCTGCGGTATCACACGCTGCTTCACGACGAAAGCGCAGCCGGTCGTGCCGGTGTCCCGGACTGGTCCGGCTGGCTGCAGGCGACCGGCGCAGCGCGGGTGAACGCGATTGCCGGCCCGGTTTTCGCAAGCATCTACCTGGCGCAGGAAGCGGCCATCGCCGGGCACGGCGTGGCGCTGGGGGTCGCACCGCTGGTCGAAGAGGACCTGCACCAAGGCCGACTGGTCAAGCCGTTCGATCATTCGTTCGCCAACGCTTACGCGTTCTGGCTTGTTCGCCGACGCGACGCCGACACGCGCCCCGCCATCGATGCCTTCTGCCACTGGTTGCGGAAGGAAGCCGCAGGAGAGGCACCTCTCCCTCCAGCGTTCGAGCGTTGAGTGCATCGGCTACATAAAGAAAGAATCTTCTGCAGGCCTCCGTCGCGAGCTCACGTGTAGCGCGCTGCCGCCATACAGATCACGGTGATCATCAACAGACCAGCGGCCAGGCGGGCGACCAAGGCCATGCGGGCCTGCGCGGCTGCTTCCGGCAACGTTGCCCGCGCGAGCTGCCAGCGAGTGCGCGCCCCCGCGCCGACCTGCACAAGGAAGGCCAGCAGCGCGCAGGCGATGCCGACGGCGAGAACCTTCTCCGGCCTTCCGAAGGCTGCGCCGTGCAAGGCGTGCCAGAGATAACCGCCGGTGAGAAGGGTCACGATCGCCGCTCCCAGCATCGGTGCGCGCAAGCGCGGACCACCAGCGCCGCCGAGGCGCGCGAGAACGAAGGTACCGCCGGCCCAGAACACCGCGGCGAGAACGTGCAAGGACAAGGCTATGATCAAGACCGTCTGCATGGGCTGCTCCTGACGACTGGAAATTAAGTGTACACGTTGTATACTCAATAAAAGTGGATTGCAATGGCTGAACGTATTTATTCCAGCCCCGGACGCGACGCAATGGCGGCCGAGACCAGAACGCGGCTGCTCGATGCCGCCAGCTTGCTGTTGCGGCAGGCGCCCGACCCCGGCAAGGTGTCGCTAGACGCAGTCGCCAAGGCAGCGGGCGTGACCCGGCTGACCGTCTACAACCAGTTCGGGTCCAGGCGCGGCCTGTTGGAGGCGGTCTTCGATGAAATCGCGCGCCTGGGTGGACTGCATCGCATCCCGGCCGCGATGGCTTTACCGGACCCGAGCGCTGCGCTACATCGACTGCTGGACATCTTCTGCGACTTCTGGGCTTCCGACCACGCCTTGGGCAGACTGTATGCGGCCGCTGCCGCAGACGCGGAATTCGCCATGGCCATGGCCGAACGTCAAGAGCGCCGGCGCAAAGTCATGGGGGTGCTGGTGCAGCGGTTGGTCGCAGCGGGAGTTGTAAGCAAAGCGAGGGCGGACGAAGTCACCGACATGCTCTTCGCCCTGTCCAGCTATGCCATGTTCGACATGCTGTGCGAGCCTGATCGTAAGCCCGCCGCGGTGCGAAGGATGCTGAGGTCGGCCTTCACTGCCACGCTCGAAAGCTCGCACAACGGCTCGGAACGAGGATCGCGACAAGGTCCGGCGAATAAATAAGGATCCGCCAGCCAAATGGTATTTTTGTTCGCCGGATTGGCGTGCCGCGGTTGATCTTCTATTCGTGGCGCGCGCGCTTCAATACGCGAGCAAGCGGAACTTGCCAGATGTTGTAATTGCCGTTGTCCCAGGATTGCATGCGGGCAACGTCGGCCGCTGCCTGTTCCAGCGTGCGTGGAAATTGCACCGGGACCACGCGCTCACTGCTGAAATACAGCGCCTGTCCGTCCGGCGCCAAGCGCGGTTCGGCGTCTGACTTCGGCGTATTGATGTCGTTGCCGAGATGGATGGGTTCGCCCCAGTCCTGGCCGTTACGGAACACGATGAACAAGTCGATGCCGCGATTGGCGATGCGCGCTGAACCGAACACGAGAAACGATTCGTCAGGCGAGACGGCGGGATCGACATCGGTAGCGGTTCCGTCGCTGAAAGGCAAAGGTTGCGCGGGCAGATAGGTTCCGTCATGGGATTGCGCGCGAAACAGACGGAATTTTCCAGAGTCGGCATCCGTGGTCATGAAATAGAGGCTGCCGTCCGCCGCCACGCTCGGCGCATAGATCGACGCGCTGGTATTCACGCTTGCTGGCAGCAGCGATGGCGGGCTCCATCCGTGGTTCAGCCGGTCGACACGCCATAGACGACCACCGTTCTGCTTGCTGCCGTTGTAGAAGCCTTCCACTTCGGGGCCGCCCTCCCGGTCGGGACGGTTCGAAATGAAAACAAGGAAGCGGCCATCCGGCGATAGCGCCGGTTCCATGTCGTTCCATGTACCCGAGAAAGGCGCAATGTGTGGTTCTGACCAGAGGCCATCGGCTCGACGCTCCGCCACGAGAATCGTGGATTGCTGGGGATTACTGCGTCCGAAGTAAACGACGTCGCCGGATGGGGTGAAGGCAGGCGCAGAATCGTGCGCTGGTCCGGACAGGATTCCTGGCGCGAAGATCGTCGGCACGATATCGACGGATTCGGCCGAATGCGCCGCTCTCATCGCAGCCAAAAGTGCGAGCGCGACGAGGGAAGTGATCGAATGGTTTTTCATGTGTCGACCTGGAAGTCAGATTGCCGTACTTGGTCGACAGGGTATCCGGTAGGTATCCTGGGCGGCCAGCGTTTTCGATCCCGTGATTTCGAATACCGCATCGGGCAAGAGGATGCCCAACAAGTGCTATCCGTCCCAACATCATTGGCGAACGTTCTCCACAAGAGGGTGTATTCGGGATCCGGCTGGAAGAATGCGGTCGAAGTGAAAACAAATTCTTTCACTGCCGCCTGCTTCGCGGCGGCGTGGACCGGTTGACCGTTTGCAACCAGCTGGGGGTCGGTTACGGCGAAATCTTTTGCTGATAGCTCCCTGTTCGGGCGTGGGGCAGAACTGCGAAGCTTCTCGCGTAATGCGAGCGGTCATTCCGCGCAGGATCGCTGCCCGCCAACCGGTTGACCGCTACGGGTCGAAGGCACCGCTCAATCCGCCAGGAAACCAATGCTCCCTCGGCTGCAGTGGCGCGGATAACGAACGGGTTTGGTGCCGGCACCCGGATTCGAACTGGGGACCTACCGCTTACAAGGCGGTTGCTCTACCAACTGAGCTATGCCGGC
>CBFGMR010000029.1:0-42383 GCA_965650035.1 uncultured Pseudoxanthomonas sp.
TGATGCCATCGCCGCCTGAAAGATCAGATCACAAGACAGTTGCTGAATTAAGCCGGCCCGCAGCGGGGCGGCGACTGAGTGCAAATAT
The DNA here is from genome assembly GCA_965650035.1 of uncultured Pseudoxanthomonas sp. Classification (GTDB taxonomy): domain Bacteria; phylum Pseudomonadota; class Gammaproteobacteria; order Xanthomonadales; family Xanthomonadaceae; genus Pseudoxanthomonas_A. Next base: position 89 of record CBFGMR010000029.1, read on the forward strand.
AGCCGAAGGCGTGCACTTAGGCGCCGCCCTGATGTGGGCTCGGCTTGAATGAATTGTTAGGGCCCGCCCCGCAGCTCATCCAAGCACCTGGCGGTAGTTGGCAGACTGACGACTATCGTTGAGATTTATCACCTTGACGTGAGCGGAAACCTGATTGAAATGGTTGTCTAACGTAACCAGATAGGCATCCTCCAGATAGGCGATGCACGCAAAGATCAGGTCAGCGCCTCTTAGTAGGGAGAACCCGTCCATAACGACGATCTGAGCGCATTTTTGAATCAGCTGGTGATCGACTGGATAGATAAGCGAATGTTCGTTGAGGATGTAGAACTCGCGCAGGGTTTTGCCCCCCTCACGATGCTTGCGCGAAATGGCCGCGTCCACCTCAAACCATGCAATAGCCGGGTAAATGTTGGTGTAAGGCCCCGGAATCCAGCCGTCGACAAGGTCTTTCATAAGGCTGTGACCCGGCGAATAGCCGGCGCTATCAGGCTCCTTGATACTCAACAGTGCGGAGGTGTCCCAAACAAAAGTCTTCATGTGGCGTGTAAAGGGCCCTAACAACAAACAGACCTCGAAAGCGAGGCGTAGCGCAGTATGCAGCCTTACGCGGGGCAGACAACACCTCAAGACTCAACCCCTGAGACCGACCCCGCTACACTGTCCCCATGGATACCAACACCCTCCTGCTGATCCTCCTGGTCCTGGCCGCCGCCGCCGTCTGCCTGCTCGTGGTCCTGCTCCTGCGCCGCCCCGAGCAGCGCATGGAACTGGCCCTGCGCGAGGAACAGCGCAGCGGGCGTAGCGAGTTGCGGGAACAGCTGGACAGCCTGTCCAAACAACAGGAAACCCGCATCGAAGGCTTCGGCCGCAACCTCACCGAACTGAGCACCCGCACCGACCAGCGCCTGGACCTGCTGCGCGAAGCCCTGGGCGAAGACGCCCGCAAGGGCCGGCAGGAAAGCGGCGAACAACAGCAGCGCTTCAGCGACACCCTCAGCCAGCGCCTCAACGAACTCACCCAGCGCAACGAACAGCGCATCGGCGAACTGCGCGCCACCCTGGAATCGCGGCTCAAGGAACTGCAGGCCGACAACACCGCCAAACTCGAACAGATGCGCCAGACCGTGGACGAAAAACTGCACGCCACCCTGGAAACCCGCCTGACCGAAAGCTTCGGCAACGTCACCGCCATGCTGGCGCAGGTGCACCAAGGCCTGGGCGACATGAACAAACTGGCCGCCGACGTAGGCGGATTGCAGCGCGTGCTCAACAACGTCAAATCGCGCGGCGTGTTCGGCGAAGTGCAACTGGCCGGATTACTGGAACAGGTATTCGCGCCCGACCAATACGCAGCCAACGTCGCCACCGTGCCCGGCAGCAGCGAGCGCGTGGAATTCGCAGTGCGTTTCCCAGGCTCCTCGGCCGACTCGGTGGTATGGCTGCCGATCGACGCCAAATTCCCGCGCGAAGACTACGAGCGATTGCTCGACGCGCAGGAAAAAGCCGACGCCGACGGCGCGCGCGCCGCGGGCGACGCACTGGAGCGCCGCGTACGCTTGGAAGCGACGCGCATCCGCGACAAATACGTCTCCCCGCCCAGCACCACCGAATTCGCCATCCTGTTCCTGCCCACCGAAGGCCTGTACGCCGAAGTGCTGCGCCGCCCCGGACTGGTCGATGCCTTGCAGCGCGACCAGCGCATCGCCGTGGCCGGGCCGACCACCTTGCTCGCCCTGATGACCAGCTTCCACATGGGCTTCCGCACCCTGGCCATCGAAAAGCGTTCCAGCGAAGTGTGGAAAACCCTGGGCGCGGTGAAGACCGAATTCTCCAAGTTCGGCGACGTGCTGGATTCGGTGAAGAGCAAGCTGGACCAGGCCAGCACCCAGATCGAAAAGACCGGCGTACGCACGCGTGCGATCGAGCGCAGGCTGCGCGAGGTGGAGTCGTTGCCTAGCGAAGGGGAGCCGGGGTTGCTGGGGAATAACGCGGCGGACGAGGCGGCGGACGACGCGCAGGAATGAATCCCTAGCGTCGTCATCCCAGCGGCTTTCAACAGCGAAGCTGGTCAAGCTGGGATCCATTTTGATGTTGCTGTTGCCGTTGTCGTCGACCACCCCGCCAAGATCAAGATGGATCCCAGCTTTCGCTGGGACGACGACTTGGTTGTTCCGGGTGACCCCCGAATTCCCCAGGAGCATCTCGATTTCCCACCTCTCCCCTTGTGGGAGAGGTCGACGCGCTTGCGCGGCGGGAGAGGGGAAGAGCGAAGCAGGAAAGCTTCAGATCATTAGGTTCCATCAACAATCCAGAGCCGCTTGTTGGGGGCTGGCTGAAGATTGAGGCTTTCACTCTTCGTTCGCCCCTCTTCCGCCCTGCGGGCACCTTCTCCCACAAGGGGAGAAGGGGATCAGCGACGTTCTCCCACAAGGGGAGAAGGGAACAACAGCCTCAACCCCCCGGCGTCGGCACGATCACCGGCATCGCGTCCATCGGGACGGTGGGGTTCTCTTCTTCTTCCATCAGATAGTCGGGCAGATTCTCGTCGTCCGACTTCTTGCGGTCATCGCCGATCTGGTAGTTGCGGCGCTGCAGCCACGAGTCGCGGAACAGCGCGTACTCGTCCACCGCGCCTTCGCGCAGGGCGTCGATCGACAGCAACTGCGCGCGCACGTCGACCAACTGCAAGCCCTGCAGGAAGAAGCGGGTCTTGTCGTCTTCCACCTGACGGATCGGCGACAGCGGCGCGTCGCCGATCAGGCCGAACACATCGCGTATGGTGCGTGGCCCGAACAGCGGCAATTCCACGTAGCGCGAGCGCTTCCAACCCCATACGCCCAGGGTCTGGCCGAAATCCTCGTTCTTGCGCGGCAGTTTGGCGTCGCTGGCCGGATCGAAGATGCCGCCGATGCCCACCGTCGAATTGAGCAGGAAACGCCCCAGCGACTGTCCGGCCTGCTTGGGCTTGCCCTGCAGCAGGCTGTTGAGCGCGGTGATGGGCTCGCCCAGATTGCTGAAGAAATTACCCACGCCCAGCCGCACCGGCCGCGGCACCACTTTCACGTAGCCGCGCGCGAGCGGACGCGCGATGGTGCGGTCCACCGCGTTGTTGAAGGTGTGCACCTTGCGGTTGAATTTTTCCCACGGGTCGTACGACTTCGGCATTTCCACGCCGGGCGGCAGGGTAGGATCGGCGACCGGGTTGTATTCGTCCTGGCCATAGATGGCGGTGAAATCGTCTTCGGCGCTGGTTTCACCGACGGCGGAAACCGCGGCAGGCGCTGCTTCGGGCGCAGTCACGACGCCCGTGCCGGCGTCGGCGATGACGGGTGCTTCCTCCGGTGCGGCCGGCGGCGGAGCTTCGCCGACCACGATGGTTTCGGCCGGCGGCGCCGTGGCGGCAACGGGCTTGGTCGACGCGCAAGCCGAGGCCAGCGCGGCGAGGACGACAACAACGGCAATGCGTAACAGGTTCATCCCGTTTCCCTGGGTACTACGGCGTGGGGGGGCCGGGGAAATCCAGCCCGGACGTCAATCGATAAGCGGTGCGCAGTTCGGACAAGCCGGCCGGTTCGCCTTCTATATGCGGAACCGCGCCTGCCGCGCGCAAGCGTGCGGCCAGTTCGGCCAACAATGCCAGCCCGGCGCTGTCCACGGAAGTGACTTTGGTCAGGACAATGCGTTGCGCGCCTGCCAGCATTTTGCTTGCCGACGGCCACAAGGCGGCCGCTGCGGCGCGGTCCAGCGCGCCGGCGAAAACCAGGGCGTCGCCGTCGCGATTGGCGGTGGCGTCAGTTGCTGCCATTGGCCTGCAGCTTGCCGGCGCGCAGATCGGCGGCGACCTGGGCGATGGACTTCTGCCGCAGCGGACCGTCGAACTGGTTCTTGAACGTCTGCACGTAGGAAATGCCTTCGATCATCACATCGAATGCTTTCCACTGGCCGCCGACGTTGCGGATCAGATAGTCCACCGGAATCGGGTCGCCGCCGTCGCGCAGCATCTCGCTGGAGACTTTGACGCCGCGGTTGCCGGGCAGCGGCGACTCGGACTTGATGCGCACGCGCAGCTTGGTGTTGAAATCCAGCAGCGAGGTGCCGTAACGGGCCGTCAGATTGTCGGCCAAGGCGTCGGCGAACAGTTTCACGTCGGCGTCGGAGGCGCCGCGGCCATGCACGCCCAGCACCAGGCGGGCGGCGTAGTCGCGGTCGAACATGCGGTTGAATTCGGTGGTGATGAATTGCTTGAGCGCGGGCGGGCTCTTGCGGAACTCGGCGCGGCGCTGCTCCAGGGTGGTCAGGATGCGCGTGCTGCTGTCCAACACCACCTTGCTGGCGCTGCCTTGGGCAGGCACGGCGGAGGCAGGTTTGGCGGCCTGGGCGGTGGCCAGCAAGGGCGCGCCTGCGAGCAGAGCGGAAGCGATGACGAGCGAAAGCAGTGACTTCTTCATTTGACGGGTTCCTCGGAGGGCGGAGTAGCGGCGGGCGGGGCGCTGGCGTCGGCATTGCTTTCATCGCCAGAGCCGGCCGGCTTGCCGCCGCCGCTGAACATGTATTTGCCGACCAGTTGCAGCAGGTCGACCGCGGGTTGGGTGAAGGCGATTTCTTCGCCGGGCTTCAGGACTTCCGGGTCGCCGCCAGGGGAGAGGCCAATGTAGTTCTCGCCCAACAAACCGCTGGTGAAGATGCCGGCCGAGGTATCGGCGGGCAGGTCCTTGTATTCATTATTGATATCGAGGGTAACGACGGAATCGAACTTCACCGGGTCCAGCGCGATCTTCGACACCTGGCCGATGACCACGCCGCCGATCTTCACCGGCGCCTGCGGACGCAGCTGGCCCAGATTGGTGAAGCGCGCGGTCAACTCGTAGCTGCTGCTGCCGAAGCCGAACTTCTTGTTGGTAGAGGCGATGGCCAGCACCAGCAGCGAAGCCAGCGCCAGGACAAGGAAGGCGCCGACGGCGAATTCGAGACGGGGTCCACGGACGGCCATGGCATCAACTCCTGAACAACAAGGCGGAAAGAACGAAATTGAACATCAGTACCAACAGCGAAGCGTTCACCACCGCGCGGGTGGTAGCCACCGAGGTGCCTTCGATGGTGGGCTCGGCATGGAAGCCTTCGTAGGCGGCGACCAGCGCGCAGGTGCCGCCGAACACCGCCGACTTCAACAGGGCTACGCCGAAGTCGTCGTAGAAATCGACGCTGTTGCTCAGCGCCGACCAGAACACGCCGTTGTCCAGGCCCAGCACGTGCACCGCTTCCAGGTAGCTGGCGCTGATGGCCAGGCTGCAGAAGAAGCCGGTCAGCAGCGGCACGGTCAGCACCGCGGCCCAGAAGCGCGGGGCCACGGCCTTGGCGACCGGGTCGATGGCCATCAGTTCCAGCGCCTTGATCTGGTCGGTGGCGCGCATCAGGCCCAGTTCGGCGGCAATCGACGAGCCGGCGCGGCCGATGAACAGCAGGGCGGTCAGCACCGGGCCGAGTTCGCGGTACAGCGACAGGCCCAGCAGGGTGGAAAGGGCATCAGAGGCGCCGAAAGTGGTCAGCGTGCGCCAACCCTGCAAGGTCAGCACCAGGCCCACGAAGGCACCGCCCACTGCGATGATCGGTAGCGAACGTGCGCCTACTTTGTAGATTTCGCGGGTAAGTTCGGCGAAAAAGTCTTTTGTGGGCTTCGAGGACCGGAACACCGACAGGGTGAACAGGCCGGCACGGCCAACGGAGCGGACGGAGGCGGCGAGAGGCATCAGTGCACCGTCCCGGTCAGCGCAACAGGCGGGCGCTCGTAACAGCCCCCTTTGGAAAAGGGGGCGGGCGTCCGCGAAGCGGGCGCCGGGGGATTTGCTCTTGGCGCGAAGAGCAAATCCCCCACAGGCCGCTGACGCGCCTTGTCGCCCCCTTTTTCAAAGGGGGCAAAGGCGCGGGCGTCGCGGCCGATGAAAGTGGGATGGCTCATGCCGCCTCCGTCCTTGGTGTCGCATCGAAGCCGATCGGCCCGTCCGGCTGCCCGCGCAGGAATTGCAGCACCAGCGGGTCGGTGGTGGCTTCCAGTTCCGCCGGAGTGCCGGAGAACACGATGCCGCCGTTGGCGATGACCACCGCCTGATCGGCGATGGGCAGGGTTTCGTGCACGTGGTGGGTGACGATGACGCTGGTCAGGCCCAGGGTGTCGTTGAGGCGCTGGATCAGGCTCATGATCACGCCGCTGGCGATCGGGTCCAGCCCGGTCAGGGGTTCGTCGTAGATCATCAGCGGTGGGTCCAGGGCCAGCGCGCGCGCCAGCGCCACGCGCCGCGCCATGCCGCCGGAGAGCTCGCGCGGGTAGGCGTCGGCCGCCGCCAGCAGACCCACGGCGTTGAGCTTGAAGTTGACCACGCGCTGCACCAGCGCCGCCGGCAATCGGGTGTGCGTGCGCAGGGGCAGGGCTACGTTTTCGCCCACGCTCAGGTCGGTCAGCAGGCCATTGCCCTGCAGCAGCACGCCGATGCCCTTGCGCATTTCCAACAGGTGGCGGGTGCCGCGGGGCACCGGCTTGCCGAACACCTCGACCGTGCCTGCCGCCGGGGGCAACTCGCCGGTCAGCGCTGCCAGCAAAGTGGATTTACCGCTGCCCGACGGGCCCAGCACCGCAGTGATGCTGCCGCGCGGCACCGACAGATCGATGTCGCGCAGGATCGTGCGTCCGCCCCGGTCGAGCCGGGCGTTGGACAGGCGCACTGCAGGCGAATCGGGGGAGGTCATCGGCACGGAAAACTCCAAAGCACCGTAAAGCATCACGGTCGGTGGCTGAACAATAGTGCACTGTCCAGTTTCATTTTTGCATTTTTGCGATGTTGCGACGGCTGGCCGGGCGTCGTCCCAGCTACTCATGCGGTCGTGGTCGCGGCGGATGCGACGGCTCTGCGGCAAGATGACAGCATGCCCGAACGCCCCCAGGCCGATTTCCGCCTCTACCCCTCCAACGACCTGGACGTGCTGGCCGGCGTGCTGGGCGAGCTGTTGCGCGCGCCCGGCGAGGGCGACTGGTGGCGCGAGGAATGGGTGCTGGTGCCGCAATTCTCCATGCGCCGCTGGCTGCAGCAGTCGCTGGCCGAACGGCTGGGCATCTGCGCCAATGTGCGCTTCGTGACCCCGGGCGAGTTCGTCGAGCATGTGTTGGAAGCCAACCCCGGCCCGGGGCAGGCCCTGGGCGCCGTGCCGCGCGCCGACCGGTTGATGCCCGAAGTCCTGCGCTGGCATCTGCTGCGCGAGTTGCAAGCGAACCCGCCGCAGCAATTCGCCGGCTTCCTCGCCGGCGCAGACCCCAGGCGGAGTTGGTCGCTGGCTACTTCGCTGGCCGACAGTTTCGAGAAATACCAGGCGTGGCGTCGCGAGGATCTGCTGAGCTGGGAACGTAGAGCGCCGCGCGATGATGCGCAGGCGCAGTTGTGGAAAAGAATCGCCAGCGGGCGCGCGCATCGTGCGCGCCGCATCGGCGAGTATCTGGAGCGATTCGGCGGCCAGAGCGGTGAAGCGCCCGCGGGATTGCCCGCAAGACTGTTCGTGTTCGCCTGCCAGAACATTTCGCCCGATGTGCTGCAAGTCGTCGCCAGCCAGGCGCGCGCGGGCCGCCAGCATTTCTTCCTGCATACGCCGTCGCGCGCCTATTGGGGCGACCTGGAGCGGTGGGCGGCCGAATACCGGCCCGACCAGGACGATCGCTTCGGCGGCGAGAATCCTCTGCTGGCCGCTTGGGGTCAGGCCGGTCGCGATTTCATCGCCGCCCTGGGCGGCGGAGAAACCGTGCGCGCCCGTTTCGAAACGCCCGCCTTCACCCAACCGCTTGCCGGCATGCTGCTCGGCCGCATGCAGACGGATGTGCTGGAAAACCGTGCGCCGCTCGCCGATGCCGCGATCGGCGAGCCCTGGCCCCGCCAGCAGGTCGATGCCGCCGACACCAGCCTGCAGTTCCACGCCTGCCATACCCGTCTGCGCGAAGTGCAGGTGCTGCACGACCAGTTGCGCGCCTTGCTGGAACAAAAAACCGCGCCCGGCCGCGAACGCATCGACCCGCGCGACATCGCCGTGCTGATGCCGGACATGGACGCTTACGCGCCGCATGTGGAAGCGGTATTCGGCGGTGCGCTGGGAACGCCGCGCGAGATTCCCTACACCATCGCCGATACCAGTCCGCTGGCCAGCGCGGCGATCGCCGGCGCCTTCCTGCGCCTGCTGAAGTTGCCGATGCAGCCACTGACTCTGGCCGACATGATCGATCTGCTGGCGGTGCCGGCGCTGGCCGAACGTTTCGACGTGGACGATGCCGACCGTGCGCGTCTGCAGGATTGGCTGCAGGCCAGCGGCGCGCGCTGGGGCCTGGATGGCGCGGATCGCGAACGTCATGACGTGGTTCGATGCTTCGACAGGCTCAACACTCACCACGAACGGGAAACCAACGCCTACACCTTCGAATTCGCACTGGACCGGTTGCTGCTGGGCATGGCCAGCGGCGCGGACGACATGATCGCCGGAGTCGCGCCGTGGCCGGAATTGGAAGGGCAGTCCACGCAGTCCCTGGATGCGCTGGTGCGGCTGTTGGCCGCACTGCGCAACTACGGCATGCGTCTGCAAGGTCCGCACGCGCCGGGCGAATGGTCCGAGTTGCTGGCGGACATGATCGCCGCGTTGTTCGCCGCCGAACCTCGCGATGTTTCCGAACGCGCGGTACTGGAGCGTCTGCACCAGGCGATAGCCGACTTCGCCGACAGCGCTCATCTGGCTGCGTTCGATGAACCGGTAGCGCATAGCGTCGCGCTGGATCATTTCCAGGCCGAGCTGGCCAGCAGCGATGCGCGCGCGCCGTTCCTGTCCGGCGGCGTGTGCTTCGGCAAGATGGTGCCGATGCGGCTGATCCCGTTCCGGGTGATCTGCTTGCTGGGCCTGGAAGAGGCCGCTTTCCCCGCGCGCGACGGGCATGACCCGGTCAATCGCATCAATCAGGCGCTGGACAGCGCGCAGCGCCGCGTCGGCGACCCTTCGCGCCGCGATGCGGACCGTTATCTTTTCCTGCAGCTGTTCTCATCGGCCAGTCGCGTGTTCTACACGAGCTGGATAGGCATGGACGCGCGCGACGGCAGCCGGCGCGAGCCTTCCATGCTGGTCTCCGAACTGCTGGACGTCGCCGCGCGCTATCACCGGGACGAAGCCGGGCAAGCCGACAGAGAGCCGGTGCGCGAGCGGCTGGTCGTGCGGCACGCGTTGCAGCCGTTCTCGTCGGCGGCGTTTGGTGCGGCGCTGCCGGAAGAAGGGCGGGGCGACGCGCGCCGTTTCAGCTACGACGCGCGCTGGCATCCGGCGGCCGATACCGCCATCGGCGCTGGCGAACGCGAAATCTTCGCGCCCACGCGATTGCTTCGTCAGGAAGAACCGGAAGCCACCCTTTCGCTGGCGCAGTTGCGCAATGCGCTGATGCGGCCGCACGAGTTCTATCTGCAGCAAGGCGTGGGCCTGCGCCTGCCGGAGGAAGAAGCGGCGCTCGAAGAGCACGAGCCGTTCGGCACACCCGATGCGCTGGCACGGTACGGCTTGCGCCAGCTTGTGTTCGAGGCGTGGCGCGAATCGGGTCGAGCGCCGGGGTTGCAGGCATTGCAATCGCAATTGCTCGCGCGCGGCCTGCTCTCACCGGGCGCCGATGGAGCAGCCGTGCTGCAGGGCGTGATGGAAGAGGTGGCGCCGTTCGCGGAAGAAGCGGTTCAGGCCGGCTTCGCAGGCAGTGGCGATTCGATGCCGTTCGAGTTGCCGCTGCGCGATGGCATGCTGGTGGGCGCGCTGGACCGGATCCACCCGCAAGGCATGCATTCGCAAGGAGTGTTCCGCGCCGTCCTCAATCCCAATGGGCGGCATGGCGGCCACGCATTGAGGCACGGGCTGGACTGGCTGGTCGCCTCGATGCACGGGCTGCCGCTGCACGAGCTGTCCGTAGAAAAGAAGGGCGCGGCGCCACGGGTCCTGACGCGGGCACCCTTGCCGCCGACAGACGCGCAGCAGGCACTGTCCGCGCTGCAGGCATTGCGCAGGCATGGCATGGGGCGGCCTTTGTGTTTCCTTCCCAAGAGCGGCCATGCCTGGTGGCTGGCCGCCCAGGTCGACCCCGGCAAGGCATTGGCCGAGGCGCAGAAGGTCTGGGGCGGAGGCGACGACGATTTCGGCGGGCCAGGCGAAGCGCGGGCCGCGACACTCATGGCCCTGCGGGGTCGCGATCCTTTCCTGGACGGCGACGCGGACTCGCTCGACGCATTCGAACTGCTGTCGCACCTGATCTTCAGCGCGGTCGAACGCGGTGAAGCTTTCGACACGGAGTCGCTGCCATGAGCGAGGCCGTGTTCGACATCGACCTGCGCCAGCGCAATCTGATCGAAGCCAGCGCAGGCACCGGCAAGACCTATGCGCTGGCCGGCCTGTTCGCGCGCGCGGTGATCGTCGAGCGTTTGCGCGTGCCACAGATCCTGGCGGTGACCTATACCGTCGCCGCTACCCAGGAGCTGCACGAACGCGTGCGCTTGCGCCTGAAGCAGGCGCTCGATCTGGCGCACGCCTGGCGCGAGGGCGATGGCGAAACCCGGGAAGGCGACGCTGCCGAAACAGCGATGCTCCGTCGCCTGGTCCATCAGTCCCTCGCGGCCGAACCGCGCGAATCTTTGCCCGCGTTGCGCCAGCGGCTTGGGCGCGCGCTGCGCGAAATGGATCTGGCGGCCATCGCCACCATCCACGGTTTCTGCCAGCGCGTGCTGCGCGAGCATGCGCTGGACACGCGGCAACCGCTGATCGCCTCGGAGTTGGAGACCGGCAGCGCTGCGCAGCGCGAAAAACTGGCGGCGGACCTGTGGCGCGCTTTCTCGCAGGATCAGGAGGGCGCGGCTTTCCTGCATCGCCGATTCGGTCGATTGCAAGACCTGGCCCGACGCTTGCGCGATCTGCTCTCCCCCGAGCCGTTGCTCCCGCCCGCGCCGCAGACGTTGACCGATCCTCGTCCGCAGCTATTGCAGGCATGGGCGCAGGTCTGCCATCTGTTCACCCTGCATGGCGAATCGGCATGCGGGAAAATCGACGAAGCCATCGCCGACTCGGTGCTCAACGCCAGTCAGTACAAGGCCGAACATGCTTCGTCGCTGCGGCGTTGGCTGCAAGCCAGCACGCGCTCGCCGTCGCCTCCGATCGAACTGCATCCCAAGCTGCACAAGTTCATCCCCGGCACGCTCGAGAAAGGAACGCTGAAGGCCAAGGCCGGGCGCACTCCGCAATCGCCGTTGTTCGAGAGCTTCCAGCCGCTGGTCGACGCCGTGGCCGCCATCGAACTCTGGCGCGAGGCGCACGACCTACAACAGCTGCATGCGCTGCGGGCCGACGCAATGCGGCGCGAACATACGCGCAAGCACGCCTTCAACGTCCGCGACTACGATGACCTGATCGGCGAACTGCACGAAGCCGTTGCCAGCGACCCGGGCACGCTGGCCGGCGCATTGCGCAAACAGTTCCCTTGCGTGCTGGTCGACGAGTTCCAGGATACCGACGCACGGCAATGGGAAATTTTCTCGCAGTTGTTCGGCGAAGGCGGCCTGATCCTGGTGGGCGATCCGAAGCAGGCGATCTACCGTTTCCGCGGTGGCGATGTGAACACCTACGTGAAAGCCGCGGACACGGCCCAGCGCGAAAGTGCGCTGGACCGAAATTTCCGTTCGCGGCCCTGCGTGATCGACGCGATCAACACCCTGTTCCGGTCGATGCCGGAAAGCGCGTTGGGCGAGGGCATCGCTTTCCTGCCCACCGAAGCGGGCGGCAAGGCCGGCGATTCGGATTTCTCGCAGAATGGGCATCCTGCGCCCGCGATCCATTTCCACGCGATCCCCGCTTCGGAGAACGGCAGGGACTACACCAAGCCCGTCTCCGTGCGTATGGCCGCCGAATTCTGCGCCAGCGATATCCTGCATCGGCTGCAGCCTTCCGATGGGTCGTCGTTGTCGATAAAGGATCGCCGCACGCAGGCGATGAGGCTGTTGCAACCGCGCGATTTCGCCGTGCTGGTGCGCGACCATCGGCAGGCCGCCGAGGTCCGGCACGCGTTGTCGGTGCGCGGCATACCGGCGGTAGCTTCCGGCAAGGAAAGCCTGTACCAGAGCGAGGAAGCGCAGGACCTGCTGACCTTGCTGCTGGCGCTGCGTTCGCCCGGCGACGACCGCCGTCTGCGCGCGGTGCTGGCGACACCGCTATTGGGTTGGGACGCGCAGCGCATCGTCGCGTTGGATATCGAATCGCGCCATCAGCGCGATGAGGGCTTGAGCGCCGGCGACGTCCCCGGATCGAGCGCGGGGCAGGCTTTGCGGCAATGGCAACAGGATCTGGTGGCGTGGCGCACGCGCTGGGAGAGGCATGGCCCGCAGGCGATGCTGGCTGAAGTGCTGGCCTTCAATGCCGAGCGCCTGCTGCGCCAGGCCGGCGGCGAGCGTCGCCTGACCAACTACCTGCAACTCGGCGAACTGATGCAATCCGCGTCGGGGCGCAACCTGGGCACGCAGGGCCAACTGGATGCGCTGCGCCACGACATCGCCCACGCCGACGGCGAGAACGAAGCGCAACAGCCGCGTCTTGAATCCGATGCCGGTCGCGTGCAGATCCTGACCCTGCACAAGAGCAAAGGCCTCGAGTTCCCGCTCGTATACCTGCCCTTCGCAGGTATCGGCCGGCAGGAAAAGGTCAACGGACTGGCCATGTACACCAACGAAGACGGGCAACGCGTGCGTCAATGGGAAACCGCCCAGGTCTTCGCCGACGCGCCTGCGTGGACCGAAGCCAGACAGGCGCACCTTAAGGAAGAGGCTGCCGAGGACATGCGCCTGCTGTACGTCGGCCTGACCCGTGCCAGCGAAGCGTTATGGCTATGCTGCGGCCCCTTGTCGCAACACGGCAGCGCGTCCTTGCATCGATTGATGGGCGCCGCTGCGCCTACGCCGGAATTGAGAGCCGAGCTGGGCGATAACGCCACTTTCAGCGAAGGCTTTCCGCCCGCCGGCAAGCCAGCGCGCCTGTCGCTTCCGTCCGTCGAACGCGTACCGGAATCCCGCACCGCGCAACGCCGGCTGCATCGCGATTGGTGGATCCACAGTTTCAGCCAGCTGCACAAGCAGCAATCGCACGGCGCCAGCGTGATGATCGAAACGCTTCCCGCCGATGACGAAGCACCGCCGACTTCCCTGGTGCCCGCGCACCCGCGCCAATTCTTCGGCTCGCGTTTCGGCAACATGCTGCATCACGCGCTCGAGCATGTCGATTTCGCCGTATGGCGCGACCAGACAGGCGAACGGCCGCCGGTTTCGCAGGAACGGTTGCTGGTCGATGCGCTCAACAGCCAGGGCTATCCGCAGCGCATGCATGACGCCGGCATACGCGAACTGACACCGCTGGTCGCACGCACGCTCAACGCCGTGCTGCCGGAAGGCTTGCGCCTGTGCGATCTGCCGGTGGAAGCGCGCCTGGTCGAGCTGGAGTTCCACCTGGCTCTGCGCGGCGCCACCACCCATGCCTTCCTTGAGTTGCTGCATCGCCATGGTGTGGCCCTGGACCGCAACGATTTCGGCGTATGGACGCAGCTCAGCGGTCTGATGAACGGCAAGATCGACTTGACCTATCGCCACGGCGGGCGCGTGTACGTGATGGATTACAAATCCAACGACCTGCCGGCCTACGACGCAACTGCGCTCTCGCACACCATGGCTTCGAGCGAGTACGACTTGCAGGCCTTGCTCTATACCCTGGCGGTGCATCGCTGGATGCGGCTGCGGGTGGGTTCTTCCTACGACTACGACCGCGATTTCGGCGGCGTGCGCTATGTTTTCTGCCGCGGCTTGGACACCGCCGATCCGGAGCGCGGCGTGTACGTACCGCGATTCGCGTGCGAACTGGTCGAAGCGGTGGACGCCTTGTTGGTGCCGCCGATGGAGCAGACGGCATGAACCTGATCGCGCACCTGCAGCGTTCGCAAGACAGTCTGCGCGCGGTGGATATCGCGTTGGCCGACACCCTGCGCCGGCTGGATCCGGGCGCGGACGAAATTACGCTCGCTGGCGCGGCATTGGCTTCGCTGGCCGTCGGCACCGGCAACACGGCTTACGATCCTGCGCGGCCGCAACTGCTGTTGGGATCTGTGCCGGGCCTGCCCGACGCGGACGAATGGGTCACGGCCTGGCGCGTATCGCCCTGGGTGAGCGAACCCGACGCGGACGCCATCGCACCGGCTTCTTCCCCTTTGGTGTTGGAAAACGGATTGCTGTACCTGCGTCGGTACCGCGAGTACGAACGCGGGCTGGCTTCCGGCCTCAAACGCCTGGCGACGCAACCGCCGGTCAGCACCGATCTTGCGGTGATACGGCCTTTGTTCGCCGCGCTTTTCCCGGAAGCCGAAGAGGGCGATCGTCAAGCGCGTGCGGCGGCATTGGCGCTGATCCAATCGCTGTTGCTGATCACGGGAGGGCCGGGAACCGGCAAAACCAGCACCATCGCGCGCCTGTTGCTGCTGTTGATCGCGCAGGCCGACGCCAATGGCACGGAGCTGCGCATCGCACTGGCCGCACCGACCGGCCGCGCCGCCGACCGCATGTCGGAGAGCCTGCACGCCGCCGTCGCGAATCTGCAAGCGCTGCCGGTATTGCAGCCGAAGTGGCTGGCAGCGCTACCCCAGCAGGCCAGCACCCTGCATCGACTGCTCGGCAGCCGGCCGGGCAGTCCGCAGTTCCGTCATCACGCGGGCCAGCCGCTGCCGTTCGACGTGATCGTGATCGACGAAGCTTCGATGGTGGACATGCCGTTGATGTGCAAGTTGGTGGATGCCGTGGCCGATGGCGCGCGGCTGATCCTGCTCGGCGACCGCGATCAACTGCCTTCCGTGGAAGCGGGCGATGTGCTGGCCGCCATCGGCGATGCGGCGGGCGATGGCGACATACTTCCAGAAGCGCTCGCTTTGTCCCTGGCGCCGTTGTTGTCGGCTGTCACGCGCAGGAGCGACCGTAGGAGCGACGCCCCCCAAGGGGACTTCCTCCGGGGCGTGAGTCGCGAAACGACCCAAATGACTCCCGATCATCCCGAACAGAGCGATATGTTCGATTCCAAGATTGCGGACTCTTCCATCGCGACTCACGCCCCGGAGGAAGTCCCCTTTGGGGGCGTCGCTCCTGCAGTGGAGCCTTCGCCGCTGTTCGGCCATCGCGTGCAACTCGTGCGGGGCTATCGCCAGTCCGCCGAACTGGATCTCTCTCCGTTGGCTCATGCCGTGCGCGAAGGCGATGCCGATGCCGCCCTGGGCTATCTGCGCGATGGCCGATTGCGTGGTGTGCACTTTCACGAAGAAGCGAACAGTCCGCTGGCCGGCGATTCCCGCAATCTTCTGCTTGCGCACTGGCGCGCGCTGGCGACGGAAACCGAGCCGGCTGCGGCGCTCGCGGCGGCCGACCGCCTGCGCCTGCTGACCGCATTGCGCGAAGGGCCGCAAGGCGCCTCCACGCTCAACGCACAGATCGAAGAAGCACTGGCGGGTGCCCAACGCGAGACCTATTTCCATGGCCGCCTGTTGCTGATTACGGAGAACAGTTACCGTCACGGGCTGTTCAACGGCGATGTGGGCATCTGCTTGCGCCAGGCGGACGGCAACATCGCGGTTTTCTTCTCCAGGGGCGGACAGGACGTGCGTGCTTTCCATCCGGCCGCTTTGCCGGCGCATGCAAGCGCATTCGCGCTGACCGTGCACAAGGCGCAGGGTTCGGAATTCGACCAGGCCTGGATCGTGCTGCCGCAGCAGGACGCGCGCACCCTGACCCGCGAGCTGCTTTATACCGCGCTGACTCGCGCACGCAATCAGGTGCACCTGTTCGCGCGCGAAGACATCCTGCGGGCCTTGCTTGCACGCAAGGCCCAGCGGGTTACAGGCTTGGCGGGAAGGCTGGCCTGATGCGTTACCATTCACGCCCTCGCACGGGATTCTTCAGCCCATGAGCAACCACAAGAAAACACCCACCAAATCCGCCGTCACCAAAGACCAGGCCGAGGCCGCCGTACGCACCTTGCTGGCCTGGGCGGGCGAAGACCCGACCCGCGAAGGCCTGCTGGACACGCCCAAGCGCGTGGTGGAAGCCTACGGCGACTGGTACAGCGGCTACAGCGAGGACCCACGCGAATTCCTGGAGCGCACCTTCAAGGAAGTGGCCGGCTACGACGAGATGATCGTGCTGCGCGACATCGAGTTCGAAAGCCATTGCGAACACCACATGGCGCCGATCATCGGCAGAGCTCACGTGGGCTATCTGCCCGATGGCAAAGTGGTGGGCATCAGCAAGCTGGCGCGGGTGGTGGAAACCTACGCGCGCCGCTTCCAGGTGCAGGAAAAAATGACCGCGCAGATCGCAGGCTGCATCCAGGACGTGCTGCAGCCGTTGGGCGTGGGCGTGGTGGTGGAAGGCATGCACGAATGCATGACCACCCGCGGCATCCACAAACGCGGCGTCAGCATGATCACTTCCAAGATGCTGGGCAGCTTCCGCGAAGACGCGCGTACGCGTGCGGAGTTCCTGCGCTTCATTGAGGCGGGTAATGGCAAGCGCTGAATGAGGTGACCTTTCCCTGAGTGGAAAGAGATCTGAGACAAGGAGGTCTCATGCGAAGAATCGCCAATTCACTGTTGCATGCAAAGCGCATGCGTCAATCAGCTACAGATGCCGAAACAAAGCTGTGGCGAAACCTCCGGGCGGGGCGACTTGCGGGATGCAAGTTCAGAAGGCAGCAGCCCCTCGGGCGCTACATCGTGGATTTCGTCTGCTTTGAACGTCGGCTTGTCATCGAGGTGGATGGCGGGTAGCACCTTGATGCGCAGCTTTCAGACGCTATACGTACGGAATGGCTTGAAGGTGAGGGTTTCCGGGCCTTGCGCTTCTGGAATGACGACGTTTTGCTGCGTAACAATCTGGTGCTGGAAGAAATACTGAGAGTACTAACCAGCAATCGAACTTGACCCACCTCTCCCCTCGTGGGAGAGGTCGACGCGCTTGCGCGGCGGGAGAGGGGCGAACGGAGACAGTAAAGTTGACTCACTAGTGCGGCTACCGCATTCGATATCGACTGTTGTGCTGACCATGTTGGCTATAGATCGCCACACCGCTCACCCCTCTTCCGCCCTTCGGGCACCCCGTATCAAGTACGGGGCAGGCTCTTCTCCCACAGGGGGAGAAGGGGGCATCCGACTTGTAGTGTTTTAGCGGGAACCCGGATCAGTACGGGCGTAACTCCTTCCCCGCAAGAAAACAAAGGAAAGGCTAAACTCCGGCCTTTCTGTTGACCGGCTTTCCCGTGAACGCAGCTCCCCAGACTCCCGGCAAACGCAACGCCGCACTCATATTCATCTTCGTCACCGTGCTGATCGACGTCTTGTCGTTCGGCGTCATCATCCCTGTGCTGCCGGGACTGGTGCGGCAATTCACCGGCGGAGACTACGTGCAGGCGGCAGGATGGATCGGCCTGTTCGGTTTCCTGTTCGCGGCCATCCAGTTCGTCAGCTCGCCGATCCAGGGCACGTTGTCCGATCGCTATGGCCGCCGCCCGGTGATCCTGCTCTCGTGCCTGGGACTGGGCATCGACTTCATGCTGATGGCGCTGGCCCAGTCGCTGCCCTGGCTGCTGGTGGCGCGCATTTTCTCGGGCGTCTTCTCCGCCAGCTTCACCACCGCCAACGCCTACATCGCCGATGTCACCCCGCCGGACAAGCGCGCCAAGGCGTTCGGCATGATCGGCGCGGCATTCGGCCTGGGCTTCATCCTGGGGCCGGCGCTGGGCGGTTACCTCAGCACCTTCAACCTGCGCGCGCCTTTCTGGTTCGCTGCAGGATTGGCGACCTTGAACTTCCTTTACGGCTGGTTCGTGCTGCCGGAATCCTTGCCCAAGGAAAAGCGCACCGCGCGCTTCGACTGGGCCCATGCCAATCCGGTCGGTTCGCTGGTGTTGCTGAAGAAATATCCGCAGGTGTTCGGTCTGGCCGCGGTGGTGTTCCTGGCCAACTTCGCCCACTACGTGTATCCCAGCGTGTTCGTGCTGTTCGCCGAGTACCAGTATCAATGGACCAACCAGCAGGTCGGCTGGGTGCTGGCCATAGTCGGCGTCTGCAGTGTGATCGTGCAGGCCGGCTTGATGGGGCCGTTGGTGAAGAAGCTGGGCGAGCGCCGCACCTTGCTGTTCGGATTGGCCTGTGGAGTCGTCGGATTCGTGATCTACGGCTCGGCCGAAGCGGGCTGGATGTTCCTGATCGGCCTGCCGATCTCGGCGTTGTGGGGCGTTGCGGGTCCGGCCAGCCAATCGCTGATCACGCGCCAGGTCGACGCCAGCGCACAAGGTCGCGTACAGGGCGCGTTGATGAGCCTGATCAGCTTGGCGGGCGTGTTCGCGCCGCTGGCATTCGCCGGCACTTTCGCCTTGTTCATCAGCGACCGCGCGCCGACGCACCTGCCCGGCGCGCCCTGGTTGCTGGCGGCAGGGTTGTTGTTCTGCGCTCTGCTCGTGGGTTGGCGCTATGCGCGCGAACGCGTCGCGTCGGCCGCCGCGTGGTCGGGTGCGGAGCAGGAGCCTTGAAGATAGAAGCGAGCCAGTTCCAAGGCCTTCCCGCGTTGCGGATCGATACCCCGCTCGCCAGCGCGGCGATCTCGCTGCATGGCGGCCAGTTGCTGTCGTACGCGCCGCGCGGATTCGACGACCTGTTGTGGCTCTCACCGGTCAGCAAACGCGCGCCCGACGCGATCCGCGGCGGCGTGCCCGTGTGCTGGCCGTATTTCGGGCGCCAGGGACAATCGGCGGAAGTACCGCAACACGGTTTCGCGCGCAACACCCGGTGGACGCTGACAGACTCGAGCTTCGATTCCGAAGGTGTGGCGACGATCGAACTGAGCCTGCCGGAACGCACGGGCACTCCGCTGCGATTGAGCCAAACGCTGCACATCGGCCATGAACTGCGGCAGTCGTTGACCACACGCAATAACGGCAAGGAAACGGTCGCGTTCACGCAGGCGCTGCACACTTATTTTCATGTCGGCGATGCTGAGCGCGTGCAGGTGAGCGGGCTGGACGGATTGACATATGCGGACAAGTACGACGGCAACGAGCACGTGCATTCGGGGGAATGGAATCTGCAGGATCCGCGCGATCCCGGCCGCAGCGACCGCATCTACCACCGTACCGGCAACCGCTTCGCGCTGATCGACCCGGTCCTGGGTCGACGCATCGATCTGACTACTTCGGGCAGCCATTCGTTGGTGGTTTGGAATCCGGGCGCGTCCGGCATCGCCGCAATCGGCGACGCACCGGCCGACGGCTGGCATCGCTTCGTATGCCTGGAAGCGGCCAATGCAGGCGAAGATGTGGTTTCGCTGGCGCCCGGCCAAACGCACGCGTTGCAGCAAACGATCGGCGCAATCCGCCTGTAGGAAAGAAGGTTTAGTGGCAGGTCACAAGCCCTGCTTCACGAACTCCGCATTCAGTGCGTACACCAGCTTGCCCACTTCAGGCGTCAGGCAGGTGTTGAAGGTCGCGGGATTGTTGCAACGGCCGTCGACATCGGCGGAAACTTTCTTCAACCCGTAATTGGCCAGTACTTGCCGTGCCTTCAGGAAACAGGCCTGGCCCGGAGACCCTGCGAGCAGGTTGCCGTGCTTGGTGCTGCAGTAGGTCATGGCAGAAGCCAGTGCGGCCGAATTGATCGCGTATAGCGATGGACTGATCTTGGGGGACGCCGGTGCGGGTGCGGTCTGGGCGCTGGCGGCCGCGCTGACGACGAGCAAGGTGGCGATGAGACTGCGCTTCAACATGGATGTGTCCTCCGGGGGAGACATTGTCGGCCGCAAATCGCCGCCGCGCCAGTCCGGTCCTGCAAACGGGAAACAAGGCGATTTCAGTGGGCGCGGACGCTCCAAAAAGAAGGCCGCATTGCTGCGGCCTTCTCCGTACTCATGCGTTACAGGAGCTCAATCGTTCTCGACATGCAGGATATGCCCGTCCTTCGGATCGAGATGGATCTCGACATCGTTACCGTCGGCACGTTCGGCTTCTGCCTTCCACACGCCGTCATCGAAGTCGACGTCGTGCACCTTCGAATAGCCGGCCGCCGACAATTTGGCTTTGACGTCGTCCTCGCTCAGCGTGGACACCAGCGCTTCGGCGAAAATGCGCTTGCTGGCCGGGTCGACACGCACGTCGACGCGATTCCCATCGGCGCTGGTCGCGTCGGTTTCCCAGGCGCCGTCTTCGAAGTCCAGATCGTCGATGCGGGTATAACCTTTCTCCGTAAGCAAGGCACGGACCTGAGGCTCGGTGAGCGCGTCGGGGTTGGGCGTTTGCGCCAAGGCCGCTCCGGATGCCATCAGCGCGGTCGACAGCAACAACATTCGTGGTTGGAACTTGCGCATGGATTTCTCCCGCGTTGGAATGAGCAACGAGTGTGCAGAAAAGAATAGAACTGCAACATGAACTCACGTGCCCTGCACATTGCTGAGCGAATGCAAACGAAAATGGCGTGTGAGCGCGTAGGAGCGACGTCCCCCGAGAGGACTTCCTTCGGGCGTAAGTCGCGAAGGCATCCTTAGCTCATCTATCGCAATTCATATCCATTCATACGCGGTTTGAGGCTATGGATTCGCGACTTACGTCGCTCCTACGCGTTCAGCTCTTCCGGCGCCATACCAGCAACGTGATCGCGCCGGCGACGAGCCCCCAGAACGCCGAACCGATCCCGCCCAATGAAATGCCCGAGGCCGTCACCAGGAAAGCGATCAGCGCCGGTTCGCGATCGCTTTCCTCGCGCATCGCCGCCGCCAGGCTGTTGCCGATGGTGCCGAACAAGGCAAGCCCGGCGATGGCCATCACCAGCTCTTTCGGGAAGGCTGCGAACACCGCCGCGACCGTGGCGCCAAACAGGCCCACCAGCACATAGAACAGGCCGGCGAACACCGCGGCCACATAGCGGCGCTCCGGATCCTGATGCGCTTCGCGGCCCATGCAGATCGCCGCGGTGATCGCGGCCAGGTTCAGGGCGAACGCGCCGAACGGGGCCAGCAGCACGTTGGCCACGCCGGTCCAGCCGATCACCGGGGAGATCGGCACCGCGTAACCCGAGGCGCGGATCACGGCTACGCCCGGCACGTTCTGCGAGGTCATGGTGACGATGAACAACGGCAGCGCAATGCCGAACACCGAAGCCAACGACAGCGACGGCAGAGTGAATACCGGCCGGGCCAACTCCAAGCGTACTCCGCCGGTATGCAGCAGCCCGGTCGCGCCGGCGATGGCGATGCCCATCAGCAACGTCACGATTACCGCATAGCGTGGAAACAGGCGGCGCCCGCACAGATAGGTCACGAACATGGTCAGCGCCATGCCCAACTGCGTTTGCATGGAGACGAACACATCCAGGCCGAAGCGCAGCAGCACGCCGGCCAGCATGCCCGATGCCAACGAAGCCGGAATGCGGCTCAAGCTGCGCTCGAACACGCCGGTGAAGCCGGCGATGGCCATCAGCAACGCCGACAGCACGAACGCGCCGATCACTTCCGGATAAGGCAGCCCTGCCGTGCTGGCGATCAGCATCGCCGCACCGGGCGTGGACCATGCCGTCACGACCGGCATGCGGTAACGCAACGACAGGCCGATGCAGGTCAGGCCCATGCCCAGACCCAGCGCCCACATCCACGAAGCGATCTCCGTTTCCGAAGCGCCCAGCGCCTGCGCAGCCTGGAACACGATCACCGCCGAGGCGGTGAAGCCCACCAGTACGGTGACGAAACCGGCGGCGACGGCGGAAAGGGAAAAATCGCGCAGCAGGCGCGGCGAAGAAGAGTCGCTCATGTCAGCTGCCGCGATCGGCGCGTAGCGCTACCGCCTGCAGCCAGCGACGGGCGACGGCGGGCGAGGTCGTGCACACCGCTTCGTCGGTCACCGTGGTGACGGCGCGCTCCAGCAATTGGATATCGGCTTCGTGCTGACGGGCGACATGCGGATCCTCGAAGAAGACCACGCGCTGGCACCGGCGTTCCAGCACGCGGTCTGCGATCTGCGCATCGCCGCCCATGGGACCGCTCTGGTAACGCTCGGCCCACAGGCGGTCCTGCGGCCAGCCGAGGCTCCAGGCCAGTTCGTTGAGGCGCTGGCCGGTGGTACCGGTGGCGACCCGGTGCGCGAAACGCGACAGCGCATCGAAATGCTCCGCCGCGAACGCCAGCATCTGCGGCTTCATTGCATCGTGCGCGATCAGCGCCAGCGTCTGCGTTTCCAGTGCATGGAAGCGATCCGCACCGGGGTCCGGCGCAAAGCCGGCATGGATACGTTCCATCTCGATCCAGTCCCGCGCCGAAGCCACTGTGGACAGGAAGGGTTTGCCGTGAATCACGCATTGGCGCTTGAGCGCGGTCGCTTCCGGAAAAATAGAAGAGGGATCCACCGGATCGATCAGATAGATAGCACCATCCAGGCTGCGCTCGGCACCCTCCAGGCCCACCACTTCGGCGACCAGCTTCATCAGGCCGCCTTCGCGACCATGCGGATAGCGCCGCAAGCCAGGGTAGTCGGTCAGTATGCCGGCCTCGGCGATGGCGTCATGGGTGCGGCCGACGGCGTGCAAGCCCAGCTTCAACTCGCGGATGCCGGTTTCGCAGGCACGCAGCCAGCGGAACAGGGCCGCGTCCCGGTTGTGATGGTGCAGGCGATTGGCTGCAAGGCCCAGGCGCATTGGGAATCCGCTGGTGAAGGAGAAGATAGTCTAAAGCGCGGACAGCCGTAGCGGCATGGGTTTGTGGCGGCAGCGGCTTTTTTGCGACTACAGAGAAAGGCACCAACCCGTGGATCAGAAAGCCACGGGATTACCACCTCTCCCCCTTGTGGGAGAGGTCGACGCGCCTGCGCGGCGGGAGAGGGGTGAGCGGAGACAGTAAATTGGCCCAGTAATGCCGCGACCGCATTCGATATCGATTGTTGTGTTGACTACATTGACCATGGATTGCCGCTCCGCTCACCCCTCTTCCGCCCTTCGGGCACCTTCTCCCACAAGGGGAGAAGGGGTTCCACTACGCTTCGTTTCAGCGTAACGAAGAGGCACCACTCCGCTGATGGAAGAGGCGACGTGCTTGTGCGGCGGGAGAATATAGTAGGAACAGCGAGCGAAATCGCAGCAACGAAGATCCGATCAATCCCCAAAAAGATGGTTCGCCAATCCCGAAACCACCCCCAGCGAAGGATCCCCATGCACCACGCGCGCATGCGGAAACGCCTCGCGCGCCATCGCCTGCACATACGGCGCGCGCGACATGCCGCCGGTCAGGAAGAGGCTGTCTGGCGGACTGTCCAACGCTTCGCCCACTTCCTGCAACAGGCGCGCAAGGCGACCCAGAAAATCCGCGCTGGCCAGTTGCAAGTCGTTGCGACTGGCCTCCACTGACAGTGCCGCGGCGATGTAATCCAGCTCATGGCGACTGGTGTCGTGCTCGCTGAGCCGCATCTTCATCGCTTCCACGGCGCGGTACAGCCGGGTGGTGCCGCCGTCATGCTGCAATTTCCGCAACCGCGCGTTGTAAGGCGCGGACACTTCGCTGAAATCGCGCTTGTGGAACGCGCGCTGGCGCGGCATGTCCTGGACCATGGCCGCATCCACGAAATGATGCGCGGGCACGCGGGTGTCGCCGCGCCCGAACAGTGGCATGAAGTGCGCCATGCTGAGGGCCAGATCCACGTCGGTGCCGCCATTGGGCAAACCCCAGGCGCGATGGATCACTGGCGCCTGGCTGCCGCCGACCTGCGCATGGGCGATATCGGTGGTGCCGCCGCCGACATCCACCACCAGCGTGGAATGCCGGGTGTCGCTGCCGGCGTGGTAATGCAGTGCGGCGGCGACGGGTTCTTCCAGGAAATCCACCGCCTCGAAGCCGGCGATCTGCGCCGCTTCGGCCAGGATATCCAGCGCCTGTTCGCCGCCCGCCGGACCCAGCGAACTGCGGAATCGCACCGGCCGCCCGATCGTGGCCAGACGCACGTCGGCGCCCAGCTGCTCGCTGGCGGTCAGGCGGATGTGTTCCAGGATCTGCGCAGCGATGCCGGTGATGGTTTTCCGTGCGCGCGGCAGCAGGTCGTAACCCAGCATCGATTTGGGCGACTGCACCAGGTGGCCGCTACCCTCTTCCAGGTAGCGGTCGATGGCGTCCTCGCCGAATACCGCATCGTCCAGATCCGCCGCCGCGTCCTCGGCTTCCTGTCTCTGCGCCTCCAGCCATTGGCGGCGCACTATCTGCACGGCATCGCGGTGCAGCTGCGCATCGCTGCGCGGAATCACGCCGCTGCGGGTCTGCTCGGCCTTGGCCGCACGCACCAGTATCGCGACTTCGCCTTCCAGCGCGGTGGTAAGACGGAAATCGGCCGGGTCGGGCAATTCGGTGGGGAAAAACACCGCGGTACGGAACTGCGGCAGTCCGCCGAAACGGATGTGCTCCAGCCGGTCTCCAATACGTGCGGCCGCAGCCGAGTAGCTGGTGCCGAAGTCGATGCCGATTCTCATGCAGGGGTTGATGCTTGCGCGCGGGGGCCGGCGATTCTACGTGGTGCGAGCGCACGCGTCGCGAGGAGATCGCCATCCGAAGGCAGTGGGTTGGCCCAAGGCGGGCATGCGACGACTGAATGGAGCTGGTGAATGGAGCTGGGCCGCTTTGCGGTGCCGCTTGAACGAGTCAGCGGTCGCCAGACGAACCCTGGGACACGCCGCTTCCACTGAGCGCGTAAACGTAGGCCTGAACACGGGTGCCGCTTCCGAGCTTTACGGGGGCCAGCACGCGCACATAGCCTTCGCCTTCGAACCGGTCGAGCCGCGCCCAATGCACCCTCAGTTCGTCGGAGCAGAAGACGAATCCCGCAATCTCTTCGCCATGCTCGTCGATGACGATGCCCGGATAGCCGATTGCGGCGCCCCAGCCCTCATGGCGCAGCACACCTCTGACCGTGGCCGCCTCCCAGAAGCCGGGAACCTGAGCCAGCACGTGCGCATTCGGGCGGCCTGGTGCGAGCGAACCGTAAACGAAGAGCCGGTCGGTCATGGAGTCCTCAATCAGGCTGTCGTATCACTTGCGACGATTGATGAAGGCGGATTGCACAAAACGAAGTCCGGCAATGATCTGATCTACCCGAGAATCGGAAAGGCTGCCAATACGCTCGCCCAGCCGGAACTTATAGAGGGAAGAGACCTGAGAGACGATCACTACGCTACGACGCTCAAGACCGCCCTCGTGGAGGTCAAGCAGGATATTGCCGGGTTCCGAAGCGCGGTTGCTGTTTGAGCTCAGGGCGCATACGACAACCGTGCTAATCCTGGAGTAATTGAACACGTCGTCCTGAACGACCACATGGGGGTGAGGCGAGCCCGGCACCGACCCTCTTTCCGGATCCGCAGGCACCCAGAATATATCCCCTCTATTGATCGAAGGATGATTCATGGCTAGCCGTGCTTCTACTTCCCGGTCCACCGCGAAACTCTCATCTGGCAAGCCGACGTTGGAGGCAAGCCGATCCACGAAGCGGGTGCGGCCTCGGTGAATCGTCAGTTGCCACCGATGTTCACATTCCACTCCTGAATGGGTACGTCGGTGCGCTCCACGATAAGTTCTTCGATGATCTGCTGTTCCGTGGTCAGTTGGGTTTTTGCCTGGGTAACAGGCTCGATGGCGCTGTCCGCATCGCGCCAGGCGACAGTAACCCGCAAGTCCCATTGCTCGTTGGTGGCGTTGAAGCGGGGCTTGGACAAGCGCGCCCATAGCGCGCGGCCGTCCTTTATCCTGGCGCGCAGTAGCGGCACTCGATTTTTTTCGAACAAACCTATGAACTGCAGTTCTTTACCGGGTTTGATCCAATAAGTCTGCTCGACGACAAAGGGAGCGCGTGCCGTTGAGTCTTGCGCAATGGCGTTGAAAGGCGCCACTGCGAACGCGAGAGAGAGAAGAGCAACAAAGCGCATACGGCAAAAGCTCCTTGGCGCTTGGCGCCGGAAGGGGCCGACCCGCGAAACAGGTCGGCTCGAATAAACCATCAGACCTTCGCGAGGCGTCTCTGAGCGACGACGGCCACCAGACCCGCGCAAATGGAGATGCCAAGGCCGGTGAGAAGAAAAGTGGGATGCCATTGCAGATAGGCAAAGGCCGCACACAATGCCGACGCGAAGAACAAGTGGGCGGAGTAAAGGTTCTTTTTTGCATACATGAGTCCCCCAACCAGCAACAGAACGCTGGCGAGCACCGACGCCAGGAATGTCAGCGCGTTTATTTCACCGTGGCGAAAATGGCTGATCAGGGTGGTCGCGTAGACCGCTGCAATCATAGTCTGAAATGCGACAAGCGATAGAAGCATGACGCTCCATCTGCGCGGGGGAGTGCCTGAGCCGGGTTCCAGTTCCGATATCGGGGCCTTATACGGATTCTCGTGGTTCACCGGATGTACCTCATGAGGATTGAAACCAGAGCCTGTCGGCCCGCAGCAGAAGGTCTGAGAAGGCCATTGTCCGCCATCGCAAGCTTAAATGCCTCTGGCGTCGGCGTAGGCGATCCAGGCACCGCATATCAGCACAAAGTAAGCCAGTCCAATCAGGGAAATCATCTGCGAGCGTCGCAATTGCGGGTGAAGCTTGCCGACACTTGCCGCGTACACCAGCAGGCCGACCTTTCCGATGCTGCTGCCGTCAGCGGCGGCTTGCTCCGCAATCAGCATGAAGTGATGCAGGGCGAATACGAAGGGAAAACAGAGAATGGCTTGAGCGATTGCGACGACCCATGTCACCGGAAATCCGAATGGCTCGAGACCAAAGGCTTTGGCAAGCACAGGCTGGACATCCGGCGAAAACACGGTGCCGATGAGCAGGACATAGATTACGGCCGGGAGCGCGTAGCTCATTCTGCTTTTTTGAGCCATGGAGGATGATCCGTTTGGTGCGTACGTCTGACACAGCCGACCCGCGAAGCGGGATCGCGTTAGTTGGAGAGCACGGCCCCGAACAGCACCGCAAGCAAAACGCCCATGCCTACGACCAGCCAGGCAGGCATTCTTTTAGCGGGCGGACGAGGTTCCTGTTCTTCGGCAGAAAAGGCCCCTAGCTCGTGCAACAGCTCCACGGCGCGATCCCAGTGCTCCTCGTGCAGCAGGTAGATGCGGCATTGGCGGATCATGAAGGGTGAGCCAAGTCCGGAGGTAGCCGGGTCGGTGTCGGACGAGAAATAGGGGATCTCCTCACGGTCGAACGTGAGGCAAACGAGCTGGGTGAAGGACAGGCTGCTTGTCGTGTAGAGAAGCTTCATGCGGGGCCTGACGTTTGAGCTGAATTGCGCTGCAAAGCATATTCGGCTTGAATTAATTGTTGGGCTTCACAACCAGGGTGCTTCACCAAGTACGACTTTCTTGTAGTAACTAATATTGGCTCGCATGGCATATATCACTCCGAAACCATAACCTACACCACGTGAGAACTTGCCGAGGCCCACTGCCTCCATGATCACAATCAACACTATTGCAAAGATCAAGTAAAGTATGGCCTGCCGCCACAGCCCTTTAGCCAGGTAATAGAAGGGTCCAAAGATCAGCGCAAGAATGTTGAAAGTGAGGCTGAAGCGGTCGCCGGAAGGTAAGTCGCGGAGATTGGGTAAATCAGGCCCACCTGCTTGATCGACCAATCTGAACTTGCGCTTCCAAGAATCCGAAACACTAAGCCGTGAAATCGGATCTGATTTCTCTCGTGCCGGAGTAGTCGCGACTTTGGGGGCCGCGGGCGGGGTATGCGTTCCATAAGAGTTGTATGGGTCGCTCATAAAGATTCCTTTCAGTTGAGGGTAGGCTTAGCTTGACTAAGCCGAGCCGCGAAGCGGCTTCGGCTTGAACTAGCCGCTAGGCGCTTGTGGCGACTTGCCCAATCATGCGAATCAAGTCTTGTTTGGTCAGCACGAGCTCGCAAATCTTCCGTTCTTTCTCGTCAGCGCCAAGAGTCATGACATCAATTGCCATGAAGTCTCCGCCGGCAAGAGCATGCGCGATTTCCGGAAACTGCAGCCAGCGATCACTGACTTGGCACGGAACGCGATACTTTCTGACGTTGAGTCTATTCCTGCGCTCTGCTCCGCGAGGGAAGTGCTTGATTCTGTCACCCACAGGTTGCGATTCCCTTAGTCGAAGTGCCTAGCTCGAAATAGACCCCGGGCATGAGGTTTGGCGCGATGGTCTCGCGTCAGGTTGTGGGTCGTCAATCCCGAAATCTCTCTGATGGAACAATCGCGCTTCCGGATCAGTCCGTAATCTGATGCGCCTTCATCGAAAGCACCGGCATCTGCGGTTTCTCGTTGCCCTCCTTGTCCGGCTGCACATTGAACGGATAGCTCACGTTCCACCAGCCGCCGCCGGCCCAGTAAGTCCAGCCCAGCCACACGTCGGCGTTGGCTTGGATGTGTTCCAGCATGGAGTCCAGTGCAGCCAGACAGACCGGGTCGCTGCCGGCGGCGAATTCGCCCAGGAAACCCTGCTTGTGGTGCCGGCGCAGCCAGTCGGTGAAAACCTGCAGCTTCTGCGCGCCGATCTGCTCGCTCTGGCATACGCCGGAAGTGCCGGAATAATCCGCGTCCAGATACTGATGCGCCTCGAACGCGATACGGTCGTCCGGATCGGTGATCGCAAGCAACGCCTCGCCATTGGAGGTTCCCCCGTAACCGGTACTGCTCCAACTGTGCGCGCCGCTGTACGCCGTGCCCGGCACCAGCACCACATTGCGCGCGCCGGTGGCGCGGATGGCGTTCAAACCGGCTTGCGCGGCAGCGGACCATTCGTTGGCGTCGATGCCGTTGGGCTCGTTCATCAGGCCGAAAATGACCGAGTCGTCGTCTTTGAACTCGGCCGCGAGTTTGCTCCAGAAATCCGCAAAGACCGCGACCGGAGTTTCCGTCGTGCCGATACGCTTGCCGTAATACTTGGCGTAGTTGTGCACATCCAGCACCACGTGCAGGTTCTGCGCCTTGGCCCGCTTCACCGCGGTCTGCAACAGGGACAGCTGCTGACTGTCCAGCGCTCCGTTGGCCTGCGGCTGCAGCCGTTCCCACAGGAACGGCAGGCGGATCACGTTCATGCCCTTGGAGGCGTAGTAGGCGTAGTCCGACTCGCCGGGGTAGGTGTAGTCCTTGTAGAGAACGCCGGGTTTTTTCGACGAATTGAACTCGGCGCCGGCCAGATTCACACCGGCGTATTTCAAGGTTCGAGCGGTTTGCGCCGAAGCCGGGCTCAGGTTGGCCGACAACAGCAGCAGGCAGGCAACGATGGCGATCCGGCAATGGGGGAGAGCATGCAAGCGCATGATCGGTTTCTCCTTTCACGACGCAACGACCTTAGCATCGTGGACGACGACGGGCCGTGGAGCCCGTCGCAGAGTTCAGGAAAGCAGCATCTGCGCGATGCTTCCGGCCGCATCGCGGCCTTCGGCCACCGCGGTCACCACCAGGTCCGCGCCGCGCACCGCGTCGCCACCGGCGAACAATTTCGGATTGGTGGTCTGGAACGGCAGGCGCCCGCTTTCATCGGCCATACCGCCACCGACCACGATGCGTCCGTTCGGACTGCCTTCCACACCCTGCGCGGCCAGCCACTCCGGCACCGTGGCCGAAAAACCGAAAGCGATGATGACGATGTCCGCTTCCAGCAACGATTCGCTGCCTTCGATCGGCACCGCATTCCGGCGTCCACGCTCATCGGGTTCGCCCAGTTTTGTTTCGACCACGCGCACGCCAGTCACGCCGTCGTCGCCATCGCTTTCGATCAGCAGCGGCTGGCGGTTGAACAGGAAGCGCACGCCTTCCTCGCGCGCGTTGGCCACTTCGCGCGCAGAGCCCGGCATGTTGGCTTCATCGCGCCGGTACGCGCAGGTCACCTTGGCCGCGCCCAGTCGAATCGCGCTGCGCACGCAATCCATACCGGTATCGCCACCGCCCAGCACCACCACGCGCTTGCCGTTCATGTCGGGCAGCTGCATGGTGTCTTCCCAGCCGGCGATCGGCCGGCCCCAGGGATCGTTGCCGCCGACGATGCGTCCGTTCTGCACCAGGAACGGCAGCGCCGGCAGCACCCCTTTCAGATCCTGTCCCGGCAATCCGCCATCGGTGTAGCGATAGGCGCCAGTGCCCAGGAAGACGGCGTCGTAGTCGGCCAGCAATTCCTCGATGCCCAGATCCTTGCCGATCTCCACGCCCAGGCGGAACTCCACGCCCATGCCTTCGAGCACTTCGCGACGGCGCGCGATGATGCTCTTCTCCAGCTTGAAACTGGGAATGCCGAACTGCATCAGCCCGCCAATCTGTTCGTAGCGGTCGAACACCACCGCGTGGATACCATTGCGCGCCAGCACATCGGCGCAGGCCAGTCCCGCGGGGCCGGCGCCAACCACCGCAACGCGCTTGCCGGTGGCGACGACTTCACTCAGATCCGGACGCCAGCCTTTTTCCAGCGCCGCATCCACGATGTATTTCTCCACCGCACCGATGGTGACCGCTCCAAAACCATCCTCCAGCGTGCAGCTGCCTTCGCACAGGCGATCCTGCGGACAGACGCGGCCGCACATTTCCGGCAGCGGGTTGGTGGTATGGCAGAGCGCGGCGGCTTCGTCGATGCGGTTCTCCTGCACCAGCTGCAGCCACTGCGGGATGGCGTTGTGCACCGGGCACTTCCAGCTGCAATAGGGGTTGCCGCAATCCAGGCAACGCCCGGCCTGGTGCTGCGCCTCGGGCAGGGCGAACTTGCCGTACATCTCGCCCCAGTCGCCATTGGTGCGCAGTTCCAGGGGAATGCGCTGCGGCATCTGGCGGGGGAGTTCTACGAATTGGAAGACTTGCTTGCGGCTCATACGACAGGCCTTGCTGTTCCTTCTCCCACCGGGAGAAGGTGGCGCGTAGCGCCGGATGAGGGAATGGCAATTCCGGCCCACGGGAAGTTTGCTGCAAGCGGTGAGTCCATTCCCTCATCCGCCCTTCGGGCACCTTCTCCCGGGGGGAGAAGGAAAGCAAAAGTCTTCATGCCGCCCGCCTCAAAGACTCCGTCAACGATTCCAAACTCGCCGCCTTCGGCTTCACCAGCCAGAACTTGCCCACATAGTCGCGGAACTCATCCAGGATCTGCTGCGCCCAGATGCTGCCGGTGAGTTCGCGGTGCCGCGTGACCAGCGTGTGCAGATGCTGGCGATGGCTTTCGAAACCTTCCGGCGAAATGCGGTGGATGTCGATCAGTTCGTGGTTGTAGCGGTCGACGAAATCGCGGTCCAGGTCCAGCACGTAGGCCAGGCCACCGGTGAAGCCGGCGCCGAAATTCAGACCCACCCTGCCCAGCACCATGACGATGCCGTCGGTCATGTATTCGCAGCAGTGATCGCCAGCGCCTTCGATCACCGCCAGCGCGCCGGAATTGCGCACCGCGAAACGTTCGCCGGCGCGTCCTGCGGCGAACAGTTCGCCGCCGGTCGCTCCGTACAGGCAGGTGTTGCCCAGGATCGCTGTATTGCGTGCCTCGAAGCGCGCGCCGCGCGGCGGGCGCACCACCAGGCGGCCGCCGGCCATGCCCTTGCCCACGTAGTCGTTGGCTTCGCCTTCCAGCTCCATCAACAGACCGCCAGCGTTGAACGCGCCGAAGCTCTGTCCCGCGGTGCCGCGGAAACGCAGCTGCAACGGCGCATCGTTCATGCCCAGGTTGCCGTGCGCACGGGCGATGGCGCCGGACAGGCGCGTGCCGATGGAGCGGTCGGTGTTGTGGATCAGGAAGCGTTGATCGCCGCCGGATTTGTCGGCGATAGGCTTGGCCATCAATCCGTCGAGCTGCGTGGCCAGGCTATCGGGCGATTCGTACAAACGCTGCGCGGCGCAGTGGCCGGTGTCCTGGTGTACGTGTTTCAGCAAACGAGACAGATCGACATGCACGCCGGGCCGCGGCGACACCTCGAGTTGTTGCAGCAAATCGGTGCGGCCGACGATCTCGTCCAGCGAACGCGCGCCCAGGTAGGACAGCCACTGGCGCACTTCTTCGCTCAACAGGCGGAAGAAATTCTCCACCCGTTCCGGCAGGCCGGTGAAATGCTTGGCGCGCAGGTGTTCGTCCTGGGTGGCCACGCCGGTGGCGCAGTTGTTCAGATGGCAGATGCGCAAGTACTTGCAGCCCAGCACGATCATCGGCGCGGTGCCGAAACCGAAACTGTCCGCGCCAAGCAGCGCCGCCTTGACCACATCCAACCCGGTCTTGAAGCCGCCGTCGGTCTGCAGCACGGTGCGGTCGCGCAACTGGTTGGCGACCAGCGCCTGGTGCGATTCGGCCACGCCCAGTTCCCACGGCACGCCCGCATAACGGATCGAGCTCAAAGGACTGGCGCCGGTGCCGCCGTCGTGGCCGGAGATGGTGATCAGGTCCGCGCCCGCTTTCACCACGCCTGCTGCGATCGTACCGACGCCGGCATGCGACACCAGCTTCACCGAAATCAGCGCAGTCGGATTGACCTGGCGCAAGTCGAAGATCAGCTGGGCCAGATCTTCGATGGAATAGATGTCGTGGTGCGGCGGCGGCGAGATCAAGCCGATGCCCGGCTTGGCGTAGCGCAACCGCGCGATCATCTCGTTGACCTTGTGGCCGGGCAGCTGGCCGCCTTCGCCGGGCTTGGCGCCCTGCGCGACCTTGATCTGCAGCACTTCGGCATTGACCAGATACTCGGGTGTTACGCCGAAACGTCCGGAGGCCACCTGCTTGATCTTGCTGCGCTTCTCCGTGCCGTAACGCGCGGGGTCTTCGCCGCCTTCGCCGGAATTGCTGCGTCCGCCCAGGCGGTTCATGGCGATGGCCAGCGCTTCGTGCGCTTCGGGCGACAAGGCGCCCAGGCTGATTGCGGCGGTGTCGAAGCGGCGCAGCAAATCGCCGGCGTCGGCGACTTGTTCCAGCGGCGTGGACGTCTCCGCCTTCTTCAACTGCAGCAGGTCGCGCAAGGCCGAAGGCGGCCGCGCATGCACGAAGTCGGCGTACTTCTGCCAGTCGGCCGCCTCGCCGGTGCGTGTGGCGTGCTGCAGCGACATCACCACATCCGGGTTGTACATGTGGTACTCGCCGCCATGCACGTACTTGAGCAGTCCGCCGATTTCCTGCTTGTGCAGGTCGTTCCAGGCGTTGCGGGTCAGCTGGCGCGCTTCCACGTCCAGCCGCGCCAGATCCACGCCGCCCACGCGCGAGGCGGTATCCGGGAAACAAAGGTCGATCACGTCCGGCTGCAGACCCACGATTTCGAACAGCTGCGCGGCGCGATAGCTGCTGATGCTGCAGATGCCCATCTTGGAGATGATCTTGGACAGGCCTTTGTAGATGCCTTTGCGATAGCTGCGGCCGATCTGCGCCTGTTCGCCGCCCTTCTTCAGATGCAGGATGCCGCGACGGCCCAGGTCGAACAGGGTCTGGTAAGCCAGATACGGATACACCGCGGTCGCGCCGAAGCCGAGCAGGCAGGCGATGTGGTGCGGGTCGCGCGCGGTGCCGGTTTCGATGATCAGGTTGACGTCGCAGCGCAGGCCCACGCGCGCCAGATGATGATGCACTGCGCCGGTGGCGAGCAGGGCGTGCGCCATCGGCCGCTCGGCGACCGGGTAGCGGTCGGTCAACAGCAGCATGACCATGCCGTCGCGCGCGGCCTGTTCTGCCTGGGCGCAGATGCGTTCGATGCCGGCCTTCAATCCTTCTTCATGCGAATAGGACAGGTCGATCAGCGCGTTCTTCTCGTCGTACGGCTGCATCTTCAGCAGCTGGCGCAATTTTCGTTGCGACAGCACCGGCGAGTTGAGGATCACGTGGTTCACCGTTTCCGGGCCCGCATGGAAGATGTTGGTCTCCTTGCCCAGCTGCGTGGTCAGCGACATCACGCAGTCTTCGCGCAGCGGATCGATCGGCGGGTTGGTGACCTGGGCGAAGGCCTGGCGGAAGTAGTCGTACAGCGGCCGCGTCTGCCGGCTCAGCACGGCCATCGGCGTGTCGTCGCCCATCGAGCCGGTGGCTTCCTGCTCGGTTTCGGCCAAAGGCCGCAGCACGAACTCCACTTCCTCGTTGGTGAGCTGGAACAGCTTGTGGTAGCTGCGCAGGGTCTTCTCGTCGAACGGCTCCTCGACCAGCGAAGGGTCGATCAGTTCGGTCTGCAGATAGGTCACGCCCTGCTGCAGCCATTGCTTGTACGGCGCGCGGCCGCGGTTGATGCGGTCGATGGCCTCGCTGTCCAGCAGGTCGCCGCGCTTGAGGTCGATGGCCATCATCTCGCCCGGGCCCAGCTTGCCCTTGCGGGTGATGCGCTCGGCCGGCAGTTCCCACACGCCGGCTTCGGAAGCGACCAGGAAATGGCGGTCGGAAGTCAGCAGCCAGCGCGCCGGACGCAGGCCGTTGCGGTCCAGCATGCAGGCCGCGTAGCGCGCATCGCAGGCGACGATGCCGGCCGGGCCGTCCCACGGCTCGCTGTTCAAACCATAGAACTCGTAGAACGCGGCCAGATCGGCGTCCTTGAATTCCAGCGACTGCGTGGCCGGGGGAACCAGAATGCGCAGCGCCTGCAGCAGATCCATGCCGCCGGCGATCATCAGCTCCAGCATGTTGTCCAGGCTCTGCGAATCGGAGCCGTGCATGGAGATGACCGGGTCGAACTCGGCGATGTCGAAGCGCGGCGTCTTCCACACTTTGCTGCGCGCCTGCGCCCAGCGGCGGTTGCCTTCGATGGTGTTGATCTCGCCATTGTGGGCGAGCAAGCGGAATGGATGCGCCAATGGCCAGCGCGGCAAGGTGTTGGTGGAGAAACGCTGGTGGAATACGACCGCGCTGGCGGTCAGGTCGCTGCGCTGCAGGTCGGGAAAGAAGGTGGACAGCTTGTCCGGCAACACCATGCCTTTGTAGCCGATGGCGTGCGGGGTGAGCGTGACCACGTAGAAGTCCGCGACGTCGCGCAGGCGCTGTTCGGCACGGCGGCGCGCCAGGAACAGCGCCAGGGCGAAAGCGTCGATGTTCTTATCGGTCCCGGCATCGACGAAAAGCTGTTCGATGCGCGGCAGGGTGTCTTTGGCCAACTGTCCGCAAACCGAATCGTCGGTGGGCAGTACGCGCCAGCCTTGCGGGACGACGCCCGCGCGCTGCAGTTCCTCGGTCAGTGCGCTGCGGCAGAGCGCCGCCTGTTCGGGTTCGTGCGGCAGGAACACCAGGCCGGCGGCGTAGCGCTCGCCCACGGCGATGCCGGCTTCCTTGGCCAGCGCGCGCAGGAATGCATCCGGTTTGCGGATCAGCAGACCGCAGCCGTCGCCGGTGAGGCCATCGGCGGCGACGCCGCCGCGATGGGTCATGCGCGAGAGCGCGGAAATGGCGGTATCCACCAGCGAACGCGACGGCTGGTCATCGAGCTGCGCGACCATGCCGAAACCGCAGGCGTCGCGTTCGTCGTTCGGATCGTAGAGTCCCTGGCTATGGCTGGGGGCCATCGTTTTTCTCAACCGGATAAAGGCTGGCCGGCGCGTGCCGATCAGCGAAGTGACGGCGACACCGCGCCCTGCGCAAGCGGCGCTACTGAATGTCTCCGGAAGCCCGACTAGAACATAGATGTTGCGGTGCCGCAACACGCGCGGAAAGCGGCACGGTTAGTTACATCGGCAACTTTTTCCTGAGCGTTGCCGGACTCGAATTCAGCTGCAGTTGACGCTGGCGATCCTGCCTTCGGCGTCCAGCACCAGATTCAGCCGGCCCGTCCTGAATTCCTTGGTGATGGGCTGGTTGTGCCTGAGTACGCGCACGATTTCTGCGCCGGCGTCGGTGCGCGCCCGTTCCTGTGCTTCCGGCGAGGGCAGTTGTCCAACCGCGTCCGTCGCCTTGCCGGCATCGCAATGCGCGGAAGAAGCGGCATCGACGGCTGGTGCCGGCGGTGGCGAGGCTGTGGTGTCCGCTGCGGGAATCTGCGCGCACGCGGACAGCGCCAGCGCCAGAGTCGGAACAAGAGGGATCGTTCTTTTTGCCATGGCGTACCTCCAAAGCAAGTCGGTGAATGTCAGCCGCAGCGGATCGCGGTCACCACGCCGGTGTTGTCCAGGTCCAGGTTCAGGCGATTGGCGTTGAATTCCATCGTCACCGCCTGGTTGGGCTTGAGCGTGCGCGCGGTCTCGGCGCCGCTGTCCTTGCGCGCCTGCTCCACCTCAGCCTCGGTGATCTTCTTGCCGATCGCCCACTGCGCCTGCGAGTCGTCGCAGGCAGTGGCCGCCGCTGGCGGAGTGGGCGGCGCCGGCTGAGCGGCTTCCTCGGCGCGTTCCTCTGACTGGGCTAGGGCCTGTTCCTGTTCATCGGGCTTGGGCGTGCAGGAGGCAAGGCACAGGGTCAGCAAGGCGGCGGCGGGCAGCAGAAGTCGGGACATGCGTAGCTCCGAGGAAGAGGATGGGCTGATTCAAGCATCCTGCATCCGGCGTTCGCAAGGCGTTAACCGGGCCGCGACATGATCCTGCGATGAAAGCGCCCCAGCGCCGGGCCGGTTCCCGCTCCACGGCCGCCTCTACGACCGCCGGATCCGGCGAAGCCGCTGCGCAGGCGATCGATGCCGGCCTGGTCTACGTCAGCGACGAGGAACCCGGCATCGCCCGTCGCCGATCCGGCAAGGGTTTCAGCTATCGCGCGCCGATGGCTCGACCGTGCGCGACGAAGCCACGTTGCAGCGCATCCGCGCGCTGGCGATCCCGCCGGCCTACACGGAGGTGTGGATCTGCCGCCACGCGCGCGGCCACCTGCAGGCGACCGGACGCGACGCGCGCAGGCGCAAGCAATACCGCTATCACGCGCAATGGAGCGCGGTGCGGGGCGACGGAAAATTCGACCGTATCGTCGCTTTCGGCCGGGCATTACCGAAACTGCGGCGCCGCCTGCAGCGGGATCTCGCATTGCAGGGTCATCCGCGCGACAAGGTACTGGCGATAGTCGTCTCGGTGATGGCGGAAACGATGATGCGGGTGGGAAACAACGGTTATGCGCGCGACAACAAATCCTTCGGTCTGACCACGCTGCGCAACCGCCATACCGAATTCGTGCGCGACGGCCGCGCACGCCTGCGCTTCAAGGGGAAGGGCGGACAGGACAATGAAGTGGCGCTGGACGACAAACGTCTGGTGAAACTGGTGCGCGGCGTGCAGCAGCTACCGGGGCAGGCGCTGTTCCAGTATCGCGACGACGAAGGCGGGGTGCAGCCGGTGGACTCGGGCCAGGTCAACGACTATTTGCGCATGGCGATGGGCGACAACTTCACCGCGAAGGATTTCCGTACCTGGGGCGGCACGCTGACCGCGGTCCAGCGGCTGGCGGCAACGGCGCTGCCAGCCGAACCCAGCGAGCGCGAGCTGCAACAGCTGCAGAACGAGGTGATCAAGTCGGTCGCCGACGCGTTGGGAAATACGCCGACGGTGTGCCGCAAGGCCTACATCGATCCGTGCGCGTTCGCGGGTTGGCGCGACGGCAGTCTGCAGCGCGCGGCGGAAGGATCGCGGGGCGAGCGGCAGTGGGAGCAGGCTACGCTGAAATTCCTTGCGCAGGCGCACCGCGCGCGGCGTAAACCGTCGGTCAAGAAGAAAGCTAAGAAAAAGTCCACGTAACGGCGTTGCGATTTCACCTTGCATGAAGCGCCCGCCCCCGAGACTGCGGCTTCCAACGCTTTCTGGAGAGTGCCATGGCGGTCTGCGACGTCTGCGGCAACGACTACGACAAGGCCTTCACCCTTACCCAGGGTCAACGCAAAGGAACGTTCGATTCTTTCGAATGCGCCATTCATGCCTTCGCGCCTAAATGCGAGCACTGCGGTTGCATGATCATCGGCCACGGCGCGGAGAGCGGCGGAAAGTTCTACTGCTGCGCGCACTGCGCGAAGAAATCCGGCGTATCGGGGATCGACGACCGCAACTGATCCGGGAGGAAGATAAATGGCTACCTCAAAGAAGGCGGCACCCGCGCAGGCGGTGAAGAAACAACGGTCCCTCCAGCGCAAGGTCGACGCCAAGGACGCCAGCAGCGACAAGCCCAAGGCAACGAAGGAAGACAAGACGCCGGTCCAGGCCGGCAAGCGCAGGCAGCCGCCTAATCCGATGCCGGCCCAGCATTTGCGCAAGCCCGGCAACGAGCACGAGCTGGAGCTCCAGCCGCGCTTCCTGGCGCCCGGCTACAAGGGCAGCGGCAAGCTCAAGGGCATGGCCGCCATCGTGACCGGCGGCGATTCCGGCATCGGCCGCGCGGTGGCGGTGCTGTTCGCGCGCGAAGGCGCCGATGTGGCCGTGCTGCATCTGGATGAAGACAAGGACGCGCGCGAGACCAGGAAGCATGTGGAGGCCGAGGGCGGGAAATGCGTCGTTATCGCCGGCGATGTAAAGGATCCGGAGTTTTGCGAGGCCGCGGTCAGGAAAGCGGTGAAGACGTTCGGTCGCCTCGACATCCTGGTCAACAACGCCGCCTTCCAGTTGCACGCCGAAAAACTGGAAGATCTATCCGAAGAACACCTGCAGCAGACCCTGCAGACCAACATCGCCGGCTACTTCCACATGGCGCGCGCGGCCTTGCCGCATCTGCCCAGTGGCGGCAGCATCATCAATTCCGGGTCGGAAACCGGCCTGTTCGGCAGCAAGCACTTGCTGGATTATTCCGCTACCAAGGGTGCGATCCATGCCTTCACGCTGTCATTGGCCAGCAACTTGCTGGAGCGCGGCATACGCGTGAATGCAGTGGCGCCGGGTCCGGTGTGGACACCGCTCAATCCTGCGGACAAACCGGCCGAAGACGTCGCCGATTTCGGCAAGGACAGCGACATGGGAAGGCCGGCGCAGCCGGAGGAGATTTCTCCGGCGTACGTGTTTCTCGCTTCGCCGGTGACTGCGTCGTATATCAGCGGAGTGGTGTTGCCGGTGATGGGCGGGCCGAGGGGATAGCGATCCATCAACGTCCTGTGTTTCCACCTCTCCCCTCGTGGGAGAGGTCGACGCGCTTGCGCGGCGGGAGAGGGGGGGTGAGCGGAGCCAGATACTTTCAGATGGGAATACGCAGCAACGAGAAGCTACTTGTTGAAGCGCTATCAAAACTTGAATATTGCTACTTCGCTCACCCCCTCTTCCGCCCTTCGGGCACCTTCTCCCACAGGGGGAGACGGGGGAAATCAAGGCGCCTCGACGAACGGCGCCGTTTCCTCGCCCGCCGTTTCCACCTCCACCAACCGCACCATCAGCAACGCCAGCGTCACCACATCCTGATGGTTATGCGCGCATACACGCCGCAGGTTACGCGCCGATCCGCCGCGCAGATAATTCAGCCAGGCCGCAGGCGCCTCCGAACCCGGCAGATCGTCCTCGCGCACGATGCGCAGCAATTCGCGTTCGATGGTCGCCAGGCGGCAGTTCTCCCAGGTGCCGCGGTATCTGCGGCGAGTGGGAAACAGCAGATCCACATGATCCAGCGGCGTGATCGGATCTTCCTTGCGCGCCAGGCGATAGCGCGTTTTCAGCAAAGGCGAGTCGTAGCAGCGGCCGTTGTAGCTGGACAGCACGGTGTCCTTTTCCCGTAGCCAGCCGGCGAACGCATCCAGCATCGCCGCTTCGGCCGCCATCGTGGTCATCAGCAACTGGCGCACGCGCAAGCCGTCGCCCTGCCGGCTATCGCTATGCCAATCCGCGGCGCCGATCATGAAGGCGCGGGTGCCGGTGCCGCCTGTCAGACCGGTGGTTTCGGTATCGAAGAACAGCAGGCTGCGAGGGTTGACCGCTTCGTCATGGCGCTTGGCGAACGCCAATGAGAGATCGCAGTCCGGCGCGGGCATGGGCAGGTGTGTTTCGATCAGGCGCAGGCCCGGGGAGATTTCTTCTCCTGGAACTTCGCGGTCGGTGGATTTCAGCGGACGGACAGATGCGGACGATCTCCCGCGCAAGCCCAGCAGTTTTCGCAACGCGTCGATGGATTGCGAAGCAGGGCGCGCCGCAGCGATGCGCAATGCATCCGCAAGCGGCGCACCAGCCTCCTCCCTTGCGCGAAGCGCAGGGGAGGATTGAGGAAGGGTGCTTTTGATCTTGCTTTTGATCTTGCTTTTGCTCTGGCTTTTCCCGTCAGCCAGCGAAAAGGCTCCGGCGGAATCCGCGCCAACGGCACCCCTCCCCAATCCTCCCCTTGCTTCGCAAAGGGAGGGGGCAAGAGCACCCGCCTCTCGCTTCAACGCCCGTAGCTTCTCCAGCGATACGCTCACGCGCTGAACCGTCTTTGTAGGAGCTGCGTAAGCTGCGACCGGCAAGCCGCAATTACGACAGGTTTGCCTGGTGGCCGATAATCACAGTCGCAGCTTACGCAGCTCCTACAAGGGCGCATCACGCCGCCTCCGCCGACAGCAGGTTAAGCACCTGCATCGCCAACGACTTCGGCGTCGCCAACGGCTTGCCTTCGCTCGTCGCCAGCACCGGCCCCACGCAGGCTGGGCAGCCGGCCACGCAATCGCAACGGCCGACCAGTTCGCGCGCGCGCTGCACCAGCTCGGCCTGACGTTGCCATAGCGGCTCGCTCAGGCCTACGCCACCGGGGAAGTTGTCGTAGAGATAGACGGTGGGCACGAACTGCTGCACGTCAACGGACGAACTTTCGATCATCGGTATCGCTTTGCCGTCAGTATCCTGCGCGCGTCCGTTGCCTTTGCCGTCCTGAGTGGCGAACCACGCTCCATCGCCGTTGCCCACCGACTGCTGCAGGTCGCGCGCATCGGCCATCACCGCCACTGTCGCCACTATATGCAATGCATAAGCCGCGCCCAGGAAACCGTCCAGGGCGTCCTGCTTGGACGCGAACGCCTTCAGCAGCACCGCCTGCGGCAGCTGCCACCAGATCGCGGTGGTATGCAGCTCCTGGTCCGGCAGGTTCACCGGACCGTAGCCGATGTTCTCGTGGGTGTAGTAGCGGATCTTCTTGTAGCCCGCCACGCGCCGCACCACATGCACTTCGCCGTGATTGCTGTCGCCGCTGCCGGCTTCGCAACCTTCGAAGCGTTCCAGCACTTTCAACCTGGTGAAGTCGATGCTGTCGGTGTAGTAGTCCGCATGGGTGCGGGTAACGTAGGCCTTGCGGCCTTCCCAGTCCAGCCGTTCTACCTGGTAGGGCGTGGACTGCACCATGTGGATCGCGCCTTCGTACAGGGTCAGCGCGGCGGCCGAATAATCCACTTCGCACAGGATCGTCTGGCGTCCGTCGGTCTTGTCGACGACCACGAAATTGCCGTCGGCGACCGAGCGCAAACTCACCGCCTGCGCCGGATAGCTATCGGCGATCCACTCCCAGCGTTCGCCTTCGCGGTGCACTACTTCGGTTTCCGCCAGCGCTTCCAGGTAGACCGATGGATCGATCGGGCCGAACGGCTCATCGACCACGAACGGCAGTTCAAACGAACCGCAGCGGATATGGTCGAACAGAATCAGCGGCTGATCCGGGGCGATGCGCACGTGCTCCGGCGGCGCATCGGCGAAGAAATCCGGGTGCCGCACTACGTACTGGTCCAGCGGTTGCGAGCTGGCCACCAGCACGCCCAGCGAAGGTTGCTGGCGACGCCCCGCGCGACCGAAACGCTGCCAGGTCGCCGCTACTGTGCCCGGATAACCATTCAACACCACCACATCCAGGCTGCCGATATCCACGCCCAGTTCCAGCGCCGAGGTGGCGATGATGCCGTCGATGCGACCGTCGCGCATCGCTCGCTCGGCTTCGCGGCGTTCGGTCGGCAGGTAGCCGCCCCGGTAGGCGCGGATACGCGGCGGCTTGCGCGGATCGTGGTCGAACACGTCCTTCAGATACTTGGTCAGCACTTCCACCATCAACCGGGTCTGCGCGAATACCAGCGTCTTCAGTCCGGACTTGATCGCGATGCGGGCGATGCGGTTGCTCTGCGAACGCGCCGACGCGCGCAGGCCCAGGTCGGCGTTGACCACCGGCGGGTTCCACAGCAGCACGTGCTTGTCGCCGGTGGGCGCCCCGCTTTCGGTGATCGCATGCACGCGATCTTCTATCAAGGCTTCGCAATGCGCCTGCGGATTGCCGATGGTGGCCGAGCACAGGATGAACTGCGGCCGCACGCCATAGAACGCGCAGATGCGCTTGAGACGCCGCAGCACGTTGGCGACGTGGCTGCCGAATACGCCGCGGTAGGTGTGCACCTCATCGATCACCACATAGCGCA
>CBFGMR010000030.1:0-42048 GCA_965650035.1 uncultured Pseudoxanthomonas sp.
TCGAATCGCTGCTGCATCCGTTCGTGATCCTGTTCACCATCCCGCTGGCGCTGGTGGGCGCGGTGCTCGCGCTTCTGCTGACGCGTTCGCCGGTATCGGTGGTGGTGTTCATCGGCCTGATATTGCTGGTCGGTCTGGTGGTGAAGAACGCCATCATCCTGATCGACAAGGTCAACCAGTTGCGCGAAGCGGGCGTCGCCAAGCGCGAGGCATTGGTGGAGGGCGCCCGTTCGCGTCTACGGCCCATCATCATGACCACCCTGTGCACGCTGTTCGGCTTCCTGCCACTGGCGCTGGCCTTCGGCGAAGGTGCGGAAGTGCGTTCGCCGATGGCGATCACCGTGATCGGCGGTTTGCTGGTTTCCACGCTGCTGACGCTGGTGGTGATTCCGGTGGTGTACGACCTGCTGGACCGCCGTTCGGACGAGTACTACGCCGAACGCGGCCGCCTGCATCGTGCGTCGCTGGAAGCGGATAATGAAGGACTCGAGCCCGCATGAGCATTGCCGAACTGAGCATCAAGCGCCCAGTCAGCGCGATCATGCTGTTCGTGTCGCTGACCGTGATCGGTCTCATCGCCGCGTTCCGGCTGCCGCTGGAGGCATTCCCGGAAGTATCGCCGCCCTTTATCTTCGTGCAGCTGCCCTATGTGGGCTCTACGCCGGAGGAAGTGGAGCGCACGGTGCTGCGGCCGGTGGAAGAGGCGTTGTCCACGATGCCGGGCATCAAGCGTATGGACAACAGCGCCAATGCCAATGGCGCGCAGTTGTTCATACAGTTCACCGACTGGGACCGCGACGTGGCCATCGCCGCGTCGGATGCGCGCGAACGCATCGATGCCATCCGCGCCGACCTGCCGGATGACTTGCAGCGTTATCTGGTGTTGAAATTCTCCACTACCGATCAACCGGTGTTGCGAGTGCGGCTGGCCGGCACAGTTGACCTGACCAGCGCGTACGACATGATCGACC
Source organism: uncultured Pseudoxanthomonas sp. (assembly GCA_965650035.1). Taxonomy (GTDB): domain Bacteria; phylum Pseudomonadota; class Gammaproteobacteria; order Xanthomonadales; family Xanthomonadaceae; genus Pseudoxanthomonas_A. The sequence continues at coordinate 972 of CBFGMR010000030.1, forward strand.
GTGATTTCAAGCGGCGTATCGAACGGATACCCGGGGTAGCCCGCGTCGACATTTCCGGCGCGCCGGCCAACGAAGTGGAGATCGCGATCGACCAGGATCGCCTGACCGCGCACAGCCTGGGCCTCAACGATCTCACCACTCGTCTGCAATCGGTCAATTTCTCCGTTTCAGCCGGCACCATCACCGATGGCGGCATGCGCTTGCGGGTGCAGCCGGTCGGTGAGCTGACCGACCTGCAGCAGTTGCGCGACCTGGTGATCGGCAATGGCGTGCGTTTGTCCGATGTCGCGGAAGTGCGGTTCAAGCAGGCGCGCATGGATATGGGCCGACGCCTGGATGGCAAGAAAGCGGTCGGCTTGGATATCTTCAAGGAGCGTAATGCGAATCTTGTCGAGGTCTCCAAGCGCGCGCTAGCCGAAGTCGAGGAAATCAAGAAGGAGCCGTCGCTTAGCGGTCTTCAGATCAAGATCATCGACAACCAGGGCGACAACGTCACCACCTCGCTGATCGAGTTAGCGGAGGCCGGCGCTCTTGGTCTGGTGCTGTCGATCGCGGTGCTGTTCTTCTTCCTGCGCCACTGGCCCTCGACCATGATGGTCACGCTGGCCATCCCGATCTGCTTCATCATGACCTTGGGCTTCATGTATTTCGCCGGGGTCACCCTCAACATCCTGTCGATGATGGGCTTGCTGCTGGCCATCGGCATGCTGGTGGACAACGCGGTGGTGGTGGTGGAGAGCATCTATCAGGAACGCGAGCGTATGCCCAACCAGCCGCGGCTGGCGTCCATCGTCGGCACGCGGCATGTGGCTATCGCGCTCTCGGCCGGTACCCTGTGCCATTGCATCGTGTTCCTGCCCAATCTGTTCGGCGAACGCAACTTCCTCAGCATCTATCTGTCGCAGATCGCCATCACCATCTCGGTGTCGTTGCTGGCTTCGTGGCTGGTGGCGGTGAGCCTGATCCCGATGCTGTCGGCGCGTCTGAAGACGCCGCCCGCGGTCGGCAGCACCAACGGCATCATCCCGCGCATGCAGAAGCGCTATGCCGGGCTGTTGCGCTGGACCCTGGAACATCGCGGCTGGAGCGTGACGGGCATCCTGTTGATCATCATGGTCAGCATCGTGCCGATGGTCCTGACCAAGAAGAACATGTTCGGCGGCGACGATGGCGGCGAAACCAATATCTTCTATCAGTGGAAAGGCTCGTACAGCCTGAAACAGATGTCCGACGAAGTGCTGAAGATAGAAAACTTCATGGATGCCAACCGCAAGCGCTTCCACGTCGAGCAGATCTACTCCTGGTACAGCGAGCAGGGCGATGCGGGCACCCGTATCAAGTTCGACATGACCGAGCTGGATAACGACGACACCAAGGCCCTGATCGACGAAATCCGCAAGGAACTACCCAAATCCGCGCGTGCCACTGTCGGCATCGGCAATGACGGCGGCCAGGGTGGTGGAGGCGGTCAGCCGGGCCAGAACGTGCAGGTGCAATTGGTGGGCGATTCCACTGAGACCTTGGCCGAGATCGCCAAGGACATCGTGCCTATGCTGTCCAAGAGTCAGCAACTGCGCGACGTGCGTGTGGATGCCGGCGACCAGAACAGCGAATTGTCGGTACGCGTGGACCGCGAGCGGGCGGCCGCCTTCGGCTTCAGCGCCAATGACGTGGCCAGTTTTGTCGGCATCGCACTGCGCGGTGCGCCGTTGCGCGAGTTCCGTCGTGGCGAAAGCGAAGTGCCGGTATGGGTGCGTTTCGCCGGGGCCGAGGAGTACGGCATCGAAGACCTGGACAGCTTCATGGTGCGGGCGCCCGACGGGCGCACGGTACCGCTGCTGAGCATGGTGGATGTGGGCGTCACTCCGGCTGCCACGCAGATCTCGCGCACCAACCGCCAGACCACGCTGACCGTGCAGGCCAATCTGGCCGACAAGGTGACCGTGCCCGAGGCGCGCAAGGCGATGGAGGACACCCTGAAGGCCGCTACGTTCCCGACCGGCTATAGCTATTCCTTCGACGGCGGCGCATTCCAGGAAGAGGACGAAGCGGGCACGCAGATGATGACCAAAACGGTTCTTGCCCTGGTGTTCATCTACATAATCATGGCGGCGGTGTTCGAATCGCTGCTGTTCCCGGCGGCGATCATGAGTGGCGTGCTGTTTTCCATCTTCGGCGTGTTCTGGTTGTTCTGGCTGACCGGCACCGAGTTCAACATCATGGCCTTCATCGGCATCCTGGTGCTGATGGGCGTGGTGGTGAACAACGGCATCGTGATGATCGAGCACATCAACAATCTGCGGCGACGCGGCAAGTCGCGCACCGATGCGCTGGTGGAAGGCAGCCGCGAACGCCTGCGGCCTATCCTGATGACGATGGGTACGGCGATCCTGGCGATGATCCCCATTGCCTGGGGCAATACGCAGATGGGTGGCGATGGCCCGCCGTACTATCCGATGGCCCGCGCTATTGCCGGTGGTCTGGCGTTCTCCACGGTGGTCAGCCTGCTGTTCCTGCCGACCATCTACGCCATCCTGGACGATATGCGCAGCGGCACCGCACGCCTGACCAAGCGTGCGCGCATGCGTAAGGGAGATGGCTTGGGTACGGCCGCGATAACGGCGCTGAAAGCGGAGTAAAGCAAGGCGGGCCCCGGCCCGCCATGGCTGCATCGTGTTGTAGAGCCGAGCTTGCTCGGCTGCTTTCGATTCCACGCCAAGAGCAGCCGAGCAAGCTCGGCTCTACAAGGATCTTGGTCAGCCGACGAGTTTGCCCAGCATCCGCAGGCCGCCCGTCCACACGCCGATGGCCGTGCCCAGGCTGGTCAGGAAGAAATTCAGCAGGATCCGCGCGACCCGGTTCTTCCACCAGCCGCGTACCGTCTGCACGTCATCGCGCAACGCCATGAAATCCGCATAGGTGGGTTTGCGCAGCGTCGCCTCTACGAACGCGCTCACCGTGCCCGAAGCCAGCGCCGGGTGCAGCGGCGTCAGCGGAGACGAAATGAAGGCGGCCAGGATGCTCAGCGGGTGGCCGCCGGCGATGGCGCAACCCAGCGCGCCCAGCAGGCCGGTGGCCAGCACCCACTGCACGATGAGATCGGCGCCCACGTCCACGCCGCCGCGATAGAAGCCCCAGGCGAAGCCGCCCAGCAGGAACGCGGTCAGCGCGATGGTGAACCACGGCACCTTGCTCTTTTCCGGAACGGATTCCAACGCGGCGCGAACGTCGGTTGGCGCGTCCGCATCGTTGCGCAGGTGTTCGGCCATCCCTTGCAGATGACCGGCGCCGATCACCGCCAGCACCTCGCGCGCGCCGCTGGCGTGAGTGACCGACTCGCGCAGGCGCGCGGCCATGTAGCGATCGCGTTCGGCGATGATGCTTTCGTACAGTGCGGGGCTTTCCACCGCGAACTCGCCGAAGCTCGATTCCAGCAGGTCGCCTTGTTTCAGTTTCTCGATCTCGTCGTCGCCGACCTCCTCATCCGCGAACATCGCCATCATGATGCCGGCGCTGATCTTGGCGCGGCCCCACCAGCCCAGCCGGCTCAGGGCGCGTTTGAAGGTCAGCCCGACTTCGCGGTCGATCAGATGCAAGGGCAGGTTGCGTTCGCGCGCATCCAGCGCAGCGGCTTTCAGTTCGGCGCCAGGCTCCACATCCAACTGCTCGGCCAGGCGTCGCTGGTAGGCGGCCAGCGCCAGGTTGGCGGCGAACAGGTGGGTCTTGCCTTCGCGGATCACCTTCACCAGGTCGAGTTTCGACAGAGCATCGGGATCGGTCAGCGCTTGCAGGCGTCCGGCGTCGAGTTCGATCGCGACGGTATCGTAATTGCCGCTGGCGATCGCGGCCTGCACCGTTTCCACGCTGGTTCTGGAGACGTGCGCGGTTCCCAGCAAGGTGTAGCGCACGCCATCGCGCTCGACGATCTGGTGCGGCTGCCCGGCAAGCGGATCTTGCACGGAAGGGGGAGAAATATCATTCATGGATTCATTCTTTGGAAGGTGCATCGTTGTTGCCGCTGCCCAGTGCACGCTGCATTTGCACCGTATCCAGCCAGCGTCCGTGTTTGCGGCCAAGGCCGGGAAATATGCCGATGATGCGAAAACCCAGTTTTTCGTGCAGGACCACCGAGGCGCCGTTGCCGGGTTCGCCGACCACCGCCACCATCTGCCGGAAGCCCAGCGCTTCGCACTCCGCGATAAGGCGTGTAAGCAGGGCTCGGCCGACGCCTCTGCCTTTTGCCTCGGCACTCACATAGACGGTGTCTTCCACCGTCCAGCGATAACCGGCGCGGCCGCGGTACGAACTGCCGTAGGCATAACCTGCGAAAACGCCGTCGAGTTCCGCGACCAGAAACGGGTATCCGCCGTCCAGCAGTTCCTGCAGGCGCCGCGCCATCTCATCCTCATCGGGCGCTTCGTACTCATAGGTCGCCACGCCGTCGCGTACTTCGCGGGCGTACACCGCGTGGATGTGCGGAATGTCGGCAAGGGTCGCCTTGCGCAGCTGCAGATTCAATCGATATACCGCTTCAGCAGATCGCCGTAAGCGTCGATGCGCCGGTCGCGAAGGAAAGGCCAGATGCGTCGCACGTGTTCGCTGCGCGCGAGGTCGATCTCGGTGCTGAGGATTTCGGGCTCGCCACCGGCTTCGGCGACGAACTCGCCCTGCGGCCCCAGTACGTGGCTGTTGCCCCAGAACTGGATACCCGAGGCGCCCAGCGGCGAGGCTTCGTGGCCCACGCGATTGCACGACAGTACCGGCAGACCATTGGCGACGGCATGTCCGCGATGGCTCAGGATCCACGCGTCGCGCTGACGGTTCTTTTCATCCTGCGCATCGTCCGGGTCCCAGCCGATTGCAGTGGGGTAGAGCAGCAGTTCTGCGCCGGCCAGTGCCATCAGCCGCGCGGCTTCCGGATACCACTGGTCCCAGCACACCAGCACGCCCAGCCTGCCCACCGAAGTATCGATGGGCTTGAAGCCGAGGTCGCCGGGGGTGAAATAGAATTTTTCGTAGAAGCCCGGATCGTCCGGGATGTGCATCTTGCGGTACTTGCCCAGCGTGCTGCCGTCTTTCTCGAAGACCACTGCGGTGTTGTGGTACAGACCGGCGGCACGGCGCTCGAACAACGAACTGACCAGCACCACGCCATGCTGCTTGGCCAACTTGCCCAGACGCTCTGTGCTGGGGCCGGGAATGGGTTCGGCCAGGTCGAACTCGTCCACCGACTCGTGTTGGCAGAAGTACGCGCCGTTGTGCAGTTCCTGCAGCAGCACCAGTTTCGCGCCGCGTTTGGCGGCTTCGGCCACGCGGTCTTCGATCACCGACAGATTGGCATCGGCATCGCCATGGTTCTTTTCCTGGATCAGGGCGACGGGCAGGGCGGTTTTGCGGGTCATGTCGGTGGGGAAATCCGGGGAGCGCGCATGGTAGCGCGTAAGCCCGGGGAGGGGGCTTCCAGGCGATGAACGCGCGCTCAGCCGAGGGCGTTTTTGCCTTCGCGTTCACGTTGCCAGCGCCCAAGCATACCGCCCGCAGCCGCCCAGGCCAGCGCGATGCCGGCGCCGATCAGCATCGCCAGCGCAGGATGCTCGGCGACCAGATCCAGCCCGCGCTTGACCCAGCCACTCACCGCATCGCCACCCCGGTACACCACGGTGTCGATGAAGTTCTTGGCCTTGTACTTTTCTCCGGGAGTGACGACGGTGTACAGCATCTCGCGTCCGGGGCGCACGAAAGCGTATTCGCCCGCGCGCCGTACCACCATTACTACCACGAACACAGCGAAGGTCGGCGCCAGTGCCAGCCAGACGAATCCCGCCGCGACGATGATGGGCACGGCCACCAGCAACACACCCACACCGAGCCTTTGCGCGATACGGCCGGTGAGAAAGACCTGGGTCAGGATGGCCAAGCTCTGCACGACAACATCGATGGCGCCGAACACCTGCGTCTGCCGCGTCTTGTCGCTGAAGGTTTCGGCCACCAGCCGCGCCTGTTCGAAATACAGAAACGTGGTGACGCTGGTCAACAACAGTACGAACAGCGCGATGGCCATCAGGTAGGGCGATTTGAAAACATCCGTGGCGCCCGCGAAAGGATTGCCGCCGAGCGGTACGCGCCGCGTTTGGCTGTCCTTTTGCGGCAAGGGGTTGGCATCGCGCCATCGCTGCAGATAACGTGCAGCCAGCGCGCTGCCGCCCAGCATCGCCGCCGACAGCAGCAGCAATCCGGAATGGCTGATGGGCTTCACCAGCAAGGTGCCCAGCAGCGGCCCGACCAAACCACCCAGACTCGCGCCTCCGGCCATCAATGCGAACAGGCGCTTGGCCTGGTTCGAGGCGAATACATCGACGACCACGCTCCACGCCACCGAGATCGACAGCAGGTTGAACACCGACAGCCAGATATAGAAGGCGCGTGCGGACCACAGGTTGTCCGGCGCTATTGCGAAAGCCGCGGCGAAAACCAGCAGATTCGACACGAAGAAACCATAGGTCCAGGGCAGGATGCGCCGCCGTGCGACTTTGGAAGCCAGCCAGCCGAACAGCGGCAGCGCGGCGAGCGTGGCGATGAAAGTGCCGGTGAACAGCCATTGCAGGTTGTCCACGCCGCCCGCCACACCCATGGTTTCGCGCACCGGCCGCAGCATGAAATAGCCGGCGAACAGCAGAAAGAACAGCAGCAGTCCGGCGGAGACCGCGCCAGCTTCCCGTTCCTGCACGTTGAACAACGCGGCGAGACGGCGGGTCATCGCACTCGCTTCCGATACCATGCGCGGCATCAGGCCAGCGCAGCGATCAACGACTGGCGCTGCGTCTGGTCCAGGTCCGGACCGGTGCCTGCCTCGAGATTGTCGCTTTGCCGGTCCGGCTTGCCAGTGGCCGGGATCACCGCCGTCACCGCCGGATGGCTGAGCGCGAATTTCAGGAATGCCTGCGCCCAGGACGCGATCCCTGCGCCCTGCGCCCAAGCGGGCAGCGGCTCGTCCTTGACCTTCGCGAACAGTCTGCCGTCCTCGAAGGCGCGGTTGATCAGCACTGCCACGCCCAGATCGCGCGCCAGCGGCAGTACCCGTTTTTCGGCGCCGCGCGTCACCACCGAATAGTTGATTTGCAGGAAGTCGGGCTTCTCGGCCTGGACCACGCTGGCCAGTTCGTCCTGCGCACTTTCGAGGTAATGGGTGACGCCGACGTAGCGCACCTTGCCTTCGGATTTCAGTTCCCGCGCCAGCGCCAGCTGCGTCTTCAGGTCGCCCAGGTTGTGGACCTGCAACAGTTCGACTTTGTCGGTCTTCAGGCGCCGCAGAGTGTCGTTGAACTGCGCCAATCCCGCCTCACGCCCGCTGACGCCGGACAACTTCGTCGCGATCCATGCCTTGGGGCGCAGCTTCTGTTCGTCCAACAATGCACCCAGCACATCTTCCGCGGTTCCATAGGTCGGCGCGGTGTCGATCAGGCTGGCGCCGGCGGCGAAGAAGCGCTTGAGCACTTCACGCAGCGGATCGCGTTCGCCCGCGGAGTCGCCCACTTCGAAGCTCCCCGAAGTACCCATGCCGATTACCGGGATTTTCTCGCCGGAGGAAGGGATCGGACGGGTATTCAGCGGGCCCGACAGCGCAGGCGCCGCCGTTGCTTCAGCCGGGGTCGCCTGCGCCGGGTCGCGGCACGCTGCCAGACCGATGCCGGCGGCAGCCGCGACAGCGGTGGAAGTGAGGAATCTGCGTCGCGTGTACATGGCAGTCTCCGCTCGGGGAGCTGCCGTTATCGGTCATCGCCACCGGTCAGGTGTAAATGAAACGTCAATTCGCGCACCCACTAAAGTCACGGTTGCGTGAAGCCGCCAATGATTGCGAGGCAATTTCCGCAAGGGCGGTCGATCTGGTGGTTCAGCCAGCCGCCGCCAGCAGGCCGGCGGGCAATTGCATGGTGATGCAATGCAGGCTGCCGTTCTGCCAGATCAGAGAGCGGCAGGGCACCTGCACGATTTCGCGATCCGGAAATGCTTCGGCCAATACCGCGGCAGCCCGCGCGTCGGCCGGGTCGCCGTAAGCCGGCATCAACACCGCGCCGTTGGCGATCAGGAAGTTGGCATATGAAGCCGCCAGTCGGCGCCCTTCGTCCAGAATCGGTTGCGCCCAAGGCAGCGGGAACAAGCGGTACGGTTTTCCGTCGCGGGTGCGCAGCGCCGCGATTTCGTCGGCCATTGCACCCAGCTCGGCGTAATGCGAATCGGCCGGGTCGTCGCAAGCCTGGAACACGATGGCCTCAGCACCTGCGAAGCGTGCGAGGGTGTCGATGTGGGCGTCGGTATCGTCGCCTTCCAGATAACCGCGATCCAGCCACAACACCCGATCCTGCTGCAGCCAATCCGCCAGGCGCGCACTCAGATCTTCCCGGGAGGCTTCGGGGTGGCGCTCATGCAGGCACTTCCAGGTGGTCAGCAAGCTGCCTTCGCCATCTGTTTCTATGGCGCCACCTTCCAGTGCAAAATCAATACTTTGCACGAAATAGTTATGAAACAGGTTCATCCCGGAGAGCTCGCCCACCAACAGGTCGTCGCGGCTCGCCTGATATTTGCCGCCCCATCCGGTGAAGCGGAAATCCAGTTGCTTGAATCGGTCGCCTGAGCTCAGGGTGATGGGGCCGGTATCGCGCAGCCAGGTGTCGTCGTACTCGGCAGGCACGAACCGCACCTTGGCCATGTCCACCCGTGCCGAACGCAGGCGCGCTTCGGCATAAGTCTGCAGATCCTCGTCCGCCACGCAGATCACGACGCGCTCGAAACGGGTGAGAGCCGCAACCAGTGCTACATAGGTTTCCTCCACCTCGCCCAGGCGTTGCGCCCAGTCGGTTTCGGCATGCGGCCACGCAATCAGGACCGCGGATTGGGGTTCCCATTCCGCAGGGAAGCGAAAAGCATCGGTCATCGGGGCGTTCTATCGAATTGGGGGTTTGGGCCCGACTTCTTCAGGGCTGGCTTGGTTGGCGACCACGTCGATGACGCGGTTCTTCTCGAAATAAACGGTGAAGGCCGGGTACACCCAGCGGTTGATCACCGGCCATTGGCGTTTCTGGCCGCCGCGCGGTTCCAGCTTCTGCTGCGGGGCGCCAAAGCTGGCTTCCACGGCCGCAGCGGTTTGACCACGTACCGGCAGGGCGACGGCGGGTTTTTCCTGGGCGCGTTCGATCAGCAGGGTGTCGGCGCTGGCAGCGCCTGCGCTGCACAGCAGGACGAGCATCGGGATGACAAGAAAACGACGGTTCATAGCGGTGGCTCCCCAGAGGACGCGTCTTTATAACAAAACGGCTCCAACAAAAAACCGCTACGCGGCGACCCGTTGCGGCAAACGTGACGGTGGCCGCGTCGTCACGCGCCCGGGTGCGGGACCGTCGCCCCTGGCCCGGGCAAAGAAAAACCGCCCGGAGGCGGTCTTTCGTAGGGCTTGCAGCGGCGCGCCAAAAACCCGGCGTTCGGCTAACCCTTTATTTTCAGCGCTGACGCGCCTTGAAGCGCGGGTTCGACTTGCAGATCACGAAGACCTTGCCACGGCGGCGGACCACCTTGCAGTCGCGATGACGGGTCTTTGCCGACTTCAGGGAGGAAAGGACTTTCATGACATACCTCGGGAAATTTGGACTGTAACTGTCTGGGGATGTGGCCGGAACGGACAAGTGGTCCGGCCGGGACAAAAATCAAGCCGCGCATTCTAGCGGATTTTTTCCTTGAGGTTCAAGCCTTTGCCCGGCAATGATCGGCGTCCGTCGGTTGCTGGCGGGGTGGCCGGGCATAATGCCGGACAAATCCACGGGGTTCCCATGTCCGATAATATTCCGGTTCTGACCATCGACGGCCCTTCCGGCGCCGGCAAAGGCACCGTAAGCCGTATCGCCGCGGCCCGTCTGGGTTGGCATTACCTGGATTCGGGTGCCTTGTACCGTGCGGTAGGCGTCGCGGCGAGCTGGGCCAATCTGGATATTTCCGACCCCGCGGCCCTGGTGCGCTGCACCTTCGACACCGCCGTCAGCTTCAAAGAGGACGCCAAGGGCGATCTGCGGGTCTGGGTCAATGATTCCGATGCCACCGACGAACTCAGGCTCGAGACCACGGGCGCGGTGGCCTCGGCCATAGCCGCCTTCCCCGAGGTCCGTTCCGCGCTTAAGGAGCGCCAGCGGGCTTTCCGGCAGCCGCCGGGGCTGGTAGCGGACGGACGGGATATGGGGACGGTCATCTTCAGGGATGCCCCCTACAAGGTTTTCCTGACCGCCAGCGCCGAGGAAAGGGCGGAAAGGCGCTATAACCAGTTGAAAGACAAAGGGGTTTCGGTAACAATAGACGGTCTGCTACGCGAGATTCTCGCTCGCGACGCCCGTGATGCCCAGCGCACGGTGGCGCCGTTGAGACCGGCCGAAGACGCCGTCCTCATCGATACCACCGGCCTGAACATCGACCAGGTCGTGGAGCGCGTGCTGGCCTTGGTGAAATCCCAAGCCGGCTAGTCCGGTCCGGATCCAGCGCAGCGGACAACGCAACAAAACCAGCCCCGTCGGGAATCTTCCTTGCGGTTTATCCACCACAACACTCACGGTCACAGGCATCCCGCCCAGGCCGACAACGGGTGGACCGTCGCGCACTCAACACGTGCACGGTCTGCGTCATCAACCGAGATTTATTCAATGATCGAATCATTTGCAGAACTGTTTGAACAGAGCCAGATCCACCTCACCAAGCTGAAGCCCGGTTCCATCGTCATGGGCACTGTTGTGGAAGTCCGCAACGACGTGGTGGTGATCAATGCCGGTCTGAAGTCCGAAGGCATCGTGCCGATCGAACAGTTCCGTAACGACGACGGCACGCTCACCGTGGCTGTCGGCGACGAAGTAAAGGTCGCCCTGGACTCCCTGGAAAACGGCTTCGGCGAAACCGTGCTGTCGCGCGAGAAAGCCAAGCGCGCCATGGTGTGGGACGAGCTGGAAGAAGCGCTGGAAGCCAACGCCACCATCACCGGCCGCATCAGCGGCAAGGTCAAGGGCGGCTTCACCGTCGACATCAAGGACGTCCGCGCGTTCCTGCCGGGCTCGCTGGTCGATGTGCGCCCCGTGCGCGACCCGGGCTACCTGGAAGGCAAGGAGCTGGAGTTCAAGCTCATCAAGCTGGATCGCAAGCGCAACAATGTCGTGGTCTCCCGCCGTGCGGTGGTCGAGAGCGAGCATTCGGAAGAGCGCGAGCAGCTGATGGACAAGCTGCAGGAAGGCGTGGTGCTGAAGGGTGTGGTCAAGAACCTCACCGACTACGGCGCGTTCGTCGACCTGGGCGGCATCGACGGCCTGCTGCACATCACCGACATGGCCTGGAAGCGCGTGCGCCATCCGTCCGAAGTGGTTGAAGTTGGTCAGGAACTCGACGTGCGCGTGCTGAAGTACGACCGCGAGCGCAATCGCGTTTCGCTGGGTCTCAAGCAGCTGGGCGAAGATCCGTGGGACAACATCGCCCGCCGTTACCCGGCCAACAGCCGCGTGTTCGGCAAGGTCTCCAACGTCACCGATTACGGCGCGTTCGTCGAGATCGAGCCGGGCGTCGAAGGCCTGGTGCACGTGTCGGAAATGGATTGGACCAACAAGAACGTCAACCCGTCCAAGGTCGTGCAGGTCGGCGACGACGTGGAAGTGATGGTCCTGGACGTGGACGAGGAGCGTCGCCGCATCTCGCTGGGCATGAAGCAGGTCGCCGCCAATCCGTGGGAAACCTTCGCTGCCATCCACAAGAAGAACGACAAGGTGTCGGGCCAGATCAAGTCGATCACCGACTTCGGCATCTTCATCGGCCTGGACGGCGGTATCGACGGCCTGATCCACCTGTCGGACATCAGCTGGAATTCCACCGGCGAAGACGTGGCCCGCAACTACAAGAAGGGCGACACCCTGGAAGCCGTGGTGCTGGCAGTGGACCCGGAACGCGAGCGCATCAGCCTGGGCGTCAAGCAGCTGGAGCAGGATCCGTTCGGCCAGTTCATGGCTGCCAATCCGAAGGGCGCCAAGCTGGAAGGCACCGTGCGTGAAGTCGACGCCAAGGGCGCCATCATCGACATCGCCGAAGGCGTGGAAGGCTACGTGGCCGCTCGCGACATCAGCAACGAGCGTGTCGACGACGCCAGCCAGCACCTGAAGGTTGGCGACAAGATCGAAGCGCGCTTCATGGGCATGGACCGCAAGGGCCGCACCCTGCAGCTGTCGATCAAGGCAAAGGACGACGCTGAAATGCGCGAAGTGCTGGAGGACTACCAGTCGCAGTCTTCCTCCACCGGTGCCACCACCCAGCTGGGAGCGCTGCTGCGCGCGCAGCTGGACGGCAACAAGTCCGAGTAAGCAAGCCACTCGATCCACTCCGGCCCGGTCATTCCGGGCCGGTAGTGGTGCTTTTCGCCTATCTCCGTGACGATGACCAAATCCGAACTCATCGAAATCCTGAGCCGTCGCCAGCCTCACCTGAAGGCCGACGACGTCGATCTTGCAGTGAAGTCGCTGCTGGAAATGATGGGCGGTGCCCTGGCCCATGGCGAACGCATCGAGATCCGGGGATTCGGCAGTTTTTCCCTGCATTACCGCCCACCCCGTCTGGGCCGTAACCCCAAGACCGGCGATTCGGTGGCCCTGCCGGCCAAGCACGTGCCGCATTTCAAACCCGGCAAAGAACTGCGCGAACGCGTCAGCAGCGTGACTCCTATCGAGGAAAGCGGCGAATAATCGCTGCCGTCCGCAACCCGCGCCGCATTCGGCGTGCCGTCTTGAGCAGTCTCGGCTAAGCTAGCCGCTCCCTAAGCATGGAGCTGCCCGATGAACATTTTCCGCTTGATCATCGCATTGATCTTCTTGGGCATAGGCTTGTTGATCGGTGTTTTGAACACGCAGCCCATCACGCTCAAATTGCTGTTCGCCGACATCCAGACTTCTTCAGGAGTCGCCATCATCCTTTCGCTGCTGGCGGGAGTGATCATCGGCGGGTTGATCGTTCTGGCGACCTTGGTCTGGCCGCTGTATACGAAGCTGCGCAAAGCCAACAAGCAGGCCGCAGCGCCCTTGCCGCCGACCGGCAGCGGTATCTGAGCCATCGGATTCGGACAGGCCCCGCCAAATGCAATTTCTCAACGAATGGTTCTGGTTCTTTCTGTTCCTGCCGCTGGCCGCGCTCAGTGGCTGGGTGATAGGGCGCAGGGGCGGGCAGCGGCATGGGGACACTCAGGTCAGCCGGCTCTCCAGTACCTACTTCCGCGGCTTGAATTACCTGTTGAACGAGCAGCCCGACAAGGCCATCGAGCTGTTCCTGCATATCGCCGAGCTGGACAAGGAAACTTTCGAAACCCAGGTCGCGTTGGGCCATCTGTTCCGCCGCAGAGGCGAGGTCGACCGCGCCATCCGCCTGCATCAGGGCCTGGTGCAACGCCACGACTTGAGCGATCAGCAGAAAGTGCAGGCGTTGCTGGCTTTGGGCGAAGACTACATGCGCTCGGGATTGCTGGACCGCGCCGAGACCGTTTTCAGCGACCTCACCCGCATCGACCAGCGTGCTCCGCAGGCGCTCAAGCATCTGATCGGCATCTACCAGACCGAGCGCGACTGGGAAAAAGCCATCGACAACGCCACCCGTTACGAAGAAGTGGCCGGTGAGCCGATGGGTAAGCTGATCGCCCAGTTCGAGTGCGAGCTGGCCGAGCGCTACCGCACCGCGAACGATGTCGAATCCGCCCGCGCCGCCATCGCGCGCGCCTATCAGGCCGACGCCAGTTGCGTACGTGCGGGCATCCTGGAAGGCCGCATGGAATCGGACGCAGCTAACTCCGAGGCGGCAATACGCGCCTTCGAACGTGCCGCACGGCATGACCCCGACTACCTGCCCGAAGTGCTGCCCAGCCTGCTGGCCAACTACGAGCAGGGTGGCGACCTTTCCGGCGCCCGCGCTTTCCTTTCGGAAATGTGCGAACACTATCGGGGCATCGCTCCGGTCCTGGCATTGACCCGTCTGGTCGAAAAGCAGGACGGCGTGGCGGCCGCCCGTGCTTATCTTGCCCGGCAGCTGAAGGACCGGCCGTCGGTACGCGGCGAAGCAGCGCTGATCGATTTGACCCTGGCCGAGGGCGCAGATCCGACCGCCACATTGAACGATCTCAAGCACATCACCGATCAATTGCTCGTGCGCAATCCCAGCTATCGCTGTACGCGTTGCGGCTTCGGTGCGCGTACTCACCATTGGCAGTGTCCCAGCTGCAAGGAGTGGGGGACGGTGAAACCGCTGCTGAACTACGCGGTGGTCTGATGACGGCGCTCCCGATGTGGATGCTGCTGCACCTGGTGCTCGCGGCAACCGGCACGTGGATGGCGCGACGCTATGCGCTGAAGAAGCAGCTGCTCGACCAACCCGGCGAGCGGCGGAGCCATGTTGTGGCCACACCGAGAGGCGGCGGTATCGCGATAGTCGTGACCGTACTGCTGGCGATCGTCTGGCTGGCGCTGAAAGGTGGTCCGGAGTCTTTTTTACTGGCTTGTTTCGGCATCGGCTTGGTGCTGGTCGCGGCTGTCGGCTGGGTGGACGATCATCGACCCCTCCCGGCCTGGCCAAGATTGCTGGTGCATGCCCTGGCCGCATTGCTTCTGGCCTGGGGAGTGCACCGCTCAACGCCGGGCCTGTTTGCCCCGGTCCTGGCATTCGTTCTGGCCATGGTCCTGGTGAATGTCTGGAACTTCATGGACGGCATCGATGGGCTGGCAGGTAGTCAGGCTGCCATCGTTGCCTTGGCCATGGCCTTTCTCCTGGCTGGCGGGGTGTGGGGATGGATTGCCGCGGGATCGGTCGCGGCCCTGGCTGGGTTCCTGCCCTTCAATTTCCCCAAAGCCCGGATTTTTCTGGGCGATGTGGGTAGCGGAGCGCTTGGGTTCCTGCTCGCGGGACTGTTGGCGGCGGCTTTCAAGTCGGACCGGGTTGCCTGGCCGTTGCTGCTGCTGCCGATTTCGGCCTTCCTGGTAGACGCGGGCTTCACATTGGGTATGCGCATGCTGCGAAAGGAGCGTTGGTGGACCCCACATGTCCAGCACACCTATCAAAAATGGGCGAGCCGCAACGCGAGTCACGTGGGAGTCACCTTGGCTTACGCAGGATTCAGTCTTGTGGCCGTGGTATTGCTCGTTGTCGGGAAGAACTGGACGGACTATGGGTCGGCGGGTATTTGCCTGGTGTGGCTTCTGGGCGCAGGCTTTTTATGGGCGCGTATGCGCAGGGATATCTCTAATGAGTAAGGATGCGCAAAAGTGAATTCCTGGCGCGGAAAAATAGCTGCTCTGGTGCCTCGTTCGATGGTGGTCGGGCACGATCTGCTGATGGTCTGGATATGTTGGGAAGCGCTGCATCGTCTGCGCTACGCGATGCTGCCCGATCCTCCTTCGTATCCCCTGTGGTCGCCCGAGATAGCGATCGTGCTGGTCTCGCAGGGACTGGTGTTCTGGTGGGTCGGCCTTTATCGGGGTCTTTGGCGCTTCGCCAGCGTCCCGGACCTGGGCAATATCCTCAAAGCCAGCCTGGTCGGCTTGCTTGCTCTTGCCTTGGGACTGGCCCTCTACAACCGCCTGGGATCGGTGCCGCGCGCCGTGCTGGTGATGTACCCGTTCCTGTTGGTGGGCTTGCTGGGCATGCCGCGCCTCATGTTCCGCGCCTGGAAGGACAACCAGAACGCGGACAACAAGAGCGGCATAGCCCTGCGCGTACTCATACTCGGCGCGGGCAGGTCCAGCGAGGCCCTGGTACGCGACCTGCGCCGCAGCGGCGCCTATCAGCCGGTCGGCCTGCTGGACGATTCGGCCCGTTTGCAGGGCACCAAGCTGCATGGTGTTCCGGTGCTCGGCGGATTGGCCGATGCGCCCGCGATCGCCAAGGAAACCGCTGCCAAGCTAATCGTCATAGCCATGCCGTCCATGGATGCGGCGAGCATGCAGCGGGTGGTGGCCATCTGCGAAAGCACCGGTTTGCCGTTCCGCACCGTACCCAGACTGGTGGACGTTCTGGAAGGCCGCTCGTTGCCCGGCGAACTGAAGGAAGTGGCCATCGACGACTTGCTGGGACGCAAGCCGATCACCCCGGACTGGAAACTCATTCGCGGCTGGCTGGGCGGACGTACCGTGCTGGTGACTGGCGCCGGCGGCTCCATCGGTTCGGAGCTGTGCCGTCAATGCGCCCGCCATGGCGCCAGCAGGATCGCTCTGCTGGAAGTCGATGAGCTAGCTCTGGTTACGGCCCAGACGGAATTGCACCGCGCGTTTCCCGATCTCGAAATCATTTCGGTATTGGGTAACTGCGGCGACCCGGCGGTTATCCAGCATGCGTTGAAGACCGCCGAGCCGGATGCCGTTTTCCACGCGGCCGCCTACAAACAAGTCCCGCTTCTGGAGCAGCAACTGCGCGAAGCGGTGCGCAACAACGTATTGGCGACCGAGACCGTGGCGCGCGCTTGCCGCGAGGCGAACGTGGCGACCTTCGTCTTCATCTCCACCGACAAAGCAGTCGATCCGGTCAACGTGCTTGGTGCGACCAAGCGCTTGGCCGAAATGGTTTGCCAGACCTTGGACGACCGTGTTTCGACGCGCTTTGTGACCGTCCGTTTCGGCAACGTGCTGGATTCGGCGGGAAGCGTGGTGCCTCTGTTCCGCGAACAGATCAGGCTCGGTGGCCCGGTGACTGTCACCGATCCGGAGGTCACGCGCTATTTCATGACCATCCCGGAAGCCTGCCAGCTCATCGTGCAGGCGGCCGCCAGCGCCGCCCACGCCTCCATCTATACGCTGGACATGGGCGAGCCGGTGCCGATTCGCGTACTGGCCGAGCAGATGATCCGTTTGGCCGGAAAACAGCCCGGCAAGGACATCGCGATCGCCTATACGGGCCTGCGCCCCGGTGAGAAGCTGCATGAAACGCTGTTTCATGCGGACGAACTCTATAAACCGACTTCCCACTCCAAGATTCTCGAAGCGCGCGCGCGCGATGCTTCGGTGGAAATCATCTCACGCGCCGTCTTCCTGCTGCAGACCGCGGTGGCCAATTACGACAACGACGAGCTTTCACGCATCCTGCGCGCCGCGATACCCGAGTTTTCCCCGTCTGGACAGAACGTTGACGCCGGCGCGACTATCGTGCAGTTCCCCGCACGAGAAGCCAGACAGACCCGATGAGTCAACGTATCAGGAAAGCCGTTTTCCCCGTCGCAGGCCTTGGAACCCGATTCCTGCCCGCCACCAAGACCGTTCCCAAGGAAATGCTGCCGATCATCGATAAGCCGCTGATCCAGTACGCAGTGGATGAAGCGGTGGAGGCCGGCTGCGACACTTTGATCTTCGTCACCAATCGTTACAAGCATGCGGTGGCTGACTATTTCGACAAGGCCTACGAGCTCGAGCAGAAGCTCGAGCAGGCAGGCAAGCTGGAGCAGCTGGAACTGGTGCGCAACGTGCTGCCCAGTCATGTGCGCGCGGTGTTCGTCACCCAGGCAGAAGCGCTGGGACTGGGACATGCCGTGCTTTGCGCCAAGCCCATCGTGGGCGACGAACCTTTCGCGGTATTGCTCCCCGACGATCTGATCTGGAACCGGGGCCCAGGCGCGCTCAAACAGATGGCCGATGCCGCCGAATCTTCCGGCGCCAGCATGATCGCGGTGCAGGACGTGCCGCGCGAACAGACCGGCAGTTACGGCATCGTGGCAACGCAGACTTTTTCCGGCCGCGAAGGGCGTATTTCGGCCATCGTTGAAAAGCCCAGCCCCGAAACGGCACCGAGCACTCTGGCGGTGGTCGGACGTTACGTGCTGGACGCGCGCATTTTCGATCTGCTGGAAAGCACTACGCCCGGCGCTGGCGGCGAGATCCAGCTGACCGATGCGATCGCCGCATTGCTGGCCGAGCACCCGGTGCATGCCTACCGTTTCCGTGGCACGCGTTTCGACTGCGGTACGCACATCGGCCTGATCGAGGCCACGATCCGCTATGCGCTGGATCACGAGAAACTGAGCGATGCCGCGCAGCAGCTGATGCAGAACGCGCTGAAGGAGCTTGGCGTCACCGAGCTGGAATAGTTGTGATCAGTTCCGTAGGTCGGGGCTACGCCCCCGACGCACGAGTTCCCAGCTGTCGACCATAGAGCCTGCCCCGTACTTGATGCGGGACAGACCTAAAAAAGGGCAGCCGAAATGGCAGCCCCTGGTTTTTTAGAAACGCGCTGGCTTAGAGCGCTTCGAACACGCCCGCCGCGCCCATGCCCGTGCCGATGCACATGGTCACCATGCCGTACTTCTGCTGGCGGCGGCGCATGCCGTGGACAATGGTGGCGGTGCGGATCGCGCCGGTCGCGCCCAACGGGTGGCCAAGTGCGATGGCGCCGCCGAGCGGGTTGACCTTGGACGGATCCAGGCCAACGTCGCGGATCACCGCCAGCGCCTGCGCCGCGAAAGCTTCGTTCAATTCGATCCAGTCCAACTGGTCCTGGGTGATGCCGGCCTGCTTCAGCGCTTTCGGTATCGCGGCGATGGGGCCGATGCCCATTACTTCCGGGCGCACGCCGGCGACCGAGAAGGATACGAAGCGCGCCAGTGGCGTCAAGCCATAGTCCTTTATCGCCTGCTCCGAAGCGAGCAGCACGCCCGCGGCGCCATCGCTCATCTGCGACGAGGTACCGGCGGTCACGGTGCCGCCGAACTGGGGGTTGCGAAACACGGTGCGCAGCTTGGCCAGGCCTTCCAGCGTGGTATCCGGGCGCGGACCTTCGTCTTTCTCCACCAGCAGCTTGCGCAGCTGGATGGTATTGCCGGCCAGGTCAGGCACATGCGACATCACTTCATAAGGCGTGATTTCGCTGCGGAATTCGCCCGCCTGCATCGCGGCGATGGCTTTCTGGTGCGAGGCCAACGCGAAGGCGTCCTGGTCTTCGCGCGATACCTTCCATTCCTCGGCCACTTTTTCGGCGGTGATGCCCATGCCGTAGGCGATGGCCACGTGATCGGTGTCGAACACGCTGGGCGCCAGGGCGATCTTGTTGCCCATCATGGGCACCATCGACATCGATTCGGTGCCGCCGGCCAGCACCAGGTCGGCGTTGCCCAGGCGGATCTGATCGGCCGCCAGCGCCACGGCCTGCAGGCCGGACGAGCAGAAGCGGTTGATGGTCTGTGCGGCGATGGTGTTGGGCAGGCCGGCCAGCAGCAGGCCGATGCGCGCCACGTTCATGCCTTGCTCGCCCTCGGGCATGGCGCAGCCGATGATGGCGTCGTCGATGCGGCCGACGTCGATGCCGGGGGCTTGGGCCACGACGGCTTTCAGCACATGCGCCAGCATGTCGTCGGGACGGGTGTTGCGGAATACGCCTTTGGGCGCCTTGCCCACGGGGGTGCGGGTGGCGGCGACGATGTAGGCTTCCTGGATCTGCTTGCTCATGGAATAACTCCGGAATTCGGGATTCGTATTTGGGATTCGGCGGTGCAGGGATTCGGACTTCGCTCTCACGAATCCCGAGTCCCGTTTCCCGAATCTCAGTTTCTAAGCGGCTTGCCGGTTTTCAGCATGTGGCCGATGCGCGCCTGGGTCTTTTCCTGTTGCGCCAGTTCCACGAAGTGCTGGCGCTCGAGTTTCAGCAACCATTCCTCGTCGACCAGCGATCCGCGATCCACCGCGCCGCCGCACAGCACGGTGGCGATGCGCACGGCGATCTCGTAGTCGTATTCGCTGATGAAGCGGCCTTCCAGCATGTTGACCAGCATCATCTTGAAAGTGGCGATGCCGACGTCGCCGGCCACCTGGATGCGGCGCGCGGGCAGGGGCGGGCGGTAACCGCTTTCGGCCAGCGCCAGCGCCTCCTGCTTGGCCACGTACAGAAGCTCGTAGGCGTTGAACACGATTCTGTCGGTCTTGCGCGCCAAACCCAGTTCCTGCGCTTCTATCGCCGAAGCCGAAACCTTGGCCATCGCTACGGTTTCGAAAGTCTTCTTGAGTTCGGCGAACACATCGCCGCCAGGGCCAGCGGCCTGCGAGGCGCGCACGGCGATTTCCTTCAATCCGCCGCCGGCAGGCAGCAGGCCGACACCCGCTTCGACCAGGCCGATGTAGCTTTCCAGGCCGGCCACTGTCTTGGCGCTGTGCATCTGGAATTCACAACCGCCGCCCAGCGCAAGACCGCGTACTGCAGCCACCACCGGCACCAGCGAATACTTGATGCGCTGGCTGGTGGCCTGGAAGTTGGCGACCATGGCCTCGAATCCGGCCACGTTGCCCGCCTGCAGCAGGCCCATGGCACCGGAAAGGTCGGCGCCGGCAGAGAAAGGTTCGCTGTTCTGCCACAGCACCAGTCCCTTGAAGTCGCGCTCGGCGCGATCCACTGCTTCCTGCAGGCCGTTGAGCACGTGGTCGTTGACGGTGTTCATCTTGGTCTTGAAGCCGACTACCGCAATGCCGTCGCCGTCGGTCCACATGCGCAGGCCGTCGTTTTCGAATACGGTTTCGCCCGCGGGGAATTTCTCGCCCAGCAGCGGATCCGGGAATCGCTGGCGCTGGTAGACGGGCAGGGGGGAACGCGGCAGCTTGGCGTTCTTGACCGGGCTGTAGCTGCCCTCGGCCGCATGCACGCCTTCGCGGCCGTCGAACACCCAGTTGGGCAGCGGCGCCGAGCTCATGGTCTTGCCGGCGACGATGTCGTCGGCGATCCATTGCGCCACCTGCTTCCAACCGGCGGCCTGCCAGGTTTCGAACGGACCCAGCGACCAGCCGTAGCCCCAGCGGATGGCCAGATCGACGTCGCGTGCGGTTTCGGCGATATCGGCCAGGTGGTAGGCGCTGTAGTGGAACAGATCGCGGAAGGTGGCCCATAGGAACTGCGCCTGCGGGTGCTGGCTCTCGCGCAGCTTGGCGAATTTTTCCGCCGGGTTCTTGAGTTTCAGGATCTCGACGACTTCCGTCGCCGCTACGCCGGTCGACGGGCGATAGTCCTGCGCCTTCAGGTCGAGCACCACGATGTCCTTGCCGACCTTGCGGAAGATGCCGGCGCCGGTCTTCTGTCCCAGCGCGCCCTTGGCGATCAGCGCCTCCAGCCACTTGGGCGCGGCGAAGTACTTGTGCCACGGATCGTCGGGCAGGGTATCGCCCATGGTCTTGATGACGTGGGCCATGGTGTCCAGGCCGACCACGTCGGAGGTGCGATAGGTCGCCGACTTGGGACGGCCTATCAGCGGGCCGCTGACGGCGTCCACTTCATCGAAACCCAGGCCGAATTCGGCGGTGTGGTGGATGCTGGCCAGGATGGAGAACACGCCGATGCGGTTGCCGATGAAGTTGGGCGTGTCCTTGGCGTACACCACGCCCTTGCCCAGGGTGGTGACCAGGAAGCCTTCCAAGCCCTCCAGCACCGCGGTGTCAGTGACCTTGGTCGGAATCAGTTCGGCCAGATGCATGTAGCGCGGCGGGTTGAAGAAATGCACGCCGCAGAAGCGGTGGCGCAACTGCTCCGGCAGCACGTCGGAAAGAGCATTGATGCCCAGGCCGGAGGTGTTGCTGGCCAGCACGGCATGGTCGGCCACGAATGGGGCGATCTTCTTGTAAAGGTCCTGCTTCCAGTCCATGCGCTCGGCGATGGCTTCGATGATCAGGTCGCAGCCGCGCAGCAGCTCCAGCCCGCTGCTGTTGTCGCTCGTGCCGTAGTTGGCGGGCGTGATGGCCTCGGCCAGCGATTTGCTGGCGAGCGGGGCGGGGCTCAGCTTGCCCAGGTTGGCGATGGCCTTCAGCACCACGCCGTCCGGATTTCCTTCCTTGGCAGGCAGGTCGAACAGCACGGTGTCCACGCCCGCATTGGTCAGGTGCGCCGCGATCTGTGCACCCATCACGCCGGCGCCGAGCACGGCGACTTTACGTACAAGCAACTTATTAGACATGTTCTATAAACCCTTGTTTATAAATTAAAATTATTCAGTGACCAGCACGGATGCCGGCCTCCGCGAAACGGATGAGTTCGCGCGCAGCGCGTTCACGGTGCGCCGCTTCGGTGACATCGGCGGGACGCTTGATCAGGCCGAAGTCGGCCATGGCGTAGGTCAGCGCGCCGGCCAGGAAGTCGAGCCGCCAGTACAGCTCTTCCTTACTCAGGCCGGGAACGCAGCTGGCGATCGCCTTGCCGAATTCACGCAGCACGTGACCGTAATGATCGGAGAGGAACTTGCGCAGGCCATCGTTCTTTTCGGCGTAGGCGCGAGCGACCACGCGGACGAACGCACCGCCTCCATGACGGTCCTGTGACATCGCCAGGGCGGGTTCAACGAATGCGGCCAATACGGGCTGCAGCTCGCCGGGATGCTGTTCCAGTGCTGTTTTCAGCTGGCTCAGGCGCAGTTGGGTCATGTCGTCCATGCGCCGACGGAAGACTTCATTGACCAGGTTTTCTTTCGAACCGAAGTGGTAATTGACCGCGGCGATGTTGACGTCGGCGCGACTGGTGACCTGACGCAGGGAAGTGCCGGCGAAACCATGCTGGGCGAACAGCTCCTCGGCGGCGCCGAGGATCCGGTCCTTGGTTGAAAAATGAGCAGTGTTGGCCATGAGGCTCTCGGTAATCAAACGCTTGTTTGATTCTGTGCCCGGGCCTTCCGGAAGTCATGCTGCACTGCGGCATAAGGCGCATGGAGGCACTGCAAATGTCCCGCCGATACGTTAGAATTGCGCTACGCAATTTAGCCTAAGCCCGCGTTTCGACGCGGGTTTTTCATGTTAATCTCGGGTCCGCAGTGGCCCACCCAACGGAGAAAATCCATGGCGCTGGAGCGCACCCTGTCAATCGTCAAACCCGATGCCGTCGCCAAGAACGTCATCGGCGAGATCTATTCGCGTTTCGAAAAGGCCGGCCTGAAAATCGTCGCCGCCAAGTACAAGCAGTTGTCGCGCCGTGAAGCGGAAGGTTTTTACGCCGTGCATCGCGAACGTCCGTTCTTCAACGCGTTGGTCGACTTCATGATTTCCGGTCCGGTGATGATCCAGGCGCTGGAAGGCGAGAACGCTGTGGCTCTGCATCGCGAATTGCTCGGCGCCACCAATCCCAAGGATGCTGCGCCGGGCACGATCCGCGCCGACTTCGCCGATTCGATCGACGCCAATGCGGCGCATGGTTCGGATTCGGTCGAGAACGCTGCCGTGGAAGTCGCTTACTTCTTCGCTGCGACCGAAGTGGTCTCGCGCTGAGTTGATGCCGTGAACGAGGCCGCCAGGAAACAGAACTTGCTGGACCTCGATCGCGAGGGTCTGGAGCGCTTCTTCGCCGACACGCTCGGCGAGCAGCGCTACCGCGCCCACCAGGTGATGAAGTGGATCCATCACCGTTATGTCACCGATTTCGATGCCATGACCGACCTCGGCAAGGCGCTGCGCGCGAAGCTGCAGCAGCACGCCGAGGTCGTGGTTCCGCAGATACAGTTCGAAAAGCCTTCCACCGATGGCACCCACAAGTGGCTGCTGGGCATGGACGGCAAGAATTCCATCGAAGCGGTGTTCATTCCCGACAAGGGGCGCGGCACGCTGTGCGTGTCCTCGCAGGTGGGCTGCGCGCTGAACTGCCAGTTCTGCTCGACCGCCACCCAGGGTTTCAACCGTAATCTGTCCACCGCCGAGATCGTAGGACAGGTGTGGGTGGCCGCGCGCCATCTGGGTAATGTGCCGCACCTGCAGCGCAAACTCACCAATGTGGTGATGATGGGCATGGGCGAGCCGTTGATGAATTTCGACAACGTCGTGCGTGCCATGAGCGTGATGCGCGACGATCTGGGCTACGGGCTGGCCAACAAGCGCGTGACGCTTTCCACTGCGGGCATGGTGCCGATGATCGACCGTCTTTCGGTCGAGTCCGACGTGTCGCTGGCGGTGTCCCTGCATGCGGCCAACGACGAGCTGCGCACCGAGCTGGTGCCGTTGAACAAGAAATACCCGATCGCCGAATTGATGGCCGCCTGCGCGCGCTATGTGCGGCACAACAAGAAACGCGATTCGGTTACTTTCGAATACACCATGATGCGCGGCGTCAACGATCAGCCCCAGCATGCGCGCGAGCTGGCGCGCCTGATGCGGCAGTTCGACAATGCAGTGCAATCGAAGGATGCGGGCAAGGTCAATCTGATTCCCTTCAATCCGTTTCCCGGCACGCGCTACGAGCGCAGTACCGAGGAGGACATCCGCGCTTTCCAGAAGATACTGCTGGATTCGCAAGTGCTCACCATGGTCCGCCGTACGCGCGGCGATGATATCGACGCAGCCTGCGGTCAGTTGAAGGGGCAGGTGGTCGACCGCACGCGGCGACAGGCCGAATTCCGTCTGCATCTGCAATCGCAAGGGATAGATGATGCGGCTGCGTAGTGTTGCGTTCGCTGCGCCGATGTTGCTGACTGCATGCAGTGCCTTCATGGTGCCCGCCGTGAGGGAGCAGCGCGCCGAATACGTGGCGCCCGACTACCATGTCGCCGACGACGCCAGGACCACCAAGCGGATGGCGGCGGAGCGTCGGTTGAGCTTGGCCGAGCAACGGCTCAACGCGGGAGACCTCAAAACAGCCGAAGTCGAAGCTGCCGCCGCGCTGAAGGCAAACCCCTCATCGGCCGACGCATTGACCTTGCTGGCCGTCATCGCCGACAGGAAGGGGGCAAAGGTCCAAGCCGGCGAATACTTCAAGCGGGCTGCCGAAGCGGCGCCCAAGAAGGGTGGGGTACTCAACAACTATGGCGCTTGGCTGTGCGGCAATGGTTTTCCCGCCGAGTCCCTGGTCTGGTTCGACCGCGCGCTTGCGGCGCCGGGCTACGGCACCCCGGAGTCGGCCCTGGCCAACGCCGGTGGTTGCGCGCTGAAGACCGGCCAGTACGAACGCGCCGACCGCGATCTGCGCAAAGCGCTCTCGTTAGCTCCGCAAAATGCCTATGCGCTCGCCTCCCTGGCCGACAGCGAATACCGCCAGGGTCGCTATTTTGAAGCGAGGGCCTTCACAGAACGAAGATTGGATGCTGCACCTGCCGACGCAGCCGTGCTACAACTGGCGGCTGGGATAGAAGAAAAGCTGGGCGACAAGGCCGCCGCCAGCCGATATGTTCAGCGGTTACGGGCGGAGTTCCCCGATGTGGTTACCGCGGACACCTCTGGGGAAAAACTAAGGCCATGACTGACCAGACACCACTGGACCCGACGTCTGCGGGTCGTTACGCCGAAGGCTGCGGGTCCATCCTGCGCCAGGCGCGCCAGCACGCGGGACTGAGTCTGCAGGATGCGGGCAGCCAGCTGAAAATGCCTGTCCGCGTAGTGCAGGCGCTGGAGGATGAGAACTGGCAGGTTCTGGGTGCGCCGGTATTCGTGCGGGGCCAGCTGCGCAGTTACGCCAAACTGCTCAAGATCGACATCGAACCCTATCTGGAGCGCACCGACCTGCAAGGCGTGCGACCGGTGGAGCTGGTGAGCCATAGCCACACTCCCCGCTATCAGCGGGTGCTGGAAAGCGTTGCGCGCCGTGCGGTCTATGTGGTCATCACCGCCGCGATCGCCGTGCCGGTCTGGGTGGCCACCCAATCGCATCTGGGTCAAGGTTCGTCCCAGGCCACCGCTTCGCTGGATGTCGTGCCGGCGCCAGCGGCATCGGCCGATCAGAATGCCGCCGCCAGGCAGACGACGGCTGCCGGTGCGCAGGCCGCGCCGTATGTCGCTTCGCTGACGCCGCTGCCGCGCAACGGCGGTAATGGTCTGACTCTTCGCATGACGGGCGACAGTTGGGTGCAGATCGATGCACCGGGCGGCGTCAACCTCGAGCACGGGCTGCTCAAAGCCGGCGAGGAACGCAGTTTCCGCATTGGGGAAGTCGGACGCGTCGTGTTGGGCAACGCCGCGGCGGTCGAGGTTCAGCAAGCAGGTAGTACGGTGGACCTGACGCCGTACAAGCGAGCCAACATTGCACGCTTTGCGGTATCCTCTGACGGTTCCCTAGCGCCGGTCGCCAACTGACCAGCGCGCGGGTCTCCAACAGATAATTCCGTCCAACCGAAGACCCCGCTTAGACGGGGCGAGAGTACGCATGGCGATCGACGATCTGCTCGACGAGCACGAACAAAGCGAGCGCGTCCGCAATTGGCTGAAAAACAACGGCGCCGGATTGATCGGCGGCATAGCCTTGGGACTCGCGGTGATTTTTGGCTGGCAATGGTGGCAGAAGCACCAGATCGAGCAGGCCGAGCAGGCCAACGTGAGCTATCAGTCCGCACTGGACAGCATAGGCGCGGCCGATCTAAAGAAAGCACAGGTTGAAGTAGGCAAGCTGAAGGGCGGCGACGCGTATGCGAACCTGGCCGCGTTGCGGCTGGCCAAGGCACAGGTCGACGCCGGCCAGGCAGAAGCTGCAATCGCCACGCTTCGCGGCATCAAGGCCGATCAGACCCTGCAATCGCTGGTCGACTTGCGCCTCGCCAAGTTGCTGACCGACGCCGGCAAGGGCGATGAAGCCCTGAAGGTCCTCGGCAGCGCCGCCGACAGCGCCGGCCTGGAGGCGCGCGGCGACGCGTTGCTGGCTACGGGCAAACGCGAGCAGGCGCGCGACACTTATTTGAAGGCTCTCACCGCTATGGATGTAGCTGCGCCGCAGCGTCGTCTGGTCGAGCTGAAACTCAGCGACTTGGGCGGCACGCCGCCCAAACCCGCGCAGCCAACTTCATGAGGCCGGCTTTCATGCTCCAACGCATCGTGCTCCAACGCATCATGTTCAAACGCATTATGGCGATCGCGGTCCTGTCGATGGTGCTGTCGGGTTGCAGCACGGTCAAAGGCTGGTTTGGCAAGAGCAAGGACGACGGCAAGCCGACCGAGCCGGCCGAACTGGTCGATTTCGCCGCCACCGCCACCGTTTCCAAACTGTGGAGCGCCAACGCAGGCAAGGGCGAAAACCGCCTGGGCGTAAGCCAGGGTCCTGCAGTCGCGGATGGCCGCGTCTATGCGGCGGCCGTCGAAGGTGGTGTGCGCGCTTTCGATCTGCAGAGCGGAAAGAGTGTGTGGGAATACGAGTCCGAAGAAAGGCTGTCCGGTGGTCCCGGCGCCGGCGACGGACTGGTCGTGGTCGGTTCGCTGGACGGCAAGGTGATCGCGCTGGATGCGGCCACCGGGGCGGAAAAGTGGCAGGCCAAAGTGCCCAACGAGGTCATCTCAGCGCCCGCCATCGGACAGGGTCTGGTGGTGGTACGGTCCAACGATGGCCGTGTTTCGGCTTTCGATGCCGCCACCGGCGAACGCCGCTGGTTCTCCAATCATGATCTTCCCAGCCTGACCGTTCGCGGCAATGCACCGGTAACCCTGGGCCCGGGCGTCGTATTCGTCGGCAACGACGACGGCACTCTTTCGGCCATGGGCT
Organism: uncultured Pseudoxanthomonas sp.; assembly: GCA_965650035.1. Lineage (GTDB taxonomy): Bacteria > Pseudomonadota > Gammaproteobacteria > Xanthomonadales > Xanthomonadaceae > Pseudoxanthomonas_A. The sequence continues at coordinate 28,395 of CBFGMR010000030.1, forward strand.
TGAACGATGGGCGTCCGCTGTGGAATCAGGTGATCGGCGTGCCCGAGGGGCGCACCGAGCTGGAGCGCATGTCCGATGTCGATGGCGCCGCCGTGCTCGACAACACCACGGTATATGCCACCAGCTTCAAGAAGGAAACGGTCGCCATCGATGGTCCCAGCGGTCGCCCGCTGTGGAGCCGGGACAATGGCGGGCCGGGCGGTCTGGGCCTTTCCTCGGGCAGTGTGATCGTTTCCGATCCGGCTGGTTCGGTCTGGGCGCTGGATAAGAGCTCCGGTGCGCCGATGTGGTCCAACGTCACCCTGGCCCGCCGCTCGCTGACCGCACCGACCGTGCATGGCGACTATGCAGTGGTCGGGGATTTCGACGGCTACGTGCACTGGCTGCGCCTGGACAACGGAGAAGAAGCAGCGCGCGAGCGCGTCGGCGGCAAGGCGCTCCGCGCCAAGCCGGTGGTGGTCGATGGCGTACTGCTGGTGCAGAACGTCGAAGGCGAGTTGAGCGCTTTCCGCCTGCAATAAAACCCGACCGGGCCATTGGCCAGCATCCAGAAAAGCGCACCCCCGGTGCGCTTTTTTTGTAGCGGACATGCCGAGCCGCCGAATAGGGGATAATCGTGCCCGCAAGGCCTGCCGCGCAGGCCCCGCAATCTCCATTCTTCTTCTCCGGCTTCTTAATATGCTTCCCCTCGTCGCACTGGTCGGCCGCCCCAACGTGGGCAAATCGACGCTCTTCAACGCACTCACGCGCAGCCGCGATGCGCTGGTCCACGACCAGCCCGGGGTGACCCGCGACCGCAACTACGGCATCTGCCGCCTGGACGAAGAGAATCCGTTCATGGTGGTGGATACCGGTGGCATTGCAGGTGAAGAGGAAGGCCTGGCCGGCGCGACCGCGCGTCAGGCGCGGGCCGCGGCCGAAGAGGCAGATTTGGTCTTGTTCATCGTCGACGGCCGCGAGGGCGCCTCGACGCTGGACGACGACATCCTGACCTGGCTGCGCAAGACCTCGCGTCCCACGCTGCTGGTGATCAACAAGATCGATGGCCTGGAAGAGTCCACCGCGATCTCGGAGTTCTCGCGTTACGGTTTCAACGACGTCATCACCGTGTCGGCCGCACATCGCCAGGGCATCGACGAGTTGCTGGAGGAAGTGCACGCAAGGCTGCCGGAAGAAGGCACCACCGAAGTGTTGGACAACGATCCGGCGCGCGTGCGCATCGCTTTCGTCGGGCGCCCCAACGTCGGCAAGTCCACGCTGTTCAACCGGCTCCTGGGCGAGGAGCGCATGATCGCTTCGGAAGTGCCGGGCACCACGCGCGATTCGATCGCCGTGGACATGGAACGCGACGGACGCCAATACCGTTTGGTCGATACCGCCGGCCTGCGGCGCAAGTCGAAAGTCGAAGAAGCGGTCGAGATCTTCAGCATCATCAAGACGTTGCAGTCGATCGAGCAATGCCAGGTCGCAGTGCTGATGCTGGACGCCACCGAGGGCGTGACCGATCAGGACGCGACCGTGCTGGGCGCCATCCTGGACGCCGGCCGCGCGCTGGTGATCGCGGTGAACAAATGGGATGGCCTGGAAACCTATCAGCGCGAACAGACCGAATCGCTGCTGTCGCGCAAGCTGAATTTCGTGGAATGGGCCGAGAACGTGCGCATTTCCGCCAAGCATGGTTCCGGCCTGCGCGAGCTGTTCCGCGCCATCCATCGCGCACATGCCTCTGCCACCAAAGAGCACGGCACCAGCGAAGTGACCAAGGCCATCGAAGTGGCCTATGAAACCAATCCGCCGCCCGCCGTTCGCGGCAACGCGCCGAAGTTGCGTTTCGCCCATCCGGCCGGCCTCAATCCGCCGACCTTCGTGGTGCATGGCACGCGACTGAAGAATTTGCCGGAATCGTATAAACGCTATCTGGAGAACTTCTTCCGCAAGCGCTTCAAGATGGTGGGCACGCCGGTGCGTTTCATCTTCAAGGATTCGGTGAATCCCTACGAAGGCAAGAAGAACGTGCTGACCGACAAACAGGTGGCCAAGAAGCGCCGTCTGATCCGGCACGTCAAGCGCGGCAAGTAAGCGCCTTATCCGACGGCGCGACGATGGGCGACTTTCCCACACGCATCAGTTACGACGAAGCTTCGCGCATCGTGGACCGGATCGCGGGTGAGCGCAGGCCCGGTCGCGAACGCCTGGCGATCAAACGTGTGGACGGACGCATCCTGGCGCAGGATCTCAGTGCTCCCATCGATCTGCCTGCCTTCGATAACAGCCGGATGGACGGCTTCGCGCTGCGCCATGCCGATCTGAATCCGGGAAGCGAGACGCAGTTGCACATCGTCGGCGCGCAGTTCGCCGGCCCGCTGCGCGACCAGACGCTGCAGCCCGGCCAATGCATCCGCATTACCACCGGCGCGCCCCTTCCCGCAGGTGCCGATACGGTCGTCATCAAGGAAGAAGTACGCGAGAACGAAGGCTTGCTGACCGTGCCGGCAGGCGTTGCGACGGGTGCGGACATCCGCCGTGCCGGCGAGGACGTGCGGGCTGGCGACGTGGTGCTTCACGCAGGCTCGGCCCTTTCTCCCGCACGCATCAGTCTTGCGGCCGCGCTGGGCGTGGCTGAGCTGGAGGTCTCGCAGCGCCCCACCGTCGCCGTGTTCACTACCGGCGATGAACTGGTGGAGCCGGGACTGCCGCTGGTTCCCGGCCAGATCTACAACAGCAACCGCGAGCTGCTGATGGGCCTGCTGCGTGCGGAAGGGCTTGAACCGGTCGCTTGGCCGACCTTGCCCGATGATCCTGCCCGCATCGAGACCGCGCTGCGCGACGCGGCTTCGGCGTTCGATCTGGTCATCACCTGCGGTGGCGTTTCGGCTGGCGAAAAAGACTACCTGCCCGCGTTGCTGGCCGAGCAGGGCATCGTCCACTTCTGGAAAGTGAAAATGAAGCCGGGCATGCCGGTGCTTTTCGGAAATCTGGATCAGGCGTTGTTCCTGGGTTTGCCAGGCAATCCGGTTTCGGTCCTCGCCATTTTTCTCACTTTGGGCCGCAGGCTATTGGATGGTTTGCAGGGCAGGGCGGAGCCGCGTGCCAGGCGTTTCGCGCGGCTTTCGGCGCCGTGGAATAAATCGCACGAGCGCCTGGAGTTTCTGCGTGGGAGCCTGCACTACGGGCGGAATGGCGTGCTGGGCGTTTCGCCCAATGGCGCAGATGCTTCCCACCGGCTGCGTGCTGCAGCCGAGAGCGATGCGTTGATCGTGTTGGGGGAAGGGGCGCGGGAATTTGAAGAAGGTAGCGCTGTGGAAGTGCTGGTGTACTAGCTTTTCCTTCTCCCACCGGGAGAAGAGCCTGCCCCGTACTTGATACGGGGTGCCCGGAGGGCGGATGAGGGAGCGGACCATCAGCTTGACGGAACCTTCCTCTTGCAAGTCATTCTCCCTCCCTCATCCGTCGCTTCGCGCCACCTTCTCCCGGAGGGAGAAGGAAAGCAAAAACAGCGCGATAATCCGATTATGGCCATCCCCGAAATCACCCCCGCCCAAGCCCGTCAGCGCCAGACCCATGGCGCCGTACTGATCGATGTCCGCGAAGCGCACGAGCGCGCCGGCGGGCAGGCCGAAGGTTCGCTTGGCATAGCCAAAGCCGATCTGGAAGCCGATCCTGGCCTGCATCTGCCGGAGCAAGCCACGGAGATTCTGCTGATCTGCCAGGGCGGCGCCCGCTCGATGCAGTCGGCCACGTTCCTTAGCCAGGCCGGTTATCTGAATCTGTCTTCCGTCGCCGGCGGCACCACGCGTTGGATGGCCGAAGGTTTGCCGGTGGTCAAGCCGCAGCTGGACCCCGACGATGCCGATTTCATGGACCGCTATTCGCGCCATCTGCGCTTGCCGGAAGTCGGCGTGGAAGGCCAGCGCAAACTCGAGGCGTCGCGGGTGTTGATGATAGGCGCCGGCGGGTTGGGTTCACCGGCGGCGTTCTATCTTGCGGCAGCGGGAATCGGCCATCTGCGCATCGCCGATGACGATGTGGTGGACCGCAGCAACCTGCAGCGCCAGATCCTGCATACCGAAGCGCGGATAGGCGAAGCGAAAGTCGTCTCGGCCCATATTGCGCTTTCCGCATTGAATCCGCGTACGCGGATCGAAGCGGTCGCCGAACGCGTCGTGGCCGACAACGTCGAACGCCTGCTGGCGGACGTGGACGTGGTGATCGACGGCGCCGACAATTTCCCGGTGCGCTATCTGCTCAACGACGCTTGCGTGAAACTGGGCAAGCCGCTGGTGTACGGAGCGGTGCAGCGTTTCGAAGGGCAGGTGAGCGTGTTCGACGCCGGCCGCCATCGCGGGCAGGCGCCGTGCTACCGCTGCCTGTTCCCGGAACCGCCAGCGGCCGAGTTCGCGCCCAATTGCGCCGAGGCGGGAGTGCTGGGCGTGTTGCCTGGCGTGATCGGGCTGCTGCAGGCCAACGAGGCGATCAAATTGTTGCTGGGCATCGGTGAACCGCTGAGCGGACGCCTGCTGCATTTCGATGCGCTGGCGATGCGCTTCCGTGAAATGCGATTGCGGCCGGATCCGGATTGCGTAGTTTGCGCGCCGGGCAGGCCGTTCCCGGGCTATATCGATTATCAGAAATTCTGCGAGGGCTGATTCGGCCGCCGCAGAAGAAAATCCGATATCGTTCGCCGAGAGATCATTCAACTGGGGAGTTGGCTATGCGTACCCTCATTTTCATCGTGACCGGTCTGGTGTTCATGGCGTTGGCCATGTGGCTGACCAAGCCCGCCAAGCGCACCACTACCGCTTGGCTGTTCACCGCTGTCTGGCTGCTGGCGACGTTGTGGAACTTGCGCACCGGCATGTCGCATGGATATTCGCTGCAGGAAGAGTTGCCCATCCAAGCGGCGATTTTCGCGATCCCCGTACTGGGCGCATGGATACTGGCCTGGAAGGGACGCGGCCGTTGATGCCGAGCCACGGGTTCGCGGGGAGATCGCCAAAGTGAACGTCCATTCCCGTTCGCTGTTGCGCAAGCGTGGCCAGCACGACAGCGGCAAGGTTTCCATGGTCGAATTGTTCTTCGATCTGGTCTTCGTTTTCGCCGTCACCCAGTTGTCGCACGGCCTGCTGGCGCATCTGACGCCCACCGGCGCGCTGCATACACTGATGCTGCTGATGGCGGTGTGGTGGTTGTGGATATTCACCTCGTGGGTCACCAATTGGCTGGATCCGGAAAAAGTGCCGGTGCGGGTCATGCTGTTCGCGCTGATGCTGGGCGGACTGCTGATGTCGTCTTCCATACCGGAGGCGTTCGGCGAAAAAGGCCTGCTGTTCGCTTGCGTTTTCGCGGCGATGCAGGTGGGCCGCAACCTGTTCATGCTCTGGGCCTTGCGCGGGGAAGGGGCCGCGCAGTCGCGTAATTTCCAACGCATCCTGATCTGGTTTCTGGCTTCCGGGGTGTTCTGGATATGGGGCGGTTTCGAGCAGGGCGCATTGCGCACCGGTTTGTGGCTGATAGCGATCGCCATCGAGTACGTGTCGGCCTCGGTCGCCTTCTGGGTGCCGGGACTGAGTCATTCGACCACTACCGAATGGGACGTGGACGGCAGCCACCTGGCCGAACGTTGCGGACTGTTCGTGATCATCGCGTTGGGCGAATCCATCCTGGTGACCGGGGCAACTTTCGCCGGATTGCCGAGCAATGGCGCGACGGTAGCCGCCTTCCTGGTTTCCTTCCTGGGCAGCGTGGCCATGTGGTGGATGTATTTCGATACCGCTTCCGAACGTGCCAGCCATCGCATCGCGCATTCCGACGATCCTGGTCGCATTGCGCGTTTGGCCTACACCTACCTGCATCTATTGATCATCGCCGGCATCATCGTTTGTGCCGTAGCCGATGAGATAGTACTGGTGCATCCCGGACACGCCGAAACCATAAGCGTCGCTGTCATTCTTGCTGGCCCGGCGCTGTATCTGCTGGGCAACGCCTTGTTCAAATGGGCATCGAACGACCGCAGGCTACCCCCGTTGTCGCATCTGGTGGGGCTTTCGTTTCTGGCTGTGCTGGCCCCCTTTGCATTTGCGCACCAGTTGTCGGCGTTGGCTTTGGGCGCCGCCACCACGGGCGTGATGGTCCTGGTCGCGGCTTGGGAAAGCATCGCCCTGCGCAGACTGCCGCAGACGGAACACTGAAAGCTTTGCCCGGACTCGGAATCGCGGCCGGCAGCGGTTAACCTGTAATGCCCGCCGCAGGAAATCCGGTTTGGCCACCGAAGCCGTCTCCAGTGATCTGATCAAAGTCGTCGCCCTGCTGGGCGCCGCCGTGGTGGCTGTGCCTATCTTCCGGCGTCTGGGTCTGGGCTCGGTGCTGGGCTATCTGGCGGCCGGCCTGCTGATCGGTCCGTTTGGCCTGGCTTGGTTCTCCGACCCGCAATCCATCCTGCACGTGGCCGAGCTGGGCGTGGTGATGTTCCTGTTCGTGATCGGCCTGGAAATGCGGCCTTCGCATCTGTGGGGTCTGCGCCGGCAGATCTTCGGACTGGGCAGTCTGCAGATCGCGGCATGCACGATCGCTTTGACAGGGGTCGGACTGGCCTACGGTTTCAGTGCGCCGGTGGCGTTCGTCGGCGCAGCCGGCTTCGTGCTCACCTCGACTGCAATCGTCATGCAGTTGCTGGGCGAACGCGGGGACATCGCGCTGCCGCGCGGGCAGAAGATCGTGTCGGTCCTGCTGTTCGAAGATCTGTTGATCGTGCCGCTGCTCGCGGTCGTGGCCTTCATGTCGCCGGTAGTGCCGGACCATGCGGACGGGTCCAGGTGGATCAGCATCGGCATTGGTGTGGCCAGCCTCGCCGGACTCATCGCAGCGGGTATATGGCTGCTCAATCCTTTGTTCCGCATATTGGCATCGGCCAAGGCACGCGAAGTGATGACGGCGGCGGCGCTGCTGGTAGTGCTGGGTTCTGCGCTGTTGATGCAGATCGGCGGGTTGTCGATGGCGATGGGTGCGTTCCTGGCGGGCGTGCTGTTGTCCGAATCCACCTTCCGGCACCAGATCGAAGCGGACATCGAACCCTTCCGCGGCATCCTGCTCGGCCTGTTCTTCCTCAGCGTGGGCATGTCGCTGGATCTGGGCGTGGTGGCGCGCAACTGGCCGCTGATCGTGTCCGGCGTGCTGACGATGATGGCGGTGAAGGCGCTATGCATCTATGTAGTGGCGCGCGCCACCCACAGCCCGCATCGCGAAGCGCTAGACCGCGCGGTGTTGATGGCGCAGGGCGGCGAATTCGCCTTCGTGCTGTTCTCCGCGGCGGCCGCGGCCGGCGTCATCGACGCCACGGTCAACGCCAACCTCACCGCCATCGTGGTGCTGTCGATGGTGCTGACGCCGTTGTTCGTGATTCTGCTCAAGCGCGTGACGCCGAAGGCGCAGGAATCACTGGAAGGCATCGACGAGGCGCGAGGGCTGAGCGGCAGCGTGCTGATCATCGGCTTCGGCCGTTTCGGCCAGGTCATGAGCCAGTCGCTGCTGGCCCGCGACGTGGATGTGACCATCATCGACACCGACATCGAGATGATCCGCAGTGCCGAGGAATTCGGTTTCAAGATCTATTACGGCGACGGCACGCGGCTGGACGTGCTGCACGCTTCCGGCGCGGACAGCGCGCGCGCCATCGCGGTGTGCATCGACAACAAAGTCGCGGCCACGCGCATCGTGGAGCTGGCCAAGGCGCAGTTCCCGCAGGCGCGGCTGCTGGTGCGCTCCTACGACCGCGAGCATTCGCTGGAGCTGATCAATGCCGGCGTGGCTTACCAGATCCGGGAAACCTTCGAGTCGGCGGTGGATTTCGGCGCCGCGGCGCTGGTCGAGCTGGGGGTCGCGCAGGAAGAAGCCGAACGCATCGCCACCGAGATCCGGCGCCGGGACGCCGAGCGTTTCGAACTGGAAATGGCGGCCGGGGACGTTCGCGCCGGCATTCCCATGATGCTGGGCAACGCCCCCAAGCCCACGCCCACGCCGTTCACCACGCCCAGGCGCGAGGGGCAGGCTTTGAGCAAGGAAACCGCGGACATCATCAACAGTCCCGACCCGGAGTCGCGCACGGGTTAGCGCAGGAAATCGCGTAAAGCCTCGGCATAGCGCGGATCGCCCGAAATATCGTTGTGACCGGCTTGCGGGAAATCGATCACTTGCGGTCTGTTTTTCAGCGATGCCAGCAATTTATCCGTATTGGCCGGTGGAACTACTTCGTCGCGGTCGGCGCGCAGTACCAGCAGTGGTCCTCGGTATTGCGGCAAGTAACGGGTGGAGTCGAAACGGTCGCGCATTAGAAAGCGTACGGGGAACATCGGATAGTGGGATTGCGCCACGGCCGCCAAGCTGTCGAACGGCGTCACCAGCGCCAGTCTTTCCACGGGCCGTTGAGAGGCGACATAGCTGGCAACGCCGCTGCCCAAGCTGCGGCCGATGATCGCGATGGGAGCTTGTGGGTGTTGCGCGCTCACGTGGTCGTATAGCGCCAGTGCATCGCCGAATAGAGCGGCTTGGTCCGGCTTGCCTTCGCTAGCGCCGTAGCCGCGATAGGAAATCAGGTAAACGGTGCGGTCGGGAAATAACTCGGCGAATTCCTCGCGCGACATTTCCAGCCGCTCGGCATTGCCACCGAAGTAGATGAGCGCTCTGGTCTTGCCGGGATTCAACCGCCAACCGCGCAGCGTAATCCCTTCATGGACGAGGCTGTAGTCGGTCTCCTGCGCGCTCACCTGCGTTGCGCCGGGGTAGTAAATCAGCTCGCGCTGCTTGAAGAAGAGCAGGGCGCAGATGCCCGCATAGACGAGCGCTGTCAGTGCGGCGACGCCGAGCAGCGACTTCCCCAGCACCTGCATCAGCCGTGACGCTGCTGCGCCTGGGCAAAGGCAGCCAGTTGCTCCGGGGTGGCGTCGCGCTGGAATTTCGCCTTCCATTCGGCGAACGGCATGCCGTACACGCGTTCGCGCGCCTCATCCTTGCTCATGGGCCGGCCGGCGGCTTCGGCGGCCTCGCGGTACCAGTCGGACAGGCAGTTGCGGCAGAAGCCGGCCAGGATCATCAGATCGATGTTCTGCACGTCGCTGCGTTCGACGTTGAGATGCCGCAGCAGGCGGCGGAAGGCGGCGGCTTCGAGTTCGGTGGTGTCGGACATGGCGGAATCGGGGACAATAGGGGCCAACGACTTTACACCCGCGCCCAGGGCCTATTAACGCTATTGGGAGGGTCACGTTGCTTGTCCCGGGCCGTCAGGCGTTCGTGCGTGGCGCCGAGACAGGCCGGCCGCCTGTTCAAGCCGCGCGCGGGCGTCTGGCGGCCTGGGACAAGCAACCCGAAGGGCCACCGCTGAGTGCACGTGGAGCGGCGTCCTCATTCGGTCGTGTATCGACATACACTTCTTCATTCCTCCTTGCTCCACGCGCACTCAGCGGTGGCGTGACCCCTCCCAATAGCGTTAATAGGCCCTATGACCCCAGCTTCCCCCAGCGCCCACACCGCCCGCATCCTCGATGGCCGCCGCATCGCCGAGAATCTGCTCGACGAACTCAAGGCCAAGGTCGACGCCCGCGTCGCCGCGGGCCTGCCGCGCCCGGGCCTGGCGGTAGTGCTGGTCGGGGGCGACCCGGCTTCCACCGTGTACGTGCGCAACAAGCGCCGTGCGGCGGAAAAGGTCGGTATCGAGGCTTTCGACCACGACTTGCCGGCCGGCACGTCCGAGCACGCGCTGCTGGCGCTGATCGACAAGCTCAATGCCGACCCCAAGGTCCACGGCATCCTGGTGCAGCTGCCGCTGCCTGGCATTCCCGACGCCAGCCGCCTGATCCATCGCATCGACCCGCGCAAGGACGTGGACGGCTTCCACCCGGAAAACGTCGGCCACCTGGCCCTGCGCGAGTTCGGCCTGCGTCCGTGCACGCCGCGCGGCATCACCACCTTGCTGGGCTACACCGACAGGCCGGTGCGCGGGCAGAACGCGACCATCGTCGGCGTCAGCAACCACGTGGGCCGCCCGATGGCGCTGGAGCTGCTGATCGCGGGCTGCACGGTGACCAGCTGCCACAAATTCACCCCCGCTCCAGTGCTGGAGGCGCGGGTGCGCGACGCGGACATCCTGGTGGTGGCCGCGGGCCGTCCGGGCTTGATTCCCGGGGAATGGGTCAAACCCGGGTCGGTGGTCATCGACGTGGGCATCAATCGCCTGGAAGACGGCAGCCTGGTCGGCGATGTGGGTTTCGACGCCGCCGCCAAGCGCGCCAGCTGGATCACCCCGGTCCCGGGCGGGGTAGGGCCCATGACCGTGGCCACGCTGATGCAGAACACGTTGGAAGCCGCCGAGGCCGCTGCTGCTTAAAGCCCCTCTCCCATCGGCGCCCGAAGGGTGTGCAAGGCTGAGAGGGGTTGGGGTGAGGGTACGGCGAAGTCAGCCAAACCCGATGCAAGAGGACGCCTTCAACGACCCTCCAAGCCCACTGTTCCGCCAGTCATACGGACGGCAGCAACACTGCGTCTTGCCAACCCCAACTGGCATCGCCAGCGCCCGAAAGGGTACAATTACGCGCTTCCCCACCAAACGGGTCCGCCGATGCTACGCATCCAGGCTGAAGCTCTCACCTACGACGACGTTTCCCTCGTCCCCGCGCATTCCCTTGTCCTGCCCAAGGATGTCGACCTCGGCACGCGTCTGACGCGCGACCTGCGGTTGAAGCTGCCGATCGTCTCCGCCGCCATGGATACCGTCACCGAAGCGCGCCTGGCCATCGCCATGGCCCAGCTGGGCGGCATCGGCATCCTGCATAAGAACCTGACCGTAGAGCAGCAGGCGGCCGAAGTGGCCAAGGTCAAGAAATTCGAAGCCGGCGTCATCAAGGACCCCTTCACCGTGGGTCCGGAGACCACCATCGGCGACGTGCTGGCCCTGACCCGGGCGCGCAACATCTCCGGCGTGCCGGTGGTCGACGGCAACCAGTTGCTGGGCATCGTCACCAGCCGCGACATGCGTTTCGAAACCAAGCTGGACGACCCGGTCCGCCACATCATGACCAAGAAGGATCGCCTGGTTACCGTGCGTGAAGGCGCCAGCGACGGCGAAGTGGTGCAGCTGCTGCACAAGCACCGCATCGAAAAAGTGCTGGTGGTCAACGACAATTTCGAGTTGCGCGGCCTGATCACGGTCAAGGACATCCAGAAGAAGACCGACAACCCCAATGCGGCCAAGGACAGCGCCACGCGCCTGCTGGTCGGCGCGGCGCTGGGCGTGGGTGGCGACACCGATCAGCGCGTTGAAGCGCTGGTCGCTGCCGGCGTGGACGTGGTGATCGTGGATACCGCGCACGGCCATTCGCAGGGCGTGCTGGACCGCGTGGCCTGGATCAAGAAGCGCTTCCCGCAGCTGCAGGTGATCGGCGGCAACATCGTCACCGGCGATGCCGCACTGGCGCTGATGGACGCCGGCGCGGACGCGGTCAAGGTCGGCGTGGGTCCGGGCTCCATCTGCACCACGCGCATGGTCGCCGGCGTCGGCGTGCCGCAGATCACCGCGGTGTCGATGGTGGCCGAAGCCTTGCAGGACCGCATTCCACTGATCGCCGACGGCGGCATCCGCTACTCCGGCGACATCGGCAAGGCGATCGTGGCTGGCGCCTCCACGGTGATGATCGGCGGTTTGTTCGCCGGCACCGAAGAAGCGCCGGGCGAAGTCGAACTGTTCCAGGGCCGCAGCTACAAGAGCTATCGCGGCATGGGCAGTTTGGGTGCGATGGAAAAAGGCAGCAAGGACCGTTATTTCCAGGACGCGTCCGATGCCGACAAGCTGGTGCCCGAGGGCATCGAAGGCCGCGTGCCGTATCGCGGATCGGTCGGCAACATCATCCATCAGCTGGTCGGCGGTCTGCGCGCAACCATGGGGTATGTCGGCTGCGCCACCATCGACGAGATGCAGAAGAAGCCCAGCTTCGTCACCATCACCGGCGCGGGCCAGCGCGAAAGCCATGTGCACGATGTGCAGATCACCAAAGAGCCGCCGAATTACCGGATGGGTTGATCTGCGCGAATAGAAAAAGTCGCCAAATAAAGAAGTCGTCATTCCCGCGAAGGCGGGAACCTAGTGACTTTAAGCCTTTCTCAGGAAGCAATAGAGCAAAGTCACTGGGTTCCCGCCTTCGCGGGAATGACGATGTTGTTTTTCACTCGTTGGCTTGAAGCAGTGATCGCGATTCCATGACCAATATCCACACCGACAAAATCCTCATCCTCGACTTCGGCGCGCAGTACACGCAGCTGATCGCACGCCGCATCCGCGAGATCGGCGTGTATTGCGAAATCTGGGCATGGGACCACGATCCGACCGAAATCGCCGCCTACGGTGCCAAGGGCATCATCCTGTCCGGTGGCCCCGAATCGACGACAGAGCACGGCGCGCCCGCCGCGCCGCAACAGGTCTTCGATTCCGGCTTGCCCATCCTGGGTATCTGCTACGGCATGCAAACCCTGGCGGCCCAATTGGGTGGCGCGACCGAGGCCGCCGATGCGCGCGAATTCGGCCATGCGGAAGTGGAGGTCATCGCGCCGGATAAGTTGTTCGCCGGCCTCAGCGACCACGCCGGCAAGCCGCGCCTGGATGTGTGGATGAGCCACGGCGACCATGTCGCCAAGGCGCCGCCCGGTTTCACGATTACTGCCGTCACCGACCGCATCCCGGTCGCGGCGATGTCCAACGAGGACAAGCGCTGGTACGGCGTGCAGTTCCATCCGGAAGTGACCCACACGCTGCAGGGCCAGGCGCTGCTGCGCCGCTTCGTGGTCGATATATGCGGTTGCGCCACTTTGTGGACGGCGGCCAACATCATCGACGACCAGATCGAGCGCGTGCGTGCGCAGGTCGGCTCGGACGAAGTGATCCTTGGTTTGTCCGGTGGCGTCGATTCCTCGGTGGTCGCTGCATTGCTGCACAAGGCTATCGGCGAACAGCTGACTTGCGTGTTCGTGGACACCGGCCTGCTGCGCTGGCAGGAAGGCGACCAGGTGATGGCGATGTTCGCCGAACACATGGGCGTCAAGGTCATCCGCGTCAATGCTGCGGACCGTTATTTCAAAGCGCTGGAAGGCGTGGCCGACCCCGAGGCCAAGCGCAAGATCATCGGCAACCTGTTCGTCGAGATCTTCGACGAAGAGTCCGGCAAGCTGGCCAACGCCAACTGGCTGGCGCAAGGCACCATCTACCCCGACGTGATCGAATCGGCTGGCAGCAAGACCGGCAAGGCGCACGTAATCAAAAGCCATCACAACGTCGGCGGTTTGCCCGAGCACATGAAGATGGGCCTGGTGGAGCCGTTGCGCGAACTGTTCAAGGACGAGGTACGCCGTCTGGGCGTCGAGCTCGGCCTGCCGCGTTCCATGGTCTACCGCCATCCGTTCCCGGGCCCCGGCTTGGGCGTGCGCATTCTGGGCGAAGTGAAGCGCGAATACGCCGAACTGCTGGCCCAGGCCGACGCCATTTTCATCGAGGAATTGCGCAAGGCCGACCTGTACGACAAGACCAGCCAGGCCTTCGCCGTGTTCCTGCCGGTGAAGTCGGTGGGCGTGGTCGGCGACGCGCGCGCCTACGAGTGGGTGATCGCGCTGCGCGCGGTGG
>CBFGMR010000031.1:0-38424 GCA_965650035.1 uncultured Pseudoxanthomonas sp.
TGAACGGCAAAGAAAAGTAACCAAAAGAAAGCCGCCCTAACGTCGCGCCCGGCGAAAGAGCCGCCGGGTTCGCAAGCAGGCCGGGAATTTCCGTAAGGCGCCTCCTGCGCCTCCGGAAACGGCGCACATCCCTGTGCGCCGCCCCTTCGGGGTTTGTCCCAGCCTGCTTGCCGCGACTCACGGGATTGATTGAGCAGGAGCAAAGCCAAAGCCTCAAGCTTCCGGCAGTGCGATAATCCAGCCCCTCTCCAAGCCGCACACGAGCGCTTCCCCGCATGGCCATCCATTCTTCTGTCCTTGAACTCATCGGCGAAACGCCCATCGTCAAGGCCCAGCGCCTGGATGCCGGCGTGTGCGAGCTGTACCTCAAGCTGGAAAGCGCCAATCCTGGTGGCTCCATCAAGGACCGGATCGGCATGTCCATGATCGAGGCGGCCGAACAACGGGGCGACCTGGAGCCCGGCGCGACCCTGGTGGAAGGCACGGCCGGCAATACCGGCATCGGCTTGGCCCTGGTAGCCCAGCAGAAGGGCTACAAGCTGGTGCTGGTGGTCCCGGACAAGATGAGCCGGGAGAAGATCTTCAACCTCAAAGCGATGGGCGCCGAGGTCATCCTGACCCGTTCGGATGTGGCCAAGGGCCATCCCGAGTACTACCAGGACTTGGCCGCGCGCATCGCCAGCGAAACTCCGGGCGCCTATTTCATCAATCAGTTCGGCAATCCCGACAATCCATCCGCCCACGAGTTCGGCACCGGCCCGGAGATCCTGCGGCAGATGGACGGACAGCTGGATGCGGTAGTGTTCGGTTGCGGCAGCTCCGGCACCATGACCGGCCTGTCGCGGGCTTTTGCGCAACATGCGCCGAATGTAGAACTGATCCTGGCCGATCCGGTCGGCTCGATCCTCACCGAGTACATCAACGAGGGCACGCTCAGTGAAAAGTCGGGTAGCTGGATGGTGGAAGGCATCGGCGAGGACTTCCTGCCGCAGATTTCCGACTTCACCCGGGTGAAGAAGGCTTATTCGATCAGCGACAAGGAAAGCTTCCTGACCGCGCGTGAATTGCTGGCCAAGGAAGGCATCCTGGGTGGTTCCTCTACCGGCACCCTGCTGGCTGCGGCATTGAAGTACTGCAAGGAGCAGACCACGCCCAAGAAGGTGCTGGTATTCGTCTGCGATACCGGCAACAAATACCTGTCGAAGATGTACAACGACTACTGGATGCTGGACAACGGCTTTATCGAACGCGCCCAGTACGGCGACCTGCGCGACTTGATTCTTCGCCCCTACAGCCAGAAAGACACCGTTGTGGTCAGTCCCACCGATCTGCTGACCACCGCTTACCAGCGCATGAAACTGTACGACGTCTCACAATTGCCGGTGATGCAGGGCGAGAAGCTGGTCGGCATCGTCGACGAAAGTGATGTGCTGCTCCATGTCTATGGCGACGAAGCCCGCTTCCGCGATCCGGTCTCCACCGCCATGGTCAGCAAGCTGGATCGCCTGGACGTGAAATCGCCCATCGAGGCGCTGCTGCCGGTTTTCGACCGCGGCCAGGTCGCCATCGTGACCGATGGGGAGGCCTTCCTGGGCCTGATCACCCGCATCGACCTGCTGAACTTCCTGCGGCGCCGGGTTCAATAAGTCGCAAGGCGAACTGAGACGGCGTGCCGGCTTTGCTCGCTATGGACGATTGGTTAAGGCCCAGCTGCTAAAATCGCCGGCTGTCTAAAAGGATTAGGCCATGTCGGTATCCCCCAATCACCCCGCCGCTGGAGAAACTCTGGCGCTGGGCACGCTGGCCATCCACGGCGGGCAGTCGCCCGACCCCAGCACCGGCGCAGTCATGCCGCCCATCTACGCCACCTCCACCTACGCCCAAAGCAGCCCCGGTGTGCATCAGGGCTTCGAATACTCACGCACCCACAACCCCACTCGCTTCGCCTACGAGCGCTGCGTGGCCGCGCTGGAAGGCGGCAGCCGCGGCTTCGCCTTCGCTTCGGGCATGGCGGCCACCTCAACGGTCCTGGAGCTGCTCGACAGCGGCGACCACGTCATCGCCATGGACGACATCTACGGCGGCACCTACCGCCTGTTCGAGCGCGTACGCAGGCGCAGCGCCGGCCTGGATTTCAGTTTCGTAGACCTGACCGACCCCTCCGCGTTCGAAGCCGCGATCCGTCCCCAAACGAAAATGGTCTGGATAGAAACCCCGACCAACCCGATGTTGAAGATCGTCGACATCGCGGCGATCTCCGCCATCGCGCGCAAGCACGGCCTGCGCATCGTCGTGGACAACACCTTCGCCTCGCCCATCCTCCAGCGCCCTTTGCTGATGGGCGCGGACATCGTCATGCATTCGGCCACCAAATACCTCAATGGCCACTCCGACATGGTCGGCGGCATGGTGGTAGTGGGCGACGATGCAGAATTGGCAGAGCAGATGGCGTTCCTGCAAAACTCGATCGGTGCGGTGCAGGGGCCGTTCGACAGCTTTCTGGCGCTGCGCGGGTTGAAGACGCTACATTTGCGGATGAAGGCGCATTGTGAGAATGCGCTGGCGCTGGCGCAGTGGTTGGATGCGCATCCGGCAGTCGAGAAAGTCATCTATCCCGGGCTGGTTTCGCATCCGCAGCACGAACTCGCCAAGCGGCAGATGGAGGGCTTCGGCGGGATCATCTCCATCGTGCTGAAGGGTGGCTTCGACGCCGCGCGCAAGCTCTGCGAGAACACCGGGTTGTTCACCCTGGCCGAATCGCTTGGCGGCGTGGAAAGCCTGATCAACCACCCTGCCGTGATGACGCATGCATCGGTGCCAAGCGAGCGACGCCTGAAACTGGGCATGGTGGATGGATTGGTGCGCCTTAGCGTAGGTGTCGAAGATGCTATGGATCTGGAGAGAGATATTGGCGATTCATTGGCAGGCTGAACTCTTCCGGCTAGCGCCCCACGGCATTTAGATGACTTCGCCGTGACGACGAATACTGAGAAGGTAAGAGGCAGCTCTGGCCTCCTGTTCTCCGCGTGGACCCGGATGAGGTCCAATGTATGGCTGCGTCGTTTGTACGCACGCTTGCCGCTGGCCTGGCGGGAGAGCGCATCCAATCTTCTTACTGCCCCCTTGCGTAGGAGGGTGGCTTTCCCGCGCTCGTCCTCGTGGTCGCTGCCGCAGAAGGAGCATGCGGCAGCCAGCGCACGCACCGACTACGGACCGGGAGCAGGGGTCAATATATTTGGCTACTTCAGGGGGCAGTTCGGGCTTGGCGAAAGTGCGCGCCTGTATACCGACGCTCTTATCGCCCATGGTTACCCGGTCGCGCTTCATGACGTCGATTTGGCCATTCCGCATGGAATGGAGGACAGTACCCTCAACGACAGGCTTGGCACGGAGATGCCTTACGACGTGCATCTGATCTTCGTGAATCCGGATTACTTCCAGGCGGCGATAGACAAGATCGGGCGTGCAAGGATAGCCAAAGGCTACGTGATCGCATGTTGGTTCTGGGAATTGGAGAACATACCGGAAGCATGGATGGGAGCGCTTCGGGATGTCGATGAAGTGATTGTCTCGTCCGAATTCGTTGAGTGTATGTTCCGACGGGTAACCGACAAACCCGTCACCCGTGTGCCGCTTCCGTTGCGCGAAATCGCGACTAGCCGGTTGACTCGCGCCGACTTCGGAATAGAAGAAAGCGATTTCCTGTTCCTGCTGACCTTCGATTTCAACTCGTGGCTTGAGCGGAAGAACCCATTTGCGGCGATCCGGGCCTTCAAGTCGGCGTTTCTCCCCGAGCGCAGGAACGTCAAACTACTGGTCAAATCGAGCAACGGCCACCGTCAGCCGCGCCTGCTTCTCGACCTTCTTTCCGCAACCGATTCCGACGATCGGATAATCGTCCGCGATCAGGTGATAGACCGCAGCCATGTTCGTTCGCTGCAGAACTGCGCAGACGCTTATGTTTCCCT
The DNA here is from genome assembly GCA_965650035.1 of uncultured Pseudoxanthomonas sp. GTDB lineage: Bacteria > Pseudomonadota > Gammaproteobacteria > Xanthomonadales > Xanthomonadaceae > Pseudoxanthomonas_A. Next base: position 3,969 of record CBFGMR010000031.1, read on the forward strand.
GCATCGTGCCGAGGGATTTGGGCTGGGTATGGCGGAAAGCATGATGCTCGGCAAGCCTGTTGTGGCGACCGCATGGTCCGGCAACACCGAGTTCATGGACGAAAGCAATAGTTGCCTGGTCAAGTACGAGCTGGTTCCGGTTCCGCCCGGCGCGTATCAGCATTGGGAGAATCAACGCTGGGCCGACGCAGACATCGAGGACGCCGCGCGCCAGATGCGCAGATTGGTCGACGATCCCGGTTTCGCCAGACGGATTGGTCTCAAGGCGGCGATTGACGTTCGTGGAAAGCTTTCTCCCGCTATCGCTTCCCAGCTTCTGATGAAGAGATTCGATGTGGGCAAATCTGTGATCGCGCGCGTTCAAAAGAATCACGGTATGGACTTGGCAAGCCGAACGCACTAGTCCCCGCCATCGCCGCCCTCGAGGCGCTCTGAAATCCAACGATTTTCTCCAAGGTAAGCATGAATCCAGGCCAATCACATCCCGCAGGTTTGATCGAAATGTTCGGCAGTCTTCTCAAGAACCGCCGGCTCATCGCGCGCATGACAAAGCGCGATGTGATCGGTCGCTATCGCGGGTCGATCATGGGGCTGACCTGGTCATTTCTCAATCCGCTGATAATGCTGGCTATCTATACGTTCGTTTTTTCGGTCGTATTCGAGGCTCGTTGGGGGGCGGACGGCGCGACCAGCAAAAGCGACTTTGCGATTCTGCTCTTCGTCGGAATGATGATGCACGGGCTCTTTGCCGAATGCGCGAATCGAGCGCCGTCTCTGGTGCTGGAGAACGTGAACTATGTGAAGAAGGTCATCTTCCCCCTAGAAATACTGCCATGGATGGCGCTTGGTTCGGCGCTGTTCCATGCGCTCATCAGCCTGCTCGTCCTGCTGTTGGCGCAACTGATCCTCAACCAGAGCTTGCCATGGACGGTTGTCTTGTTTCCGCTGGTAGTGCTGCCCCTGCTGCTGGCCGCCATGGGCTTCGCTTGGTTTCTTGCTGCAACCGGTGTGTACGTACGGGATGTCGGGCAGATAACCGCGATTTTCACGACGGCGCTGCTTTTCCTTTCCGGCGTGTTCTATCCGATATCTTCTCTGCCGCAGGAGTATCAACGGTGGGTCAGGTTGAATCCTCTGGCCTACCTGATCGAGCAAAGCAGGAATGTGCTCATTTACGGCCGTTTGCCGGACTTCCTGGAACTTTCTCTGTACTTGGCGGGATCTTTGTTGGTGGCGTGGCTCGGCTTCGTCTGGTTTCAAAGAACGCGTAATGGATTTTCCGATGTTGTCTGACGCATGGCGTAGCCCGATCAGGTCGTCGAAGTGGGAAAGAGGGTATCCGCATGAGTAACCAGCCGGCCATCGACGTGAGTGGCGTGTCCAAGTGCTACCACGTGTACGAGAAATCCAGCGATCGCCTGAAGCAGTCGCTTTTCCCGAGGGTCCAGCGTGCCGTCGGCGCGTCTGCTTCCACCTATTATCGTGAGTTCTGGGCGCTCAAGGACGTTTCGTTCAGCGTGAGCCCCGGTGAAAGTGTGGGCATCATCGGGCGCAACGGGTCGGGAAAATCCACACTGCTGCAACTCATTTGCGGAACGCTCTCCCCAACGGCCGGGACTATTGCCACGAACGGACGCATTGCGGCGCTCCTTGAGCTGGGTTCCGGCTTCAACCCGGAATTCACCGGCCGGGAAAACGTATTCATGAATGGCGCGGTCCTTGGACTCACGGAAGAGGAAATGGCGGCGCGCTATGATCGGATCGTCGAGTTCTCGGAGATTGGCGAGTTCATCGATCAGCCGGTCAAGACCTATTCCAGCGGCATGTTCATGCGCCTGGCTTTCGCTGTGCAGGCGCATATCGATGCCTCGGTGGTGATCATCGATGAGGCGCTGACGGTCGGCGACGTGTTCTTCCGGCAGAAATGCTATGCGCGCCTGGACGAGCTGCGCGCCTCCGGCGCCGCTATTCTCCTCGTTTCGCATTCAATGCCCGATATTGAGCAGTACTGCGAGCGAGCGGTTCTGTTGGACCATGGCTCCGTAAAGTTCATCGGGCCCGCATCCGAAGCAGCCAGGCACTACTATCTGATTAATCAAGCGTCGAAGTCCGCACCACCCGGCGCCCAGGCCGGCAGTCGGCAAATCAGGGCTGCCGTTGAGCAGGTCGGTGTGGAGCTTGTCGGTCCGCCACCGGAGACGTTCCTCGATATCTCCGCCAAGGCCCAAATCGGAGACGGCCGTGCGCTTTGCGTCGGCGTCGCGCTGATGGATATGGACGGCGTGGCCAGAAGCAACTTCAAGCAGGGCGAGCGCGCCGTTTTCTATTCCGAGTACGCAGTTGATGCCGATATCGGAATTCCGATATCGGGGGTCGTCATCTCGAGTGATCGCGGTACGATCGTCCATGGGAAGAACAGCTGGCAATACGAGCTGGGCCCAGTCGAGCCGGCAGCTGCCGGATCGGTAGTTCGTTGCAGGCAAGAAGTCGTCCTGGATCTCGCGCCTGGCGACTACACCTACGAGGTGGGGCTGTCCTGCGTCTCCGAAGCGGAGTGGCGCTTCAGGGACGCCATGTCCTATGAGCAGATAAACGCAGCCGAAGTCCGGGTGTGTCATTTGGTCAATGTCGGGACTTTCTCGGTCGGATTGGCGTTGCGGGGGGGGGTGGCGGTACTGACCCATCATGGCTTGACCAACCTGCCTGGAGATATGCTGCTGCAAGCTTCAAACAACCGACCTGGCGGACAGCACCCGTCCGACCAGGAACATCTGGATGAGGTCCAGTAGGATGAACCCCAGAAAGCGATCTGCGGATTTGGTGAACGGCGCGCCGCCAGCGGCCCGGAAAGTCAGTGAGTGCTGGTGTGGCGCCAGCCGGTTCGTGCCTTTCGGTCCGAACTATCTCGAGTGCAAGACCTGCGGCACGCTCGTGTCGCAGGAGGGCTTGTCGGCAACTCAGTTGCAGGTTCTGGACGACGAGAAGGATTTCTACGGCAAGCAGTACTGGCTCGACCATCAAGAGCAGGACCTGGCCCAGCCCGGATTCGAAGCGCGAGCCAGAAACGATCTGCCCGAGCGCAACCTGCATTGGTTACGTGCGCTGCTGAAGTTTCACTTGCCCCCCGCCTTGGTGATGGAACTGGGCTGCGCGCACGGGAGCTTCGTAGCGCTGATGGAGAACGCGGGCTTCGACGCCTTCGGCGTGGAAATGAGCCCTTGGGTCGTGGCCTACGGCAAGGAAAAATTCGGGGTGGATGTAAGGCTCGGGCCGGTCGAGAATCTGGCGATAGAGCCGGCGAGTTTGGACGTCATCGCCATGATGGACGTCATCGAGCACTTGCCGAATCCGGTCGACACCATGCGCCACTGCCTTAGTCTGCTCAAGCCGGACGGAATGCTGTTGATACAGATGCCGGAATTCAAGCTGGGCATGAAGTACGACGAGCTGGTCAGCTCGAACTCTCCTTTCCTGGACCAGCTGAAATCCGACGAGCACCTGTTTCTTTTCAGTAGGGAATCGATCACCGAATTCTTCCGCAGGCTGGGGGCAAAACACCTCAGCTTCGAGCCTGCGATATTTGCCCACTACGATACTTTCCTCGCCGTCAGCCGCAAGCCGCTGAGAGTCAACGAGATCGCATCGATAGAGAGTTCGCTGCTCGCATCGCCACAGGGCCATTTGGTGCAGGCCATGCTGGATCTGAAGGACCAGCAAGAAAAGGCCGCTGCAGCTGGAAGCGACCGCAGCGATTTACGAGAGACGTTGCAGAGCCTGTATGTAGCGAAGGATTCGCTTGCCAATGAGCGGAATCTCCTGCAGGCGCAGCTGCTCGACCTGCAAGGCCATTTCCTCGGCGTTGAAAAAGATCGCGAAGCGCGCCGGAAGGTGATTACCGACCAAGGCGAAATCATATCCAAGCTCCAGGCCGATATGCACCAACGGCTGTCCGAGCTCGAGCATGTCTATGCCGAGCTAGAAGGCGCCCAGAAATCGGTAGAGCCATGGCGGTTGCGCTATGAGGCGGCCGAAGACGACAGGGCCGCGCGACTGGTCGTTATCGAGTCGCAGGGCCAGCAGATTGCGCAACTCCACGCGGAAGTACACCAGCGTCTTGGGGAGTTGGAATCGGTGCATGCCGCGTTTGTGGGGGCGAGCGATTCGATTGGGACTTTGAATGAGTCGCTGGAAGCCCTGCGTGTGCGTTACGAATCGGCAGAGCAGGACCGCGCGGCGCGGGCGGTGGTCATAGAGAGCCAAGGCCAGGACATATCGCGGCTGCAGTCCGAAAAAGCAGAGCTCGTCGGGGGACTGGAAGAGTCGCACCGGCAGAAGGAGCATGCAGAACAGCGGATTCGGGACCTGCAATCGGCCCATTCGCTGGCTGAGAGAGCCTGCGCCGAGAGAATCGCCGAGCTTGAGGAGCAATTCCGGCAAGCGCAGGACTTGGGTGAGAAGATCACCGCGGAGATCGAAACGATGAAGCGAGAAGGGGAGGAGATGTGGAACGAGCTGCAAAGGAAATGGTGGTGGAAGCTCGGCAAGGTATTGAGGGTGGTGTGACAGCGCCTTCTTCTCAACCCTCAGCCCTGGTGTTGACTACCGATCTGCCTTACTTCCCGGGCAAGATGGGGGTCGACTATTTTAATCTTCGTCACCTGTCCGGCAGTTACCGCGTGGGCGTCGTTGCGCCGTGCTACGGAAACTACCCTGCCGAGGGAGTCGCCAATCTGGAGTTGTTTCTCGACGGCTCCTACTTCTGGCCCAGAGCGGTCCCGGATATGCACGTTCAGCTGCCGGAGGAACCGGGCGCCGTGCTGCGCTCCTGGGTATGGAAGATCCCGGGAAGGGTGCGCTCGTGGGTGTTCCGCAACCGACTTAGACTGCTGGACAAGCCTTCGGACGCGCTGGAAAAGGTTTCCATACTTTCGAACTGCGCGCCGCAACTGTTGTTTGCGCTTACCCAGCACCATTGGCAGTCGATCGTGCTGATTCAGACGGGTATCGAGTCGTGGCTGGATTATCTGCCGCCCATGGGCGGCAAGGTGGTCTACTTCCACGACGTAAGGGCGGATTACTACGGGCGCGCCCTGAAGAATCCAACGGCCCCGCACAGATCGTCGGCGGAGATATCGGCGGTGCACCGCCAGGAGCAGTCCGCCGCGCAGCGGGCCGAGGTGGTGGGTTTCGTTTCCGAGCTGGATCAAGAACGCGCGAACGGTCTGTTCAAGATGAGCGCGGAAAGCGGCATCGCGGCGATATCGGTCGATACATCCTATTACACGCCCGCGCCTTCCGGATGGGCCCGCGACGAGCGCCCGATCGTCCTGTTCACCGGCCATCTATCTCATCCACCCAACGTGGATGCGGTGCTGCATTTCCTGTCAGACATCTGGCCTCAAGTGCTCAAGGGCAATCCCAAGGCCATTTTCCAGGCCGTGGGCATGGTTCCGTCTGAAGCGTTGAAGACGGCCTTGGCCGCTTCGCCAAACTGCGAACTGCACGCCAACGTGCCGGATATCAGGCCGTACTTCTGGAACGCTTCGACCTACGTGGTGCCCATGCGCTACGGCGGTGGCGTGCGCCAGAAGATCTTTGAGGCGTGGTCGATGCGCGTGCCGGTCGTTTGCACGACGATGGCTTCGGAAGGTACGGGAGCCAGACATGGCGAGCACTGTTTCCTCGAAGACGCGTCGGACGCCTTCGCCGCCCGCGTAGTGCAGTCGCTCGCCCAGGCTGCTCCCGTGCAAGCCGTCATCGATATCGCGAAGGTCTACGTGGAAGCGACCAACTCGATAGAGGCCGCGGCTCCCGGCTTCGAGCGATTGGTGAACCGTTCGATCAGGATAAAGCGCAGGAAACCTTTCAAGCTTCTGTTCGATCTGCGCTGGATGGAGCTTGGCCATGCGGGCGGAATAGAGCAAGCGACTTACGAGCTTGTTTCAGCAATCGCCCGGATCGACAGACGGAATGCCTACCGGGTGATGGCGCCGCGAAGCGCCTGTCACGAATGGATGCTGCCGCAGACGTTCAACATGAAATTCCATTACACCGATGGGGTGGAGCGTGAAACCGAAGCGTTGCAAAGCCTCCTGACCAACGGGCTTGCGCAGAGCGTGGGCCAGATGCCGGTGCTCAACACAGCCATGCGGAACCTCGCGCATCTGCATAAACTCGATTTCGACCTTGTGCACTCAGTAGCGGGCTATACGCATCCGGACCTGATCGGATTACCGAACATCCTGACCATCAATGATCTGCAGCATTTGCACTACCCCGAGTTCTTCACCGCACAGCAGCTGGAGGAACGCGAGCGGCTCTACAGAAGCTCTGCGGAACGAGCCGACCACATAATCTGCATTTCGGAGTTCACGCGTCAGGACGTTCATCGCAGCTACGGAGTGCCATTGGAGAAAATGAGCACCGTTTGGATTGTTCCGAGTCGCAACGTGTGGGATGTGGTCGATCCTGCGGAACGCGATTCGTTGCTGGCGAGGCTGGGCCTGACCGGTCCATTCGTGTTCTTCCCCGCGCACTGTTGGCCTCACAAGAACCATGCCCGTCTGGTCGAGGCTTTCTCGAACGTGCTTTCGCGCTTGCCGGCCGATCTCAAGCTGGTGATGACCGGACGCGCCTTCCCGGAAGATCATCCGGCTGCAGTGCAGATTCGGGATCGCCAGTTGGAATCCCGCGTTGTTCATCTGGGCTATCGCTCCCCGCTCGAGATCCGGTCGCTGTTCCAGGGCTGTCTGGCGCTGGTCTTTCCATCCCTGTTCGAGGGTTATGGAATGCCGGTGGCCGAAGCGATAATCGCCGGTAAACCCGTGCTCTGTTCCAATGCCACTTCACTGCCTGAAATCGCAGGCGATGCGGCACTTACTTTCGACCCAAAGAATACCCACGAAATCGGCGAGGCGTTGGTCGCAATCGCAACCCAACCCGCACTGCGCGAAAAGCTCGCAAAGGCGGCTGTCTCGCGGCGACATCTATTTTCGGCGCGCCGCAGCGCCGTCCAGACGCTCTCCATCTACCGGCGCGTCTATGAAGGGCTTTATGGTAACCAGCTATGACTGATCTTCCCGTTATTTCGATTGTGGTCCCTTCGTACAACCAGGGCCAGTACATTGCCGAGACATTGCAAAGCCTCGTCGATCAGCAGTACCCAAACTTGCAGGTAATCATCCAGGATGGTTTGTCGACAGATAGTTCCATTTCGGTCGCAGAGGCATTCGTAGAGCGGCATCCGGGCGTGTTCGAGCTGCATGTAGAGAAGGACGCGGGTCAGGCCGATGCGATCAATCGCGGGTTTGCGCGTGCGCACGGTACGATCCTGGCGTTCCTCAATTCGGATGACGTGCTTCATCCAGGAACGCTGCACAGGGTGGCGAGCGAGATTGATCCTGCTCGAAACCGCTACGTAGTCATGGGGCGCAGCATGTTCACCGGTGAGAACTCGAGGTACGTTGGGGTTGAGCATCCCGCCGAGTACATTTCGCACTTCGAGCACTTGGCGATCTGGAAGCGCGGCTACAATACGATTCCGCAGCCTTCTGTCTTCTGGCATGCCTCGGTCACGCAACGGGTGGGTTGGCTCGACGTGAACGAGCACCATGCTTTGGACTACGACTTGTTCTCCAGATTCAGTCGTCACTATCGCTTCCATCGGATCGACGAGATTTTCAGCGACTACCGCATGCACGACGAGTCGAAGTCGGCACAGCGGACCGAAGCAGAAGTGCTGGCTCTCTCGATCGGAGTGAGCAAGAAGCACTGGGGCAGCAAGTTTTCGCCGCTGTACTGGCGTCTGTTCCTATCCCACTGGGCTTATTCGCATCATTACCACGATCACGCGCGGCATCATGCAAGACACGCCGAGCAGTCTTTCCGCGAGCGTCGTATAGGTGCGGCAGGCCTGCATTTCTTCGCTACGCTCCGCTACTCCCCTCGCATGGCGCGCGATCGATTGCTCTTTGGCTGGTTGTCGGGCCAGAAAGTGCGGTTGCTCAGAGGCCTGGTTGCCAGGGATATGGCCTTCAAGGGCCAGTACGCGGACGCCTGGATCGGCCCGATCTATTCCGTCACAACGACAGTGCCCGACGACTCGAGCCGCCTTCAGTTCGACCTTGAGTACGTGCCCCAGGCCGGTCACGGAAATTTCGAAATACGCCTCGTTGTCCAGGGTGATATCGTCGACAGAAAGCTGCTGGATTCGGCCGGTCCATTCACGCTTTCCGGGGATGTCGCGTCGCTGCGGGGGCAGAGCGTCAAGATAGATGTGTTGAGCGATTCGAGCTTTGTACCCCGGGAAGTTCTTGATGTCGACGACGACCGCCAGCTGTCGGTCAGGCTGTCGGCAATGACCTTTTCTTAACGCTCCAGTACGTGGAAACAAGACTATGCAATGGGGGATCTGGAAATCCGCGCGCCATTTTGTGAGGATGTGGCTCCTTGGCATTGCGCGAGGCGTGCCGATAGAGCACATCGAACTGATTAAAATTCAGGTAGCGAGGGACATCGCTGCGGGCGGCGGCAGATCTTCGGGAGAGTCCGGTCCTGCGCAGCTGAGCCTCTATAGGTGGAGCATTGATGCGTTCAATGCCGGGCAGCCCAATGAGGCCCAGCTTGAGGAGATTCGTGCATACAATCATCAGATAGTGGGCGAGTTGGCTTCGATCAGATCGCTCGCTGAGCTAGATCTCTTGGATATCGGCGCCTCGCCCCACGGGTACGCGCTGGAAGCGTGCGTCGCCCTAGGTGCGGCCTCGTACACCGGTATTGGTCTGGACATTGAGAGGGACGTCGCGTTGCAGCTCGACGGCGTTCCCGCCAGGCTCATCCTCATGAACGCCGAACAGCTTGCGTTCGAGGACGACAGTTTCGATGTGGTTCTTTCGATGTCGACCTTCGAGCACATTGGCGACGTTCCGCGCGCGCTCTCCGAGATCAGGCGCGTACTGAGGCCTCACGGGGTCGTCTTGCTTAGTTTCGAACCTGTTTGGACTTGCTCGTATGGCCATCATCTGCACCAGTGGCCGGCTCTCTCGGCATTGGTGGAGCCATGGTCGCATTTGGTTCTGGATAGAGCCGAGATGAGGGCCAGTTTGGCTTCGAATTGGCCGGAGGATGCGGCGATCGATCTGGATTCGGCCATCAACTGGATCTACGACTCCACAGTCATCAATCGCGTGCCGATAGACAAGATGCGCGATCATCTGAACTCATGCGGTTTGGACGTTGAATGGATCCTATCGATGCCTGGAGAGAACAGAAACGAAGAGGCCCTCCAAAAGGCCATGCACGCCACGGGCCTATCCGCTGATGACCTACGCAGTCGCGGACTTTCCGTTCTAATGCGATATCCACAGCAGCAAACGGCACGATGAAAGTCAGTATTGTGACGCCATCATACAATCAAGGGCGCTTCATCGGGCGCACGCTTTCGAGCGTGGCCAGCCAGAAAGTCGACGAGCTGGAGCACATTGTTTTCGATGCGGGCAGCTCGGACGAAACGCTCGACGTGCTGAGGGCCGCAGCGAACGTTCGTTGGAAATCTGAGCCCGATGGTGGACAGGCCCACGCTGTCAACAAAGGGCTGGCCATCGCTACGGGCGAAATAATCGGCTGGCTGAACTCAGACGATGTGTACTATCCCGGCGCTGTGCAGGCGGCGCTGGATCTGTTTGCGATTGAACCCGATGTAGATGTGGTCTACGGTCTGGCCGATCATATAGATGTTGACGATCACCCCTATGAGGCTTATCACACCGAAAGCTGGAACCCGGCCCGACTGAGAGAGGTCTGTTTCATATGCCAGCCCGCCGTCTTCTTCCGACGTAGCGTCATAGAGGCCCATGGTATGCTTGATTCCTCGCTGAAGTACTGTATGGATTACGAATTCTGGCTGCGTTTGTCGCGCGGCGGGGCGCGTTTCCGATATCTCCCGCGTAAGCTCGCGGGATCTCGCATGTATGCGGACAACAAGACTATGCGTGCGGTGATACCGGTCCATTGCGAGATAAACGACATGCTGCGCCGGGCTGAGGGAAAAGTGCCCCTTTCCTGGCTATGCAGTTTCGGCTACGTATCCACACGCCGCCACGTTGATCCGGCTCGTAGCCCGAAGTGGTTCGCCAGGGAATCCAGTCTATGGACCTTGCTTGCCTCTTTGTACTGGAACAAGCGAGTGGACCGGGCACTAATGCATAGGTTGTTTCCAGCTCACATCGCCGCTCCGCCGCACCCACGCAGTAACTCCTAATCCCCTAATTTTTTGACAGGACCACTCCATGAACATTCTGACGCCTGCCCGCGCCCCGCTCGTTTTGCTTGCACTGACCTTGACGGCTTGTGGCGACAAGCCGCCCGTGGCTGTCGAACAGCCCGCCGCCGCGCCGGTGACGACGCCGCCTGAAACCGCGGAAACGGCTCCGCCGGCCCCTGTGGCGCCGGTGGTCCCAGCCGAGAACCTGGAAACAGGGCTGCGCTATGCGGCCACGTTGGCTCAAGGCATCGCCTTCGATCGCCCTGGATATCCGGAATTCGTGCGCTCGGTGAGCGGCGTTTCCGGATACGAAGAGTGGGGCCGCTGGACCGACACGACACAAGCGCCTACCGCAACGTTCACTTTGCGCGAGCCGTTGTCGGGCAACGTCGTGGTGAATCTGACATTGCGCGATTACTACGGCACCAATCTGGGTAAGGATGCGACCGTCACTTTGGGCGGACAGACGCAGAACTTCAAAGTGACCGACGAACCCAGGCAGCAGGTTCGACTGACCTTCAATGGCGTCAGTGCGGCTGACAAGCTGAATATAAGCGTGCCGGCGTCGTCCAAGCCGACGGCCACCGATCCGCGCAGTATGGGCATCGGGTTGTTCGCGTTGTCGATCGAGCAGTAATGGTTCGCATGACCGCCGGCATTCTGTCGGCGGCCGCGCGAACAGCGACAAGGGGTAGCTCGAACCAGTCGGATATTGCCTTGGGGCCTTTTCCGCTGGAAAGGCTGAAGCGGCGGGTCGCCACCGCTGTTCCTGCCCAATGCAGGTCTTCGCCCGCGATTTGTCCTGAAGTGGGATTTCAAGATGGACCGCTCTGCCCGCAGACCGTGAGCCTGCGGTGACGGCGCTATAGACCCGATGTTTCCAGCGCTCTCCATTCAGAACCACACAAGCGGACCTGCTTATATGCAACCGGCTACCAGCGCCAATGATCCTGCCAGCCAACCTCGGAACTCCGACGTTTCCGGAGGCGCCGACTCGTGCAGGGAAGGCATTGCGAGTTTCCTGTTGATAGCAGGCGGAATGCTGCTGTTGCTGGGGGGTGCGCTAGTCGCCGAGTTCTACATCGTGGAAGATCATCATTTGCTGGGCCTGCCTCCCTGGACTCTCCAATCCTGGATCGAGCGGGTCCATTCGGATGCAATCGACTTCCAGCGTTTTCGCCCGTTGTACTGGGCTTACATCGCCTTCGGGGCTTCCGCTTACGGGCGTAGTCCGCACGTTTGGCATTTCTTCGCGCTTCTATGGGGAGTGCTGACTCTATTCTTCTTTTTCCGGACCGCGCGGCGTCTTGGCGCGGGCCTGGTGGCTGCATCGATCTTCATCGCGACGCTGACCGTCAGTGGGGGACAGAGCTGGATCTGGATAAATCTGGTTCCGCAGGAGACCGCGGGAATGCTACTGCTATCGGTGGCGGCATGGGCTTTTTCACAAGCCCCGGTAAGCCCTTGGAGGACGCGATGGGACACATTGGGGTTGCTCGCCCTGATGCTTGCGGCGCTTTGCAAGGAAAGCTTCATGCTCGTGATTCCGGCCGTCATGATGTTGAGGGTGTGGGCCGATGTCAGGCGAGGAGGTTCTTGGAGGCAAGCTATTGTGTCTGCGAAAGTCCCGCTGTCGATAGCCGGTCTTTTCCTGACTCTCGGCCTGATGACGATTGTACTGATCCTCGCATCCAAGTCGGACGGATACAGCGCGAACGCAAGCGGAATTTCGCTCGCGAGTTTCAATCCGCTGCATTGGCTTAGGCTCATATCCACATTTGGCCTGAACTGGCCGATTGGCCTGGCGCTGCTGACCTTGTTTGCCGAAGGCATTCGCTCGCCGTCCAGGCGCGGCCCGATTGCGATCGCGATGATCCTGTTGTTTGTCTGGATCGCGCCGCAGCTCGTGCTCTACACCAAGGGCATGAGCGAACGGTATATGTTTCCGGGCATCGTCGCGGTCTCCGGATTGGTGGCGCTGGGTTATTCGGCGTTGCCGCGCAATCTGTTTTTTGCCGCAAGGCTTATTTTCATCGCGGTATTGGCGCCAGCGCTCGTCACAGGGGCGCTGGCGGCGAACAGGACCGCGAACTGGCTGGCGGCGGAAACCAATTCGGTCGCGCGCCTGGTCAGGTTTCTGGCGCAGAACGCGCCGCCATCCAAGACGGTGGTAGTCGTTGGAAATCCAGGAACCGGATACGGGTTCGAATCCCTTTACGCACTGCCGATTCATTTGAAACTGGCGGGAAGCGGCTCTGGTTTCTATACCTGGCCGCTGCCTTCCAAAGGCGACCGCAACGCCATGCAGCAAGTGGCCCAAAGCGCCGGGACCATGAGCATGGACCCCAGCGCGGTTGCTCCGCGTCAAGTCGGCGCCGTGGTCGTTATGGATGCATTTACGCAGGGTCTGCAAGAAGAGCCCTTGCAGGAGTGGTTGAAAGGAGCCAAGTGGCAAGAATTCTTCTTCAACGAAAGTTACCGCTATTGGACTCCGAAAGGACGCACCGAGATCGGCGAAGTAAGCCATATGGTCCGTGTTCCGGTGGAATCCGGTCTGGTGAGCCGGAACCCGTTGATCGGCGTAGACCCATCGTTGTCTGGGACAGTGGGCGTGCTTCCGGAACTCAGCGGCCCGCCATGGGGACTGGAGAAGGATTATGCAGGGCCCGGGCAGATCGTCTGGCTCGGACAAGGCGATAAGGAAGGTATGGGTGGGGCCCTGACCGCGGCTGCGCCGCAGCGTGTCAAGCTGACTGTCGAAGTGGTGCAAGGTCCCAGTCGCGATGGCGCGGTCCGGACTGTGGAGCTGGTCGTTGGGACCGGGGCGGAACAGCGCGCATACCGGCAGACCTTCGCGGGCGGCCAATGGACGTTTGACGTGGATCTGCAGGCTGGCGGCAATCCCTTCCGGCTGCGCGTGCTTGACGCGCCCACCATCACCACGCTGCCCAACGGAGACACCCGCACGCTCATGGCCCTGGTTCGAAAGATCACCGTGTTCCCGTCGCCCTGACCGATGCTCCGCAAGACGTTGGCGATGTGAAATTGCGGGCCTTTCGACCGTCATTCGCCTGCCTTGGTACGGAGACACGACGGCCTTCCTTGGCCGCCTCGAACAACGCCCGTCCGCTGCGTGGGGAGTGCAGTGGGGTACAATATTGGGCCGCCAAGCGCCCGTTTTCCCGTCAAAAGTATGAAAAAGGCCCTGATTACAGGAATAACAGGTCAAGACGGCACGTTCTTGGCTGAATTATTGCTAGACAAGGGGTACCGCGTTTTCGGCATGGTCCGTCGTGAAAGCTGGTTCCGCAAGGGGACTCTCGGCCCTGTTCTCGACCACATCGAGCCGGTTTTCGGCGATATGTCCGAAGGCGTGGATATCGCATCGGCTGTGCACGAGGCGAAGCCGGACGAGATCTACAATCTTGCTTCGCAGTCGCGTCCGGGAGAATCATGGGCGCGCGCGCCGGAGACATTGCTGGTCAATGGCCTTGGCGCGGTGCGCCTGTTCGAGGCCGTGCGCCACCATAGTCCGCAGGCCAGGGTGTATCACGCTTCTTCTTCGGAAATGTACGGAATGGCGTTGGGAATATGCCAGGACGAGCAGACCCCCTTCAATCCGGTGAACCCGTACGCCGCCGCCAAGGTGTATGCGCACCAGATGGCGCGCATCTATCGCGAAAGCTACGGGCTGTACATCGCGAGCGGCATACTTTTCAATCACGAGAGCGAACGGCGTCCCTTGCATTTCCTGACGCAGAAGGTTGCCTATGGCGCTGCCTGCGCTTCGCTCGGAATCCAGGATTCTCCGGCCAACAATGAAATGGGGCGGCCGATCGTCGAAGGCGGGAAGCTGGCCTTGGGCAACCTGGACGTAGCCAGGGATTGGGGATACGCCGGCGACTTCGTGAAAGCGATGTGGGCGATGCTGCAGCAGGAATCGCCCGACGAATTCGTGATAGGCACCGGGCAACTGCATACATTGCGCCAATTGTGCGACGTGGCGTATCGGGCGGTTGGACTGGACTGGCGGGACTGCGTGGTCAGCGATCCTGGGCTGGTGCGGCCGATGGAGCCCGGACAATCATTGGCGAACCCCGTCAAAGCGCGCGACAAACTGTCTTGGACGCCCACTCTTTCTTTCGACGACATGGTGCGTCGGATGGTGTCCGCACAGATCGCCGCGCTTGAAGAACATTGAAGCCATAGAAATCCAATCAAGAACTGCTAATAACGGAAACTGACATGAAAACTGCACTCATCACCGGCGTAACGGGCCAAGACGGCGCTTACCTGGCGGAATTTCTTCTCGGCAAAGGCTACATTGTCCACGGCATCAAGCGCCGCAGCTCGATGTTCAACACCGATCGTATCGACCACCTGTATCAGGATCCGCATGTCAGCGACCGGAACTTCGTGTTGCATTACGGCGACATGACCGATTCGAGCAGCTTGATCCGCATCCTGCAGGAAGTGCAGCCGGACGAAGTCTACAATCTCGCCGCGCAGAGCCATGTCGCCGTCTCATTCGAAGAGCCGGAATACACCGCTAACTCCGATGCCCTGGGAGCGTTGCGGGTACTCGAAGCGATACGTACGTTGGGTCTGGAAAAGAAGACCCGCTTCTACCAGGCGTCGACTTCGGAGCTATACGGACTCGTCCAGGAAGTCCCGCAGAAAGAGACGACCCCTTTCTATCCGCGCAGTCCATACGCCGTGGCCAAACTCTACGCCTACTGGATCACGGTCAATTACCGCGAATCCTACGGAATATATGCGTGCAACGGGATTCTGTTCAACCATGAGTCGCCCATTCGCGGAGAGACGTTCGTCACCAGGAAAATCACCCGCGCGCTGGCCCGCATTAAACTAGGCCTGCAGGACTGCCTTTATCTGGGCAATCTGGACTCGTTGCGCGACTGGGGCCATGCGAAAGACTACGTTGAGATGCAGTGGTTGATGCTGCAGCAGGAGACGGCGGAAGACTTCGTTATCGCTACCGGCGTGCAGTTCAGCGTGCGGGATTTCGTCAATATCGCCGCCCAGGAGCTGGGGATCCAGATACGTTGGGAAGGCACCGGCGTCGAGGAGAAGGGCTACGACCAGGACGGGCGCCGCATCGTCGAAGTGGATGCGCGTTACTTCCGGCCGGCCGAAGTGGAGACGTTGCTAGGCGACGCCAGCAAAGCGAGGACCAAGTTGGGTTGGACGCCGAAGATATCGTTCAACGAACTGGTGTCCGAGATGGTCCGCGAAGATCTGCGTAAAGCCGAGCGCGACGAATTGATCAAGCGCCACGGCTATACGGCGCCCAACCACCACGAATGACATCGAGACAACCCATGCCGGCGCCAGTCATCCAAAAAAACTCGAAGATCTATGTTGCGGGGCATCACGGCATGGTCGGATCTGCGATTGTCAGACGGTTGCAGGCCAGCGGTTACGACAATCTGGTCGTGCGCACGCACGCCGAGCTGGACCTGATCGATCAGGCCGAAGTGCGGGCCTTCATGGAGCGCGAGCGGCCCGAATACGTGTTCCTGGCCGCAGCCAAGGTCGGCGGAATCCAGGCCAACAACATCTATCGAGCCGATTTCATCTACCAGAACCTCATGGTTCAGGCCAACGTGATCGAGGCCGCCTATGCCGTAGGCACGTCGCGCATGTTGTTCCTTGGCTCAAGCTGCATTTATCCCCGCGATTGCCCTCAGCCCATACGCGAGGAATACCTGCTGACAGGCGCCTTGGAACAAACCAACGAACCCTATGCGATCGCCAAGATCGCAGGGGTCAAGATGTGCGAGAGTTTCAACCGGCAGTATGGGACGGCTTATGTGTCGGCGATGCCCACCAATCTGTACGGGCCGAACGACAACTACGATCTCCAGAACAGCCACGTGCTTCCCGCACTGCTGCGCAAGGCGCATGAAGCTAAGCTCAGGGGCGACGCCGAGCTGGTGGTATGGGGTAGCGGCAAGCCGAAGCGCGAGTTCATGTACGTCGATGACATGGCCGATGCCTGCGTTTTCCTGATGGAAAGCGACGTGAGCGATGGCCTGTTCAATGTCGGCATAGGTACCGACGTCACGATCAGGGAGCTGGCCGAGATCGTCATGGACGTCGTCGGGTTTGAAGGCAATATAGTGTTCGATTCCAGCAAGCCCGACGGCACCCCGCGAAAACTGCTTTCGGCGGAGAAACTGATGAACATCGGTTGGCAGGCGAAGGTGACGCTGCGGGACGGGATAAAGGCGACTTACGCCGAGTTTCTGCAGTCGAGTGCCAGCCGCGAGATCAGGAACGGAAACGCGCCATGAAGAGAGCCGTGATCCTGGCGGGCGGGCGGGGGACTCGCCTGCGCCCCTACACAGTGGCCCTTCCAAAACCGCTGATGCCGATCGGCGAGTACCCGATTCTCGAAGTGATCATCCGCCAGCTGCGCGCTCAGGGGTTCGAGCACATCACGCTTGCGGTCAACCATCAGGCGGACCTGTTCCGCGCGTTCTTCGGAGACGGCGCAAAGTGGGGTTTGAAGATCGACTATTCGTTGGAGTCCAAGGCGTTGAGCACGATGGGCCCGCTGAAGTTGATTCCCGACTTGCCGGACCACTTTCTCGTGATGAATGGTGACATCCTCACCGACGTCGCCTATGGCGCATTCCTCGATGACCATGTGAAAGCCGACCGCCTTTTCACCATCTCCGCATCGGCTCGCGACCAGAGGATCGACTATGGCGTGCTCAAGGTCGATGCCGACAATACCCTCACCGCATTCGAGGAAAAGCCGAGCATTCCGTTCCTGGTGAGCATGGGCGTGTACGCGGTCTCGCGCCGGGTGCTCGATTCGATTCCGAAAGATCAGGCCTTTGGCTTCGACGAGTTGGTTCTGGGGTTCCTTGCCGAGCATCGGGAAGTCCGGGCCGTTCCGCACAAAGGCTACTGGCTGGATATCGGCCGTCCCGACGACTACGAGCGCGCGATCGACGATTGGCCCGAACTCTCCAAACGGTTGCTGCTGGCGTGAGCGAGGTGGCCCGCGAGTACGCCGGTCGGCGAGTCGTTGTTACGGGCGCGGGGGGCTTTCTGGGCAAACGTCTTGTCGCGCGTCTGAGCGAATTGGGTTGCGATGTGATCGCCCTGAGCCGGGCCGGCGGCTTCGACCTGCTGAAGAGCGATCTGCGGATGGAAGGCGTCGACCACCTCTTCCACCTAGCGGCAGAAACGGGCGTACCCGACTCCTGGAACGATCCAGTGGGTTTCCATCTGGTCAACGCCCACGGCACCGTCCGGATGCTGGATCATTGCCATCACATGGGTTGCAGCTTCACTCTCGTCGGCGCATACATATACGGCGTACCGGCATATCTCCCGATAGATGAAGAACACCCTTTGGATGCGAACAACCCGTACGCGTTCTCCAAACTGATGGCCGAACAGGCTTGCGAATGGTATTCGCGCATCTACGATATTCCGGTCGCCGCGGTAAGGCTGTTCAACGTGTTCGGTTCAGGCCAGAGCAACCGGTTTGTCATAACCCGCATAATCGAGCAGGTGCTGGATCCGAGAGTGTCCGAGATCGAGCTTATGGATCTGGCGCCGCGTCGTGATTATTTGTTCGTGGACGATGCGATCGAAGCGCTGCTCCATACCAAGCGGGATAGCGGCTACCGCGTATACAACGTCGGCAGCGGAAGCTCGTACAGCGTGGCCGAAGTGGCGCAGAGCGTGATGCACGTCGCCGGCGTTTTCAAGGAGATCAGGGTTGTCGGCGAGCCGCGCCGCAACGAGATTCCGGATGTTCGCGCGGACTACGGCAGGCTTAGCGACGAATCGGGCTGGCGCCCGGTTTATTCCTTGCATGATGGGATAAGGAAGATGCTCAGCGAGGCTCAGTCATGAAATCGATTCAAATCCTATGCCCGGTGTTCCGCGAAGAAGAGGGAATCACGGAGTTCCATGCCCGCCTGAGAACGGCAGTGACGCCTTTGCGGACTAGGTATGAGGTTTCCTTCATCTATGTCATGGATCCTGCGGGCGACCAAACCGAATCTGTGCTGGAGTCGCTCAGCAATCTGGACGCCGATGTCGAAGTGATCGTCATGTCGCGGCGATTCGGCCACCAGGCCGCTTTGCTCGCCGGTATCGACTACTGCCAGACCGACGCGCTGGTGATGCTGGACAGCGATGGACAGCACCCGCCCGAACTGATCCCGACACTGGTCGAACGCTGGGAAAGCGGGGCGAACATAGTGCAGACCCTGCGCCAGGACGGAAGCGAGACCGGCTGGCTGAAACGGGTGACTTCGGCGGCGTTCTATCGGCTGCTGTCCCGAATCGGCTCCATCGAGCTGCGGGGAGGAGCCGCGGACTACCGGCTGTTGGATCGAAAAGTACTGAACGTATTGCGCGAGGAGGTCAAGGAGCGCAATGCGTTTTTGCGCGGCCTCGTCGCGTGGGTGGGCTTCAGCGTCGCATTCATCGAATTCAAGCCGTTACGTCGGATGAACGGGGTATCCAAGTACCGGGCCGCGCTCCTGTTCAATTTCGCGCTGCAGGGAATCAGCTCATTTTCGAAGACGCCGCTCAGGCTGTGCACCGGCGCGGGGTTGCTGCTTTCGCTCGCCAGCCTGATCGCCGGCGTGGCCATGGTAGGCATGTACTTCAATAACGCGACTTTGGTTCCCGGTTGGGCGACTTTGATAGCTTTCATTTCGTTCCTGGGCGGAATGCAGTTGTTCTTCATCGGTGTCATTGGGGAATATCTGGGGCAGGTCTTCGATGAAGTGAAGGGCAGGCCCAGATACATCGTTGCGCGACGCTTCGGGCGGGATCCGCAAGTGGATTCCCGATCATTTCATGCAGATGGTGAGCTAGTTCGATGATCAACAGCGGAGCGGACCAAATCACATTGGATCAGGCGGTTCTCCGACGGGATGCTTCGCATTTCGGCGTGGACCTGCGCGATCAGCGGGATGCGTTGCTGGCGGCGGTGTCGGGACGGCGCGTGTTGGTGGTGGGCGGCGGCGGCTCCATAGGATCGGCGACGACGATGCTGCTTGCCGATCTGGGGCCTTCATGCCTGCATATAGTCGATCAAAGCGAGAACTATCTTGCGGAAGTCGTACGCGATCTGCGCGGCCGTCCGGGCGGGCTGGATATAGCGGATTTCCGCAGTTTGCCCGTCGACTACGGGTCGCCCGTAATGGGACGGTTCCTCGCCGATTCCAAACCGTACGATCTGGTGCTGAACTTCGCGGCATTGAAGCATGTCAGGTCGGAGAAAGACGTCTATTCGCTGCTGCAAATGATCGACACCAACGTAGTGCGGCACGTGCGCTTTCGAAGGTGGCTGAAAGCAGGTGGGCACGGGCTGCGGTACTTCGCCGTTTCCACCGACAAAGCGGCCAATCCCACGAGCCTGATGGGCGCCAGCAAGCGCCTGATGGAGGACGTCGTGTTCGCTCCTGAGCTGAGCACTTCGGGTGTGGACACCACCGCACGCTTCGCCAATGTGGCGTTCTCCAATGGGAGTCTGCTGCAGGGCTTCCTCAGCAGATTGGAGAAGGGCCAGCCGCTTGCGGTTCCCCGCGACACTCGCCGCTACTTTGTGTCGCAACGTGAATCCGGCGAGATTTGCTTGCTGGCCTCGGTGCTGGGCAAGCCCGGCACCGTGTTGTTCCCCACCTTGGATCCTGAGAACGAACTGCAGCTTCTGGAGGACATCGCCAAACGCATTCTGGCTGCCTGCGGATATGAAGCCGTATTGTTCGATGTCGAATCCGTGGCCCGTAACGCGCTGCCTGGGCTGCGCAGTCAGGGAAAGTGGCCGTTGCTGCTAACGCCGCTGGACACCAATGGCGAAAAGCCGTTCGAGGAGTTCGTCGGGGCTGGCGAGCGGATCGTGGAGAGCGGGCTCTCCACATTGTCGGCGGTCATGCACGTGGGCACCAATACGCTGACCGAAGCGCTGCTGGAAATGTTCGAGGATGCGGTAAGCCGCGTCGACGGCGCCTTGGACAAGCAGGCGATAGTCGATGCGATAGAGCGGGTCATTCCTGGTTTCAACCATCGGGAGACGGGCAAATCGCTGGATGACCGCCTCTGAGTCTACGGGGGTCCTCGCGCCGCTACACGCCAATACCGTCGAAGCAGTTCATACCGCCGGAGGTTTCTCCGGGCGGAATACGTAGTACTTGTTCAGCAGAAACGAAGTCGCGATGTAAACGCCGCTCGAAACGACCTGCGCCAGCGCCGCGTGCATGGCCAGAACATCGATGCAGAACAGCAGTGTGGCCGCGTTGGCGGCATATGCCACCGCGAACACGATCAGGAACCTGAGTAACTCGTACCGCGAACGCGCATCGGATTTGAACGTATACGACTTGTTGAGCAAGTACGAAACGACTATTCCTACCGCGTAGCCGACCACATTGCTGGCCAGTGGGGACATGCCCGCCAGATACATGCAGGCGAATATGACTCCAAAGCCAAGCGCGGTATTGAGGACCCCTACCAGGAGGTATCTGAAGAGCTGGGCGATCAAGGCTTTCTCGCATGGACCCAGTACTGGCCGCCCAGCGGCAGCCACCCAAGACGGGCCTCCACCGGAGAGAGCCAGGAAAGTTTGGGCGGCACGAACAAGCAGTACGAAGAGGCGACCACGGATAGTTCCGCATCGCCCAGCAACGTGCGAAGCTCGCGCGGCTTCAACAGCACCGCATCGGCATCGTAAGGGCAGCTGTTCACGATCCGGCGCGTGACGGGGTTGTAGGGGTTGTGCTCGAAAACGCATGCGGAACCGCTTGCGTTCAATCGCGCCGCGATCGATCTGCTGGCGCCGTTCCTCTCGATCGCCGGAATGTGGTGGAACACGCCGGCTACAAAAACGAGGTCGAATGCGCCCAGATCGAGCGACCCGGATTCGAGCTCGAACCGAGCGTTCGGATTCTCCGCGGCCGCTTGCTTCAGGCTTGCGGTGGAGATGTCGGTGCCGACGATCTCCGCCCCCGGAAAGGAGCTCGCAAGATAGGGAACGTTGCGGCCGATGCCGCAGCCGTACTCCAGGATTCGCCGCACCGGGTGGGTTATCGCCTTGCGTACGAGATCGACCTTGTACTTTGCGAAGTATTCCTCGCTAGCCGAAAAGAACTGCGTATTCTCGCGTAGCAGAACGTTGTAATCGTCGGTGAACTTGTCGAAATCCACCTTGTTGTCGTTGTTGTTCATGCGCTTGCATCCGGTGATTGCGCGTTGTGCGCTTGTATGGGTGCCTGGATCAGTGGGCGTTGCGGTTGATCTACAACCGGGGTTCCGGCTTCGAAGTATCCGGAAGCGCCGCGAAAAACATGGGCGAGCCTGCGGGATACCGTCGGATAAAGCATCCCCAGCGCCTCCTGAGGAAGGACAAACCTCATTTCGAGTATTTCCCTGCCATCTATGCGCAAACGATCGAGAGCCGGATCGTCGAGCGGGTGGCAGTCGAACAGGAAGTGCACTGACTCGCTGAATCCGTTGTCCGGCGGCAGTATGTCCACGCAGACCATCGACCTTACGACAGGTGCGGCGCCGATCTCCTCGGCCGCCTCCCTGACGAGAGCTTCGGCCGGCGTCTCGCCTGCCTCCACTACGCCGCCGGGTATCATCCAGCCGTCGCGGTAAGAGGTTCGCACCACGGCGATTTTGCCGTCTTGGTCCCAGATAAGCCCGCCCGCCGAGCAGCGCCTGCGCGCGAAACTCGCGTCGAGTGCGGCGATACGGCCTTCCGCCGTCACCCAGCCCGCCCGTACTGGTCCTCGAAGCGCACGATATCGTCCTCACCGAGATAGCTGCCGGATTGCACCTCGATCAACTCCAGCGGCAATTTCCCAGGGTTCTTCAGGCGATGGGTAACGCCCAGCGGGATATAGGTGCTCTGGTTTTCGGTAAGCAGGAGCACCTCATCGCCACGCGTGACTTCGGCTGTGCCGCTCACCACGATCCAATGCTCGGCCCGGTGATGGTGCATCTGCAGGCTCAAGGTGGCCCCGGGTTTTACGGTGATTCTTTTCACTTGGAAGCGCGAGCCGTTGTCGATGGAATCGTACGCGCCCCAGGGGCGATAGACTTTGCGATGGGCCGAGGCCTCGCTGCGCCCGCTGCGCTTTATCCTGGCCACGATTTCTTTCACGTCCTGGATGCTGTGGCGGTTTCCCACAAGGACCGCGTCATCGGTTTCAACCACGACCACGTCTTCCAAGCCGATCATGGCTATAAGCCGCGTGCTGTAACCATAGGTGTTCTTGCAGTTGATCTCGATGACATCGCCATGATGGGCGTTTCCCTGCGAGTCTTGCGGAGACACTTCCCACAATGCGCTCCACGAGCCTACGTCGCTCCATCCGGCGTCCAGAGCGATGACGTATGCATCGCCCGTCTTCTCCATCACCGCGTAGTCGATCGAATCGCTGGGGCTGGCGCTGAACGATTCCGGATCCAGACGGATGAAATCTTCGTCCCGCGACGCTTTCGCCAAAGCCTTTTCGCAGGCGTTGAGCATGTCCGGTTGCAGCTTGCGCAGTTCTTCAAGATAGCGGCTGGCCTTGAACAGGAACATGCCGCTGTTCCACAAGTACTCGCCGGATTCCACATAGCGCTGCGCGGTAGCGCGATCAGGTTTTTCGACGAAGCTTTGCACCGCGCGCACTCCCGCGCCGGCCGAAGCGCGGATGTAGCCGTATCCCGTCTCCGGTCCGGTGGGGACGATTCCAAAAGTCACCAGCTTGCCGTCATCGGCCGCAGCGCTGGCGGTGCGAACCGCAGCGTGGAACGCCGAATCATCGGTAACGACGTGGTCGCTCGGCAACACCAGCAACAATGGGTCTGCGCCGGCTTCGGTGGCTTGCAATGCCGCGATCGCGATGGCCGGGGCAGTGTTGCGTCCGACGGGCTCCAGGATGACGGCAGCCGGTTCAACTCCCGCTTCCCGCAATTGTTCGGCAGCCATGAAGCGGTGCTCATGGTTGGCGACCACGATCGGCGCTGCGCCCGCGATCGCGGCGACGCGGTGCCAGGTCGCCTGCAGCATGGTGTGCTCTCCCACCAGCGACAGGAATTGCTTGGGGTAGGCTTCGCGCGAGAGGGGCCACAGGCGAGTGCCCGAGCCGCCGGATAGGATGACAGGTAAAATCTCGTTCATGCGAGGCTGTCCTTGCTCTAGTCAGTGGTTGGAGGGACCGATCAGATCGGAAAGTTCGCGTGTGCGCATGAGCAGCATCTGGGCATCGCCACGGGTTTCTACGTTGAGGCGCAGCAACGGTTCGGTATTGGAACTGCGGAGGTTGAATCTCCAGGCAGGAAACTCTGCGCTCACGCCATCGGTGTAGTCCAGTTCAGGCGAATCGGAAGCGAAGTGCGCCAGCACCTTGGCTATGCAGGCGTTGGCGTCCCGGACCTTGAAATTGATCTCCCCGCTGCAGGGGAACTTGCCGACCCGCGCCTCGACCAGGTCGGCAAGAGTGCGGTTCGAGGCCGAGACCAGTTCGGCGACAAGAAGCCACGGAATCATTCCCGAATCGCAGTACGCGAAATCTCTGAAGTAGTGGTGGGCGCTCATTTCCCCGCCGTAGATGGCGTTCTCGCTGCGCATTTTTTCCTTGATGAAGGCGTGTCCGGTTTTGGACAGTACCGGCACGCCGCCCGCATCCAGAACCATTTCCATCGTGTTCCAGGTTAGGCGCGGATCGTGGATGACCTTGCCCCCGGGGCTCTTGCGCAGCAACGCCTGCGCCAACAACCCGACCAGATAGTAGCCTTCTATGAACCTGCCACGGTGATCGAAGAAGAAGCAGCGATCGAAATCGCCGTCCCATGCGATACCGAAATCGGCGCCATTGGCGATCACGGCATTCGCTGTGACGGCACGGTTCTCGGGCAGCAATGGGTTGGGGATGCCATTAGGGAAGCGGCCATCAGGCTCATGGAATACACGCACGAAATTCAAAGGGAGATGGGTCGCCAACAGGTCCACGACCGATCCCGCTCCACCATTGCCAGCATTCACGACAATCTTCAGTGGCTTCAGGGCTTTGATGTCCACGTAGCTCAACAGATGAGCGATGTAGGCCGACTTGTCCGCGTGCTGGCGCTGAACGGCGGACTCAAGCGATGGCGGGGCATGATCGGCTTCGGCCGCGTCGCTGATGGCGAACAAGCCGGTGTCCCCACTGATGGGACGCGCGCCATCGCGTACTAGCTTCATGCCGTTGTAGTCCATGGGATTATGGCTGGCGGTAACCATTGCACCACCCGCAGCATTTAGATGGGCAGTTTGGAAATACACCTCTTCGGTGCCGCATTCACCAATGTCGAGGATTTCCCGCCCTTTTTCCTTGAGGCCAGAAGCTAGCGCAGTGTGCAGCGCGGGGCTGGTCAAGCGTATATCATGGCCTAGAACCACTGGGCCAGGATTGAGCACCGAAGCCAAAGCCCGGCCTATCCGTCGCGCCAGATCTTCATCCAACTCGTCGGGCACGCGGCCGCGGATATCGTAGGCCTTGAATGCGGGAAGGGTCATGCGTTCTGCCTAAAGAAATCGATCTTCATTTCATTATAGTCGCCGAGGCGCGGCCCAATGTCTGGGGCGACCTGATCGGTGGAACGCAAAGACAACAACGAATTAGAAGTGAGGTCCACGTGGCCCGAAATTATTCTGACGTCAAGCGAAGTCTTTCCTCTACAGCACCGCTTCGAGTTCAGGCAGCAGTTTGAACAAATCTCCAACCAGTCCGATATCGGCAATCTCGAATATCGGCGCTTCCGCATCCTTATTGATCGCCACGATGGTGCCCGCGTCCTTGATCCCGGTTAAATGCTGGATCGCCCCACTGATGCCGATGGCGACATAAAGTTCGGGGGCGATGATCTTGCCGGTCTGCCCAACCTGCATCTCGTTGGGGCAGTAGCCGGCATCGACGGCCGCACGCGAAGCGCCCACGGCCGCACCCAGTTTGTCGGCAAAGGCGTAGATGATCTTGAAGTTCTCTTCCGAGCCCACACCGCGGCCGCCGGAGACAACGCGCTTGGCGCTCTGCAGGTCTGGGCGGTCGGATTTGCCGGCGGCCAGGCCAACGAAGCGGGTATGGGCGGGTAGGGCGGCTTCCACTGAAACCGATTCGACCGACGCATTACCGCCCTTGGCTGCTTCCGGCCAGGACGCAGTGCGCACGGTGGCGACCACGGGGTGCTCGACGGGGGCTTCGACGGTGATGATCGCGTTGCCGGCGTAGATGGGGCGTTTGAAGGTGTGGCTGCCTTCCACCGACATCACGTCCGAAACCTGAGCGGTGCTCAGCAGGGCGGCCACGCAGGGCATCAGGTCTTTGCCGAAGGTGGTGGAGGGGCCGAACACATGCGTGTAGCCGGCCGCCAATTTCGCGATCTGAGGCGCCAGCACCTGTGCCATGGCGTGCGCATTGGCCGGGTTGGCCACAGTCAACACCTTGGCAACGCCAGCGATTTGGGCGGCTTCGGCGGCGACGGCAGCCGGATCGGCGGCGAGCACGGCGATGTCGATGGAATCGGGCTTCAGCGCCAGCGCAGCGCTGACGGTTTTGGCGGTGGCGGCGTTGAGCTTGCCGTCCAGGTGTTCGGCGATGACCAGTACCTTGCTCATTACAGCAACCCCTTCTGCTTGAGTGCGGCGACCAGTTCAGCCGCGTCCTTGACCATCACGCCCTTGCCTCGCTTGGCGGGGGCGGCGTAATGGGTGGTTTTGAGCGTGTCGCCGCTGTCCACGCCCAGATCGGCGAACGGGATGCTTTCCAGCGGCTTGCTCTTGGCCTTCATGATGTCGGGCAGCTTGATGAAGCGCGGTTCGTTGAGGCGCAGGTCGGTAGTGACCACGGCAGGCAGGTCCACTTCCAGGATTTCCAAGCCGGCGTCCACTTCACGGGTCACGGTGGCCTTGCCGTCGGCAATCTCCAATTTCGAAGCGAAAGTGGCCTGCGGGCGGCCCCACAACGTAGCCAGCATCTGGCCGGTCTGGCTGGAATCGTCGTCGATGGCCTGCTTGCCCAGGATCACCAGGTCCGGCTGTTCTTTTTCAACCAGCTTGAGCAGGGTACGGGCGGCGGTCAGCGGCTGGATGGGGCCGTCGCTGACCACATGGATGGCGCGGTTGGCGCCCATGGCCAGGCCATTGCGCAGGTGCGCCTGGGCGTCGGCCGGGGCGATGGTGGCCACGATGACTTCGGTAGCTATGCCCTTGTCGCGCAGGCGCAGGGCTTCTTCCAATGCGATTTCGTCGAAGGGGTTGGCGGAGAGCTTGACGCCCTCGGTGACCACCCCGGAACCATCCGGCTTGACCTGGACGCGGACGTTGTAGTCCACCACGCGCTTGTAGGCGACGAGAATCTTCATCCTGCGGGAATTCCTGAGGCTGGAGGGGGAGGCCCGGCATCGCGGCGGCTGGCCGAGGGCAGACCGGGGATTTTACCGGTCGGGGGCAAGCCGTGCGAGTGCGTACGGTTCAGGCGTTCAAGTGGCGAGCCAGGTTGGCCGCAAATCGCTCTGCGCTGCCGGAAGCCTGGGCGAAGAACAGTGAAGGCTCGGTCAACTCCAGTTCCAATAATCGGGGGTTGCCCACTTCGTCCCGGATCAGATCGATGCGGGCATAAGCCAACGGTTGGTCGAGTTGCAGCAGGCGTTGCATTGCGGAGAGAACGCCTTCGGCCAGTCGGCGCTCTGCCGGGTCGGCTTCGCGTGGGCTTATCTCGCCGGCGGCGTGGGGCGTGGTGGTAGCGGGCTGGTCAGGGCGCAGCAACGCTCCTTTGCCGATGGCATGGCTGAATTGCCCGTCGAAATAGATCAAGGCGGTTTCGCCGGCGCTGTCGACCGAGCGCAGATAGGGCTGCAGCATCACGCTGCGCCCTTGCTCGAGCAGCCGGGCGATATGGTTGCCGGCGGCGAAATCCTGTGCCCGTGAATAGCGCTGGGTATCGCGGGAACCCGCGCTGATGGCGGGCTTGATCACGAACTCCTCCGCCGCTTCCCCTGCCAGGAAGGCCTGTAACGCCTCCAGCGGCTCCGCTTCCGGCTCGACGAACACGGTGGGCACGACCGGCACGCCGGCGGCCTCCAGATCGGCAAGATAGTGCTTGTCGGTATTCCAGCGGACGACGGAATACGGATTCAACAGGCGTGTGGACTGCTGCACGCGATCGCACCAGGCCAGGAATTCCACCAGGCGTTCGGTGTAATCCCAGGGGGAGCGCAATAGCGCCGCATCGAAGCGGCGCCAACTGACGGTGGCGTCGTCCCAGGCGACGACGCGCGCCTGCAGGCCGGCCCGGGCACAGGCTTCAAGCATCGGGGCTAGGTCATCGTCATGACCGGTGGCGGCGACTGCGGTGATCAGGGCGAGTGTCTTCATGGCCCCAGTTTAAGGGCGGCTGCGTTCGCCGGTGGGTATTGGCCGAAAGTACCTGTGTGCGTTGCGGGCAGACGGTTAAAATGGCTGACAATTTTCCGAACGGATAAGGTCATGGTCGAAGCGGTCGCCTCCTCGCCTGCGCGCAGCGGAGCCAAGAGCAAGCTCTATCCCAGTGCCGACGCGGCCCTGAAGGGGGTCGTCGCCGACGATCAGATCGTGGCGGTGGGCGGATTCGGGCTTTGCGGCATTCCCGAAGCGCTGATCCTGGCTTTGCGCGACAGCGGAATCAAAGGCCTGACCGCCATCTCCAACAACGCCGGCGTAGACGGTTTCGGCCTGGGCCAACTGCTCTCCACGCGGCAGATACGCAAGATGATTTCTTCATATGTCGGCGAGAACAAGGAGTTCGAGCGGCAATATCTTTCCGGCGAGCTGGAACTCGAATTCAACCCTCAGGGCACCTTGGCTGAGCGCCTGCGGGCTGGCGGAGCCGGCATTCCCGCGTTCTTCACCCGCACTGGTTACGGCACCATCGTCGCCGAGGGCAAGGAAACGCGCGAGTTCGATGGTTTCCAATACGTGATGGAAACCGCGCTCAAAGCGGAGGTGTCGTTGGTGAAAGCCTGGAAGGCCGACACCGCCGGCAACCTCGTCTACCGCAAGACCGCACGCAACTTCAATCCGGCCGTGGCCACCGCGGGCAAGGTGTGTATCGCCGAAGCGGAAATCATCGTGGAAGTGGGCGAACTGGACCCTGACCAGATCCATACGCCCGGCATCTACGTGGACCGGCTGGTGCACAACCCCCATCCTGAGAAGCGCATAGAAAACCGCACCGTGACTGGAGGAACCCGCTGATGGCCTGGACCCGTGACGAAATGGCCCAGCGGGCCGCCCTGGAACTGACCGATGGCGCCTATGTGAACCTGGGCATCGGCCTGCCGACGCTGGTGGCCAATTACATACCCGGGGGTATGGATGTATGGCTGCAGTCCGAGAACGGACTCTTGGGTATCGGGCCGTTCCCGACCGAAGACGAAATCGACGCCGACCTGATCAATGCCGGCAAGCAGACCGTCACCGCCCGCAAGGGCGCCAGCTATTTCGGTAGCCACGACTCCTTCGCCATGATCCGCGGCGGCCATATCGACCTGGCCGTGCTGGGCGCCATGCAGGTCACCGACAAGGGCGACCTGGCCAACTGGATGGTCCCGGGCAAGATGGTCAAAGGCATGGGCGGCGCCATGGATCTGGTGGCCGGGGTCAAGCGCATCGTGGTGCTGATGGAGCATGTGGCGAAGGACGGCAGCCACAAGATTCTCCCTGAATGCGACTTGCCGCTGACCGGCGTGGGCGTGGTGAACCGGATCATTACCGATCTGGCCGTCTTCGATGTGACGCCCGAAGGTCTGGTGTTGGTGGAATCGGCCGAAGGGGTGACCCGAAGCGATCTGGAAGCCAAAACCGGGGTCGGTTTCATTTGAAAGGACCGGACAGTCCTTGTGTTTCCTACCTGTATAAGGCCCAACTGCGCCCGTTAACCGCGACCGCGCTCTCTATTGTTAATACGGGGCGCGGGTTATAGTTTGGGCCTCAGGGGCAATAAATTCAGTCGGGTTGAGGATTCTCATGAAGTTTCGCGTAGGCGCTTGCGCTCTGTTGGTATGTCTGGCGGGTTGCACTGCCGAAACCCCCGGCACTAAGTTCGGCGATCAGCGGGGAGCGGCCTCGGCTGGTGCCCGCACCGCCCAACGATTGCCTTCGGTACAGGCGGGACGCCAAAGCGTCCAGTCTGTCGCCAACGCGCCGGATCGCGGCGAACTGATCAGCTACAAGAATAAAGGCGCGGCGGTCAAACGTGAAGGCGCCTACACCTGGTACCCGGTCGCGATCAGCGAAGCACATGCCCTCAAAGCCGTTGTTGATGGCGTCATGTCCATTCCATCCCCGGATGGTTCGCAGGTAAAAGTGCGTTACGAGCGCCATGTCGAACATCCCGATGGCAACTGGACCTGGATCGGTCGTGTCATCGGCGGCGACCAGATGCAGGAAGCCATCCTGACTTTCGGTGAAAAGGCGGTCTATGGCTCGATTCCGCAGAAGGTGGGCGCCCCGCTCAGTCTGCAGACCCGCGGTGGCCAGCTGTACGCAGTGCAGACCGATCTTTCCAAGGTCAAGAATCCGAACAGCCGAACCGACATGATGGTGCCACCGGCGCTGGCTCTGCGCTCCGCGCTGTTGGCATCGGCTTCCAAAGCGCAGGTATCGCAATCGGCCGTTGAAACCAAGGCAGCGACGCCCGCCAGCACCGTCGATGTCTCTATTGGGTATACCGCAGGATTCGCAACTGCGCAGGGCAGCCAGTCGGCAGCGGTGACGCGTCTGGTTTTCTTGGTTGATGTGGGCAATCAGGCATTCACCAACAGCCTGATAACCGGCGCCTTGCGCTTGGTGAACGCCGTACAGGTCGACTACACGGATACCACAACCAACAAAGCCGCGCTCGCCGAGCTTACCGGCCACAACGGAACGACGACTGTGCCGGTTCCGGCATCGCTGGCTCCGATCCGGACGGCGCGCGATCAGTATGGTGCCGATCTCGCCGTCCTGGTGCGCAAGTTCCAGACCCCGGAGAACGATGGTTGCGGTATCGCCTGGTTGAACGGATCCGATCAAACAGCGATCAATCCCACGACGGACGACGACTTCGGATTCGCGGTGATCAGTGACGGTAACGATAGCGGCACCGACGGCAACAGCTATTTTTGCGCGGCAGAAACGATGGTGCATGAGCTGGGCCATCTGATGGGGTCGGCCCATGATCGCGACAACTCTAAGAAGACGGATGGAAGCCTGTTGTACGGCCGCTACCCTTATTCGTTCGGTATGAAGACTACGGCGGCCAACGGTAATTTCTATACCATTATGGCGTATGGGGATAACAACCAGAACTTCTATCGCACCTTTTCCAACCCCCTAGTTTTGAAGTGCGGTGCTGCCGGAAATCTTGCTTGTGGTGTCGCGGACCAAACCGACAACGCGCGTAGTCTGAATCAAACAATTCCGGTTGTAGCTACATTCCGCGCAGCGGTCGTTCCTTTCTCGGGAGGCGTTGCTTACACGCCAGATTTGATCAGCTCGCGGTCGTTCGACGTAAATGGCGATGGCAGGTCCGATATTTTGTGGGGTTTGGATGCTGGTGCCAATTGGGCTTACTGGACCATGAATGGCGGTAGTAAAACTGGCGGGGCTGGTTATTCGGTCGGAGCTGAATGGAAGATTTTGGCAACAGGTGATTTCCGTGGTGACGGACGCCTCGATGTTATTTGGAGCAACGGAGTTGCTATGCAATTTTGGGATGGGTCAGGCACGGCGTTCGCTGGACTTGTGATGCGCGACTATCCGACGGGCTACACCTTAGTTGGTGTTGGCGACATAAATGCGGATGGACGTGACGACTTGATCTGGCGGGACGATGCGGAAACTGCTATCGGGACTTGGCTGATGAATGGAACGGCAATCATCGGTAGTGGTTCCTACAGGGTTGGCGCTGGATGGAGAATTCTCGGCACTGGTAATTTGAATGGCGACAATCGCCTGGACCTGATCTGGACCGACAACAGTTCCATGCAGTTGTGGGCGGGCACTGCCAGCGGATTTTCCGGTTTCGTGATGCCTACTTACCCCACTGGCTGGACGCTGGTCGGAATAGGAGACATAGATGGCGACTTGAACGACGATCTCTTCTGGCGCTACGGTGCGACGGGAGATTTGGTCACTTGGAAAATGTCCGGCGCCACCAAAGTATCAGGCGCAAGTTATGCTTCTTCGACTGCATGGAAACCATTGCAGGTCGCGGACTATAACGGCGATGGCCGAGCGGACATCCTGTGGACCAACGGCACCAATGGAGCCGCCATGCAGGTATGGCAATCGCAAGGAACGTATTTTTCTGGCGTTGTTACAGTGGCCTATCCTGCAACCTGGACTTTGATACAGAGATAACAGGTGCCTTGTCAGCCTTATATCGGTTAATCACCGTGCCGCCCAGCATCGGCTGGCGCGGCATACGGATTCGGAACGCGGCTGGCCGATAAGGTTTTCGAGGAGGAGGATGTCGTCAGCAATCGGAACCCAGAGTTTTGCACGCAGGTTGCGGCAAATCTTTCAACGGCATGGGCTAGGGTTCCATCGGTTTGCCCGACCTCTGCTTCGAATTCGCTGGGGCGCAAGTGGGCATCTAGTAGCGGCCGCAACGCTTCAAGGCGGACCCAGTACATGCTTCCAGAAGGAAATAACGCTTCATTGGCTAAGATGAATAACCCGCTACGCCTCTCCAAGTACTGCATGCTTTCCGAATTGCCTCCCATGTGGTCACGCACGGGCAAAAGATGCTTCGCCGCTACAACCATCCCTATGTCGTCATGCTCGGAAAATAAAGAGAGGCTCGTTGAAACGCTCTCGATATCCAGCAGATTCGAAACAAGATCTCGCCTCCATGCATCGCCATCTTGTAGGTGAGGGGATCGCTTGGTGTGGAGCTTCAGTACGAAATCAACACCTTCTTCAATTAAGAATTCGGCGGCCTGGATGAAAGGCAGAATGTCGCGGCCCCGGTTCTCGAAAACGAGTACTTCTGCATTGGATCCGCGTGCGGCCAGGACCTCGCGCATCATCTGCAGCCTGTCTGGAGATGTTGTCACCAAAATGCGCCAGTCGAGCTTCGTGTCCTGAAGTGCGGTGAGAATTTCATCGAAGGCATCGGCATACCACGCGTGTATGACAACGCACGGGCGTTTTCCGACAGCCTCCGCAGGCTCAATCATGCCGGCACTCGACTGCATTGCCTGTCTTGTCCTCTCTAGCCAGGCGTGGCCTAAGATGCTGTCGGGTTCCAGCACAGCGCCTTCTGC
Organism: uncultured Pseudoxanthomonas sp.; assembly: GCA_965650035.1. Classification (GTDB taxonomy): domain Bacteria; phylum Pseudomonadota; class Gammaproteobacteria; order Xanthomonadales; family Xanthomonadaceae; genus Pseudoxanthomonas_A. The sequence goes on from CBFGMR010000031.1 coordinate 36,550, forward strand.
CCACTCGTTCCAAGCATTAATGAAGACAAGGCGCTCATCGGCGTTCTTTTCACCCAAACGGTGATTAATAGTGTGCTTTAGCCAATCTCGATATCTGCGTGGCGAAGAGTAAGCGTAGACACGCCCATTGCCAGAGCGCCGAGGTTCATTGTCCCAGCCTGTACTTACCCCCGGATGTACAGCATGGGCTGGAGTCTGTCGATGTTCGTACTCTCGAGCCAACTGACGCCAATCTAACACTTGCCCAAGATAATCAGGATTTATGAGACGTTGACTCTGAGTGACATTCGTGGGTGAAGCCAGATTGGGAGGAAACTCTATCGCGGAGTCGAAGCCGATCAACGCTGGATCAGGGCGTTCAAATGATTGAACATAAGCAAGGTGAATGTCGCCCACACCGTTGTCGCGGCACCAACGACGCCATCGTTCGGACGTGGCTGCGCAGTCTGGCAGCAGACCGGGACGGTAGAGTATGAGAATTGGTTTCCCCGCTACGCGCAAGTAACGTGGATCGCGCAGATAGTCAGCTATGTATTCAATGAAAGCCAAATCATCTTCGGCGCTGTGCTGCTGATCGATCAATATGTCATCGCCCCTTCCATCCCATCTGCGTGACCATTTCTCATTAGCCCAGCAGACGCAGAACGACAGGTCGATTGATTTATCATTCAGCCAATTTCGCAATGGGGTTTCCAGTAATGTTTTTCCGTCAAACCAATAAGCATAGAAGCAGAACGCGCCAATACCGTACTCACGAGCAAGTGTTGCCTGCTCACGCATGATCTTTGGGTTGTGCAGATCGTAGAAACCTAGATCACCAGGTGTTCGCGGTTGCACATGCCCCTCAAACTGGGGGAGCGCGCGTGCGACATTCCGCCATTCGGTGAAACCCTTCCCCCACCACTCGTCATTCTCTGGAATCGTGTGGAACTGCGGTAGATAAAACGCCACCAGGGTTGCCGGCAGTGGATCCGGGAGCTCTGCTTTCAAGCGTGGAACGTAGCCTATCGCACGCTCGTCTGCTCGTACTAAAGGGCGACGAAACTGCGAGAAGTGACCTAACTTTCCTCTTGGACCAGCCGGTACCAATCCCGAGTATTTATTGAGGAATTGCTGCCGCAGCCGATCACGCTTGACTTGCGACAGGGGCGTGAGCCTGAACACAAGACGCAGTGCATAGAAGAGAGAAGTACGCGCAAGAAGAGAGATGGAGGAAGGCATTTCTTCACAAGTTCTGATAATTCGGCCCCGAACCACCTTCCGGCGTCACCCAGGTGATGATTTCGTACGGGTCCTTGATGTCGCAGGTCTTGCAGTGCACGCAGTTGGCGGCGTTGATCTGCAGGCGCTTGCCGGCTTCGTCATTGACGATTTCGTAGACGTTGGCGGGGCAGAATCGGGTGCAGGGGTTGTCGTATTCCTCTGCGCAACGGGTGATGCAGATCGAGGTGTCGGCGACCTTCAGGTGCACGGGCTGGTCTTCGTCGTGCTCGGTGGCGGCGTAGTAGACGGCCTGCAAGCGGTCGCGCGGGGCGAGGGTGCGTTGCACGTAGTCGCGTTTGGGTTCTTCGTGCTCGCCGAGTTTGTCCAGCGAGGACCAGTCGGGTTTCACCTTCAGCGTCCACGGCGACAGGCCGCGGGTGACGGTTTCCCAGCCCGCGTTCAACATGCCGAACCACAGTCCTTTCTTGAAACCGGGCTTGATGTTGCGCACCTGCTTCAGTTCCTTCATGGCATCGGAGGCGCGCAGCTTTGCGTCGAAGCCGGCCGGGTCCATGGTCTGCGCCAGGTGTTCGGCGGCGAGCATGCCGCTGCGGATGGCCTGGTGGGTGCCCTTGATCTTGGGCACGTTGAGCAGGCCGGCGGTGTCGCCGA
>CBFGMR010000032.1:0-37528 GCA_965650035.1 uncultured Pseudoxanthomonas sp.
GGTGCGGTAAGAGCGCACCGCGAGTCTGGCAACAGACCGGCACGGCAAACCCCACCGGGAGCAAGACCAAATAGGGACCTCATGACGCGGCCCGCGTCGGGTCCGGGTAGGTTGCTCGAGCGTAACGGCGACGTTGCGCCTAGAGGAATGACTGTCCACGACAGAACCCGGCTTATCGGCCGGCTCCGCCGCTTCTATTGGCGCCTTGCGCCAATAGAAGCCCCATGGTTGCTTTGCAACTATGGGCCCCGGGCTTGTGCTTCCAATTCCCCGCCGCTGTCGCGGCGCCCCCTTTACTAAAGGGGGCTGTTGCTTCGACCGTTATTACAGTGTCTGTAGGAGCGACGTGAGTCGCGAATATTTTTTCCATCGCGACTTACGTCGCTCCTACGCGTTGTTGAATAGCGTGGTTTCGCCTTCGAAAACGCCATCGGGGCCGAATCTGCGTTCGCTTATGTAGCCGCGTCCTTCGTAGTCGATGGCGATGATCGTGCTGGCGCGGGTGCCGTAGACGGGGTCGCGGATGAAGGCGGGGGAGAGTTTGCGTTCCAGATCCAGGCCGATGCCGGTATCGGGTAATTCGGCATCGGCGGCGACATGCTCGTCGGCGAGCGCACGCCACAACGGTTCCGGATCTCTCGCGTCGGTCTCCGACCACTTCAGCATCGCTTCGCAAAGACGTTGCGTCTTTGGCCACGGAATATCGAAACCTCCATTGGACATGCCATGGATGCCCGGAGCGATGGTGCGGTGTTCCAGCGACGGATGGTTGCCGGCGTATTCGCACGAATCCGCGTCGGCGATCAGCAGGTTGAAGGGCGAATAATCCCGGGCGCTCGCCATCAGGTCGCGGGCATGGCGTGCAGCATCGGTTGTGTCACGCAGAAAACCCACCGGCAGTTCCCCGCGCGACGGTCCTGAAACGGTCTGCGCCAGCGGATCGCGCACATTGGTGACCACGGCGACGCGCCCGCGCGTCTCGATGCCTACCCAGGTACCCCCGGATTGCAGGTCGCGCCCGGCCCGCACGCCGGCCGGTTCCGGCCACACCGCCAGTCCGGCGGTGGGGCGCGCATGAAATTCATCGCGGTTGCCGGCCATCAGCAACCGCCAGCGGGGGTGGACCTTCCAGGCGACGGTGACCAGACACATGCCCGTGATTTTCGATCCTCGCGCAGTCGGCCGCCAGTGAAGCCATCTCAGGAGACCGTGAGATTTGTGATGTTCACATCCCCTCCACAGCCCTGAATCCACGTTCAATCTCAAAATTTGAGACTAAACAGCATCTTGTGGATAACCTTTGAACAAGTTTGTGAAGTATGCCGCAAGCTATTGAACTACAAGCTGATTTATTCCCGTCTTCCCTGTTGACAACCTTTCGACCAGTGCTAAGGTGGGTGTCAGAGGGAAGACCGGGTTATTAGTGGTTTTTCGTGGTTCAATTGCCGCCTTCCAGCGGATTTCGTGGGTGCAGGGGTCGTGTTCCAAGGTGAGACCGCCATCACAGTTGACGATAAGGGCCGGTTGGCGGTGCCCACCGCCTACCGTGAGCTTGTCGCGCGCGAATGCGGCAACCGGCTGGTGATCGCCTACAACCCCTTCGAGCTGGGCTGCTTGTACCTGTATCCCGAGAAGGAATGGCAGCGCGTCCGCGATTCGGTCAATGCCTTGCCCAGCACCCAACGCGCGCACCGCAACCTGCAGTTGAAGCTGGTGGGCGCTGCGACTCCTGTGGAGCTGGACGGCAACGGCCGCATCAGCATTCCGGCCAGCCATCGCAGTGCGGTGGGCATCGAGAAAAAAGCCGTGCTGCTGGGCATGGGCGACAAATTCGAATTGTGGAGCGAGCAGGCGCATCACGCGCAGATCCGTCAGACCTTGTCCGACGACGATCTGAGCGAGCACATGCTCGACCTGAAGCTGTGACGGGCGGTGCCCGGGTGCGCGGCGAAGCGCAGGCCGGCCACCTTCCCGCGCGGCATCTGCCAGTGATGTTTGTGCAGGTCATGGAAGGACTGCAGGTGCAAGAGAACGGAACCTACCTGGATGGCACCTTCGGGCGCGGCGGACATGCGCGCGGCGTGCTGCAAAAACTCGGCCCGGGAGGCCGGCTGCTGCTGATGGACAAGGATCCCGAAGCGATCGCACATGCCGAACAAGAGTTCGCCAGCGATGCGCGCGTGACGATCCGCCGCGGCAGTTTCGCCACGCTCGCCCAATGGGAAGCGACCGCCGCCGGACTCGACGGCATTCTGCTGGATCTGGGCGTGTCTTCGCCGCAGCTGGATGTGGCCGAACGCGGTTTCAGCTTCGGCAAGGATGGCCCGCTGGACATGCGTATGGATCCGGATAGCGGCGAGAGCGCGGCCGAATGGCTGATGCGCGCGGACGAGGCCGAGATCGCGGACGTGCTCTGGACCTATGGCGAAGAACGGCTGAGCCGACGCATCGCCAAGGCCATCGTCGCGCGCCGCGCCGAAAAACCGTTCGCCCGCACGGCCGATCTCGCCGATCTACTGGGCGCCGTCGTCGGCCGTGGCAAGCACGACATCAATCCAGCCACGCGCAGCTTCCAGGCCATCCGCATCCACATCAATCGCGAGTTGGCCGATCTGGAAGCTGGCCTGGACGGCGCGCTGGATCGCCTGAAAGTCGGCGGTCGGCTGGCGGTGATCAGCTTCCATTCGCTGGAAGACCGCATCGTCAAGCGATTCATCGCCAAGCATGCGAAAGCGCCGCCGGCCAATCGCCGCTTGCCGGAACTGGATGCATTCGTGCCCACGCTCAAGGCCATCGGCGACGCCCAACGCGCCGACACGTCTGAAACTTCCGCCAATCCGCGTGCCCGCAGTGCCGTGTTGCGCGTGGCCGAAAAACTGGGGCTGGCCGCATGAGCCGCTTCCTGCTGGTGGTGTTGATCCTGGGCGGCATCGCTTCGGCGATCGGCGTGGTGTATGCGCGCCATCGCCATCGCCTGCTGTTCGTGGAACTCTCGCGCCTGGAGAAAGTTCGCGATGAGCTCAACATCGAATTCGGCCGCCTGCAGCTGGAGCAGGCCACCGTGGCCGAAAGCAACCGTATCGACCAGATCGCGCGCATGCGCCTGGGCATGAAATTCCCCGAAGCGGGCGATGTCGTGGTGGTGCGCCCATGAAGAACCGGGAAAAGAACCAGGCACCGCGTGGACGCAACCGGGCGCGGTTCAATCTGCGCGGGCGGGTGATGCTGGTGGTGTGCGCTCTGGGCTTGTGCTCGGTCAGCCTGATCGGCCGCGCCGCCTACGTGCAGCTGGTCAATCGCGATTTCTACCAGCGCGAAGGCAACGAACGCTTCGTGCGCAACATCGAGATTCCGACCTCGCGCGGCATGATCACCGATCGCAACGGCGAGCCGGTGGCGGTGTCTTCGCCGGTGGAATCGATCTGGTGCGACCCGCAGGAGTTGCTGAAAGCCCCGGACCGCTTGCCGGAGCTGGCGCGCGCCCTGGGCGAGCCGCTGGATACGCTGACCAGCCGCGTCAGCCAGCGAGCGGAAAAAGAGTTCTATTACCTCAAGCGCCGCATCAATCCGGACGAAGCCAGGAAGATCCTGGCCCACGGCGTGCCCGGTGTGTATTCCAAGCGCGAGTACCGCCGCTTCTACCCGCAGGGCGAAGCGATGGCGCATGTGCTGGGCTTCACCAATATCGACGACCGTGGTCAGGAAGGCGTGGAACTGGCGTTCGACGAGTGGTTGCGCGGCAGTCCCGGGGCCAAGAAGGTGATCCGCGACAACCGCGGCCGCATCGTCGAGAACGTGGATCTTGTCCAGCAGGCACAGCCGGGCAAGGACCTGACCCTGAGCATCGATCGTCGCATCCAGTACCTGGCCTATCGCGAATTGCGTAACGCGCTGATTTCCCATGACGCGAGCAGCGGTTCGGCAGTGGTGCTGGACGTGGCGACCGGTGAAGTGCTGGCCATGGTCAACCTGCCCGCCTTCAATCCCAATGCGGCTTCGCTGGGCAAGCCCGATGCGCATCGCAACCGCGCAGTGACCGATCTGTTCGAACCCGGTTCGACCGCCAAGCCGCTCACCGTCGCTGCCGGCCTCGAAACCGGCGTGATCACGCCCGCGACGGTGTTCAACACCAATCCGGGATGGATGCCCAACGGCAGGTATCGCACCACCGATACGCACAACTACGGCGTGCTCGACACTACGGGTGTGATCCGCAAGAGCTCCAACGTGGGTGCGGCCCAGATCGCGAACCGGCTGGACAAGCGGCAGTTCTACGACTTCTTCCGCAAGATGGGGTACGGCCAGAGCACCCGCAGCGGCTTTCCCGGCGAAGCGGCCGGACTGTTCCCTGCACCTGACCAGTGGAGCGGCACCAGCAAGCAGACCATGTCCTATGGATACGGCTTGGCGGTTACACCGCTCCAGGTCGCGCATGCCTATGCGACGCTCGCCAACGGCGGGCGCGCCATCCAGCCGACCTTCGTCAAGGGCGAGCGCAACGAGCCCAAGCAAGTCCTCGACCCGGCGATCGCGGCCGAGGTGATGAAGATGATGCAGACCGTGACCGAGCCCGGTGGCACCGCTACCCAGGCCGCGATCCTCGGGTACCACGTCGCTGGCAAGACCGGCACTTCGCGCAAGGCGTCCGCCGGTGGTTATTCCCGCAAGTATCTGTCGTTCTTCGCCGGCGTGGTGCCGGTGGACAACCCGCGCTTTGCGATGGCCGTGGTCGTGAACGATCCCACCAGCGGCTCCTACTACGGCGGCCTGGTCGCGGGACCGGTGTTCCACAACGTCATGGAAGGTGCGCTGCGCCTGATGGACGTGCCGCCGGACGACATCGAGACCTGGATCGCGGCGCAGGAAAAGGGCGACGCCAAGCGCGCGACCGCAGTGGCGACGCCCGATGCGCCGATGCCCGTCGACGTGCACGCCTCGTTGCCGGCGCCGCTGCCGGGTGACGTGCAATGAGGCGCGCCATGGCTCTTGCCGACCTGCTGCCGGAGATGGAGATTCCGCGCGATATCGTGATCCGCGGACTGGTCCTGGACAGCCGCCACGTCGAGCCGGGCGACGCCTTCGTCGCCATCGCCGGGTTCGGCGCGCATGGCCTGGGTTTCGTCGAGCAGGCCCAGGCTGCGGGTGCCAGCGCGATCCTGTTCGAACCGCCTGCGCCGGCTGAATTCGACGTGCCCGCCGATGCGATCGCCGTGCCCGGCTTGCGTGCGCGCATGGGCGAGATGGCCGACCGTTTCCACGCGCGTCCTTCGCGCGACATGTCGATGGTCGGCGTCACCGGCACCAACGGCAAGACTTCCACCGTGCAGTTGCTGGCGCAGGCCTGGCACCTGCGCGGCCTGCGTGCGGCCAGCATCGGCACGTTGGGCGCAGGACTTTACGGACAAGTCGTTCCAACGGGCTTCACCACGCCGCTGGTACTGCAGATGCATGCGTTGCTGGCGCAGCTTCGCGACGCCGGAGCCAAGGCCGTGGCCATGGAAGTCAGTTCCCATGCGCTGGATCAGGGCCGCGTGGATGCGGTGCATTTCGATGTCGCCGTGTTCACCAACCTCACCCGCGATCATCTGGACTATCACGGCGACATGGCCGGCTACGGTGCAGCCAAGGCGCGACTGTTCGCCTGGCCCGAGCTGCAGGCGGCGGTGGTCAATCTCGACGATGCGTTCGGCCGCGAACTGATGGCGCAGCTGCCGCAGGACCTTCGCGCAATCGGCTTGAGCTCGCGCGACGAAGCCCGGGCCAGCGTGCGCGCAAGCAATCTGAATCTGGACGCGAACGGCATCGCCTTCGACCTGATCGTCGAAAACGACAGCTACGGGGTCCAGTCCAAGCTGCTGGGCCGTTTCAACGTGGACAACCTGCTGGCGGTGGCCGGTGCGCTGCATGCGCTGGGCGACGCGCCCGGCGACATCGCGCGCACGCTGTCCAGATTGCAGCCCATCCACGGCCGCATGAACCGCCTGGGCGGCGACGGCCAACGGCCGCTGGTAGTGATCGACTACGCGCACACCCCCGATGCGTTGGAACAGGCGCTGTCCAGCCTGCGCGACCATGCGTCGGCGCGTGTGATCTGCGTGTTCGGCTGCGGCGGCGAGCGCGATGTGGGCAAGCGCCCGCTGATGGCCGCGTGTGCCGAGCGACTGGCCGATCGGGTGATCGTGACCGACGACAATCCGCGCGGCGAAGACGGCGACGCGATCGTCGCCGACATCCTGGCTGGTTTCGCCAAGCCTGATTCGGTGATCGTGCAGCGCGACCGCGCTCAGGCGATCGCCCGCGCGATCGGAGAAGCCGGAGCCGACGATATCGTGCTCATCGCCGGCAAGGGCCATGAGCCTTATCAGGAAGTCGCCGGCGTGCGTCACGAATTCGACGATACGGCGGTAGCCCGCCAATATCTGGAGGCGCGGGCATGAAGCGGCTTCCCTTATCGCTGCTTGCGCACTGGGCTGGCGGCGAACTGCGCGGCGAAGACCTGCTGGTCGACACGCTGACCAACGACACGCGCAGCCTGATGCCGGGCAGCCTGTACGTTGCGCTGCGCGGCGAGCGCTTCGACGGCCACGACTTCGCCTACGACGCGGCCATGCGCAATGCCTCGGCATTGATGGTCGATCACCCGGTGGAAGTGGATCTGCCGCAGGTCGTTGTGGCCGATACCCAGCTGGCGCTGGCGCGCATCGCCGGCAATCTGCAGCTGGATCGCGGCGGCAAAGCCATCGCCATCACCGGCAGCAACGGCAAGACCAGCGTCAAGACCCTGGTCGTGGCGATCCTGCAGCGCGCCGGCAACACCTATTTCAATCCCGGCAACCGCAACAACGAGATCGGCCTGCCGCTGGCGGTGATCGATGCGCCGGACGATGCGGATTTCTCCATCTATGAAATGGGTGCCGGCAAACCGGGCGACATCGCCTACCTGACCGACATCGTCACTCCCGACGTATCGCTGGTGAACAACGTCGCCGCCGCGCACCTGGAACGCATGGGCAGCCTGATGGGCGTGGCCCAGACCAAGGGCGCGATCCACTCGGCACTCGCCGTCGACGGCGTGGCCGTGATCAACGCCGACGACGCGTTCGCCGAGTACTTCGCCGGCCTTGCCGCGGGCCGACGGATACTGCGCTTCGGTCTGGACTCCACTGCCGATGTCACTGCACGCGACATCGCGGCCGGAGTCGACGGCTCGCGTTTCATTCTGGTCACTCCGCAAGGCGAAGCGGCCGTCGAGCTGCCGTTGCCTGGCCGCCACAACCTGCTCAACGCGCTCGCTGCCGCATCGCTTGCGCTGGCGAGCGGCGTGGCCCTGGCAACGATTGTCGAAGGCTTGGCCGCAAGCAAGCCGGTGCCCGGCCGTCAGGTCGCGCACGTGCTGGCCAATGGCGCCGTTCTGATCGACGACAGCTACAACGCCAATCCCGGTTCGCTGGCCGCGGCCATCGACACGCTGGCCGCGGCGGGCGGCGAAGCCTGGCTGGTGCTGGGCGACATGCGCGAACTGGGTGAGGGAGGCGAAGCGCTGCATGCCGATGTCGGGCGCCAGGCCAAGGCTGCAGGCCTGCGCCGCCTGTACACGCTGGGACCGTTGAGTGCGGCCGCCGCGCTGGCCTTCGGCGAAGGCGCGCGCAGTTTCGAAACGCATAAAGAACTGGTCGATGCATTGCGCACCGATCTTTCACAGGCCGCGGAGCCGAAAACCCTGCGCTGCCTGGTCAAGGGATCGAGAGGAAGCGCAATGGATCGCATCGTCACGGCATTGCTGTCCACAGGGGAGGGCGCATCGCATGCTGCTTGAATTGACACGTTGGCTGCAGCAGCTGGAAAGCCTGTTCGGACTATTCGGCTACCTGACCTTCCGCGGCATCCTGGCGGCGCTGACCTCGCTGTTCCTGTCGCTGTGGATGGGTCCGGCGGTGATCCGCCGGCTGGCCCAGTTCAAGGGCGGCCAGCCGATCCGCCAGGACGGCCCGCAGACGCATTTCACCAAGGCCGGCACGCCGACCATGGGCGGCGCGCTGATTCTGATGACGGTGCTGCTGTCGGTGCTGCTATGGGGCGACCTGCGCAACCGTTATGTCTGGGTGGTGCTGCTGGTGATGCTGGCTTTCGGCGCGATCGGCTGGTACGACGACTGGATCAAGATCGTCAAGCGCGATCCCAACGGGTTGAAGTCGCGTTGGAAGTATCTGCTGCAATCGATCTTCGGTCTGGCTGCCGGCATCTTCCTGTTCATGACCGCCGATCCTTCGGTGCCGGCCTCGACCACTTTCTATATTCCGATGATCAAAAGCGTGGCCCTGCCGCTGGCCGGCATCGGTTTCATCGCCATCGCGTATTTCTGGATCGTCGGTTTCTCCAATGCGGTCAATCTGACCGACGGTCTGGATGGACTGGCGATCATGCCCACGGTGCTGGTGGCTTGCGCGCTGGGCGTGTTCGCCTATGCCTCCGGCAACGCGGTGTTTTCGGCCTATCTGCAGATTCCGCAGGTGCCGGGTGCGGGCGAGTTGGTGATCATCTGCGCGGCCATCGCCGGCGCGGGGCTGGGCTTCCTGTGGTTCAACACCTATCCGGCCATGGTGTTCATGGGCGACATCGGCGCGCTGGCGCTGGGCGCGGTGCTGGGAACCGTTGCAGTGATCGTGCGCCAGGAGCTGGTGCTGGTGATCATGGGCGGCATCTTCGTCATCGAAACCCTGTCGGTGATGATCCAGGTGGCTTCGTTCAAGCTCACCGGCAAGCGTGTATTCCGCATGGCGCCGATCCATCACCACTTCGAATTGAAAGGGTGGCCAGAGCCGCGCGTGATCGTGCGCTTCTGGATCATTTCGGTGGTGCTGGTTCTTGTCGGCCTTGCTACGTTGAAGGTGCGCTGATGAACGGCGCTCCCATCAACAATCCGCCGCGCCAGGCCACGCGCCTGGAAGCCATCGGCGGCCGCTACGATCCGTGGCTGCTCGGGGTGACCCTGGCGCTCACGGCGCTGGGCGTGGTGATGGTCGCATCCAGTTCGATCGCCATGGACAGCAATCCCTTCTACTACCTGACCCGTCACCTGGTGTTCCTGGCGTTGGGCATCGGTCTTGCCTACGTGGCCATGCGCACCGAACTCAAGACCGTCGAGCATTACAACCAGTGGTTGCTGCTGGCCTGTTTCGTATTGCTGCTGATGGTGTACGTGCCGGGCCTGGGCAGCAGCGTCAACGGCGCGCGCCGCTGGATCAACCTGGGCGTCTCCAAGTTCCAGGTCGTGGAAGCGGTCAAGGTGCTCTACATCGTGTGGCTGTCGAGCTACCTGGTGCGCTTCCGCGACGAAGTGAACGCCACCTGGCCGGCGATGCTCAAGCCTCTGGGTGTGGCGGTGGCGCTGGTCGGCCTGCTGCTGCTGCAGCCGGACTTCGGTTCTTCAACGCTGTTGCTGGCAATCACCGCCGGCATGCTGGTGCTGGGCGGGGTGAACCTGCCGCGCATGTCGGCGCCGATCGTGATCGGCCTGCCGATCTTCGCCTTCATCGCGATTCTCGAGCCGTACCGCATGCGGCGCATCACCTCTTTCATGAATCCGTGGGAAGACCAGCTGGGTTCCGGCTACCAGCTCAGCAACGCGCTGATGGCCGTCGGTCGCGGCGAGTGGTGGGGCGTGGGCCTGGGCGGTTCGGTGCAGAAGTTGAACTACCTGCCCGAGGCGCATACCGATTTCATCTTCTCGGTGATCGGCGAGGAACTGGGTTTCGTCGGCGTCTGCGGCGTGATCGCGTTGTACGCACTGCTGGCCGGCCGCGCTTTCCAGCTGGGTCTGCGCTGTGTGGAAATGCGCAGGCACTTCGCCGGTTACTGCGCGTTCGGCATCGCGCTGTGGATCAGCATGCAGAGTTTCGTCTCGATTGGCGTCAATCTGGGCCTGCTGCCGACCAAGGGCCTGACCCTGCCGCTGATTTCGTCGGGCGGCTCCAGCGTCCTGATGACCTGCGTGGCGATGGGGCTGCTGCTACGGGTTTCCTACGAACTCAATCGCGCCGAACGCCAGGTCGCTTTGCTGCGCGGCGAAGCAGCGCCGGCAGCGGAAGCGCCGGCACCTGCTGCTCCCGCCGCCACGACGCAAGCGCCGATGCGCGGTACCAGCCGGTTGAACTCGCGCGTCGAGCCCACCTTCGAGAGGATCGCATGAGCGCACGCAGCGACGCGCCGGTCATGATCCTGGCGGGCGGCACCGGCGGGCATATCTTCCCCGCGTTGGCCGTGGCCAAAGTGCTGCGCGCCCGCGGCGTGCCGGTGACCTGGCTGGGTGCCGACGGGGCGATGGAAACGCGGCTGGTTCCCCAGCACGATATTCCACTGGACACCCTTGCCATCTCCGGCGTGCGCGGCAAGGGCAAGCTCGCCTTGCTGGGCGCGCCGTGGCGCATCTTCAAGGCGATCCGCGGCGCGGCCTCGGTACTGCGCCGACGTTCGCCGCGGGCGGTGGTCAGTTTCGGCGGTTTCGCGGCGGGTCCCGGCGGCATGGCGGCGCGGTTGCAGGGCCTTCCGTTGCTGGTGCACGAACAGAACCGCGCACCCGGTTTCACCAACCGCGTGCTGGCGAAGTTCGCGCGGCGCATCCTCACCGGCTTTCCCGGCAGCTTCCCGACCCGTGAAGAAGCGGTAGGCAATCCGGTGCGGGGCGAAATCGCCAGTCTGCCGACGCCCCCGCAACGTTTTGCAGGACGCACCTCGCCGCTGCGGCTGCTGGTGCTGGGCGGCAGTCAGGGTGCTCGTGCCTTGAACCTCGCGCTGCCGCAAGCGCTCTCGGCGCTTTCCGGATTCCAGATCGAAGTGCGCCATCAATGCGGCGAAAAGATGCGCGAGGAAGCAGTGCGCGCCTATGCACAGGCCAATGTGGCCGCCAGCGTGGAAAGCTTTATCGCCGACATGGCCGAGGCCTACGCCTGGGCCGACCTGGTGGTCTGCCGCGCGGGCGCATCCACGCTGGCCGAACTATGTGCAGTCGGCATCGGCAGCGTACTGGTTCCTTTCCCCGCCGCCGTCGACGACCACCAGACCAGGAACGCGATGTATCTGGTCGAACGCGGCGCCGCTGTTCTGCTGAAACAGGACGACCAGCTGGCGATGCATTTGCAGCGCACGCTGGGCGAACTCGCTGCCGATCCCGCCCGCCGTCTGGCCATGGCCGACGCCGCGCGCTCGCTGGCAAAACCCGATGCGGCCGAACGCATCGCCGACATCATTCTCGAAGAATCAGTATTGGAACGCGCAGCATGATGATGGCCGCCGCACGCGAACGCCGCTTGCAACATACGGGCAACTTGGCCCAGGAATTCCGCCGCGTGCATTTCGTGGGCATCGGCGGTTCCGGCATGAGCGGCATAGCCGAGGTGCTGTGCACGCTGGGCTATGAAGTATCCGGTTCCGACAATGCCGACAATGCCGCCACGCGCCGGCTGGTGTCGCTGGGCGCGCGGGTGATGCGCGGGCACAACGCGTCCAATGTGCTGGGCACCGATTGCGTGGTGGTTTCCAGCGCCATCAAGCACGACAACCCGGAACTGATGGAAGCGCGCTCGCAGCGCATTCCGATCGTGCCGCGCGCGGCGATGCTCGCCGAGCTGATGCGTTTCCGCCGCGGCATCGCCGTGGCCGGCACCCATGGCAAGACCACCACCACCAGCCTGACTGCGGCGGTGCTGAGCGAAGGCGGGCTGGATCCGACTTTCGTGATCGGCGGCCAGCTGCTCGCCGCCGGCGCCAACGCCAAGCTCGGCGACGGCCAGTGGCTGGTGGCCGAGGCGGACGAAAGCGACGGCAGTTTCCTGCGCCTGAATCCGCTGATGGCCGTGATCACCAACATCGATTCGGATCACCTGGAGAACTACGACAACGATTTCTCCAAAGTCCAGGCCGCCTTCGCCGAATTCCTGCAACGCCTGCCGTTCTACGGGCTGGCGGTGCTGTGCATCGACGACGCGGAAGTGGCGGCGCTGGCGGCCGATACGCCGCGCCATGTGATGAGTTATGGCTTTGCCGAGAACGCCGATGTGCGCGCCGAGGACGTCACCCAGGAAGGCGGCTGCATGCGCTTCACCTTGCGCCTGCCTGAAGATACGCACGTGCAGGTCAAGCTAGCCTTGCCCGGTCGCCATAACGTGCAGAACGCGCTCGCAGCGGCGGCCATCGGCTGGCAACTGGGCGTGGCGCCGCAGGACATCGCCAACGCGCTGGAGAAATTCTCCGGCATCGGCCGCCGCTTCAACGATCTGGGCGAAATCACCACGCCGAACGGTGCGCGGGTGCGCTTGGTCGACGACTACGGCCACCACCCGCGCGAACTCGCCGCGGTGTTCGCCGCCGCGCGCGGCGGCTGGCCTGACAAGCGTCTTGTCGTCGCTTTCCAGCCGCACCGTTACAGCCGCACGCGCGATCAGTTCGACGCGTTCGCCGCGGTGCTTTCCGAAGTCGATGCCCTGGTGCTGAGCGAAGTCTATCCAGCCGGCGAAGCGCCCATCGCCGGCGCCGACGCCAAGTCGCTGGCGCGTGCCATCCGCGCGCGCGGCCGCAACGAGCCGGTGGTGGTCAGCCAGGTGTCCGAACTGGCCGGTGTATTGCCCGACGTGCTGCAGGACGGCGATCTGCTGCTGCTGATGGGCGCCGGCGATATCGGCCATGTCGCGCAAGACATCGCGGCCCAGGGTTTTGGAGTAAGCGGGCATTTAGTGAGCAAGCACGAATGAGCAAGTACGAATTCCCCGCGCTGCGAACCGCCGACCCGAAAGCATTCGGTCGCGTCGCCGTGCTCCTCGGCGGCAGCTCCAGCGAACGCGAAGTGTCGCTGGACTCCGGCCGCAACGTGTTGGAGGCCCTGCAGTCGCGCGGCATCGACGCAGCCGCTGTGGACGGGATACCGGCCCTGGCCGAGGCGCTGGTGCAGAAGAAATTCGATCGCGTATTCAACATCCTGCATGGCCACAAGGGCGGTGGTGAAGACGGCATCGTGCAGGGCTTGCTCGAGACCTTCGGCATTCCCTACACCGGTTCCGACGTGCTCGGTTCGGCGCTGAGCATGGACAAGGTGCGCACCAAGCAGGTGTGGCTGTCGTTGGAACTGCCTACGCCGCGTTACGTGCGCCTGCTCCCCGGCGACGATGTGCATGCGGCGGCCAACAAGCTGGGCTTGCCGGTGATCGTCAAGCCGGCCAATGAAGGCTCGAGCGTCGGCGTGACCCGCGTGTTCGCGCAGGGCGATCTGGAAGCGGCGGTGGAGCTTGCGGCGCGCTACGACGGCGAGTTGCTGATGGAGCAGATGGTCGTCGGCGACGAACTCACCGTCGCGGTGCTCGGCGAAACGGCATTGCCGTCGATACGCATCGTGCCCAAGGGCGAGTGGTACGACTACCACGCCAAGTACAAGGCCGAAGATACGCAGTATCTGTGCCCGGGCCTGGAAGGCGCCGACGAAACCGAGATCGGCCGCATCGCGCTGGCCGCGTTCCAAGCGGCCGGTTGCCGTGGCTGGGGCCGCGTGGACGTGATGCGCGACCGCACCACCGGCAACTTCTACCTGTTGGAAGTGAATACCGCACCCGGCATGACCAGCCACTCGCTGGTGCCCAAGTCCGCAAAACAGGCGGGCATCGGTTTCGAAGAACTGTGCTGGCGGATCCTGGAAACCACGCTGCCGGAGGTGGCCAGCCGATGAACGCCGCGCTGCGCATCTTCACCTGGCTGCTGGCATTGGCGCTGGTCGTCATGCCCGTGGTCGCGGTGATGAACGGCTGGATCGGCGCCGAGCGCTGGCCGCTGACCAAGCTGCGCGTGCATGGCGAGTTCAAGCGTGTCGATCCGGTCCAGCTGCGCGCAGTGGTGTTGCCCTACGCCAAGCCCGGCTTCTTCGCCGTGCGCTTGCAGAGTGCGCAGGACGCCGTGGAAAAACTGCCCTGGGTCGAACGCGCAGAAGTACGCAAGCGCTGGCCGGACGTGATGGAAATAGAAATAGTCGAACACAAGCCGTTCGCGCGCTGGGGCGCCGATCGTCTGTTGTCCGAGCACGGCCGTCTGTTTCCGGTGCCGAAGGGCATGCGCTCCGATGCGTTGCCGCTGCTCGGCGGTCCCGATTCGCAGGTGCAGGAAGTGGTGAAGCTCTACAACGAATCGCGCGAACTGTTCGCACCGATAGGTTTCAAGGTCGACAGCCTGGTCATGGACCGTCGCGGCAGCTGGTCGCTGGCCCTGAGCAATGGCACCCAGGTGGTGGTGGGCCGCGCCGACGCGCGCCCGCGCCTGGGCCGCTTCGCGCGGATGCTGCCGCAACTGCTGGCGCGCAATACGTCGCCGCTGGCGCGCGCCGATCTTCGCTACACCAATGGTTTTGCATTGAGCTGGTCGACTACGAAGCCAGCCGTTCCGGGGGCTTCGTCCTCCATTCCTGCCGCCACTGGCGGCACGTTACAGACGCAGGCAAGCACATGAATCGCAAGGGCGACAAATCGCTGATCGTCGGTCTCGACATCGGTACTTCCAAGGTCACCGCACTGGTCGGCGAGTATTCGCCGGGCAATCCCATCGAAGTGATCGGCATCGGCTCGCACGAATCGCGCGGGCTCAAGCGCGGCGTGGTGGTGGACATCGAGTCCACGGTGCAGTCGATCCAGCGCGCGGTGGAAGAAGCCGAACTGATGGCGGGCTGCGAAATCCGTTCGGTCTACGCCTCCATCTCCGGCGCGCACGTGCAGTGCAAGAACTCGCCCGGCATCGTACCGATCCGCGACGGCGAAGTAACCTGGGGCGACCTGGACCGCGTGCTGGAAGCGGCCAAGGCCGTGGCCATCCCCGCCGACCAGAAGATCCTGCACGCCATCCCGCGCGAGTACGTGCTGGACGATTCGCAGGAGGGCATCCGCAATCCGGTCGGCATGACCGGCGTGCGCCTGGAAGTGCATGCGCATCTGGTGGTGTGCGCGCAGTCGGCGGCGGCCAATATCAGCAAGTGCGTGCAGCGCTGCGGTCTGCAGATCGACGACCTGATCCTGTCGTCGCTGGCTTCCAGCGTAGCGGTGCTGACTTCGGACGAGCGCGAACTCGGCGTGGTGCTGGTCGACATGGGCGCGGGCACCACCGATCTGGCCGTGTTCGTGCAGGGCGCGATCTGCCACACCGCGTCGCTGCCCATCGCCGGCGACCATGTCACCAACGACATCGCGCACATGCTGCGCACGCCCACGCCGGAAGCCGAACAGATCAAGGTCCGCTACGCCTGCGCGTTGGCGCAGCTGGCCACTGCCGAAGAAAGCATCCAGGTGCCCAGCGTCGGCGATCGTCCGCCGCGCCGGTTGCCGCGCCATTCGCTGGCCCAGGCGGTGCAGGGCCGCTACGAGGAAATCTTCGAGATGGTGCAGGCCGAACTGCGCCGCTCAGGTTTCGAGGAACTGGTGCGCGCCGGCATGGTGCTGACCGGCGGCGCTTCGAAGATGGAAGGCGTGGTCGAACTGGCCGAGGAAATGCTGCAGATGCCGGTGCGCATCGGCATTCCGCAGCACGTCACCGGGCTGGGCGAAGTGGTCGGCAACCCGGTGCATGCCACCGGCGTTGGCCTGCTGCTGATGGGCAGCCAGATCGAGCACCCGCGGCGTCCGTCGCTGCCTTTGGGCAAGACCGGAAGCCTGCTCAACAAATTGAAGAACTGGTACCGCGGCGAGTTCTGAGCCGCGCAAGAGTTAAGCGCATCCGCGACGGCGCGGGTGGGTGAGGCGGGAAGGGAAAAACGGGAATTGAGCTGCAACCCGATTGATTGCGATACACAACATAACTATTAAGAGGACATGGACATGGCACATTTCGAACTGGTTGAAAGAATGGCTCCCAACGCGGTGATCAAGGTCATCGGCGTGGGCGGCGGCGGCGGCAACGCGGTCGCGCACATGGTCAGCAGCAGCGTGGAAGGCGTTGAATTCGTCACCGCCAACACCGACTCGCAGGCCATCAACAACTGCGGCGCCAAGACCCAGCTGCAGCTGGGCGGCAACGTCACCAAGGGTCTGGGCGCTGGCGCCAATCCCGAAGTCGGCCGCCAGGCAGCACTGGAAGACCGCGAGCGCATCATCGCTGCGCTGGATGGCGCCGATATGGTGTTCATCACCGCCGGCATGGGCGGCGGCACGGGTACCGGCGCCGCACCGGTCGTGGCGCAGCTCGCTAAAGAGATGGGCATCCTGACCGTGGCCGTGGTCACCAAGCCCTTCCCGTTCGAAGGCCGCCGCCGCATGCAGGTGGCGCTGAAAGGCATCGAGGAACTCAGCCACCATTGCGATTCGCTGATCACCATTCCCAATGAAAAGCTCATTACCGTGCTGGGCCGCAACGCGACCATGATCCAGGCCTTCCGCGCCGCCAACGACGTGCTGCTGGGCGCCGTGCAGGGCATTGCGGACCTGATCGTGCGTCCGGGCCTGATCAACGTCGACTTCGCCGACGTGCGCACCGTGATGAGCGAAATGGGCCTGGCCATGATGGGCACCGGTTCGGCACGCGGCGACGACCGCGCGCAGGCAGCGGCCGAAGCGGCGATCCAGAACCCGCTGCTGGACGACGTCAACCTGTCCGGCGCCAACGGCATCCTGGTCAACATCACCGCCGGCCCGGATTTCACCATGGCCGAGTTCGACGAAGTGGGCCGCACCATCGAAGGCTTCGCCGCCGAAGATGCGACCGTGGTCCTGGGCACCGTGCTGGACCCGGACATGCAGGACGAAGTCCGCGTCACCGTGGTCGCCACCGGCCTCAACCGCACCGCGGCCGTACGCCAGCCGCTGGGCCGTGGCGAAAGCCACAACCTGCGCGAGCCGATGCGCGCGCCGATCAAGCTGGTCCGCGACGCCACCACCGGCATGGCTTACGACGCCAACGCCATGATGGATCCGGTGGCCAACGCGGTCAGCGGCCTGGGCCTGCGCCGCGGCAGCGCCGAACCGGCTTCCGCGCCGGCCGCCGCCGACCTGCCGGGCGATTACCTGGATATTCCGGCGTTCCTGCGCCGCCAGGCGGACTGACCGGTCACAGATCGACCCTCTCCCTGTAAATGGAGCGGGGTAGTGAGTTGAAGGCGGATCTCCTTGCCAGGGAGGTCTGCCAAGCAAGACTGTCCTGTCCTTTTGCTGCCGGGCCTTTTCGGCCCGGCAGGTTTTTGATTCGAAACTTCGCCCACGGCATTGTTTCAGCCGTAGGACAGTACGATTCTTCCGTTAAGATTCAGGCACCTGCGTGCTAATCTCGCGGTCCGTTGAACCCCTGCCTCGCGTTTCCCACCCATGACCCAGCAGCGCACCCTCAAGAATGTGATCCGCGCTACGGGCGTGGGGCTGCACAGTGGGGAAAAGGTCTACATGACCTTGCGTCCGGCCCCGGTGGACAACGGCATCGTATTCCGCCGCGTGGACCTGGACCCGGTGGTCGAGATTCCCGCCAATGCCGAGCTGGTCAGCGAAACCACTTTATGCACCGGCCTGAGCCGTGACGGCGCCAAGGTCATGACGGTCGAACATCTGATGTCGGCGATGGCCGGCCTGGGCGTCGACAATGCTTTCGTGGAACTGTCTTCGGCCGAGCTGCCGATCATGGACGGTTCCGCCGGTCCTTTCGTATTCCTGCTGCAGTCCGCCGGCGTGGTGGAACAGAACGCGCCCAAGCGCTTCCTGCGCATCAAGCACCCGGTGGAAGTGCGCGACGGCGACAAGATCGCGCGTTTCGTGCCGTACGACGGTTTCAAGGTCGGCTTCACTGTGCAGTTCGACCATCCCATGATCCCCGCTTCGCAATCGCGTGCGGAGATCGATTTCTCCACCGCCGCCTATACCAAGGAAGTCGCGCGCGCGCGCACCTTCGGTTTCATGCGCGACCTGGAATATATGCGCGAGCGAAACCTGGGGCTGGGCGGCTCGATGGACAACGCCATCGTGCTGGACGAATTCCGCGTGCTCAACGACGACGGCCTGCGCTATGCCGACGAGTTCGTGCGCCACAAGATCCTCGACGCGATCGGCGACCTGTATCTGGCCGGGCACCCCATCCTGGGTGCGTACGAGGGCTACAAGTCGGGCCATGCGCTCAACAACAAGCTGGTGCGGGCCCTGATGGCCGAACGCTCGGCCTGGGAAGAAGTGACTTTCGAAACCGCCGGCCCTGCGCCGGTGGCCTACGGCAGCCCCGCGCTCGCCGTCTGAACCCCGGCCGTCGGCCGGCAGCCTGATTTGGCCGGAACTGTGAACCCACGACGCCGCTTGGCCGTCAATTCACAATAAATTAACTATTCGATAACGAACGCATTGCCTTTGCTGGGTACCATGCTTCGGCCTGTGCGCGCCGGATTCAACGTTTGGCCCGGCCGCCCCGGTGTTCAGGAACGGGGTCCTTGCCCCCATCGGGTCCGGCGGAGTCCGGGTCGTCCAGGGATGCCAAGGCGGCTTTGAGCGCACTGCGCGAAGCTTCCGACATGGGTTTCACCGCAAGTCCGGCCGGCTCAGGCCGCTGGAAGGGCGCTGTTGTAGTTTTCGCAACCACCTCGGTGGCTGCAAACCCGATGGATCGGGCCAAGTTGATCAATTCGGGTGCGGCAAGTCGCAATTTGGCGTGCCACACAGGGGAATCGACAATAAAAACGAGTTTTCCGCCGGTCACGTTCCCCAGTTTGCAGTGTGGGGCCAGGGCAGGCGGTAGACAGGGGCGAAGTTGCTGTTCCAGCGCGTCGAGCCACAAGGCTCTGCGCACCGGGTCGGTGGCGGCATCCGACATCGCAGCCTGCAAGGCGGGCTGTGGGGATGAAGCACGACGCGGTTGGGACTTCGAATCAGACATCGGTATCTATGATCTTTCAAAGCATCGTAAACAATTCACGCGCCGGCATGGCCCACTTTTTGGCCAGCAGGTCCCATCAAGCCCGTGTATTCATGTATTCCCGCCCGCTCGCCAGCGTCGGCATCCTGCTCGCTGCCGGCCTTCTGCTGGGTTTCGGCGGTCGCAGCGCCGCCGGTATGGCCCAGGTTTCGCTGCTGCAGGCCAAGGCCGACAAGCAGCAGACCGAGCTGGAGCAGGTCCGCCGTGGCGCCCAGCAGGAAGTCAACGCCATGGCTGCGCGCCTGGGCGAACTGCAGGCCCAGGCCAACCGCCTCAATGCGTTGGGCGAACGCCTGACCCGTGTCGGCCAGCTGCAGGACGGCGAATTCGACTTCGACAAGCCGGTGGGCGTGGGCGGTAACGACCAGAGCTTCGACATGGAGCCCCGGGCGCTGAATGCCGGGGTGACCCAGCTGGAACGCCAGTTCGCCGCCTCGGGCAAGCAGTTGTCGGTGCTGGAAGCGCTGCTGTTCAATCGCGAGCTGGACAAGAACGCCATGCCTTCCCGCATGCCGATCGCCAACAGCTACATCACCTCCGGTTTCGGCGGCCGCGCCGATCCGCTGGGCGGCGGCAGCCAGTATCACCGGGGCATCGATTTCGAGGCCGACGTGGGCGATCCGGTGCTGAGCGTGGCCGACGGCGTGGTCAGTTTCGCTGGGGTCAAGAGCGGTTACGGCAACGTGGTCGACGTGGACCACGGCAACGGCTACGTGACCCGCTACGCGCACAACTCGCGCCTGGTCGTCCGTGTGGGCGATCTGGTCCGCGTGGGCCAGGAGATCGCCAAGGCGGGCTCCACCGGCCGTTCCACCGGCGCGCACGTGCATTTCGAAGTCTGGGAAAACGGCAACGTTGTCAATCCGCGCAAGTTCCTGGGCGAAGGCCCGACCCCGGTAGGGCAGGTCAAGCGCGGCTGAGCGGTAGGTCGGGGCTATGCCCCCGACGCACGGAGATACCCTTGGCTTCTGCCTGAGGGCATCGCGGGCAGGGCCCGCTCCTACATGGGAGCGCACCTTGATTCACCGGGTCCCGCCCCAAGCTACAATGGTGTGTTGCCAACAGGGCGCATTGCGCCCTGTTTCGTTTTGGGCGGCAGGAAGCGGGCTCGGAGAGCCGCCGACTGCGCCCGACGCTCCTTTCAACTCCGGTTCTCTACTCAATGATCAACAGTCTGCTCACCCGTGTCTTCGGTAGTCGCAACGAACGCCTGCTCAAGCAACTCCAACGTAGCGTCACCAAGATCAACGCGCTGGAACCGGAGCTGGAAAAGCTCTCCGACGACGCGCTGAAGGCCAAGACCCCGGAATTCCAGAAGCGCATCGCCGACGGCGAAGCGCTGGACAAGGTCCTGCCCGAAGCTTTCGCCGTCTGCCGCGAAGCCTCGCGCCGCGTGCTGGGCATGCGCCATTACGACGTGCAGCTGATCGGCGGCATGGTGCTGCATCTGGGCAAGATCGCCGAGATGCGTACCGGCGAAGGCAAGACGCTAGTGGCGACATTGCCGGTATATCTCAATGCGCTGGAAGGCAAAGGCGTCCACGTCATCACCGTGAACGACTACCTGGCGCGCCGTGACGCGGCCTGGATGGGCAAACTGTACGGCTGGCTGGGCCTGACCGTGGGCGTGGTGTACCCCGGCATGCCGCACAGCGACAAGCGCGAAGCGTACGCGTCCGACATCACTTACGGCACCAACAACGAATTCGGCTTCGACTACCTGCGCGACAACATGGCGATGTCGCGCGAGGACCGCTACCAGCGCGGCCTGCACTACGCCATCGTCGACGAAGTGGACTCCATCCTGATCGACGAGGCGCGCACCCCGTTGATCATCTCCGGCCCGGCCGACGAATCGCCGGAACTGTACATCCGCGTCAACCGCATCGTGCCCAAGCTGGTCAAACAGGAAACCGAAGAGAGCGAAGGCGACTTCTGGGTCGACGAGAAGGGCAAGCAGGTGCACCTGTCCGAGGCGGGCATGCAGCACGCCGAGGAGCTGCTGCGCGAGGCCGGCATCCTGGAAAGCGAAGAGGACAGTCTGTACGGCGCCAACAACCTCAGCGTGGTCCATCACCTCAACGCGGCCATGCGCGCCAACGCCATTTACCAGCGCGACGTGGACTACATCGTGCGCGACGGCGAAGTAGTGATCGTCGACGAGTTCACCGGCCGCACGCTGACCGGCCGCCGTTGGTCCGACGGCCTGCATCAGGCGGTGGAAGCGAAGGAAGGCGTACCGGTCCAGCGCGAGAACCAGACCCTGGCCAGCATCACCTTCCAGAACCTGTTCCGCATGTACAAGAAGCTGTCCGGCATGACCGGCACGGCCGATACCGAAGCCTACGAATTCCAGAGCATCTATGGCCTGGAAGTGATCGTCATCCCGACCAACCGCCCGACCGTGCGCAAGGATTCGCCCGACCAGGTGTTCCTCAACCGCAACGGCAAGTTCAACGCGGTGCTGGCCGACATCCAGGACTGCTACGCACGCGGCCAGCCGGCGCTGGTGGGCACCACCTCCATCGAAACCTCCGAGCTGCTGTCCGAGCACCTGCGCAAGGCCGGCGTGCCGCACGAAGTGCTCAACGCCAAGCAGCACGAACGCGAAGCGCACATCGTGGCCCAGGCCGGCCGTCCCAAGGCCATCACCATCGCCACCAACATGGCCGGCCGCGGCACCGACATCGTGCTGGGCGGTTCGCTGGAAGCCGAATACGAAGCGCTGCCCGAAGGCGCCAGCGATCTCGACCGCGTCCGCATCAAGCGCGAATGGCAGAAGCGCCACGACGAAGTGAAGGCCGCCGGCGGTCTGCATATCGTCGGCACCGAACGCCACGAATCGCGCCGCATCGACAACCAGTTGCGCGGCCGTTCCGGCCGTCAGGGGGATCCGGGTTCCTCGCGTTTCTACCTGTCGCTCGAAGACAACCTGATGCGCATCTTCGCCAGCGATTGGGTGCAGAAGGCGATGAAGCTGATCGGCATGAAGGAAGACGACGTCATCGAAGACCGCCTGGTCAGCCGCCAGATCGAGAAGGCGCAGCGCAAGGTGGAAGCGCACAACTTCGACATCCGCAAGAACCTGCTGGACTTCGACGACGTCAACAACGACCAGCGCAAGGTGATCTACAACCAGCGCGACGAGCTGCTGGACGCCGAGTCGGTGAAGGAAAACATCGAAGGCATCCGTGCCGATGTGGTCGAGGACATGGTCGCCAAGTTCGTGCCGCCCAACTCGGTGGACGAGCAGTGGGACCTGCAGGGCCTGGAGCAGGAGCTGGCGGTGGAAGCCGGCCTGCCGCTGCCGGTCACCCGCTGGCCGCAGGAAGCCGAAGAGCTGGACGCCGAACGCATCGCCCAGCGCGTGCAGGAAGCGATGGCCGCGCACTTCGACGAGAAGGAAGCGCAGCTGGGTCCGGAAACCATGCGCTCGCTCGAGAAGCACATCATGCTGACCGTGCTCGACAAGAGCTGGAAGGAGCATCTGGCCAGCATGGATTACCTGCGCCAGGGCATTCACTTGCGCGGCTATGCGCAGAAGCAGCCGAAGCAGGAATACAAGAAGGAAGCCTTCGAACTGTTCTCCGAGATGCTGGAGAAGGTCAAGCGCGAGGTGGTCACCATCCTGGCGCGCGTACGCATCCGCAGCGAAGAGGAAGTGGCCGCGTTGGAGGCCGAGGAACGCCGCGTGGCGGCCGCCCGCGCGCAGCAGCTGCAGTTCCAGCACCAGGAGGCTGGTGGTTACAGCGCCGACGAGGAAGCCGCCGATGTCGAGGCCGCCCAACTGGGCTTCTCGCCAGTCACCCGTGACGGCCCCAAGGTCGGCCGCAACGACCCCTGTCCCTGCGGCAGCGGCAAGAAGTTCAAGCACTGCCACGGGCAGTTGAGCTGACCTGAAATTGTAGGAGCGGGCCCTGCCCGCGACCGCCTTTTGCGTAATCTCAGTCAAAAGCAGTCGCGGGCAGGGCCCGCTCCTACAGTCGATTGATTTGCGTTCGGTGCGCGATTCCCGGCAAGCTCCGGGTCATGCCTTCTTCTTTGCGTTTCATCCACGTCGCCGCCGCGGTCATCACCGACGCGCGTGGCCGCATCCTGTTGGCGCGCCGCACCGATGGCCGCGATCTGGCCGGCCTGTGGGAGTTTCCGGGCGGCAAGTGCGAGCCGGGCGAATCGCCGGAGCACGCGCTGATCCGCGAACTGCAGGAAGAGCTGGGCATCACCGTGCAGGTCGGTCCGCCGCTGATCAACGTCCCGCAGCAGTACCCCGACAAACGCCTGCGCCTGGACGTACGCCAGGTCACGGTATGGCAAGGCGTCGCACGTGGCGTCGAGGGCCAGGCCCTGGCCTGGGTCGCGCCTGAAAAGCTGACGCGCTACCCCATGCCACCCGCCGACCGGCCGGTGGTCGCCGCATTGCTGCAACCGGACCGCTATCTGGTCACGCCCGAGCCTGGCGATGACGATGCCGCCTGGCTTGCTTCCCTTTCCGCCGCACTGGCCGCCGGCATCCACCGCGTGCAGCTGCGCGCGCGCACGATCGACGCGCGGCCGCGTTGGCGTGACCTGGCCGAAGCCGCCGCAACCCTCTGCCGCAAGGCCGGCGTCGAGGCGCTGGTCAACGGCGACATCGATCTTGCGCGGGAGCTGGGCATCGGCGTGCATCTGCGCTCCACCCAGCTGAAAGAGCTGTCTGCACGGCCCCTTCCCGAAAACCTGACTGTCGCCGCGTCCTGTCACGACGCCGAAGCACTACAGCTCGCCCAGACCCTGGGTTGCGATTTCGCCGTCCTCGGCAGCGTGTTGCCAACCGCCACCCACCCGGAAGCAAACCCTTTGGACTGGGAAGGCTTCGCCAAGCTCCGCGAATCGGTCTCGTTGCCCATCTACGCCATCGGCGGCCTTTCCCCCGCAGACATCCATGAAGCCCGCCAACACGGCGCTCAAGGCATCGCCGCCATCCGTAGCCTTTGGCTCCCTTCATCCTTGTAGGAGCGGGCCCTGCCCGCGACCGCCTTTAGCCGGATGTTTCCGCCAAAGGCGGTCGCGGGCAGGGCCCGCTCCTACAGGGGTTTTCCTAGGGTGGATCGCGGCGTTTGCCGATAACAATAATGGCTGGGCTGCTCCAATCTTGGAGCATGGAAGAAACAAGGTCTGCGGAAAAAGATCAAGGACATCTTGCTTTGCGGCGAGGGCGCCAGTCATTGATCGATCACGTCTATCACGTGACCACAACTACAAAAGCGCGCGAACCATTCTTCAACGCGAGCAATGCGGCCCACGCCGCTGCCAGATGCTTCACCGAAAGCTCCCTGCTGGGTGATTGTGATCTCCTAGCCTGGGTACTGATGCCCGATCACGTGCATTGGTTGTTGCAATTGGGCGCCAGGGACAGTTTGGATACGGTCGTAAACCGACTCAAATCTTCCAGCGCGCGAAAAGCGAATGCCGTGCTTGGCCGAAGCGGCGCACTGTGGGAGAAGGCTTATCATGATCGGGCCATGCGCTCGGACGACGATCCGATGAAGGTGGCGCAATACATCATCGCCAATCCTGTCCGTGCGCAATTGGTTACCAGCATAGGCGACTACCCATATTGGAATTCCCTCTGGATATGAATCACTGATATGTAGGAGCGGGCCCTGCCCGCGACGCTCTTTGTTGGGATATTCCCCGCCAAGAGCGGTCGCGGGCAGGGCCCGCTCCTACAGAGCGATTACGGCTGCAGGGATAGCGCGCGGTAGCGGGCATCCAGTTCATCGACGGCTGCGCTCAGGTGCGAGAGGTCGCCATCGTTGACCACGATATCGTCGGCGATAGCCAACCGCTGCGCGCGCGTGGCTTGGGCGGCGATCATCTTTTCGGCCAAGGCCTCGTCGATGCCGTCGCGCTGCATCAGGCGCGCTTTCTGCGTGGCGGGCAGGGCGTCTACCACCAGGATGCGGTGCAGCCACGGATAAGCGTTGCGGCCGCCGCCTTCGGTCAGCAGCGGGATCGCAGCGATCGCATACGCACTGGCGGCTGCGCGGCACTGCTCTTGCAACTGAGTGCGGATGATCGGGTGCAGGATCGCTTCCAGCGCACGACGCGCCGGCTCGTTGTCGAACACTAGGGCGCGCAAGCCTGCGCGGTCCAGCCTACCGTCCGCCATCAGCACGGACGCGCCGAAATGCGCCACCACCGCTTCCAACGCTGGCTGGCCCGGTTCCACGATCTGGCGCGCTATCAGATCGGAGTCGGCAACGAATATCCCGCGTGCAACGAATTCCCGTTCCAGCGCGCTTTTGCCCGAGGCGATGCCGCCGGTGAGTCCGATGAAGTAATCGCTCATGCGCCCATTATGGGTAGGAGCGCCCCATGGGCGCGAGCTCTTCTCTACGTTCGATGATGTCCAAAGCTCGCGCCCATGGGGCGCTCCTACGGGCTCAGGCCAGGCCGGAGAACTTCATGTAGGCGTCGACCATCTGTTTGCCCCAGAAGAAGACGATCCAGCCGGCGATGGCCAGATACGGGCCGAAGGGAATGGGCGTGGCGCGGTCACGGCCTTTGACGGCCAGCCACACCGAGCCAATGACGGCGCCGACCACGGAGGACAACAGAATGATCGGAAGAATGCCCTTCAGGCCCACCCAGGCGCCCAGCGCGGCCAGCAGCTTGAAATCGCCGTGACCCATGCCTTCCTTGCCGGTCAGCTGCTTGAACAGCCACCATACCGTCCATAGCGAAACGTAGCCGGCGATGGCGCCCAGTACCGCCGGTTTGGCCGGCATGTACAGATTGTCCAGGCTGGCGATCAGTCCCAGCCACATCAACGGCAGGGTCAACTGGTCGGGCAGCAATTGAGTACGCAGGTCGATGCCGGACAGCGCGATGAGGAAGCAGCTCAGCAAAATGGCGCCGAAGCCCTGCCAGCCGAAACCGAAATGCCAGACCGAAACCAGGGCCAGGACCGCAGTCAGCAATTCGACCGCCGGATACTGGGCCGAGATGGGCGCATGGCAATGGCGGCACTTGCCGCGCAGCGCCAGCCAGCTGAATACCGGGATGTTCTCGTACCAGGACAGCCTGTGCTTGCAGTGCGGGCAGTGGGAAGGCTCGATAACGATGCCCGGCGGCGGCGGGTCGTAGATCTCCGGCTGTTCCAGGATCTCCGTCGCGTCGCGCTTCCACTGCCATTCCAGCCGCCGTGGCAACCGCAGGATCACCACGTTGAGGAAGCTGCCCACCAGCAAGCCCAAACCGGCCGCAAGGGGATACCCCAGTGCGGGGTTCTGGTCTAGGAATGCCATGCGGGAATATTAAATCGTCGCGGCCAGCTTGAAGATAGGCAGGTACATGCCTATGACCATGCCGCCGACCAGTACGCCGATGAATACCATGATGAAGGGCTCGATCAGGCTGGCCAACGCGTCCACGGCGTTGTTCACTTCCATCTCGTAGTACTCGGCGACCTTGAACAGCATCGCGTCCAAGGCGCCGGCCTCTTCACCGATGGCGGTCATCTGGATGACCATGTGCGGGAAAAGGTTGGTCTGCTTCAAAGACATGTTGACGGGATAACCCACTGCAACGTCATCGCGGACACGCAGCACCGCTTTCTCGTAAACGGTGTTGCCGGTCGCACCTGCCACGGTTTCGAGCGCTTCGACCAGCGGTACGCCTGCCTTGAACGTCACTGCCAGAGTGCGTGCGAAACGTGCGATAGCGGAGTTATGCATGATCTGGCCGATGATCGGCACTTTCAGGATCATGCGGTCAAGGAAGTGCTGGAAGGCGAGCGATCGTTTCTTGAAATACAGAAACGCAAAGATCGAACCGACTATGACGATCAAGAAGGCCCACCACCACGACACCATGAACTTGGACGCGGCTACGATCATTTTGGTGAAGGCGGGTAGATCAGCGCCGAAGTTCTTGAATACTTCCTCGAACTGTGGCACTACGAAAATCAAAAGAATGGAACTGACGAGTAGCGCCACCGCCATGACCATGATCGGATAGAACATGGCTTTCTTGATCTTGCCTTTGAGCGCTTCAAGGTTCTCTTTGTAACTGGCGATCGTATCGAGCACGGTTTCCAATACGCCTGCGCTCTCGCCCGCACGGACCAGGTTCCGATAGAGCTCATCGAATTGCACGGGATGCTTGGCCACTGCTTCGTATAATGAGGAGCCGCCTTCCACGTCGGCGCGTATCTGGCCCACCATCTTCTTCATGCGGGCGTTCTTGTGCCCCTCGCCGATGATCTCCAGCGATTGCACGATAGGCACGCCCGACTTCATCATGGTCGCCATCTGGCGACTGAAGAACGCGATGTCCTTGGGCGTTATGGTTTTCCCGGCCTGCCCGAACAAAGGCTTGGGCTTCGGTTTGACCACCGTTGGCGAGATGCCCTGGCGGCGCAGTTCGGCGCGGAGCAGATTCATGCTCTTCGACTGCTGCTCGCCTTTCATCTTGATGCCGCGCTTGTCGTTTCCTTCCCAGACAAACGTGACCAACTGAGAGGTATTGCGAGCTACGGGCTCGATCTTCTTCGCGCTACGTGTCACAGCCATACTGGTATCCCCTAGGCCGGCATCCCCACACCGGCGGTCATGCCCCGCATGTTAGCCGTTTCCCGGCAGCAGCGGTATTTGCCACTGTGACGCGCCGCAGGGTTTTAGATTTCCCTCGTAGGAGCGCCCCATGGGCGCGAGCTTTCGGTCATGCCTGCGGAGGAGCTCGCGCCCATGGGGCGCTCCTACAGGGGTCAATCCTTGGTTACGCGGTTGATTTCGGCCAGTCCAGTTATGCCGTGACGCACCTTCAACAGGGCCGATTGGCGCAAATCGCGGACGCCGGCCCTCTGGGCGGCCTCGGCGATCTGCATGGCGTTGCCGCCTTCCAGCACGATGGCCGAGATCTCGTCGCTCATCGGCATGACCTGGTAGAGGCCCGTCCGGCCCTTGTAGCCTTCGGTGCACTCCTCGCAGCCGACGGGTTCGTAGACGGTGATGCCTTCATCGACTTCGGCCTGGCTGAATCCCTCGGCCAGCAACGCGTGATGCGGCAGATCCATGGGCCGTTTGCACTTGTTGCAGAGCCGGCGCGCCAGGCGCTGGGCGATGACCAGGGTGACCGAGCTGGTGATGTTGTAGGGCGCAATGCCCATGTTCATCAAGCGGGCGATGGTCTGCGGCGCGTCGTTGGTATGCAGGGTGGACAAGACCATGTGGCCGGTCTGGGCAGCCTTGACCGCGATCTCGGCAGTTTCCAGGTCACGGATTTCGCCGACCATGATGATGTCCGGGTCTTGCCGCAGGAAGCTGCGCAGGGCGGCAGCGAAGGTCATGCCACGCTTGGTGTTCTGCTGGACCTGGTTGACGCCGGGCAGGCGAATTTCGACCGGGTCTTCGACCGTGGAGATATTGCGTTGTTCGTCGTTGAGGATGCCCAGCGCGGTATAGAGCGATACGGTCTTGCCGGAGCCGGTTGGGCCGGTCACCAGCACCATGCCGTAAGGACGTTGAATGGCATCTTCAAACAGCTTCTGCTGGTCCGGCTCGTAGCCCAGTTTCTCGATGCCCAGCTTGGCGGCGCTGCCGTCCAGGATACGCAATACGACTTTTTCGCCGAACAGGGTCGGCAAGGTGCTCACGCGGAAGTCGACCTGCTTGGTCTTGCTCAGGTTCAATTTCATGCGGCCGTCCTGGGGCACGCGCTTTTCGGCGATGTCCAGCTGCGCCATCACTTTCAGGCGGGCGGTGATGCGCATGTTCAGTTTGACTGGTGCCTTGGCCACCTGCTTCAGGATGCCGTCGATGCGCTGGCGCACCCGGTAGTCGGCTTCGTAGGGCTCGAAGTGGATGTCGGAAGCGCCACGTTTGATGGCATCCACCAGCATCTTGTTGACGAACTTGACGACTGGCGTGTCGTCTTCCTTGGTGCCTGCTGCGGCGTCCGAGGAAGAGCTCTCATCATCGCCACTGGTGATATCCAGCGATTCCAGGCCGTCGTCGTCGCTGCCGAATGCATTGCTCAGGTTGTCGGTCAGATTGGACCATTGTTCCAGGGCACGACGGAGCGAATCTTCGTCTACCAGGATGGGCTCCACCACCAGGTTGGTGTGGAACTTGATCTCGTCTAATGAATGGGTCCTAGTGGGGTCAGACACTCCCACGAACAAACGATTACCACGTTTGAACAACGGTAGGACTTGGTGCTTCTGGATTAGCTCATCACTGACCAGCTTGAGCGCGTTATGGGCCGGGTCGAAGGCTGACACATCCAGTAGAGGCATGCCGAACTCGATGGCATTGGCGGCTGCCATCTGGGGTGCGCTAACAAGCTTTTTCTCTGCGATCCATTGTGCCAACGGCACTTTCGCTTCACTTGCGTTGGCCATGGCTGAACGTGCATTGCTTTCATCCAGGGCGCCATCCTGAACCAGCCGACGGGCGATTCCGGTAATACCGACGAGGTTGCTGCTGGAAACTACTGCGTTCATGTTGCGGAATCCTAGGGCATTGCGGCTATAAGATCAGTTGCGCAAGAAACGAGCCAGTCGGGACTTCGGCCTACAGCATGGATTTGCGAACTACATGGCTGCCGCATCTGGTCACATTCTGCCGAAAATACGAATAAGCGGCTACAGCGCACCGTGGGTTAAGAAGCCCCGAATAGATATTTGCGAGTATCAGGGTTGTCTTTACGCCACATGACATTGTCTAGAAAGTAGTGGTGAAGGTTTATGAAAACCCAGAAGAGAAACAAGAACAATGACCCGCCAAAAACGCTCCGATCATAACTCGCGTTCGAGCTCAACCATTCCGGCGCAAGCCAAAACCCAACATAGCCCAGTATGAAACCAGAGAAGAGAAACAAGGCGAATTTTTTCCAGATGGAGCTTTTAGATTCGGTCTTGCCGCGCTCCATATTCAGTTTATACCTCCACACAACAGCGAGGTATTGCAGTGAGTGGAAGGCGGGAATAACAAGCAGCATCGCCGGGTGCATGGAAAGCAACCAAATATATAAGCTGGCAACGTATGCGATCATTCCATTTATGGGCGTGCCTGCAACTTGCGTCAACTTTATTTTGCGCAGGAACACGGGAATTACAAGCAGCGTAGTTGCGACGGTTATGGCAATGCTCGACCAAAAAATAGAATCGGGTACTGCAAAGCTGTAGTAGTTGATCTCCCAATAATCCACTTCTGAGAATGTTCGATTCAACAGCATCCAGGAAGTTATCCAAACGGCGTAGGCGTTGTACAAAAGTATTTTTTTAGATTTTTCATCAAAAAAATTCTTTTTCAATACGGCGTCTACCATAAGCATTCCATACCCCTGTTTCACATAGTGCCAGCCCACTAGGAAGAACATGAGATTCGAAGCCCAGCCCAATAAATTCGGATTTCCTGTGGCTACGCAATAAGTTAGGAACGTGACGAGAAGAACTGGGACGGCCAATCCAGCGAACAGGTATTTTCTTCTCAGGCCCGTAGGGAATACGGCTCCGAAAGCTCGCGCCTTAAAGTCGCGATAGAAGAGTTGATAGGAGTTGGCGAAATGGGGGTGGTTAATCACATTTGCCAACAACATCATCGTTGTCGCCACGACGGCAATATCGGCGCCTTTAGGCCAAAGAAACGGAACCGCAGCTAGTGCTATGAGTGATCCGCCGCCCAGCAACAGAAAATCAACGACGGGGCCTAACAAGTACACGGCTTTTAGGTTGGTCGCGCTAACCGCGGCTGCCACTTCAGGTTGATTGACAATTGTCGACATCGTCGATTCCTAAATGATGCCTGGCACTAGGCGATACCGGGTTCGGAGCATGTATTCGCGGTAGGTTGGATCATCCTTTAACAAGCGCTCCTCTTCCCATACTCTCAGGCCTTGAAAGAAGTACATCGCCATGAATAGGAGCAAGTTGTACCAGCTAAAGCTGGCCAGCAGAAAGCCCGTATGACCAATCAGATAGCCGAGATATATGGGGTGCCTAACGACCCTATAAGTCCCGCGTGTAACGACCCCACGGTTGGCCGGCAGGAGCCCGAACGATCGACCTAACGAAAGTTTGGAAGCGATTTGCCAAACAATTCCAAAGATCTGTAAGAAGGCCGAGATCCAGATAGGCGTAAGAACCTGGCCCTGCTCAAGTACAACGAAGTAAAAGAAGAATGTGCCAAAGAGCGTGCTGACAAGCGCGATAGGTCTGATCTTGGCGTGCTTGGACATTCGGGCGGAAAGATAGATCGACAAGGTAACCAGCTCGCCAGCAATCACTAAAGTCAGCGTCAGGCTTGGTTGCTCGAGCCATTGATGGCATGCGCGCCAAAGGAAGATGCCCAATGTCGATGCGGTAATCAGCCGGATGAGCCAAATTGAGACTGAACCACCCTTCATGCATTACTCCAAACAAAACGGGGGCGTTAAAAAACGCCCCCGCTGGATCAAGCTGGTAATAGTTTCTTGATTACGGAGCGGGTGCAGCAGCAGTGCGGCAGTTCGACGGCTTGTACTTCGTGTCGATGGAGCCGGCGCAAACCCAGGAGCCGATCACGCCGTTGGTCGTATCAACAGCCTGCGGGGTCAGCGTGATGTTGCCCGGGGCGCCCGGGACGTTGCCGGTTACCGTAATGACGCCGTCGGTGACACCGAGCGACGTAACGTACTGGCTGGTGTTGTTTGCGCAGCCCGAAGCCGCAAGGTCGGCCGGCAGGGCGTTGTTAGAAGCGACATATTCAGCAACCGAGGTCTTGCAGGCGCCAGCGGCAACTACCAGTTCGGAAACCTTCGAGCGCTTCAGGAAGTCCTGATAAGCCGGCAGAGCGATGGCGGCCAGGATGGCGATGATGGCGACAACGATCATCAGTTCGATGAGGGTGAAGCCCTGCATGTTCTTCTTCATGGATAAATCCCCTTATTAAGGTTTGGCTTGATTGGTATGGGACACAAGCCCCGTGTCCCATCACTGGTATGGACCGTGGGCGCCGTGGGTGAAACGTGCCACGTGCTCGGGGATTGTCGCAGGAAACGTGCCAATCGCCGGTTCTGACCGCCGGCACATCCAAAAAGAGTCACCGGTTCCGTTCTCTTTCGGAACGGGACTTCAATTCGCCTTTTCCATGACTCTATGCGTCACTAAGTGACGTTGAGGGTCGTTTTTATGGGCCGGTAACAGGCCATTCCTGATGATGATCACAGTTGCGGTAATGCCTGCCCAGGTAGCTGACCCAGTCTCTGAATAATGCAGCGGCGTTCACTTGTCAGGGTTCCTGAACTGTTCTTCCAGAACCGGAGACTTCCTCTCTCCCGCGTGGAATGCCGGCGATCCAGTAGCTGGTACTGCGGCCACCCTGTTCCGCAGGCACCAGCACACCAGCCGCCACCAGTGCCTTGATGTCGCGGAGCGCGGTATCGGCGGAGGTCTTGGTCAAGGCCGCCCATTTTCTATTGTTGAGCCTGCCCTCGAACCCCTCGTCCATGAGCCGGTTAAGCACCTGGACCTGGCGGGGCGACAGGGCCACGCCTGCGACTCGTTGCCAGAAGGGCATGCGGCGTTTGTTTCCTTTATTCAACGCATATTTTGCGTCGAATAGAAGGGCTATTCACCGCATCGCCTGTAGGAGAGCGGCCAGCGTGTGATCGCCTTTCGCGTTGTTGATCAAACCAAGAGCTGTCGCGGGCAGGGCCCGCTCCTACAGGTTTCAGGGGCGCGCTATTCCATCCCCAACTTTTTCAACTTATAGCGCAGCGCACGGAAGGTGATGCCCAGCTGCGCGGCCGCCTTGGTCTTGTTCCAACGGTTGTCTTCCAGTGCCTTCTGGATCGCCGCGCGCTCCAGTTGCTCGATATAGGAAGGCAACGCGCCCGCGCCTGGGTCGATGCCGGCCAAGGGCGCATCATCGGCGGCGCTGGGCGGCGCCTCGGCCGGTTGGCCCCGCCCCCCGTGGCCATTGCCCTGCGGCAGGTGCAGGTCGGCGGCATCGATCTGGTCGCCATCGGCCATGGCCATGGCGCGCTCCAGGATGTTCTCCAGTTCGCGTACGTTGCCCGGGAAGCCGTAGGTCGCCAGTGCGTCGATGGCTGCGGCGGTCGGTTGCGGAGCGCTACGGCCGTGCGAGCCGGCCAGGCGCGCCAGGATGGCCGCGGTCAGTTGCGGCAGATCGCCAGTGCGTTCGCGTAGGGGCGGCACGCGCAGCTCGATCACGTTGATGCGGTAATAAAGGTCATGGCGGAACCGGCCGTCATTGGCCAGATCGCCCAGGTCCTTGTGGGTGGCGGACAGGATGCGCACGTCCACCGCGATTTCCTGCGAAGCGCCTACCGGACGCACCGCCTTCTCCTGGATGGCGCGCAGCAGTTTGACCTGCATGGGCAGCGGCAGCTCGGCGACTTCGTCCAGGAACAGGGTGCCGCCATTGGCGGCCTGGAACAGACCGGTCTTGTCGGCATGGGCACCGGTGAAGCTGCCTTTCTTGTGGCCGAAGAACTCGCTTTCCATCAGCTCGGCCGGGATGGCGCCGCAGTTGACCGGGACGAAGGGGCCGGCCGCGCGGGCGCCCTGCTCGTGGATGGTGCGCGCGACCAGTTCCTTGCCCACGCCCGATTCGCCCAGGATGTAGACCGGCGCCTGG
Source organism: uncultured Pseudoxanthomonas sp. (assembly GCA_965650035.1). Classification (GTDB taxonomy): domain Bacteria; phylum Pseudomonadota; class Gammaproteobacteria; order Xanthomonadales; family Xanthomonadaceae; genus Pseudoxanthomonas_A. Next base: position 33,522 of record CBFGMR010000032.1, read on the forward strand.
CTGCGGGCTACCTTGGCGATGGTGTCGCGGAGCAGGCCCATCGGCGCCGAATTGCCGAGCAGCCGGCTGGCCTGTTCCGGCGGGGGCGGTGGAGCGGGAGCACGCTCGGTGTTGTTGAGTTCCAGCGCATGCCTGACCAGGCCGCGCAGCACGCTGATATCCACCGGTTTGCTGACGAAATCGAAGGCGCCCGCTTTCAGCGCCTCCACCGCCAATTCGACGTTGCCGAAGGCGGTGATCATGGCGACCGGGGTCTTGGGATACAGGCGGCTGATGTCGCCGACCAGCTCGATGCCGTTGCCGTCGGGCAGGTTCATGTCGGTGAAGCAGAGATCGTAGGTGTTCCGGGACAGGTGCTCGCGCGCTTCGCCCAGGTTGGCGGCGGTATCGATGCGCAGACCCATGCGGCCCAGGGTCAACGTCAACAGCTCGCGGATATCGCGCTCGTCATCGACGATCAGGGCGCTGCGGTTTTCGCTCATTCGTGTCCCTCACAATCCCCTGTGCAAGAAGTGTAACTGTTCAGTGCCCTGTAGGAGCGGGCCCTGCCCGCGACCGCCTTTGGCGGAACAATACGCGAAAGGCGGTCGCGGGCAGGGCCCGCTCCTACAGGACTCATGCGGGCAGCAACGAATGGGGGCCGGGCAGGGTGACGCGGAAGCAGCTGCCGCCGCCGGGAACCGCCACGTATTCCAGCGAGGCCTGGTTGGCGCGGCACAACTCGCGAGCGATATACAGGCCCAGTCCGGTGCCGTGCTCGGAGGTGGTGAAGAACGGGCGGAACAGCTGCGCCGCCACGGCTTCGGGGATGCCCGGGCCGCGATCCAGCACATCGATCATCGGCCGGTTGTCCGCCTGGAACACCCGCAGCCGCACGCGTGCCGGCTCGCCGGGCAGGCGGCCGTAATTCAGGGCGTTGTGCACCAGTACCGTCAGGATCTGCTGCAGATGGCGCAGATCCACCAGCGCCGGTACGGCGCGCGCACCGATCACCGTCTCCAGGCTGTCGGTCTCGATGGACATGTTCTGCTGGTACTCGTCGACGAAACGGCGCACGTAGCCGTTGAGGTCCACATGCTCCGGGCTGGCGCGTTCGCGGCGGGCCAGGCCCAGCACGCTTTCCACGATGCCATTGGTGCGCTGGCACTGCTGATGGATGATCTGCAGCAGGCGGCGGTCGCCGTCGATGATGCTCTTGGATTCCTCCAGCAGCTGGACCGCGTAGTTGATGGCGGCCAGGGGGTTGCGGATTTCATGGGCCAGGCTGGCCGAGAACCGGCCCAGCGCGCTCAGGGTCAGCGACTCGGCCCGCCGCGAGACCACGCTGGCGTCGTCCAGAAACACCAGCGACAGCTCGCTGCCGGCCAGCAGGCGGGCGAAGCGCGGCTGCACTTCGGTCTGGTCGGGCGAAAGTTGCAGGGGGGTCTCGTCGTTCTGCCAACCGTTGCGCCACTGTTGCAGGCGGCGGGCCAGTTCCGGAGCGACTTGCGGCAGGTGGATGCCGTGGCCGTCGTTCTCGCCTTCGCTGCCGTCGCCGAGCAGCAGGGAAGCGGCCTCGTTGGCCAATTTGATGCGGTTGTCGGCGTCCACCACCAGCACGCCGGTGCGCATGCGGCGGATGATCAGTTCGTTGACTTCGAACAGATTGGCCACTTCCAGGCCGCGCTGGTCGGCCAGGGCTTCGCTGGAGCGGGTGCGCTGGCCGGCCCGGCTGGCCAGGTAGCCCACCGCCAGATAGCTGATGGCGAACATGATGAGTTCGGCCACTGGCCGGTCGACATTGCCCAGACTCCACAAGAACTCGGCCGACATGACCAGCGGCGCCAATACGGTGACTGCCATTCCCCAGCGAAATGACAGCAGCAGCGCGGCGGCCGCCACGTTGAAAAGCAGCAGCATTGCGATGCCGGCGGTGGCCTGTGGCAAGGCATGGGTAATCAGCGCCGCCACTACGATATCCACGCAAGCGCCGATCAGCACCATGGGGGTCAGCCAGCGCGTCTTGCGCCCGAACAGCATCATCAGGACGGCGAAGACCAGATAGAAGGCCGTGACGACGGTCCCCAGCATGGGGGCCTCCGATTCTCCCAGCATCCCGGAGAGCGGGCTGAACAACAGCCCGGCCAGGATGCCGGCCTCCAGCACCCGGTACAGGGTGAAGAAATAGAGCTCGCGCGCGGGCGCGGATTCCAGATGGGAGATGATCGAGGGGCGCTGCGTCAAGCGGGAGATTCCCGACGGCGAAGGCCACAGTATAGGCAGTGCATGCCGATTCGGAACCTCGTCCAAGCCGAAGGTCGGTTTTGCACCGCAGCACGGGGTGGGGGACAATGGGCGGCCCATCGGCGCCCTCCGGCCAGCCCGGACCCTGCGCGCGGTGCGTTCTGTTCCTCCAAATACGGTGACGCATGAACTTTCACGAATACCAGGCGAAGCAGTTGTTTGCCGAATACGGCATTGCGGTGCCGGCCGGGCGCATTGCGCGCACGCCGGAAGAAGCGGTAGAGGCCGCCAAAGCCATTCCCGGCGACCTTTGGGTGGTCAAGGCCCAGATCCATGCGGGCGGCCGCGGCAAGGCCGGCGGCGTCAAGCTCGCCAAGACCCTGGACGAAGTGAAACAGTACGCTGCAGGCATGCTGGGCACGAAGATGGAGACCTACCAGTCCGGCGGCGTGGCCCTGCCCATCGACACCGTGCTGATTTCCGAAGGCACCGACATTGCCAAGGAACTGTACCTGTCGGTGCTGGTCGACCGCGCCAGCCAGGCGGTGACCTTCATCACCTCCAGCGAAGGCGGCGTGGACATCGAGACGGTGGCCAAGGAAACCCCGGAAAAGATCCAGACCCTGGACGTCAACTTCGTGCAGGGCCTGCAGCCCTACCAGACCCGCGAAGTGGGCTTCGCCCTGGGCCTGGATGCCAAGCAGGTGAACCAGCTGAGCAAGATCATGCTGGGCCTGTACAAGCTGTTCAACGAAAAGGACCTGGCCCTGGTCGAACTGAACCCGCTGGCCATCCTCACCAACGGCAACCTGGCCGTGCTGGACGGCAAGGTCAATTCCGACGACAACGCTTCGTTCCGCCACGCCGACCTGGTGGCCATGCGCGACAAGTCGCAGGAAGACGAGACCGAAGTGCTGGCCAGCGAGAACGACCTCAACTACGTGACCATGGACGGCAACATCGGCTGCATGGTCAACGGCGCGGGCCTGGCCATGGCCACCATGGACGTGATCAAGCTCAGCGGCGGCGAACCGGCCAACTTCCTGGACGTGGGCGGCGGCGCCACCAAGGAACGCGTGACCACCGCGTTCAAGCTGATCCTGTCCAGCGACAAGGTCAAGGCGATCTTCGTCAACATCTTCGGCGGCATCGTCCGCTGCGACATGATCGCCGAAGGCATCATCGCCGCGGTCAAGGACGTGGGCGTCAAGGTGCCGGTGATCGTGCGTCTGGAAGGCACGAATGTCGAGGCCGGCAAGGCGCTGCTTCGCGATTCCGGTCTGGCCATCATCACCGCCGACGACATCAACGACGGCGCCAAGAAGGCTGTCGCTGCCGTCGCTGTCTGACAACCCCCTGTAGGAGCGGGCCCTGCCCGCGACCGGGCTCTTACCCGTAAAGCTTCGTCGCGGGCAGGGCCCGCTCCTACATTAAAGCCCCAAGGATTTTCATATGAGCGTTTTGGTCAACAAGAACACCAAGGTCATCGTGCAGGGCTTCACCGGCCAGCAGGGCACCTTCCACGCCACCCAGATGGTCGAGTACGGCACCCAGGTCGTGGGCGGCGTGACTCCGGGCAAGGGCGGCACAACCCACATCGAACTGCCGGTGTTCAACACCGTGCGTGAAGCGGTGGCCTCCACCGGCGCCGACGCATCGGTGATCTACGTGCCGCCGCCGTTCGCGGCCGACGCCATCCTGGAAGCGGCCGACGCGGGCATCCGCGTAATCGTCTGCATCACCGAAGGCATCCCGGTGCTGGACATGCTGCGGGTCAAGAACAC
>CBFGMR010000033.1:0-37488 GCA_965650035.1 uncultured Pseudoxanthomonas sp.
CCTTCGGGCGGGGCCCCGCCCCGCGCGGCGCTGTCCCCCACCCTCACTTACCCGCGCCGGGGGCTGGCCCCGCTCCTACAGACCAGGGTGATCAGGCCGCCGAAGCGGTCGAGCCGATGCCCTTTTCGATCATCTGGGTCAGCTGGCCCTTGCCCACGGCGCCTACCTGGGTGGCCTGGACCTGGCCGTCCTTGAACAGCAGCAGCAGCGGGATGTTGCGCACGTGGTACTTGATGGCGGTGGCGCGGTTTTCGTCCACGTTGAGCTTGACCACCTTCAGCTTGCCCTCGTAGGTCTGGGCCAGCTCGTCCAGGACGGGCGCGATCATCTTGCAGGGACCGCACCATTCGGCCCAGAAATCCACCAATACCGGTTCTTCGGACTGCAGCACGGCGGTCTCGAAATCGGCATCGCCGACGTGTGTCACCTTATCGCTCACTTTGGGGTCTCCTGCGGGGTCCGCGGAGGGCGGGGCCCGGTTGTGGGCCGAAATGCCGGCCTCCGCATTGCTGTAAACTGGGGCGTTCCGCGATCCCGTTCAAGGGCTTAGCCCTGGATTCGCGTACACCGGCATGGAACGCAGTGTGCGACGCCGGTGACGACGATGCAAGCGCATCGACCTGCGCAATGCGCGTGCCAAGCTCCTAATAAAGCTATAGCCCTAAAGAAGAAAGCATGAGCGACAAGCCGTTAACCGACATCACTTTTTCCTCGTTCGACCTGCATCCGGCCTTGCTCGCCGGGCTGGAAGCGGCCGGGTTCTCGCGCACCACGCCGATCCAGGCGATGACGCTGCCAGTCGCGTTGCCGGGCGGCGATGTCGCCGGCCAGGCGCAGACCGGCACCGGCAAGACCCTGGCCTTCCTGGTCGCGGTCATGAACCGTCTGCTCACCCGGCCGGCGCTGGCCGACCGCAAGATCGAGGATCCGCGCGCGCTGATCCTGGCGCCCACTCGCGAACTGGCCATCCAGATCCACAAGGATGCGGTGAAATTCGGTGCCGACCTCGGCCTGCGTTTCGCCTTGATCTACGGCGGCGTGGATTACGACAAGCAGCGCGAGCTGCTGACCCAGGGCGTGGACGTCATCATCGCCACGCCGGGCCGCCTGATCGACTACGTGAAGCAGAGCAAGGTCGTTTCGCTGCACGCCTGCGAGATCTGCGTGCTGGACGAAGCCGACCGCATGTTCGACCTGGGCTTCATCAAGGACATCCGTTTCCTGCTGCGCAAGATGCCCGAGCGCACCACCCGCCAGACGCTGCTGTTCAGCGCCACGCTCAGCCACCGGGTGCTGGAGCTTGCGTACGAGCACATGAACGAGCCGCAGAAGCTGGTGGTGGAGACCGAATTCATCACCGCCGCCAAGGTGCGCCAGAAAGTCTACTTCCCGGCCAACGAGGAAAAGATCCCGTTGCTGATCGGTCTGCTGTCGCGCAGCGAAGGCGCGCGCACCATGATCTTCGTCAACACCAAGGTCTGGGTGGAGCGCGTGGCCCGTTCGCTGGAGCGGGCCGGCTACCGTGTCGGCGTGCTGTCGGGCGATGTGCCGCAGAAGAAACGCGAGTCGCTGCTCAACCGTTTCCAGAAAGGCCAGCTGGAGATCCTGGTCGCCACCGATGTGGCCGCGCGCGGCCTGCATATCGACGGCGTGTCGCACGTCTACAACTACGATCTGCCGTTCGACGCCGAAGACTACGTGCACCGCATCGGCCGCACCGCGCGCCTGGGCGCCGAGGGCGATGCGATCAGCTTCGCCTGCGAGATCTACGCGCAAAGCCTGCCGGACATCGAGGCCTACATCGAGCAGAAGCTGCCGGTAGAAGCGGTGACCGGCGAATTGCTGACCGCCATTCCCCGTCCGCCGCGCGCCGCGCCGCAACCGGGCGATGAAGTGGACGAAGACGCCGGCGAAAGCATCGGCACGATCTTCAAGGAAGCACGCGAACAGCGCATCGCCGACGAGCAGCGTCGCGGTGGCGGCCGCAGCAGCGGCGGCGGTTCCAGCCGCAGCGGCAGCGGTCCTTCGCGTCCGCGTTCCGGCGCCCCTTCCAGTGATGGCAAGCCGCGCGCACCGCGTCCGCCGCGCAGCGTCAATGTCGCCGCCTCCAGCGATGCGGCGGTCTCCGTGCCGGTCGCGGCTGCTGCGGGAATTGCGCCTGCGGCAGCCTCCGAAGCGACACGTCCGCCGCGCAAGCGTCGTCGTCGTCGTCATGGCGTGCCGGTCGAGGGCGCTGGCACGACTACCGCCACGGCACAGCAGCAGTCGCCGCAGGCGGCCAAGCCAGTCGCCGACAGTTCGTCGTTCCTGACCAAGCTGGGCCGCAAGCTCAAGTCGTTGGTCTCCGGGTCGTAAAGCTGTTCCTTCTCCCTCCGGGAGAAGGTGGCGCGTAGCGACGGACGCCGCGAAGCAAGCACCCTTGGGGTGTGAGGGAATGGCAGTGACTTGCCACCCGACTTTCACTACAAGCGGACGATCCATTCCCTCATCCGCCCTTCGGGCACCTTCTCCCGGAGGGAGAAGGGAACAGGGCATAATCGCGGCATGAGCGTTCTGCGATTCGAAAACGTCAGCAAGCAATACCCCGGCGGCCATGAGGCGCTGGCCGACGTCAGTTTCGAAGTCGCGCAGGGCGAAATGCTGTTCGTCACCGGCCACTCGGGCGCCGGCAAAAGCACCCTGCTCAAACTCATCCATCTCAGCGAGCGCCCCAGCCGCGGCGCGGTGGTGTTCGGCGGGCGCAATCTGCTGAAAGTCCGGGGCGGCCGTATTCCGCTGCATCGCCGCGAAGTCGGCGCCGTCCATCAGGACCACCGGCTGCTGGCCGAGCGCACCGTGGCCGAGAACGTCGCCCTGCCGCTGATACTGCGCGGCGACCGCCGTGCCGACATCGGCAAGCGCGTGCGCGAAGTGTTGGCGCGCATGGGCCTGGGCCACCGCGAGAAGGCGTTGCCTTCGCAGCTTTCCGCAGGCGAGCAGCAGCGCGTGGGCATCGCGCGCGCCATCGTCGCCGAACCGCGCCTGCTGGTCGCCGACGAACCCACCGGCAACCTGGACCCCACGCTGGCGGCCGAAATCATGTCGCTGTTCGCCTCCATGCCGGAACGCGGCACCAGCGTGCTGGTGGTCAGCCATGATCTTGCCCTGATCAAGCGCATGAAGAAGCGCGTGCTGATCCTGGACCACGGCAAGCTGATGGACGATATCTCTCCGGCGGATCTGGCCGAATGAGTGGCGCCAGTGAGAACAACAAGGTCGCTGCCGGCCCGCGTTCGGGTTTCGGCATCTGGCTGGACCAGCATCTCTACAGTTTCGTCGCCAGCCTGGGCCGCGTGCTGCGCCGGCCGTGGGCCACACTGCTGACCATCGGAGTGATGGGGGTGGCGCTGGCCTTGCCGCTGGGCCTGGGCCTGACACTGGAAAACCTGCGGCACTTCACCGGTAGCGTGGAGCAGTCGCGCGAGATCGACCTGTTCCTCAAGCCCGAGATCGAAGTCGCGCGGGCGCGGGCGCTAGCGGTCGAATTGCGCGGGCGCGGCGACGTGGCCAAAGTGGAAGTGCGCACGCCGGAGCAGGGACTGGCCGAGTTCCGCGCGCGCAGCGGTCTGGGCGATGCGATCGGCGCGCTGGAAGAAAACCCGCTGCCCAGCCTGCTGATCGTGACGCCCGGCAAAGACGATGCCAGCCTGGTGGCGGCGCTGGAGCGCTTGCCGGAAACCGGTCTGCTGCAGCACGACGCTGCCTGGCGCCAACGCCTGCACGGCTGGCTGGGTTTCGGCGAGCGCCTGGCCTGGGTGCTGGCGGCGCTGTTCGGCCTGGGCGCGCTGTTGGTGGTGGGCAATACCGTGCGCCTGGACATCCAGTCGCGGCGGGAGGAAATCGGCGTGCTGCAGCTGCTGGGCGCCACCGACGGCTTCATTCGCCGTCCCTTCATCTATCTCGGCGCGTGGTACGGCCTGGCCGCCGGCGCGCTGGCCTTGGGTCTGCTGGCCGCAGCAGCGTATGCTCTGCGCGCGCCGCTGCATGCGTTGGCGCAAAGTTACGGTAGCGGTTTCGCGCTCAGCGGACTGGACCCCTTGCGTGCCGCAGGCTTCCTGCTGGCCGCCACGGTGATCGGCTGGCTGGGCGCATGGCTGGTCACCGGACATTTCCTGCGTCAAACCAGACCAACGGAAACTTAGGCCCTATGCATTCGCAGGAACTTCGACATCTGATCAGCGATACCCCGCGGGTAATGGTGGTCGATGGTTCGAAGATGGTGCGCAAGATGATCGCCGACGTGCTGACCCGCGAGCTGCCCGGCGTTGAGGTCATCGGCTGCGCCAGCGTCGCCGAAGCACGCAAGGCGCTGGCGGAAGGCGCGGTGCACCTGGTCACCACTTCGCTGGCGTTGAAAGACGGCGACGGGCTCGAGATCGCGCGCGCGGTGCGCGAAACCGCCGGGCAGGCGTACGTGCCGGTGATCGTGGTGTCCGGAGACGCGCAGCAGCATCTGGTCGAACGCCGCTTCACCGAATACGTCACCGATTATTTCGACAAGTCGCTGGGCCACGAAGCGCTTGCGGTCTTCATCCGCGGCTACGTGCAGCCGCAACCGGTCGCCGGTGCCACCGTGCTGTACGTGGAAGACAGCCGCGTGGTCGCCGAAACCACCAAACGCATGCTGGAACGCCACGATCTTAAAGTCGTGCACGTGCTCAAGGCCGAAGACGCCTTCGCCCTGCTCACCGCCGAATCGCTGGGCCATTCCACCCATCGTTTCGACCTGGTGCTGACCGACGTGACCCTCAAGGGCGAGCTTAGCGGCCGCGATGTGGTGCAGCGCGTCCGCATCGATTTCGCCTATGGCAAGCGCCGCCTGCCGATCCTGGTGATGACCGGCGACGACAACCGCAACAACCAGTCCGAATTGTTGCAGGCCGGCGCCAACGATCTGGTGCTCAAGCCCATCGAAGAGCGTCTGCTGATCACCAAGGTGCTGTTCCAGCTGCGCGTGTCGAGCATGGGTGAGGCGCGTTCGCTGGTGTGAGTTTGTATGATGCTCCGTGGCGCCATCAACTTTCATGACGTCACCCAGCATGACGTCATCCCAACGAAAGCTGGGATGACGATCTCTACCAATTTCAGCAATCGAATCCCACTGTCCCTCATGCCCGACACCGACAATATCAAACTGGAACCCTCCTGGAAGGCGAAAGTCGGCGACTGGCTGCAGCGTCCTGAGATGCGCGAACTGTCGGCGTTCCTGCGCCAGCGCAAGCAAGCCGGTGCGCGCATCTTCCCGCCCGGTCCGCAGATCTTCGCAGCCTTCGATGCGACGCCTTTCGAGGAAGCGAAAGTCGTGATCCTGGGCCAGGACCCGTACCACGGCGCGGGACAGGCGCATGGCTTGTGCTTTTCGGTGCTGCCGGGCGTGCCGGTGCCGCCGTCGCTGGACAACATTTTCAAGGAAATAAACAGCGACCTGGGGATCGCGCGGCCGGACCACGGCTGCCTGTTGCCGTGGGCACGGCAGGGCGTACTGCTGTTGAACGCGGTGCTGACCGTCGAAGAAGGCCGTGCCGGCGCGCATCAGGGCAAGGGCTGGGAAGGGTTCACCGACCACGTGATCGAAACGCTGGCCAGCGAGCGCGAGGACCTGGTGTTCCTGCTGTGGGGAAGCTATGCGCAGGCCAAGGGCAAGGTGATCGATGCCCGCCGCCATCGTGTCCTGCGCGCGCCGCACCCCTCGCCACTGTCGGCGCATCGCGGCTTTCTGGGGTGCAAGCACTTTTCTTCCGCCAACCAGTTCCTGACGCAGAAAGGAAAAACGCCGATCGACTGGCGGCTGCCGCCCAGATCGGAGCTGCAGCTGTAGGAGCGGGCCCTGCCCGCGACGCTTTTGGGCGATATTGAAAAGCGTCGCGGGCAGGGCCCGCTCCTACGGAGCTCCGGTTACCTTTTCTTTTTCTTCTTCGCCGGCGGGGTGACTTCCGGTGCAGGCGTTTCTTCCTTGGTCGATTCCTTCAGCTCGGTCTGCAGCTCTTCCATCATCGGAATGATCTTCTTCTGGATCGCGCCCATCAGGTTCTGCATCAGCGCCGGAGTCTTGTCCAGCAGGTTCTTGCCGGCCGGACTTTCGTAGAACTTGGCCATGGCCTTGACGTCCTCGCTACTGAATGTCTGCTTGTAAACGTCGATATACAAGGGCCGCATCTCGTTCCAGGACAGGGCCTTGCGCACGATCTGGTTGGTGCGCGACTGGATGCGTTCGACCTCGGCCTTCTGCTCGGCGCTCAGGTCTTTGCCGCTGGTGATCTGCTCGAACTGCTGGCGCTGCATCTCTTCCATCTGCGGCAGGATCGCGTTGAGCATGCTTTCGGCGCGCGAAGCTTTCAGCAGGCGCTCGATATCGGCGTCGGTCGGCGGGGCGGCCAGCGCGGTGGCGGCGCACAACGCAAGACAGGCGGCGGCCAGCAGGCGCGGAAACAGGCGTGGAATCGGCATGCCGGAGGTTCCTGGAGCGGATGAAGGAGACGCATAGTGCCCAGCGCAAAGTAAACGACCGGTTAAACCGGGCCCACCGCAAGGCCGGATTCCAGCGCCGCCGCATCGCGCCTACAATTGGCGCATGGGGAGCGATGCACTCGAAATCACGCCAACCTTGGCGATACCCGAGACCGAACTGGTCGAACGCTTCGTGCGCGCAAGCGGCGCGGGCGGGCAGAACGTCAACAAGGTTTCCACTGCAGTGGAACTGCGCTTCGACCTGGCCGCTTCGCCGTCGCTACCCGAACCGGTGCGCGAACGCCTGCTGGCCAAGCGCGACCGCCGCATCACCGACGAGGGCGTGCTGGTGATCGATGCGCAGCGTTTCCGTACCCAGGACCGCAACCGCCAGGACGCGCGCGAGCGTCTGGCGGCCTTCATCGCCACCGGCCTGACGGCGCCGAAGAAGCGCATCGCCACCAAACCTTCGCGCGCCGCCAAGGCGCGCCGCCTGGACGCCAAGCGCGGCCGCGGCGAAATCAAGCGCGGACGTTCGACCAAGGGAGTGATCGATTGAGCGATGCAACGGATCTGATTCCCCCCCTCCCGCCCCTCATGCCGCAAGTGAAGCCCAACCGGTTCACCCGCTGGCTGGGCCGTACCGCCCTGAGGCTGGGGGGCTGGCGCATCGTCGGCCCGATTCCCGATTTGGCCAAGGCGGTGCTGATCGTGGCCCCGCACTCGTCCAACTGGGACGGGTACTGGGGCATGGCGGCGAAAATAGCGCTGGGCCTGGAGGTGCGCGTGCTGGGCAAGACGCAACTGTTCTGGTGGCCGCTGGGCCCGCTGCTGCGGCGGTTGGGGGCGATACCGGTGAACCGCAGTTCGCCGCAGGGAACGATCGAACAGGCGATCGCGATCATCCGCGACTTCGACCGCATCTGGTTCACCCTGACCCCTGAAGGCACGCGCAAACGCGTGGAGAAGTGGAAGACGGGTTTCTGGAAAATCGCGCGCGCGGCGGACGTTCCCATCGTCATGGCGTACTTCCACTACCCGGAGAAGATCATCGGCATCGACCGGGTTTTCCACACCACCGACAACCTGCAGCAGGACATGGCGCGTATCCGCGAGTACTACCGGCCGTGGCAGGGCAAGAACCGCGGCACCGTCTGAATCGCCTTGTGGGAGCGGCGTCCCGCCGCGAGCTCTTCACTTTGCAACCTGAAAAGCAAAAGCTCGCGGCGGGACGCCGCTCCCACGCTATCGCTCCCCACGCTATCGGTCCCACTGAACCGCGGCTTTGCCCTGCACCTTCGACACATGCGCCGGACGGGCCGGCGCGCTAGGGTAGCCGGCTTGTTCCCTGACCCTGGAAGCGTTCCATGTCGCGCACCTTAGTCCTCGCCGCCGCCATCAGCCTGGCCCTTGCGGCCTGCACCGGAAAATCGCCCGAAACCGTGACCGAAACCACCCCCGCCGCCACCCCCGCCGCCGCCGAAAACCCGCTGCTGACCACCAGCACGCTGCCGTTCGGCGCGCCGGTGTTCGACAAGATCAAGGATGCCGACTATCTGCCCGCCTTCGAAGAGGGCATGAAGCAGCACCTGGCCGAGATGCGCAAGATCGCCGACAACGCCGAACCGGCCACCTTCGAGAACACCATCGAAGCCACCGAACGCACCGGCGAGACCTTGAACCGCGTCAGCCGCATTTTCTTCGGCCTGGTGCAGGCCGACACCAATGAAGCGCGGCAGAAGATCCAGGAAGAGGTCGCGCCCAAGCTGGCCGCGCACCAGGACGAGATCGCGCTGGATCCCAAACTGTTCGCACGCGTGAAAGCGGTCTACGACGCGCGCGCCACGCTGAAGCTGGACCCCGAACAACTGCGCCTGGTCGAGCGCGATTACCAGGAAATGGTCCGCGCCGGCGCGCAGCTGTCCGATGCCGACAAGGCCACCATGCGCAAGCTCAACGTGGAAGAGACCACGCTGTCCACCGACTTCCACACCAAGCTGGTCGCCGCCGCGGCCGCTGGCGCAGTGCAGGTCGACGACAAGGCCAAGCTCGATGGTCTGTCCGAAGGCGACATCGCCTCGGCCGCGGAGGACGCCGCCGCACGCAAGCTCAATGGAAAATGGCTGCTGGCCCTGCAGAACACCACCCAGCAGCCGGTACTGGCTTCGCTGAAGGATCGCGAGCTGCGCGCCAAAGTGCTTGAGGCATCGGAAACGCGCACCGAGCACGGCGACGCCAACGACACCCGCAAGATCATCCAGCGTCTGGCCCAGCTGCGCGCGCAGAAAGCCAAGCTGCTCGGGTTCGATACTTACGCGGCCTACAGCCTGGCCGACCAGATGGCGATCACTCCGGACAAGGCGCTGAAGCTGCTGACCGACACCGTGCCCGCCGCCACCGCCAAGGCTCGCGGCGAGATCGTCAAGATGCAGGCGGTGATCGACCAGCAGCAGGGCGGTTTCAAACTGGCCGCCTCGGATTGGGATTTCTACGCCGAACAGGTGCGCAAGGCCGAATTCGACCTGGACGAATCGCAGATCAAACCGTACTTCGAAATGGACAACGTGCTGCACAACGGCGTGTTCTATGCCGCCACGCAGATGTACGGCATCACTTTCAAGGAGCGCAAGGACATCCCGGTCTACAACCCCGACATGAAGGTGTACGAAGTCTTCGACAAGGACGGCAGCTCGCTGGCGCTGTTCTACACCGACTACTTCAAGCGCGACAGCAAGTCCGGCGGCGCCTGGATGGACGTGTTCGTCGAGCAGGACGGCCTGACCGGCGCCAAGCCGGTGGTCTACAACGTGTGCAACTTCACCAAGCCCGCCGCCGGCCAGCCCGCATTGCTGAGCTTCGACGACGTCACCACCATGTTCCACGAGTTCGGCCATGCGCTGCACGGCATGTTCTCGAAGGTGAAGTATCCCTCCATCGCCGGCACCAGCACCTCGCGCGATTTCGTCGAGTTCCCGTCGCAGTTCAACGAGCACTGGGCTTCGGATCCGAAGGTGTTCGCCAACTACGCCAAGCACTACAAGACCGGCGAGCCGATGCCGCAGGCGCTGGTAGACAAGATCAAGAAGGCCGGCAAGTTCAACAGCGGCTACGCGACCACCGAGTACCTGTCTGCCGCGCTGCTCGATCTGGCTTGGCACACGCTGCCGGCCGACGCGCCGTTGCAGGACGTGGATAAATTCGAAGCCGATGCCCTGAAGAAGTTCAAAGTGGATCTGGCCGAAGTGCCGCCGCGCTACCGCACCAGCTACTTCGACCACATCTGGGGCGGCGGCTACTCGGCCGGCTACTACGCCTACTTCTGGTCCGAAGTGCTGGACGACGATGCGTTCGAGTGGTTCAAGGAACACGGCGGCATGACCGCCGAGAACGGCCAGATTTTCCGCGACAAGATCCTCTCCCGCGGCAATACAGTCGACCTGGCCACGCTGTACCGCGATTTCCGCGGCAAGGATCCCAGCGTGGAGCCGTTGCTGGAGAATCGCGGGTTGAAGTAAACGACCGCGAAGAAATTCGGCATCGGGAAACGGGATGGCTTCGCAGCCATCCCGTTTTTCTGTGCGCTACTCCCACATCAGGCCGCTTCCATCCTTGATCGCCGGCTACGATTCAGCGCTGTAATTGCTTAACAGGCGAGGTGTCCCGTAGCATGCGGATTCGATGATCCGCATGCCCCGCCACCGCATCGCCAGACTGCTGCGCCTGCCCGCGCTGGTATTGCTTATGCTCGCCGTGCTGGTCAATCCGGTCTTGGCGGCGGTGGGCGACTTGCATGAGTCGAGCCACGGCAGCGCGGAACATGCGCTGCCTTCCGGCTCGCACGATCATGCCGATGCCGGCAAGCAGGAACAGGGAACCGACCTGTTGCACGCCCTGATGCACGCTGCCCATTGCTGCGGCCATCTGACCGCGATTTTTTCGACTCCCTTCGTAGCCCAAGCGCCGCTGTTTTCCGATGAACCGCCGGTACCGGCCTTCGCCGCCCCGCACTCTCCGCCCCGCACCGACCATTTCCGTCCTCCGATCGCGATCTGACGTGATTTGCCGGCAACCCGCCGGTCCTTCGTCATCGATCTTTCGGAGAAATTCCCATGTGGCTGCGTTCGACGGCATTGGCCGTCTTCGCGGTTGCGTCGTGCATGCAAGCATCGGCGCAGCCGCCTGAAACATTGACTCTGGACGAGGCGTTCGCGCGCGTCGCCCAATCCCATCCCGATTTGCGCCTGATAGACGGGCAGCACAAGGTGTTGTCGGCCGAGGCCGAACGCGCTGCGTTACGGCCAGCCCGGGTTGCCGGCCTGCAGATCGAAAATGCGCTCGGCACAGGCGATGCCAGCGGTTTCAAACAAGCTGAAATCAGCCTGACCCTGGCCGGCGTGCTGGAGCGTGGCGGCAAGCTGGACGCTCGCCGCACGCTCGCCCAGACGCGCATCGATGCGCTGGCGCTGCAACGGGAAACCAAGCGACTCGACCTGCTGGCCGAAGTCGCGCGCCGTTATCTCGCCGTCAACGCCGCGCAGGAACAGCGCCGCATCGCCGATCTGGATGTCGCGCAACGTCAGCGTACCGTCGCAGGCGCCAGGCAGCGTCTGACTGCAGGCGCATCGCCCGAGTCGGCCGTGCTGACCGCGCAAGCCGCGTTGGCGCGCGCCGAGATGGAGCGCGACCGCGCCCAACAGCGCAGCGCAGCCGCGCGACAACATCTCGCCGCCCTGTGGGGCGAACGCAATCCCGTATTCGACGTAGCCGCAGGCGATCCTCTGGTTTTACCGGACATCGCCGACTTCGCAGCGCTGGACGCATTGCTGACCAGCACGCCGGAGCTGTCGCGGTTCGCCGACGAGCGGCGCGTTGGCGAGGCGCGGTTGCAATTGGTGCGCAGCCAGGCCGAGTCCGATCTGGAATGGCAGGTTGGCGTGCGCCGCTTGCAGGCTACGGATGATTTCGCGTTGATCGGCAGTATTTCCATGCCGTTGGGAAGTTCACGCCGCGCGCAGCCCGACATCCGTGCCGCGGAGGCGGAGCTGGCGCTGGTCGAGATCGAACGCGAGGCCCAAGGCTTGTCGTTGTATTCCACCCTGTCCGAAGCGCACGGCCGCTATCGCGTCGCCCAGCTGGAAGTGTCCCGATTGCAGTCGGATGTGCTGCCCAGGCTCGCCAGGGCAGAAAGCGCGGCAGAGCGCGCTTACCGCGGCGGCGCGATCAGCTACCTGGAATGGGCGCAACTGCAATCCGAGCGCACCAACGCACGCAAGCAGCAACTCGAAGCGGCACTGGAAGCCCAGCGCGCACTGATAGAAATCCAGCGTCTCACCGGCCAGGCGTTCGTCGCCGCCCCTGCGTCGCACACAAAACAGGAAACGACCCCATGAAAGCGAAAAATATGATCGGCGCATTGGTGCTGGCCTTTCTGCTGGGCGCTTGTGGAAAGGATGCGACCGAAGAGCAGGCAACCGAAGAGCAGGCAACTGAAGAGCACGGCCATGAAAAGGGCGGCGAACACGCAGAAGCCGAAGAGGCCAAAAAAGGCGAGCACGGCGGAAGACTGCTGGAGCAGGGCGGCTATGCGGTGGAGCTGGCCATCGCCGAAGACGGCACGCCGCCGAAATACCAGGCATGGCTGTACGAAGGCGGCAAGCCCGCGCCCGCAACCGCAGGTACTGTCGAAGTCAGGTTGAAACGTCTCGGCAATGTCGCCGAGAACCATGTTCTCAAGCCGCGATCCGATGGCAGCCTGATGGCCTCCACCGTGGTCGGCGAACCGCATTCGTTCGAAGTCGAAGTGTTGGCGAGCATCAAAGGCAAAGCCTTGCGTTGGGAATATCCCAGCTACGAAGGGCGCACCGAGATCGCGGCCAGGATCGCCGCCGATTCCGGCATCCGTGTCGCGCCTGCAGGCGCTGGGGTGATCGCGGACGAACACGAAGTGCAGGGCCTGCTCACGCCGATGGAAGGCCGCGTGGCCAACGTGATGGCGCGCTTCCCCGGTCCCGTGCGCAGCCTGCGCGCCAACGTCGGCGACACGGTGCGTGCGGGCCAGGCGCTGGCCACCATAGAAAGCAATCTAAGCCTGACCGCCTACACCGTCAGTGCGCCGATTTCCGGCGTGGTGCTGGCGCGCAATGCCTCGGTGGGTTCGGTCGCAGGCGAAGGCTCGGCGTTGTTCGAGATAGCGGACTTGTCGTCGTTGTGGGTGGACCTGCATATCTTCGGTTCCGATGCGCAGCACATCCAGCCCGGCGTGCCGGTGAAGGTAACGCGCATGAGCGATGGCGCCACGGTCGAGACCGTGCTCGAACGCGTGCTGCCGGGCACCGCGACCGCCAGCCAGAGCACGGTGGCGCGCGCGACCCTCGCCAACGCCGACGGCCTGTGGCGTCCGGGTTCCGCGGTGAAGGCGCGCATCACGGTCGAACAACAGCCCGCTGCGTTGGTCGTTCCGCTTTCGGCGCTGCAGAACTTCCGCGACTGGGATGTAGTGTTCATCCGCGTCGGCGATACCTATGAAGTGCGCCCGTTGGAACTGGGCAAGCGCGATGCCAGGCAAGTGGAAGTCCTGTCCGGATTGAAGGCAGGCGACGCAGTGGTCACCGAGCAGAGCTATCTGATCAAGGCCGACATCGAAAAGTCGGGAGCCTCCCATGACCATTGATCGCCCGACGCAGGAGGTGCGCGGTGTGCTCGAAGGCATCATCCGCTTCGCCATCGCCCATCGCTGGCTGATGCTGGCGCTGACTCTTGCGTTGATCGCGTTGGGCGCATGGAGTTTCACCAAGCTGCCCATCGACGCCACGCCCGACATCACCAACGTGCAGGTGCAGATCAACACCGAGGCCACCGGCTACTCGCCGCTGGAATCCGAACAGCGTGTCACTTTCCCTATCGAGACGGCGATGGCCGGTCTGCCCGGGTTGGACTACTCGCGTTCGATTTCGCGCTATGGCCTGTCGCAGGTGACGGTCGCCTTCAAGGACGGCACCGACCTGTACTTCGCCCGCCAGCAGGTCGGCGAACGGCTGCAGCAGGTGAAGTCGCAGCTGCCTTCGGGATTGCAGCCGGAAATGGGGCCCATCGCCACTGGCCTGGGCGAGATTTTCATGTATACCGTCCAAGCCAAGCCCGGTGCGCTGAAGAAGGACGGCACGCCGTGGACCGCGACCGACCTGCGCACCCTGCAGGACTGGGTGGTGCGGCCGCAGTTGCGCAACACGCCAGGGGTGACCGAAGTCAACACCATCGGCGGCTTCGCGCGGCAGATCCACATCACGCCGGAGCCTTCGAAGCTCGTCGCGCTGGGCTTCACCCTGCACGAGGTGGTCGCCGCCGTCGCTGCCAACAACCAGAACATCGGCGCCGGTTACATAGAGCGCAACGGGCAGCAGTTCCTGGTGCGCGTACCCGGACAGGTCTCCGATCTGGATGCGATCCGCGACATCGTGCTGGATCGCCGCGAAGGCGTGCCGATCCGCGTGCGCGACGTGGCCGAAGTGGGCGAAGGCCCCGAGCTGCGGACCGGCGCGGCCACGCAGAACGGCAAGGAAGTGGTGCTGGGCACGGTGTTCATGCTGGTGGGCGCCAACAGCCGCGAAGTCGCGCAGGCATCGGCGGCCAAGCTGAAGGAGGCCAACGCCAGTCTTCCCGCCGGCGTGCAGGCAACGCCGGTCTACGACCGCACCGCCCTGGTCGACCGCACCATCGTCACCGTGTCCAAGAATCTGATGGAAGGCGCCTTGCTGGTGATCGCGGTATTGTTCGTGCTGCTCGGCAATTTCCGCGCGGCGCTGATCACCGCAATGGTCATTCCGCTGGCGATGCTGTTCACCGTGTTCGGCATGACCCGCGGCGGCGTCTCCGGCAATCTGATGAGCCTGGGCGCGCTCGACTTCGGACTGATCGTCGACGGCGCGGTGATCATCATCGAGAACTGCCTGCGCCGCTTCGGCGAAATGCAGCACCAGCTCGGCCGGGTGATGACCGAGAAAGAACGACACGAGGTCACCGCATCGGCGACGGCCGAAGTGATCCGTCCCAGCCTGTTCGGCCTGGGCATCATCGCCGCGGTGTATCTGCCGATCTTCGCGCTGACCGGCATCGAGGGAAAGATGTTCCACCCGATGGCGATCACGGTCGTGCTCGCCTTGAGCGGGGCGATGCTGCTGTCGCTGACCTTCGTACCAGCAGCCATCGCCGTGTTCCTGGGCGGCCGGGTGGACGAGAAGGAAAACCGGGTGATGCAATGGGTGCGGCGGCACTACCAGCCGTTGCTGGCCTGGTCGCTGCGGCGTAGCCGCTGGGTCATGGGTGGGGCGGTGGTGTTGATGGCGTTGTGCGCGCTGCTCGCCACGCGTCTGGGCACCGAGTTCATCCCCAACCTGGACGAAGGCGACATCGCGCTGCATGCGCTGCGCATTCCCGGCACCAGTCTGGACCAGGCGGTGAAAATGCAATCCACGCTGGAAGCGCGCATCAAGCAATTCCCGGAGGTCGATCGCGTGTTCGGCAAACTGGGCACCGCCGAAGTCGCCACCGACCCCATGCCGCCCTCGGTCGCCGATACCTTTCTGATGATGAAGCCGCGCGCGCAATGGCCCGATCCGCGCAAGCCGCGCGATGTACTGGTGGCGGAAATCGAGGCCGCGGTGAAACAGCTGCCGGGCAACAACTACGAGTTCACCCAGCCCATCCAGATGCGGATGAACGAGTTGATCTCGGGTGTGCGTGCCGATGTAGCGATCAAGCTCTACGGCGACGATCTGGATACTCTCGTAGAAGTTGGAAAGCGCGTCGAGGAAGTGGCCAAATCGGTGGCGGGTGCTGCGGACGTCAAGCTCGAACAAGCGAACGGCCTGCCATTGCTGACCATAACGCCAGACCGCAACGCCCTGGTTCGCTACGGCCTGAATCCGGGCGTGGTGCAGGAAACCGTCGCCACGGCCGTCGGCGGCGAAGTATCCGGCCAGCTGTTCGAAGGCGATCGCCGTTTCGACATCGTGGTGCGCCTGCCGGAACGTCTGCGCCAGGATCCTGCGGCGTTGGCGGACCTTCCCATCGCGCTGGGCGGTAGCGGCAACCCCGACGAATCCAGCCGCAGCGGCGGTTTCAGCGCGGGCACGCCACGCACCGTACCGTTGCGCGAAGTGGCCAGGATCGAAACCCTGCAAGGTCCCAACCAGATCAACCGCGAAAACGGCAAACGCCGCGTAGTGGTGACGGCCAACGTACGCGGTCGCGACCTGGGTGGTTTCGTCGGCGAGCTGCAGCAGCGCATCGGTGCCGAAGTGGAAGTGCCTACCGGTTACTGGATCGACTACGGCGGCACCTTCGAACAATTGATCTCGGCCAGCCAGCGCCTGTCGGTGGTGGTGCCGGTGACCCTGGTCATCATCTTCGCATTGCTGTTCATGGCGTTCGGGTCGGCGAAGGACGCTGCCATCGTCTTCAGCGGAGTGCCGTTGGCGTTGACCGGCGGCGTCATCGCGCTGGCCCTGCGCGGCATTCCCTTGTCCATCTCCGCAGGTGTCGGTTTCATCGCCCTGTCGGGTGTGGCGGTGCTCAACGGCCTGGTCATGATCGCGTTCATCCGCAAACTGCGCGAAGAAGGCGATGGGTTGGACGATGCCATCGTCGACGGCGCGTTGGGTCGTCTGCGTCCGGTGCTGATGACCGCGCTGGTGGCCTCGCTCGGCTTCGTGCCGATGGCGTTCAACGTTGGCGCCGGTTCGGAAGTCCAGCGGCCGCTGGCGACCGTGGTGATCGGCGGCATCGTTTCGTCGACGTTGCTGACGCTGCTGGTATTGCCTACGTTGTACCGGTGGATGCATTCCGTTCGCGCACCGGTCGCGGGCACCGCGGACAAGAAGTAGCGTATGCGTTGTGTTCCGGGCGACGCATCCGCGTCGCTCGGGACTATCGTCGATTTCTCCATCGAGCGTGCTTCGCGCCTTTGTCGCGATGCATTAGAATCGCAACATGCTCCGTTCCCTCACCTTCCAGCGTTCCATGGCCCGGCTGGCGTTCGCCGCCGTTCTGCTGATGGCGCTGGCGCCGGCGGTCAGCCGCTGGGTGAAGAGCGATTCGTTGCAACTCCTGCCTGGCCTGACCGAAATATGCACCACATCCGGGCTGAAAAGCCTGGACGTTTCCGGGTGGGGCGGAGAGAAAGCGAAAATTCCTGCACCGGACCACTTCGGCATGGGCGCCGATTGCGCTTACTGCCCGTTGCTCGCTGGCGCAGCGCTGCTGTTGTTGACCTTCGCGTTGCTGTTTCCGCAGGTACTGCCGAACCTTGCTCCCGCCTCTCTGCCGCTTTACTTCCGGTCTTCCTCCGTTTTCCCGGGACTCGGTTCCCGCGGTCCGCCGCTCGCCCTCTGAAACACAAGCCCGATTCTTTCTCTTCACGGCGATGACGCCGTGTTCCTTGTGCTTTTGGAGTTTCCATGTCCATTTCCGTTCGCGCGGCGAAGCGTTCGTCGCGTCTGTCCGTGGCTGTCGTCGCGGTGTTGTTCCCGTTTTCCGCGGCGTTCGCTGCCGATTCCACCGAGGTCGCCGAGCCGGCCAAAACGCTCGATAAAGTGGAGGTCATCGGCAAGCCTCTCCGCCCCGCAATAATCGAAGACCTTGAGCACGCCAAGGCGCGCCTTGATCAGCGCGCGGGCGGCACCGGGGTAGTGGACGGCGAGTCTTATCGCGGCGGCCGCGTCAGCACATTGGCCGATGCGTTGGGTTACGCCACCGGCGTCTTCATCCAACCGCGCTTCGGTGCGGAAGAGGCGCGGCTTTCGATCCGCGGCTCTGGTATCCAGCGCACTTTCCATGGTCGGGGCATCGAATTGCTGCAGGATGGCAGCCCGCTGAATCTCGCCGACGGCGGCGTGGATTTCCAGGCGGTGGAGCCATTGTCTGCGCGTTACATCGAGGTTTATCGGGGAGCCAACGCGCTGGAATTCGGTGCGGCCACGCTGGGTGGTGCGATCAACTTCGTCGCTCCCTCCGGCTATGACGCAGATCCGGTCGCCCTGCGCCTGGAAGCGGGCAGTTTCGGCTACAAGCGTGGGCAAGTAGCGCTGGCGGGAGTGAGCGGAGACGCCGATGGCTACCTCAGCGTCACCGGTTTCGCGCAGGACGGTTTCCGCGACCATGCCAGACAGGAAACCTATCGCCTGTTCGGCAATGCCGGCTTCGTTTTCAGCGACAGCCTGGGCGGGCGCGTGTATCTCACCCATGTCGACACGCGCTCGGAACTGCCGGGCAACCTGACCTTGGCCCAGGCGCGCGGCAATCCGGAGCTCGCCGCGGCCGGGAATATCGCACTGGACCAGCGTCGCGATTTCACGCTGGACCGCATTGCCGGCAAGCTGGCATGGGTGCCGAACGAAGAGCAAAGCCTGGTCTTCTCCGCGTTCTATTCCGACAAGTCGTTGCATCATCCGATCTTCCAGGTGCTGAACCAGGACACGCAGGATTACGGCGTGGACTTGCGCTGGCGTGGCGAAAGTATCGTTGCCGGCCATCGCAACGTACTGATCGCGGGTCTCGCGCTGGCGCAAGGCGACGTGGAAGACGACCGCTTCGCCAATGTCGCCGGCAGGCAAGGCGCGCGCACCAACCAGCTTGAGCAACGCGCCCGCAATGCCAAGGCCTACGCCGAGAACCAAACCTGGTTGGACGAACGCTGGGCATTGTCGCTGGGTGCGCAGGCGCTGAAATCAGAACGGCGTTCGCGCGACCTGTTCATCACCGGCGGACGCGACGAGAGCTTCGATGTCGACTATTCCGGCATCAGTCCAAAACTGGGAGCGTTCTACCGGATCGATGACATGACCCAGATCTTCGGCAACCTGAGCCGTAGCCTGGAACCGCCCAGCTTCGGCGAGATCACCGGCGGAACCGGCGTGACTCCCGTGAGTGAGCAGAGGGCCACGACCGCGGAAGTCGGCTTCCGCACGCAGCGCGAAAACCTGTCCGTGGACCTGGCGCTGTATCGCGCGCGGGTGGAGGATGAGCTGCTGGCCCTGACCGACGGCACCGGCAATCCGCTCGGCACGGTGAACGCGAAACGCACGATCCATCAAGGCGTCGAATTCGGCTTGGGTTGGCAGTTGGTCCGTGCCTTCAGATTGTCCGCCAACTATCTGTGGAACGATTTCCGATTCGATCACGATCCGGTCTACAGCGATAACGAACTGGCCGGCGTGCCGCCGCAGCAACTGCGTGCCGAACTACGCTGGCAACCCAGCGACCGCTTCTACGCGGTCCCCAACGTGGAATGGGTGCCGAACGATTACTACGTGGACCACGCCAACACCTTCCGCGCGCCGGGCTACACGCTGGTCGGCCTGCGCATCGGTGGCCGGATCGGCGACCGTTGGAAATGGTTCGCCGACGCGCGCAACCTGCAGGACCGCAAGTGGATCTCCACCACCAGTGTGGTTGCGGACGCGCGCGGGCTGGACGCCGCTAATTTCCTGCCGGGCGATGGCCGCTCAATTTACGTCGGCATCGAGTGGAAGCTGAAATGAACGCTCCTCCCGGAAGCGACCCTGCTTGTGCGCGATCCAGTCGGAACGCGCCCCTGTCCTTAGCGGATCACATGAGTCGGCAGCTCCGCCACCGCTTCATTGAGCAGTGCCTGCGTCTGCGTCTGCAACTGCTTGCGGTGCTCCTCCGACGACACCAGCGAAGACAGGTGGTCCATCGCCAGGCCGACTATGGTGTCGCGCATGGCGGGCGAGGCGTCGTGCGGATTGGCCATTGCTGCCCACAGGCTATGGCGCAAAGGTCCCCACGGATCGATTGGAATGGGTTTGCCGCCCACGATGATCACCCCGCCGCCGTCCTGGATCACCCCGAACAGTATCGTCGCCACCGCGAGCCAGCGCGACAGGTCCAGCCGGTCGAACTTGAAGCAGGCATCGGGATCGAACGGCATCAGGAATTCGTGGATCTCGCGCTGGCAGACCGGACAGAACGGCTCACCGAGCACGCGCATCTTGCAGTTGTAGGAAGGCCGGTAAGCGCCGCAATGCGTGTAGTGGGCACCTTCGTAGGTGCCGACCACAAAGCTCGGCGGTGCGGGAACCAGGTCCGGCGGACATTGGCTGCAATTGGGATTGGACTGGGTCGGCAAGGTCGAAACGTTGATCAGGTCGTCCCACTTGCCGGTCGCGGTCGGCGAGATCGTGACGTTGGGTTGCGAAGGTTCGAGACTGCCGTGCTGGTTTTGCGACGGCCCGTCGAGACCGCAGCCGGCGTAGTAGAAATACTCGTCGGCCAAGCCAAAGATGGAATGCCCCATCTCGTGGATGATGATCTCGCGCCAGTCGATGTCGTTGCCGAGCGAGTTCTTGGTTGCCGTCGAGCTGACGCCGACACTGCCGCCCGTTCCCCCGTACACATCGGAATTGACGATCACCTGCGCCGAATGGAACTGAGGAACATGAGCGGCCACTGTGCTCAACACTAGTGAACTATCGCAAACCAGCGCCCGCCTGATGCCGCCGTTGCAGAAACGCGCGTCGAAATAAGTGTCCGGCGTGGCTCCGGTGCCTCCGCAGCCTGCGGGATCGTCGGCGCCGCTCTCGTCGGAAGCCACGTCCAGGCGCCAGATGTTGATGGCGCAACGATGGTCGTCGAACGGTGCGATGTCGAACAGGCCGTTGGCGAAATGCTGGGCGTCTTCGGCGAACTTGCCCAGTTCGCTTTGGCGATAGCCTTCGGCGACCAGTACCAGGTTGAAGCGTTCGGCGGGGTCGCCGTTGTCGACGATCTTGACCGCGCCGATCACTGTGCCGTCTGCAACGCCCATGTCACTGCGCTCCTTTGTCGATGTCGGAAAGATCGAACTCGTGGGTGGCAGCGGTCGCCGCCGCCTTGGCTTTGTCGTCGCGGCTCGCTCGCCGCGGTTCTGCGTGCACCACGAACTTGCGGGCGCCGGCGATATCGGGCACGACCACGAAGAACGCGCGAACGCCCGTGTCCTCGTCGATCCTGTGCAGTGCCTCGCCCGGTCCGTCGGCCACTACTTCCAGGCCCTGCTGCGGGTTGTCGATGGTGCGGCGGTAGACCGGCCGGTTTTCGCTGTCGCGCAGTTCGAACCACGAACCGCGCGTGTCACCCTTGGGTACGAGCGCTTGCGGAGGCGGCACCACCATGTTCAATCGCTGGGTGGAGACGAGCTTGAATTCGTCGCCGCGCTGTTCGAAGATCAGGCGTAGGGCGCGTTGTTGCCGCCGATGATCGCCTGTCGCACCCGATGCTCCGCATTTGTCCACGTGTCCGCTCCATTGTCCGCTGTTATCCGGATCAAACGCCGGTAATCGAGCATCCCGGACAACACGCGCAACGTAAATATTTCCGCGGCCTCAAAGCACGCTTCAATGCGTTCTTCCGAAATTGAAAATCAGAGACGGGTCCAGGCGCCAAGGCGTGGCGGTACGTGTTTCGTTAACATCGTGTCGATGCGCTGTTGTGCGTACTGGCGATCCTGCGGATCGGCGCGTGCCAGGATTTCCTGCGCCAGCACATCGAAATGCGGCCAGAACTGCGCCTCGTGACGCAAATTTGCGCGCCAGACCGGCAGCATGCGCTCCAGATTCTCCAGGTCCGCCTCCAACCGGTCGCGCGCGTCCGGCATGCGGTTCACGATGTCGAGGGTCGCGGCCAAGTCGCTTCCACATGGTGAATGGACTCGTCATCCACCAGCTGGAAACGCAGACCTTTCTGATCGAAGCCATCCACGCTCAACGTCGCCTCGCCGCCGTCGAATTGCCTGACATTGATCAGATACAGGCTTCCGCCGTATCGATAGTGCAACTTGTATTCGTTCCAGTCGGCGGGAATGCAGGGCTTCAACGACAGATGATCGCCTTCGCGGTGCAATCCAAGCAGCGATTCGGTCAGCAGCCGGTACATCCAGCCGGCCGATCCGGTGTACCAGGTCCAGCCACCGCGACCGACGTGGGGCGCCACGCCGTAGACGTCGGCGGCGAGCACGTAGGGTTCGACCTTGTAGATCGCGCTGGCTTCGGCGTCTTCGGCATGATGGATGGGGTTGATCATGCCCGTCAGCTCCCAGGCTTTTTCGCGATCGCCCAGATGCGCGAACGCCATCGCCGACCACACCGCCGCATGCGTGTACTGGCCGCCGTTCTCGCGCACGCCGGGTACGTAGCCGCGGATATAGCCGGGATCGTGCGGCGTCTTGTCGAACGGCGGATCCAGCAGCTGGATCAGTCCCGCATCGCGCTTCACCAGATGCCGGTCCAGCGATGCCATCGCCTGCCGCGCGCGCGACGGCTCGGCGGCCCCGGACAGCACCGACCAGCTTTGCGAGATGGAATCGATGCGGCACTCGTCGCTCCGCTTCGACCCCAATGGCGTGCCGTCGTCGAACCAGGCGCGCCGGTACCAGTCGCCGTCCCAGGCGTGCGTTTCCAGGTTCGAGCGCAGGCGATCGGCCGATTCCGCGCAGAACGTCGCGAACGCTTCGTCGCCGCGCGAGAGCGCCACATCGCCGAAACGCCCCAGCACGTCGTAGAGAAAGAAGCCCAGCCACACGCTTTCGCCCTTGCCCGCTTCGCCCACCCGGTTCATGCCGTCGTTCCAGTCGCCGGTGCCGATCAGGGGCAGGCCGCGTCCGCCCAGCAGTTCGGTGCCGCGCTTGAGGGCCAGCGCGCAGTGGTCGTAGAAGGATCGCTGTATGCCCGACTGCGACGGAAGGTCGTAGTAAGACTCTTCGTCGGCATTCACCAACCGGCCCTCGATGAAGTGCACGCGTTCGTCGAGCACGCTCGTATCGCCGGTGACCTGCAGGTAGCGGCATGCCGCCAGCGGCAGCCACAGATAATCGTCCGAACAACGCGTGCGCACGCCGCGGCCCTGCGGCGGATGCCACCAATGCATCACATCGCCTTGGTGGAACTGGTGGGCGGCGCTGAGCAACAGATGCTCGCGGGTCAATGCGGGTTTGGCATGCACCGTGGCCATGGTGTCCTGCAGCTGGTCGCGGAAACCGAACGCGCCGCCAGACTGGTAGTAACCGCTGCGGGCGACATAGCGGCAGGCCAGAGTCTGGTACAGCAGCCAGCCATTGGCGAGTGCGTCGACGCTGGGGTCGGGCGTCTTCACCCGCAGCGCATTCAACGTGTCCAGCCAGTAGATGCGAACGCTGTCCAGCGCATCGTGCGCGGCACCCGGGCCTTTGCAGCGTTGGGCCAGTTGAATGGCGCTGCGGTAGTCGCTGCCGATACCCAGGCGGAATACGGCTTCATGGGCCTCGTCGGCGGCCAGGCGGATCGGCACCTGCAACGCGGCGCAAGGATCCAGCCCCACCCCCAGCTTTCCGGAAAGTTTCTCGCGCAGCATCGCCGCCGGATTGCCCAGGCTGCCGTTGCGGCCCAGGAATTCGGTGCGGTCGGCGGTGAAGCTGCGGCCACGCCCGCCATCGGAAGCGGGGCCGTCCACGTCGAAGAACGCAACGCGCCCGGCGAATTCGGTGTTGTAAGGATTGCGCGCGGTCAGCACATTGCTGGCGCTGTCCAGCTCGCTGATCACATGCATCTGCGATTTCACCCGGATATCGCCCAGTATCCATTCCACATAACCGGTCGCCGACAGCTTGCGCGTACGCCCGGAAAGGTTGCGCAGTTTCAGCACCGAGAATTTCACCGCGTCTTCCAACGCCACGTACACCCACAGTTCGCTGGCGATGCCTTCTTCCATGTGTTCGTACACGCTGTAGCCGAAACCGTGGCGTGTCCGGTAGTCGCCTCTGCCGCGGCAGGGCAAGGGCATGGGCGACCACATCCGCCCGGTTTCCTCGTCGCGCAGATAGAAAGCCTCGCCGCCGGCATCGGCGATGGGATCGTTGTGCCAGGGCGTCAGCCGGAACTCGTGCGCGTTCTCGAACCAGGTGTAGCCGGGCGCGCTTTCGCTGACCACCGTGCCCAGCTTGGGGTTGGCCATCACATTGGACCAGGGCGCGGGCGTGGGGGCGCCTTCGCGCAAGGTGATCACGTACTCGCGTCCATCGGCCGAGAAAGCGCCGGTGCCGTTGTCGAACAGGAATTCCCGGGCCATCGCCTCGAACGGCCAGGGGTCGTCTTCGCTGGGCGCGCTGGCCGGAGGCAAGCCGGACAACGAACCTTCGTCGAGCGAGGCGTCGGGCAAAGGCGGCGCGCCGTCGGCGAACAGCAACGGGATATTGCGGTCCGGCGCCATGTGACGGCTGACCTGTGCGGCCAGCGTGCCGCGCTGATCGCTGATGATCACGCGCGACACGGTCTGCAGCAGGATGCGGTCCTCCTGCGAAATCTGTTGCGCCGGCCGTACGAAGATGCCGCCCGGCCGATCCAGCACGTTGCCTTCCGGACCGGCCGAAACCAGGCCCAGGATCTGCTCCTGCAGCTGTTGCCGGTAACCGGCCTGGTCCTCGTTCCAGATCACCAGATCCACGTTCAGTCCTTTCAAGCGCCAGTAGGCGTGCGCTTGCACCATCTGCCGGACCAGTTCGATGTTGGCCGCCTCGGCGATCTGCACCAACACGATGGGAAGGTCGCCGGAAATAGAATGTCCCCACAGTCCCGACTGCCCGCGACGGTTCTGTATCAGCACCGCGCTGTCCGCACGCAGGAACGGATGCGCGTACACCATCAATCCGGCCAGGCGTTCGTACAGTCGCGCGTCCGCTTGCGAGGCATTGATCTGCCGGCGCACCACCTGGCTGTGCGTCCAGGCCAGATCGAACACGCGATCGGCCAAGCGGCGGTCGCGGTATTTGTCGATCAGCGCCGAACACGCCTCTTGGTCGGCGCCGACGCCGGTGACCATGTCGACGATCGCGGTCTGGTCGGGCGCCAGCGTGATCCGGCAACGGATGGCCACGATGGGATCCAGCACCGATCCTTCCGAGTCCGACAAAGTTTCCAGCGAAGACAGGGCCTGCGGATTGCGTGGGGTATTGCCGCGGCCCAGAAAGCGCGCGCGGTCGGTTTCGTAGGAAATGCTGTCGATATCGGCGTCGTGCACCGCCACCAGATGCAGCATCCACGGCGGAACTTCGTCGTGCGCACGCGGGCGGCGCGTGCACAGCAACGCCTGTTTGTCGCGCACGATCCGGGTCTGCACGAACAGGTTGCTGAAAGCGGGGTGCATTTCATCGGAGATAGAAGGCGCCAGCACCACTTCGGCATAGGTGGTGATCTCGATGGTGCGCGCGCGGCGCGAACGGTTGCCGATGGTCAGGCGCCGCAGTTCTATGTCGTCTTCGGCCGAGATGGCGATTTCCAGATGCGAGTCGTAACCGCGTTTGCGCCCGCGGAACTCGGCCTTGGCATCGGAGAATATCGCCTCGTACTGATCCACCGGCACGCAGGTCGGCTGATAGGCCGCGGACCAGAACTCGCCGCTGTAGACATCGCGCAGATAGCAGAAGCTGCCCCAGTGGTCGCGGGTGCCGTCTTCGCGCCAGCGCGTCACGGCCATGTCGCGCAGACGGCTGTAGCCGCCGCCGGCGCTGGTCAGCAGACCGTGGTAGCGGCCATTGGACAGCATCTGCACCGCGGGCCTGATGGTGTTGGGATCGCGGAACACGCGCAATTGGGTTTCCGCAGCGACCGGTGCGCTGCGTACCCCGGTGGCTTCGGCTTCGTGCGGATGGAATACGCCGATGCGCGGAATGCGTTCCTGCAGCAGCAGCAAGGTCGCCTGGAATTCGGCATCGGCCATGAAGCGCTTCTGCATCGGCTGGTCGTGCAGCAGGTAGTCCAGGGCCAGGAAGCCCATGCCCTGATGGTGGGCCATGAACGAACGGATCAGCGCATAGTCCTGTCCGCGGGGCACCCGGCTGGGCGTGTAGTCGATGGCCTCGTACATGCCGTAGCGGCCGCCGAAACCGAGCTCGGTAAGACGCTGCAGGTTCTGGCATGCCGCTTCCGGCGCCACCATCAGCGCCATCATGGTGGCGTAGGGCGCGACCACCAGGTCCTGGCCCAGGCCGCGCTTCAGGCCCAGACCGGGCACGCCGAAGGCGCGGTACTGGTAGTTCATGCGCGCATCGACGGTGTTGTAGCCGGATTCGGAAATGCCCCAGGGCACGTTGCGCCGCGCGCCGAAGTGGATCTGCGCATCGACCGCGTGCCTGGCAGTCTGGTCCAGCAACGTGTCCGGATAGCTGGGCATCACCAGCTGAGGCATCAGGTACTCGAACATCGAACCGCTCCACGACAGCAGTGTGGCGTCGCCGTCCACTTCGGTCAGCAGCCGTCCCAGTGCGAACCAGGTTTCCTGCGGCAGCTTGCCCTGGGCGATGGCGACGAAACTGCACAGCCTGGCTTCCGAGGCCAGCAGGTCGTAGTGACCCGGGTCCAGGCGCCGTTCGTCGACGTTGTAGCCGATCGACAACAGATGGCGGCCGCGGTCGTACAGAAAGCCGTATTCCATCAACGAGTACTGGCCGGTCAGATGCGCCAGACGCTCCAGTTCGCGGATGCGCGCGCGTGCGCGGCCCTGCGCCTGAAGGTCGTGAGTTTGCGAACTCAGTTCGCGCAGCGTCGGGAGTGATCGGGCGGTCGCCGTCGCCAGCGCTTCGTCCTTCGCTTCTTCCGGTGAAGGGAATCCAGACCCGAAGAACAGCAGTTCCTCATGCGCGGAGCGGCACGCATTGGCCAGCAACGTCGGCCAGTGCGGTTCGGCGTCGAACTCCGTCGCCGCAGGCACCGGCCAGGCCACAACGATCGCCGCGGCCTGAGTCGCCAGCGATGCCAGCAAGCGTTCGGCTTCCGCTGGCGACGCCTGCGGACGCGCACGTGCAACCTCCAGCGATTCGCGGAATGCTCCAAACGCAAGATCCAGCCCGTCGCCGCTGAAACCTGCCGCTGCCCGCACTTCTTCCAGCACGCCGAAGGTATCGGCCAGGCCTTTGAAAGTGGAGCGGGCCAGGATGGGCGTGTCCAGCAACGCCAGCAGACCCTGGCGCAAGGTCAGCAGATGCCCGGCCAGGTTGCCGCTGTCCACGGTGGAGACGTAGTGCGGCGGCAACGGCTGCAGCGTTTCGGTGTCGTACCAGTTGTAGAAATGCCCGCGATGGCGCGGCAGCATTTCCATGGTGGCCAGCGCGCGCTGGGTGCGTTCCATCAATCCGCCCACTTGCAGGTAGCCGAAGTCGAAAGCCGACAGATTGGCCAGCAGGGACAGGCCGATGTTGGTGGGCGAGGTGCGCCGCGCAACCACCAGAGCGGGATGTTCCTGGATATTGTCGGGCGGCAGCCAATGGTCTTCCTCCCGGATCCAGGTCTCGAAAAAGGCCCAGGTGCGGCGCGACAGGCGGCCCAGGAAGGCCAGCTGCGAACGCGATAGTTCGGCGAATTTCTGCCGTGGCGCTCTGCCCATCCATGCCATCAGCGCCGGTGAGGACAGCCACAAGGCCAGGATCGGCGCAGCCACCCACAGCGCCATCGGATTGAACTCGACCAACAGCGCCGCGACGGCGATGGCGAACGCAGGCGCGAACCACATGCCGCGCAGTTCCGCGCCGAAACCGCTGCCCAGGTTGCGCTCGACTTCGCTGGACGGATTCCACTGCAGCAGATGCCGGCGACTGACCGTCATCCGCCATAGCGTGCGCACCACCGCGCCCAGACTGAAGAACGCTTCGTAGGGCAAACAGGCCAGATTCACCACTGCGCGCAGCAGTTGCTGTGCGCACGACTTCAGCACCTGCAACAGATGCGTCTCCAGCGCCATGTCCACCGGTTTGACGAACACCTCGCGCAACGTCGGCACCAGTATCGGCAACAGCAGAAGACACAGCACCCACAAGGTCCACGCCAGGGTGCGCGGCACCAGGGTCCAGCCGAGCACCAGTAAAGTGGTGGCCGCCGCGGGCACCAGACTGCGGCGCAGGTTGTCCAGCAGCTTGCCGCGCGACAGGCCCGACAGGGGATTGCGCTCCAATCCGCCTCCGTGGCGGGGCACCCACGGCAACAACCAGGGCAGCAGTTGCCAGTCGCCGCGGATCCAGCGGTAGCGGCGC
Organism: uncultured Pseudoxanthomonas sp.; assembly: GCA_965650035.1. GTDB lineage: Bacteria > Pseudomonadota > Gammaproteobacteria > Xanthomonadales > Xanthomonadaceae > Pseudoxanthomonas_A. The sequence continues at coordinate 27,533 of CBFGMR010000033.1, forward strand.
TTCACATCGGCGGCGTAGCGCGCCGGATAGTCCTCGAACAGACGCACGTCGCTGACCAGCCCCGCGCGCGCATAGCAGCCTTCCAGCAGATCGTGGCTGAGGATGCTGTTGGCGGGAAAACGATTCTCCAGCGCATGCTCGAACGCGTTCACGTCGTAGATGCCCTTGCCGACGAACGAACCTTCGCCGAACAGATCCTGGTACACGTCCGACACCGTGCGCGTGTAAGGGTCTATGCCCGGCTCGCTGCCGTACATGCGCGCATAGCGCGAAGTGATGCGCCCGCTCATGCTGCTGCCCACGCTGGGTTGCAGAATGCCGTAGCCGCGCGTGACCCGGCGTTTCTTCTCGTCGAAGCGCGCATGGTTGAGCGGATGGGCGAGGGTGGCGACGAATTCGCGCGCGGCATCGCGCGGCAGGCGGGTGTCGGTGTCCAGGGTGATGACGTAACGCACGTTGGTCAGCACCGCGGTGTTGCCGGCGATCTTCAGGAACTGCTCGTCGGCGCCGCTGCGCAGCAGACGGTTCAACGCCGCCAGTTTGCCGCGTTTGCGCTCGTAGCCCATCCACGCCTTCTCGCGCGGGTTCCATTGGCGGGGACGGTGGAAGAGGAAAAACAGATCGTGGCTCTCCGGCGCGTAGCGCGCGTTGAGGCGTTCCACTTGCTCCGTCGCATGGTCCAGCAACGCTTGGTCGCCCGGCAGCACCTGCTGGCCGGCGTCCAGAAAATCGGTCAGCAGGCCGAAGTGCAGGTGGGCATCGCGGTTGGCCAGGAAACGCACTTCCAACCCTTCGACCAGCGCATCGATGCCCTGAAGGCTGCCGATCATGCTCGGTACCACCACCAGCGTGCGTGCATTGGCGGGCAGGCCCTGGGAGTAATCCATGCGCGGCAGCGGTTGCGGCGCCACGAGTACTGTGGCCGCCCAGTTGACCAGGGCGATGCCCAGTTCGCTGAAGGCGATGACGCCCAAGGCGCCTATCAGGCTCAGCCACGCCCAGTCGAAGCGGCCCGCGCTGGCCTCGGTCACCAGAACCCAGGTAAAGGTCAGGGCGATGGCGATGATAGGCGTGAGATACAGAGACAACGGAATCCTGCGCGGACGCAGGCGTACCGGCCTGCGCGCGGTCTCCAACGCCGCTACCGCCGCACGCATCTGTGCGATGCCTTCGTCGACCAGGTAGTAACCCACATGCGCACGGATATCGCGCGTGCCGGCGTGTTCCTGCGCCAATGCCAGCACGTTGCCCGCCACTTCCGTTTCGTCGGCGCCGCTGAGCCGCGCCACTTTTTCCACCACGTGCCGGTAAGCATCGCGGGTGCTGAAATCCATGGACGCATAGGTGCCGGCCGGGTCCCCGCGCAGGGTCTTGTCGACCAGGCTCATGGTTTCCACGAACTCGCGCCAGTCCATGTTGGCCAGGAAGCGCAGGCTGCCGATGCTGTTGCTTATCGACACCTGGTCCGAGGCCTGTTGCTGGCTCTCGGCGTGCACCAGCGCCTCGATGCTGTGGCCGCCGTCGGCAGCCCACTGCTCGGTCCAGCTCATCGGCATGGCCAGCGCCGCGCTGCGCCCGTGTATGCCGCGGATCAGCTCGGCCACGAAGGCGCCGGTCAGCGGCGGACTGGAGCGCGCCATGTCGGCCACCACCAGCACCACGTTCTTGGGGGTGTTGTCGGCCGTGTCGTTGAGCAGGCTCGCCCACTCGCTGGCCAGGCGATGGTCTACGCCGTCGCGCATCACCCGCACCGCCATGCGCCGCAGGTTCTCTATCAGCGCCAGTCGCAGCATGATGGGGATAGCCCACAATTCGCCCATCTTCAACGGCGCGACCGATTGATAGGCCGCCACGAACAGGCTCAGGGTTTCGGCGTCGATCCGGCCGTCGCCATGGGCGATGGCTTCCATCGCCAGGTCGTAGACGCGCGGCAGTCCGGCCGAGGGGCCCTTGCTCAGGGAAGGCAGTTCGCGGCTGTAGCCTTTGGGCAGATGCCGTCTTGCGGTACGTATCTGTTCTTCGATCAGGTAGTAGTTGTCCAGCAGCCACTCGCCGGCGGGAGTGATGCGCACTTCGTCCTGCACCATCCTGGTGAGCATGGAGTTGGCGTCGTCCAGCAGGCCTTCGTTCTCTTTCAGCCGGGACAGCAGCTGGTCCGGCTGCGGCAGCAGATGCACGCGGTGCCCGCGCGCCAGCGCCTTGCCGTGCCATTCCATCTGTTCGGCGCTGAGCAACTGCGACCGCAGCGGCTCTTCGTCCACCAGCGGTTTCTGCAAAACGGTGGGCTGCCAGCGCCGTATGCGCCTGCGCAACCGTAGCCAACGACCGAGGATCCGCCAAACCGTGGGCATACCGAATCCGTTCCCGTCACTCCAATGGGACTTCGATCATTGCATTGGCGGGGGAAGTGGCTTGTGAATGCCTGGATGCCGGGTCCGAGGCCTTTGGGTTGCTTACGAGCTAATTCGAGCCGATCCCGTTACGGATAGAGGGTGCATGACCGTACACAGCATGCATGGCTGCCGGAATGCTTCGCAATATTCTGGTATTGATTGACCCGTCATGCGTGATGGATCATGCGCTTTCCTCACAGATGAGGTGCAACTCAAGTATTCGAGGTCACATGAGCTATACCGTAGATCTGATCGTAGGTTCACTACCAAGCGACGATAAAGAGGCATGGAAACAAATTGAGGCGCTGCGGGAAACTTACTACAACGACGATCGCAAAAAAGCGGAAGCTCTTGTTGCGCTTCACTCTGTGCTTACTGCTAGATATCCGTGCCTTTGTAGCTATTCTGAGGACGATCCAATGATGGATGAGAGTCCTTGGGCGGATGGTCCAATGTTGGGAAACTTTGCCCACGAGATGGGAATGTTGGCCATCTCGTTCTCGAGAGCTGATGAGGTCGTACCTTTCATAATCAAAGAAGCGAATGCGCTAGGCATCTCGGTAGCGGATGGACAATCAGAGGACATCTATCGCCCTGGCAGCAGCTCAGCGCCTAAAGTCACGAACCGCCGTTGGTGGAGGTTCTGGGAGTGATCGCCAACTGTTCATTCAAACCGGGATCGGTTCGCGACTCGGTTTAATTCAAAAAAAAGCACTACAGGAGACATCAATGTTTGACTGGTTCAAAAAGAAGCAAGCTGCCGGGCCAGACTTCTCTGCGCTCAACTCGCGTGAAAAGGTCGAGGCTGCCGCTCAGCGGGGAGAGCTTGTACCGATGCTGCTGATGCTGGAGGAGTTTGGGGGAGACCCTATCGGACCCAACCAGGTGTTTGTTCCAGCGTGGGCCGCAGAGCAGAAGCAGAGGATCGACATGGGAACCATCCTTCCTCTTGCCCAGGAAGAAAAGATCAGCAAGTACTCCGTGGAGCCTGCGTACAAAGGGGACAGCTTCGTTCCCTCGTCCATTGCGGTTCGTGCACACGATCCTGGCGACTTCACCGCGACCATCGAGATCTGGTAGAAGGAGAATCAGTCAGCTCAAGCCGAGCCGCTCGCGACTCGGCTTAGTTCAGACAGCAGCTATCACCAGGATCATCCGTGCAGAAGATCGATCTCAAGAAAGAACTGAAGCATCTCTACCAGCCCTCCGCAAAAGAGGTGGTCCAGGTCGAAGTGCCAGCTTTCCAGTTCCTCATGATCGATGGCGAGGGCGACCCCAACACCTCGCGAAAGTACGCCGAAGCGGTGGAAGCGCTGTTCTCCGTTTCCTACACGGCGAAATTCATGGTGAAGAAGGGAGCGCAAGGAATCGACTATGCGGTCATGCCCCTCGAAGGCCTTTGGTGGTCGGATGACCTGTCCGCCTTCGTCGCCAACGATAGATCGAAGTGGAAATGGACGATGATGATCTTGCAGCCCCATTTTGTGGAAAAGGTAATGATCCAGGCGGCCATTGCGGAAGTGAAGCGAAAGAAAGCGCTTCCCGCAATAACCGCGCTCAGACTGGAGAACTTCTCCGAAGGGCGGTGCGCGCAGATACTTCACGTCGGCCCCTTCAGCGAAGAAGGCCCGACCATCCAGCGAGTCCACGATTTCATCGCTGCGCGCTCCGCTCTTGCCGGAAAGCACCACGAGGTCTACCTGAGCGACATACGTCGCGCCAAGCCGGACAAGTGGAAAACCATCCTCCGCCAACCTATGGAATGATGGGAATGGATCGGCGAAGAGCTGGCGTAGGGCGGGCACTGCCCGTCGGCTTTTTTGGTCGTGGTGCGGAAACGAGGCGGGCAATGCCCGCCCTACATTTGCTATTCAACTCGGTTGGATTGCCGTCTGAAAATTCATTGAAGACGAACCCGCTTTGCGGGTCGGCTCAATCCAGGAATTAAGCCCTATGACGCATAAGCTTGCTGCCGTTGCGACTTTGCTGGCCCTCATGAGCCAGCCTGCTCTCGCCTCGCAAACCCTCTGCACGTTCTCGGCCGGCGAGGCCTCCCGCTACTACGAGCTGGAATTTGTCGGCTACAGCGACACGAACCCGACAATCGTCTTCAGCTCAACGGAATTCGGGTCCGGCAAGCCCATTACGCTCGATTCCTCCCATTACTCGCTTGAGCATTTCAATCCAAAAGTCGGGAAAGTCAGCCTGGAGTTCCGCGATACAAAGGGCCTCGCTCTGCCGCCATCATTCAATCTCAACGGCGCTGACGGCCGTGCCATTCTCTCAATCGGCTCCAGGGTCATCGAGGGCGAGTTGAAGTGCGACTATTGAGCTTATTTCCCGCTGGATCCTGAGAATCCCGACCTCACGAGGTTCCCATGAAAATGACCCGCCTCATCCCGATGCTGCCGGTAAGAAGCATGCCCGCGAGCGTCGAGTTCTATCAGAAGCTCGGATTCAGCGTCGAACAGAGAAACGATGATTGGCGCTGGGCGATGCTGCGCTTCGACGAATGCCGCCTGATGGTGGACCAGTCGATCAACGTCCATCCGGAGGCTCCACGCACCTCGGTTCTCTACTTGTACCCGGACGACATCAGCCAGTACCACCAGCAGATATGCCAGAACGGATTGGATATTCCCGATCTGGAAGTGTCGTTCTACGGCATGAAGGAATTCCGCTTCGACGATCCGGACGGAAACCGGCTGTGGATCGGGCAGAGCACTTCAGCAAGCACGTAGCGCACATAGGGAAGCACATGAATCACCTGCAGACGTTGACCCGTTATAAGGCCTGGGCCGATAAGCTGTTCCTGTCGACGGTTTCCCAACTGCCCGGGAAGGAATTGACCGCGCCGCGGCCGATCCTGTTCGGCAGCATCATCCGCACACTTAACCATTCCTATGCGATGGACCGGGTGTGGCAGGCGCATTTGCTCGGAGAGGCGCACGGGTACACGACGCGCAATCCGGATGAACACCCGGCGTTCGAAGAGTTGCGGGAAAGGCAGCTCGCGATGGATGCCTGGTATGTCGGTTATGCCGACTCTCTGGATACCGATCAGAGGGATGGGATTGTCGACTTCGAGTTCATTGGCGGCGGCAATGGCTCCATGTCGCGCAACGATATCCTGCTGCATGTGGTCAACCACACGACCTATCATCGGGGCCATGTGGCGGACATGCTCTATCATCTGTCCGTCTTTCCGCCGACCACGGATCTTCCCGTGTTCCTGAAAGAGAGGGCCAAAGAGGCCTGACGCATCACTCAGCGGTCGTCAGGTGCCAAGCACCGCTACATAGAGGAAAAAGGTAGGAGCGCTTCGCCTCCCCCTTTGAAAAAGGGGATTGAGGGGGATTTGCTCTTGCTCTTCATCGCAGAAGCAAGATCAAGAGCAAATCCCCCGTAGCCCCCTTTGCAAAGGGGCAAAGCCGACGAAGCTTTTGTAGAGCCGAGCTTGCTCGGCTGCTTTTAGTGGATCACCAAAAAGCAAAAGCAAGAGCAAGGGCAGCCGAGCAAGCTCGGCTCTACAAAAGCACACCAGCGACAGCAACACCAGCAACAGCAGCGCTAGCGTTCCGAATGCCCGGTATCGTCGTAACTGCGGCGGGTGAACAGATCCGGCTGGATCAGTTCGATGAAGGCCCGCGCCTGCGGCGACAGATACTTGCCCTTGCGCACCACCACGCCATAGCTGCGTGCGGGGAACCACTGGCTTAGCGAGCGCGCGGCCAGGCGGTCGCGGTCGGCGTCGGTCAGGCAGATCGAGGTGATGATGGAAATGCCCATGCCCATGGCCACGTATTGCTTGATCACCTCCCAGCCGCCTACTTCAAGTGCGACCGTGTACGGCACGCGGTTCTGCTGGAACACCAGATCGACCAGGCGGTAGGTCACCAGTCTTTTCGGCGGCAGAATCAATCCGTAGGGCGACAGGTCCTCCAGTTTCAGCGTGCGTTGCTTGATCAACGGATGGTTGGGCGGAGCGATGAGCAGGGGCTCGAAACGGTAGACCGGCTCGTAGCTCAGGTCCTGCGGCACGTCCAGCATCGAACCCACGGCCAGATCCACCGCGTCGGAGCGCAGCAGATCGGTGCCGTCCGCGCTTACCGCGTTATGCAGGGTCAGGCGCACCTCGGGATGCTGGCTGCGGAAGTGCTCCACGATCTTCGGCAGCAGGTAGAGGATGGTGGAGCTGTTGGCGGCGATGTTGAGTTCGCCGGCGTCCAGTCCGCGCACCTTTTCGCGGAAGCTGCTGCCCAGCCCGTCCAGGCTTTCGACCAGCGGCTGGGCCAGTTCGTACAACAGCTGGCCTTCGCGGGTGGGAGTCAGGCGCCTGCCGCTGCGCTCGAACAGCCCCACCCCCAACTCGCGTTCCAGCGCCTGCAATTGCAGGGTGATGGCGGGCTGGCTCACGTACAAAGCCTCCGAAGCGCGCGAAACCGAGCCCAGGCGCACCGTCTGGCAGAAGGCCCGCAGGGGCTTGAGACGGTCCGATTTGTAAGGAAATCGGGGAGTTGCGACAGGCTTGTCAGGCATTGCGATGCACCATATAAGCTGAGCTTATTAATTGCATTGATAAAACTGTGTTGTCAAATAAATGATGCGGGAGCACGGTGATCACCCCAGCTTGAGTGGCCAGAAACCAAACGGCCGTCATTCCCGCGAAGGCGGGAACCCAGTGACTTCAGCTCCTTGGCCCAAGTCGCTGGATGCCCGCCTTCGCGGGGACGACGACCCGGTCTCGAGGCCGCCGGTAGCCAGCAATCGAAGGAACCACCTCATGTCCGCAGTGTTCGCCGCCCCGCCTCCCTCTCACTCGTCCGGGATCGAAATCACCGCCCAGATTCCGGGACAGGACGCCGTGCTCACCCCGGCCGCCCTGGAGCTGCTGACCTCACTGCACCGCCTGATCGAACCCCGGCGCCAGGCGCGCCTGGCCGCCCGCATCGAACGGCAGGCCTTCTTCGACGCGGGCGGGCTGCCCGACTTCCGCGAGGACACCCGCGCTATCCGGCAAGGGGACTGGAAAGTCGCCCCCCTGCCGGCTGCACTGAAGGACCGCCGGGTGGAAATCACCGGCCCGGTCGACCCGAAGATGGTCATCAATGCGCTGAATTCGGGCGCCAAGGTGTTCATGGCCGACTTCGAGGACTCCACCTCGCCGACCTGGGCCAACCTGATCGCAGGACAGCAGTCGCTGATCGGAGCGGTCGCCAGCACCTTGGAATTCAAGGCCCCCGCTTCCAATGGCGCTCCCGGCAAGCAGTATTCGCTCAAGCCCTTCGAAGAACAGGCCGTGCTGATCGTGCGTCCGCGCGGCTGGCATCTCGACGAAAAGCACGTGCGTGTCGACGGCACGCCGATCGCCGGCGGCCTGTTCGACGTAGCCCTGTTCGCCTTCCACAACGCAAAGCTCCTGGCTGCGAAGGATCGTGGCCCTTATTTCTACCTGCCCAAGCTGCAGTCGATGGAAGAAGCGGCGCTGTGGGAAACCGCGCTGTCGCACATCGAAACCGCGCTGGGTCTGCCGCAGGGCCAGATGAAGGTCACGGTGCTGATCGAGACGCTGCCGGCGGTGTTCGAGATGCACGAGATCCTGCACGCACTGCGCGGCCGTATCGTCGGGCTCAACTGCGGGCGTTGGGACTACATTTTTTCGTACCTGAAAACCTTCCGCCGCCACCGCGACAAGGTGCTGCCCGAGCGTGGCCAGGTCACCATGACCCAGCCGTTCCTGAAGGCTTATTCGGAGCTGCTGATCCAGACCTGCCACCAGCGCGGCGCGCATGCGATGGGCGGCATGGCGGCGCAGATTCCCATCAGCGGCGACGAGGCCGCCAACGAGCAGGCCATGGCGCGGGTGCGTGCGGACAAGCTGCGCGAAGTCAGCGCCGGCCACGACGGCACCTGGGTCGCGCATCCGGCGCTGATTCCCATCGCACGCGGCATCTTCGATGAACACATGCCTGCGCCCAATCAGCACGGTGTGTCGCGTGAAGACGTCAAGGTCAGCCGCGACGATCTGATCAGGCCCTCGCTGGGCACCATCACCACCGCCGGTTTCGAAGGCAGCGTGGAAGTCTGCGTGCGCTACCTGGCCGCATGGCTGGACGGCAACGGCTGCGTGCCGATCCACTGGCTGATGGAAGACGCCGCCACTGCGGAAATCTCCCGCACCCAGCTGTGGCAATGGCTGCATTCGGACAATCTGCATCTGGCCGACGGCACCTTGATCGATTTCGCCCTGCTGGAACGCGCACTGTTGAATCTGCCGGCGCGACTGGGCGATGCCGACGCCATGCCGGGCGGCCGGCGTATACCCGAGGCCATCGCATTGCTGGACCAGCTGAGCCATGCGGACGAGCTGGCCGAGTTCCTGACCCTGCCGGCATACGAATACCTCGATTAATCCTGTAGGAGCGGCCCATGGCCGCGAGCTCTTCGGCACGACAGGTCAAAAGCTCGCGGCCATGGGCCGCTCCTACAAAAACAAATCAACCCTTACCCACGGAAGCGAACGACCATGAGCACATTGCAGACCGCCGAACAGCTCCAGAAAGACTGGGACAGCAACCCGCGCTGGACCGGCATCACCCGCAACTACACCGCCGCCGACGTGGTGCGCCTGCGCGGCACCGTGTATGTGGAGCATTCCATCGCCCGCCTGGGCGCGGAAAAGCTGTGGGGCTACCTGCAGAAGGAAGACTTCGTCAACGCGCTGGGCGCGCTGACCGGCAACCAGGCCATGCAGCAGGTCAAGGCGGGCTTGAAAGCCATCTACCTGTCGGGCTGGCAGGTCGCCGCCGACGCCAACCTGGCCGGGCAGATGTACCCTGACCAGTCGCTGTATCCGGCCGACTCGGTGCCGGCGGTGGTCAAGCGCATCAACAACACGCTGCTGCGCGCCGATCAGCTGAACCATGCCGAGGGCGATGACAGCGTCGATTATCTGCAGCCGATCGTGGCCGACGCCGAGGCCGGTTTCGGCGGCGTGCTCAACGCGTTCGAGCTGATGAAGGCGATGATCGAGGCCGGCGCCGCCGGCGTGCATTTCGAGGACCAGCTGGCCAGTGTGAAGAAGTGCGGCCACATGGGCGGCAAAGTGCTGGTGCCCACCCGAGAGGCCATCGAGAAGTTGAATGCCGCGCGTCTGGCCGCCGATGTGATGGGCGTGCCCACCCTGCTGGTCGCGCGCACCGATGCCGAAGCCGCCGACCTGCTGACCAGCGATATCGACGCCAACGACAAGGCCTTCGTCACCGGCGAGCGGACGGTCGAAGGCTTCTACAAGACGCGCAACGGTTTGGACCAGGCCATCAGCCGCGGCCTGGCGTATGCACCCTATGCCGATCTGGTGTGGTGCGAGACCGGCAAACCGGACCTGGAGTTCGCACGCAAGTTCGCCGAAGCCATCCACGCCAGGTTCCCCGGCAAGCTGCTGGCCTACAACTGCTCGCCCAGCTTCAACTGGAAGAAGAACCTGGACGACGCCACCATCTCCAGATTCCAGAAGGAAATCGCCGGCTACGGCTACAAGTTCCAGTTCATCACCCTGGCCGG
>CBFGMR010000034.1:0-36968 GCA_965650035.1 uncultured Pseudoxanthomonas sp.
ATCCTGCGCCTCCGGAAACGGCGCACATCCCTGTGCGCCGCCCCTGCGGGGTTTATCCCGGCCCGCTTGCCGCGCCTCACGGGGATTGTTAAGCCAAAAGCCAAAAGCCAAAGCCAAAGCCAAAGCCAAAGACTCTTTCCCAGCAAACCGGCCTTCTTCCCCACGCTTTGCTAGCATCGGCAGTCTGGAATCCGACCGGTGAGGGGAAGATGGCGATTGAAGTGCTGGTGTTGAAGGAGTCGGCGGCGGGTGAGCGTCGCGTGGCCGCCACTCCGGAAACGGTGAAGAAGCTCGTGGCCGTCGGCGCCAGCATCAAGGTCGAACCCGGCGCGGGGCTCGGTGCCGGGTTCGTCGATCAGGCCTATCTCGACGCGGGCGCCCAGTTGGCGACGGCCGATACGCCGGCGCAAGCCGACCTGGTGCTTTGCGTGCAGTCGCCCGATCCCGCGGCGATCGGACAATTGAAGCAGGGCGCGACTCTGGTCGGCATGCTGCAGCCGCAAGCCGATGCGGCGCGCGGCGATGCGCTCAGGGCGCGCGGCATCCTGTCGTTTCCGCTGGAAAAACTGCCGCGCACAACGCGCGCGCAGGCGATGGACGTGCTCAGTTCGCAGGCCGGCATGGCGGGCTACAAGGCCGTGTTGATCGCCGCGCAGCTGGCGCCGCGTTTCTTCCCCATGCTGACCACCGCCGCCGGCACCATTCGTCCCTCCAAAGTGCTGATCGTCGGCGCCGGCGTCGCCGGACTGCAGGGCGTCGCCACCGCCAAGCGCCTGGGTGCGCAGGTGGAAGGTTTCGACGTGCGCCCGGAAACGCGCGAACAGATCGAATCGCTGGGCGGCAAGTTCCTGGACCTGGGCGTCAGCGCGGCGGGTGAGGGCGGTTATGCGCGCCAGCTCACCGACGAGGAGCGCGCCGAACAGCAGCGCCGCCTGGCCGACCATCTGAAGGGCATCGACGTGGTGGTGTGCACGGCCGCCGTGCCGGGACGTCCCGCGCCGAAGATCATGACCATGACCATGGTCGAGGCGATGAAGCCGGGCAGCGTGATCGTGGATCTGGCTGCCGAAACCGGCGGCAACTGCGAAGCCACGCGACCGGGCCAAACCGTCGAGCACAACGGGGTGACCATCGATGGTCCTCTCAACCTGGCCAGCATGGGCGCGGTGCATGCCAGCGAGATGTATGCCCGCAACGTGTTCAATTTCGTGTCCTTGTTCGTCAAGGACGGTGCGATCGACTTCGACTGGAACGACGAGCTGCTGGCGAAGACGCGGTGGCCGGAAGCGGTTGCGGCAGAGTGAAGATAAGTTGAGAGAGGGAAGCGGATTTGCGGCGTAACCGTATTAACTAAAGGTCGTCATCCCGGCGAAAGCCGGGACCCAGCTTTCCGAGTGCTGATGCTTGGCTCCCGGCTTTCGCCGGGATGACGACCCTTGGTGTGGTGCGTTCCGTAGCCCGGAACTATCCGACCGCTAGTGTTGCAAGCCAGTCCTGCAGCCAAAACTATCGACTTGTATTCATCGAGGCGGCAAGGGCGGCAGCGGCGGCTTTGCATCTTGCGGTGCATTCTTCTGTATCCACGCGCGGCGCTGTTCCGGCGTCATTTTTTTCCAGTCGTCGCGCAGTTTCCTGCGCTGCTCCGGCGGCAGGTCCTTCATGCGTACGAACAGCACGCGGGCCTCCTCGCGCTGGCGGGGATTCATGCCTTCGAAGCGGCGCATGCCCTTGCGCGCCTGCTGGCGCTGTTCGGGCGTCATGCTCTTCCAGCGTTGCGCGTGCTCCAGCATGCGCGGGCGGTCGTCGGGATCGCTGTTCCAGCGCTCGCGCACCGGCGCGATCAAGGCCTCGCGCTGCTGCGGAGTCAACTTGTCCCAGTCGGGCAGCGATTGCGCGGGCGCCGATTGCGCCAGCGCGTTGCCGGCCAGCAACAACAGGCCAAGCGCCAGGGAGCGGGAAAGTGCGGTCTTCATGCGGTTACTCCATCGCCAACGGCTCGGCTTCGGAAGAAGCCAGCCACATGTACAGGTCGGGGCTTTCGTCCAGCGCGGCGAGACTGTCGTCATAGCCGTCGTCATTGTCCACCGTCGCGACCATGGGCTGCATCGCCGGCACGCTGCCCGAATGCGGCAGGAACTGCATGCCCAGGGCCACCGCCAGCACCGCGGAGAACGCCGTGGCGGTGACCCAGCGCCAGGCATGTCCGCGCTTGGGTGCGGTTTGCGCCGCGTGTCGCGCCGCGCGCAGACGGGCCAGCGTCTGCGGCGAAACCTGCGAGACTGCGGCCGCATGCAATTGGCGCATGTCGCGGTCGAAACTATCGTTGTCTTGTTCGATTCCCGTGCTGTCGATTTGTGTGCGGTCGGCAGGTATGTTCATCGGAAATCCTCCAGTTGTTTTTGCAATGCATCGCGCGAGCGCGATAGGTGAGTCTTTACCGAACCTTCCGAACAACCCATGGCCTTGGCCGTATCGGCCACATCCAGCTCTTCCAGAACGCGTAAGGTGAAGGCCTCGCGCTGGCGCGCCGGCAGCTTGCGCAGGGCCTGGGTCAGCTTGGCATAGGCTTCGCGCTGGTCGTGGGCCTGCGAAGGCCCGGCGGCGGAGTCGGCCCAGTCGATCATGCTGTCCTCGCCGCGTTCGTTTGCCGGAGAGAACAAGCGCAGGCGGAAATTGCTGCGCCGCTGCACGTCCACGATCTTGCGCCGCAGGATGCTCCAGAACAACGGTGTCCATTCGGCGGCAGGGCGCTCGCGGTAGCCCAGCATCTTCATCATTGCGTCCTGCACCGCATCCAGCGCGTCGTCGCGGCTGCGCAGGCCGGCTTCGGCGAAGCGGAACGCGCGGGTGCCGATACCGGCCAGGAACAGTTCCAGCGTCGCCGCAGGGGGACGTGCGGCGTTCTCGGACTTCTGGTCGAAGCCAGCCTGGCTGATGTCGGCACTCACCAGCACAGCTTAGTGCCTGCGGTCCCAACGGCGGTCGAAGCGGTCGCCGCGACGGTCCAGACGGTTGTCGGCGTGCTGTCCCTTGCGGTCCAGGCGGCGGTCCAGATGATCGCCGCGCGCTTCCAGGCGATCGGCTGCGTGCGCATGGCCATGGTTGTCGGCCCAGGCCGCGCGCTGGTCGTAGCGGGCTTCGATACGGTCGCCCTTGAGGTCGAGCCGCTGTTCCACCCGGTCGCCCCGGCGGTCCAGGCGGTGATCGACGCGATCGCCGAGGTCGCGGGCGGAAGCGGCGCTGGCAGCGCCCAGCAGCAATGCGGCAAGCAGCAGCACTGACTTGTATTTCATCGCGTCGTCCTCTTGGAGTGGGTTCGGGTAAGAAAACGCTGCCGCTGGCGAACGGTTGACCTTGCTGCCAACGGATTCAGGGGCCGGTTATGATGCGGGAGGGGCGCAGTGCCCGAGGAGAGAATGGATGAGCGACGGTTTCGTGGCCCTGTACATCTTCATGCTGGCGGCCATCGCCGGCCACGTGATCATCTCGCGGGTGCCGGTGATCCTGCATACCCCGCTGATGTCGGGCTCCAACTTCATCCACGGCATCGTGCTGATCGGCGCCATGATCGTGCTGGGCCATGCCGATACCACGCTGGAAAAGGTGATCGGCTTCGTCGCCGTGCTGCTGGGCGCGGGCAATGCCGCCGGCGGCTACGTGGTGACCGAGCGCATGCTGGACATGTTCAAGTCCTCCAGGAAGCCGGAGCCCAAGCCATGAGCTGGATCACTCCGGAGGTGCTGGCCAACTTCGTCAAGCTGAGCTACCTGGTCGCAGCCACGCTATTCCTGCTTGGCCTGCAGCGCATGGCCTCGCCGATGACCGCGCGCAGCGGCATCCGCTGGGCGGGTCTGGGCATGCTGATCGCCACGGCCGCCACGTTCCTGCTACCCGAACTTCACAACCACCTGCTGATCTTCACCGCAGTGGCCATCGGCACCGCGGCGGCGTGGATCTCCGCCAATCGCGTAGCCATCACCGACATGCCGCAGATGGTGGCGCTGTACAACGGCATGGGCGGCGGTTCGGCTGCTGCCATCGGCGCCGTAGAACTGCTGCGTTATTCGTCGCAGGGCGGCTCGCCTTCGCGCGTGACCCTGGTGTTGGCGGTAGTGGGCGCGCTGATCGGCGCGGTGTCGCTGTCGGGTTCGATCATCGCCTGGGCCAAGCTGGACGGGCGCATGGACAAGCGCTACACGTTTTCGGGCCAGCAGTGGTTCAACGCGCTGGTGGCGCTGGCGGCGGTGGTGCTGGGCGGCATGGCCATCTGGACTCTGGACACACCGTGGATCATCGCTTTCTTCGTCGTCGCGCTGGCGCTGGGCATCCTGATGACCCTGCCCATCGGCGGCGCCGACATGCCGGTGGTGATCTCACTGTACAACGCGTTCACCGGCCTGGCCGTGGCTTTCGAAGGTTATGTGCTGGGCATCGAAACTTTGATCATCGCCGGCATGATGGTCGGCGCAGCCGGCATCCTGCTCACCCGTTTGATGGCCAAGGCTATGAACCGCCCCATCAGCGGCGTGCTGTTTTCCAGCTTCGGTCCCGGCAGCGGCGAGATGCAGGAGATCAGCGGCTCGCAGAAGCCCATCGAAGCCGGCGACGTCGCCGCGATGATGGCCTTCGCCGAGCGCGTGGTGATCGTGCCCGGCTATGGCCTGGCCGTAGCCCAGGCGCAGCACAAGATCTGGGAACTGGCGCAGCGCTTGATGGATCGCGGAGTGAAGGTGAAGTTCGCCATTCACCCTGTCGCCGGGCGCATGCCGGGGCACATGAACGTGCTGCTGGCCGAAGCCGGCGTGCCCTACGACCTGATCGCCGATATGGACGACATCAATCCCGAATTCCCCAACACCGATGTGTCGCTGGTGATCGGCGCCAACGACGTGGTCAACCCGGTGGCCAAAACCGATCCGGCCTCGCCCATCTACGGCATGCCCATTCTGGATGTGGTCAATTCCAGGAACACCATTGTCATCAAACGCGGCAAGGGCACGGGTTTCGCGGGTATCGAGAATGCGTTGTTCTACGCCGACAACACCCGCATGCTTTATGGCGATGGTGCGGAGATGGCGAGTGCGCTGGTGAGCGAACTCAAGGCGCTCGATGGCGGGCATTGAGCGCTTGATCTAGCACCCGATGTTGTAGAGCCGAGCTTGCCCGGCTGCTTTTTTGCATATGGGTGAGGCTTCAGCCGAGCAAGTTCTGTCTGTACGGGTAAGGCTTCAGCCGAGCAAGCTCGGCTCTACAGGAGCGTCGAGGGTTTCAGCGTGCGGCTATTGCGGCCGTCACCAGCCCCGCCGCCATCCACACCCTGTCCGCGGTCTGGTTGGCCAGGCCGGCCAGAGTCCAGGCGTAGTCGGCGCCCAGCTTCAGCGCCGACTCCCAGGGGTTCAGACCCATCGCAAAACCGATCTGCGTGGCGGCGGTCAGCCAATTGACCAGCACCGCGATGGCCGCCGTGGCCAGCACGGCGACCAGCACGCGCGCCGCGCCGCGTGGCATACCGCCCCAGCGCAGCATCAACACGACGTCCAGCGCGGCCAGTACCGCCATCCAGCCGCAGGGCTTGCCGGTGTACACGGCCAGCAGAACCCAGATAGCCGCAAAGAACAGGCTTCCCAACAGGAGCAAAAGCAGCGACGGCCAGTAAGTGGGACGCGTATTCAACGGGATGGCGGGTTGCATTGATGCTCCGGAGTGACGGCATAGGATACGTGGGCCGGCTCCGCGCCGCGCGAAAAGCGCAAAGGGCAGGGCTCGCATAGTCCACGAAACACTGCGTTGCCGGCCATATTGGCCTGACCAAGCCGCAGCGGCGGGTGCGGAAGGCTAAAATGCCGGCTTGCGCCAGCCCGCGCGGCCCCCATCTGGTTGTCATGTATTCCCGTAGCAGCGAACCGGTCCAATTCGAGCGCGATTGCGCAGCCGTCCTGGTGCCCCAAGGCGACAGCGTCACTTTGCCGGCGGGCAGTTTCGGCTATATCACCCAGGCGTTGGGCGGCAGCTATACGGTGTTCGTGGAAGGCAACCTGTTCCGCATCGCCGGGCAGGACGGCGACGCCATAGGCAAGGAACCGGCCGAATCGCTGAGCCTGCCCGAGAACGCCAGCGACGAAGAGGTCGAGCAGCTGGTCTGGAAACAGCTGCGCACCTGCTTCGATCCGGAGATCCCGTTCAATATCGTGGATCTGGGCCTGGTGTACGAAGCCAACCTGCGTCACCGCGACGACGGCCAGCGCGAAGTCGAGGTCAAAATGACACTGACCGCCCCCGGCTGCGGCATGGGCGAAATCCTGGTCGATGACGTGCGCAACAAGCTTGAGCTGATTCCCACCGTGGTCGAGGCCGATGTGGAACTGGTCTTCGACCCGCCGTGGGGCCGGCACATGATGTCGGAAGCGGCCAAGCTGGAAACGGGAATGCTTTGAGGTTCACCTGGGCTTTGACAGGCGCTGGGCCGCGCAACGCGGCTCCGTGACGCAGCATGCAAACGCTTCCAGTACCGGCAATGCTCACGCCGTCTTCACGCCGGGATGTCGGTTAGTAACATTTGAAACCGGTTACCGTCACATTTAAAGATATCGGTGCCAAATTCGGTGAGATTCCTCACCGGAACGTCTTGTGCGCATACCGCACACCCGGTTAGGTTCGGCTCAGGATGCGCTTTCCGGCGTATCCCATCAGCGGAAACGGCCGTAACCACAACCACCCTTTGTTCCAAGTCACGGCCGTTCCCGAAGCAGCCGCATCAGCGGCACCACTCACTTGTAGAGGGAACTTCAATGTCAGATGTCTCAAAGCGTCGTCTGCGTATGCACGTGCTGGCCAGTGCCACTGCTATCGCAATCTCTTCGATGTGCGCGTTGCCCGCCATGGCGGCAGGCCGCGTTGATGTAAGTGGGCTGCATTCCCCCGTGCAGAAGGAATTCGATCGGTTCATCGTCAAATACCGCGACGGCAGCACCGAACGCGCCAATACGACTTCGCTGGACAGTGCGCTGAAGTCGGCGACTCGCGCCATTCCCGCCAAAGCGGGCCGCGCGCTTGAAGTAAGGCAGCTGCGCCGCCTGGCGGTAGGCGCCGACGTCTTGCGTTCCGACCGCAAGCTGGACCGGGTGGAAGCCGAATCGCTGATGCGTCAGCTGGCCAGCAATCCGAATGTCGAATACGTGGAAGTCGACAAGCTCAACCAGCCGCTGCTGACTCCCAACGACACCAACTACAGCCAGCAGTGGGGCTACCAGGATTCCGACGCAGGCATCCGCGCCAACGAAGCCTGGGACGTCACCAGCGGCGCCGGCTCGGTGGTCGCGGTGCTCGACACCGGCATCACCAACCATAGCGACCTCAACGCCAACATCCTGCCGGGCTATGACTTCATCATCGATACCACGGTGTCGAACGATGGCAACGGCCGCGACAGCGATCCCAGCGATCCAGGCGACTGGGTCACCGCCAACCAGTGCGGCGGCGTGCATGCTGCGCAGAACTCCAGCTGGCACGGCACCCATGTGGCCGGCACCATTGCGGCGGTGACCAACAACGCCAAGGGCGTGGCGGGCGTGGCGTACAGCGCCAAGGTCGTTCCGGTACGCGTGCTGGGCACCTGCGGCGGTTATGACTCCGATATCGCCGACGCCATCACCTGGGCCTCCGGCGGTACGGTCAGCGGCGTTCCCGCCAATGCCAACCCGGCCGAAGTGATCAACCTCAGCCTCGGCGGCTCCGGCGCTTGCGGCTCGACCACGCAGACGGCGATCAACGGCGCGGTCGGCCGCGGCACCACCCTGGTCATCGCGGCGGGCAACGACAACACCAACGTCTCCAATGCGTCGCCTGCCAATTGCGCCAACGTGGTGGCGGTGGGTTCGGTCACCAGCACCGGCGCGCGTTCGAGCTTCTCCAACTACGGCGCGGGCGTGGACATCGCCGCTCCGGGCTCGACCATCATGTCGACGCTCAACACCGGCACCACCACGCCGGGTTCGGAAACCTACGCCAACTACAGCGGCACGTCGATGGCGACCCCGCACGTGGCCGGCGTGGTGGCGTTGATCCAGGCCGTCTCGGCCACGCCGAAAACCCCGGCGCAGGTCGAAGCGTTGCTGAAGAGTTCGGCGCGTCCGTTCCCGTCCACACCCTCGCAGCCGATCGGTGCCGGCATCGCCGACGCCAAGGCGGCGGTGGATGCGGCAGGCGGTGGCGGCGGCAACGTCAATCCGGTGGCCAACTTCACCTCTTCGGCCAGCGGGCTTACCGTCAGCTTCACCGACGCATCCACCGACAGCGACGGCACCATCGCTTCGCGCAGCTGGAACTTCGGCGACGGCACCACTTCCACGGCCACCAACCCCAGCAAGACCTATTCGGCCGCGGGCACCTACACCGTCACGTTGACGGTCACCGACAACGGCGGCGCCACCAACACCAAGACCAGTTCGGTCACGGTGAGCACGGGCGGCGGCGGCACGGTGTTGAGCAACGGCGTCCCGGTGACGGGCCTGTCCGCGGCCACGGGTGCATCGCTTAACTACACCATGGTCGTGCCGGCAGGAGCTTCCAACCTGACCTTCACCACCTCGGGCGGTACCGGCGACATGGATATGTACGTCAAGTCCGGCAGCGCTCCGACGGATACGGTGTACGACTGCCGGCCGTACGTGAACGGCAATGCCGAAACCTGCACGTTCGCCGCGCCGACCGCAGGCACGTACTACGTGCGTCTGAAGGCTTACTCCGCCTTCTCCGGCGTCAGCCTGACCGGCAGCTACACCACCGGTGGCGGCGGCGGCACGCAGACGTACACCAACGGTACGGACGTGGCCATCGGCGACAACGCGACGGTCAACAGCCCCATCACCGTTTCGGGTCGCAGCGGTAGCGGGTTGGCCAGCACTTCGGTGGCGGTGAACATCGTGCACACCTACATCGGCGACCTGAAGGTGGATCTGGTGGCTCCCGATGGCAGCGTGTACGTGTTGCACAACCGTAGTGGCGGCAGCGCCGACAACATCAACTCGACCTACACGGTGAACCTGTCGAGCGAAGCGTTGAACGGCACCTGGAACCTGCGCGTGAACGACAACGCGGGCGGCGATACCGGCTACATCAACAGTTGGAGCGTCACCTTCTGATCGAAGGCCGCCAGGAAGGCGAGTGGAAACCCCGGCGCGAGCCGGGGTTTCTTTTTGTCCGGTTGCTCCTCTCCCCTTGCGGGAGAGGATGCCCGCAAGGGCAGAGAGGGGAGCGTGAGCGTAGCGAGCGTGCTTCTGCTTCGTCTTCGAAGTACTAAGTACAAATTGGAAGATCAAAAGCCGACCCCTCTCCCACAAGGAAAGAGGAGAAAGCAAGAGCGACATCCTCTGCCAAATCGAGATGTCCTCGGCTTATTTGAGGCGCATCAATCCGAAGCTTCAAAGCGATTGGCGGAAACGTTCTTGCGCACCTTCGCCGGGTCCCAGATGCGCCCGTTCATGGCGATGTAGACGCCTGCGGGCAGCGACTGCACCGCGCCCACCGCGCAACCGATGTTGAACTCGGCATCGGAGCCGCGGAAGCGCGCGGGGTTCAGCGCGCCGGTCAAAACGATCGTCTTGCCTTCGATACTGGACAGCACCTTGGCCGTGGCGACCATGCTGTCGGTGCCATGCGTGATCAGCACGTGCCGCGCGGCCTGCGCGGCGATGGTGTCGCGCACCAGTTCGCGGTCGGCATCGCTGATGTGCAGCGAGTCCTTGCGGATGATGGGGATCACATTGAAACGGAACGCCACCCCCAGCTCCTGCAGGATGCGGCCGATCTGCGGATCGCCCACCTGGAAGTCGGACTTGTCGTCGAAATAGATCTTGTCGATGGTGCCACCGGTGGTGACGATCAGCAGTTCTTCCATCTTGCTTACTCCTGCGCGCTGACAGCGGCTTCGGCCGCCCGCGCTTCTTCGGGTGTGGTGAGGTGATAGTCGCCGTAGACCTCGCAGAGCTGCAGCCATTCACGGCCCGGCGGGCGCATTGCCTGGCGCGCGCCGTTGGCGGTTCGGCTGAAGGTGCAGCGCGCCGGCGCGTTTTCCTGTTCGCTGTCCAGGTCGGCGCCGATTTCGACCATGAAATCCATGTCGTCGTAATCGAGCGTCGCTTCGCGACCCTGCAGGCGGTAGGCGTGGTATTCCCATGAACAACAGCTGGCCCGGCCCGATTCCACCAGGTATCCGTCGATGACCAGCAACTCCGAGTAGCCTCCGCTGAAAAACAGCTCGACCTGGCCGCTCTCGCGATTGATGCGGTAGATCTCGCCTTCGCAGTTGGGGCCGGCGCCGCACATGCCGCGCACTTCGACCTCGTGATAGCCGTCGCTGTCGATATCGACCAGGCTGGCGCTACCCATGGGCGTGTCTTCGCTTTCCACCTCGACGCGCTTTTCCTGCGTGCGGCCGTCTTTCGCAGTCGCCCGCATCACGTAGATGCGGGAACCTGGCTTGTCGCAAACGGTCGCCACGGACAGCATCGATTGGTCCGGATTGCGTGCACTCTGTTCGGCCACCGGTTCGCAGTTCTCGTCGGCGCGCGCGGACGCAGCGCACAGCATCGATAACGCCAACGTGCCGGCAACCACGACACGCACGAACAAATTCATGCCCCGCCTGCCGTCTTCTTCTTGCCGAACCGTGCGCTCACGCCCGGCCAGCTGGATGCCATCACGATGATTATCGCCAGCGCGACTTCGATCAGTGCGTAGTCGCGTTCGGCGGCGAGGGTATAGGCTTCCATCACTCCGTGACTGAACCAGAACAACCCCAATACTCCGGCCCAGAACCCGGCTTTGGCGTTGCCGCGCAGCACTCCGACCAGCAACAGCAGCGGAGGCACGGTGAAGAAGAGCATCGCGGCGATGCGCAGCTTGCTGTCGTGGAACCACAGCGAGAACAGCACCGACAGCGCGAACAGCGCCAGAGCCAGGACCAATCGCGATGTTTTCATGCCGCCGTCTCCAGACGCCTGGCGATCTCCGCCACGCGCCGGCCCAGTACACGGGCCAGTATTGCTTCCTCCTCGCCCAGCTGCGGGTCGTCCTGTATGCCGGCCACATGGCTGGCACCATAAGGCGTGCCACCACCGCGCGTGGTGCTCAGAGCCGGCTCGGTGTAGGGAATGCCGACGATCACGCAACCGTGGTGCAACAACGGGACCTGCATCGAAAGCAGCGTAGATTCCTGCCCGCCATGCTGGGTGGCGGTGGAGGTGAAGACCCCCGCGGGCTTGTTCACCAGCGTGCCGCTGGCCCACTCGGCGCCCAGGCCGTCGATGAAATGCTTGAGCGGAGCTGCCATGTTGCCGAACCGGGTAGGGCTGCCCAGCACCAGTCCGGCGCATTCGACCAGATCGCGCGCCTGTACATAGGGGGCGCCTTCCTCCGGCTCCGGCGGTGAGGCCTGTTGCGTCACCGCGGCTACCGGCGGCACGCTGCGCAGGCGCGCGCTCATGCCGGCGACTTCGCCTACGCCGCGCGCGACCTGCTTGGCCAGCCGCGCCACCGACCCGCCGCGGCTGTAATAGAGCACCAGGATTTCCGGCATGGTCCCGCCCAATCGTTCCAATGGTGCCTAGTATCGGCGATGTCGCAGGCTCCGCGCATCGGGTAACCTTCCGGCAATGGAACCACTGGATTCATTGAACCGCTGGAGCGACCGCATGCGCGACCGCGCGCGCATGGGCACTTTCGCGCGCTTTCTGGCTAAAAGATTCCTCGACGACCGCCTGTTCCAGGCCGCCGCCGCCTTGGCCTATACCACCGTATTCGCGCTGGTGCCGCTGGCGATGGTGGTGTTCGGGGTGCTGTCGGCGTTCCCGGTATTCAATGAATGGAGCGACCAGCTCACCGATTACATTTTCTCCAATTTCGTACCCAGCGCCGCGAGTTCGGTATCGGGTTATCTCAAACAGTTCTCGGCCAGCGCCGGCAAGTTGACCGCCGCCGGTGTGATCGCTCTGGTGGTCTCGCTGCTGATCACCCTGAACAGCGTGGAAGCCACCTTCAACCGTATCTGGAGGGTGGGCACGAGCCGTCCCCAGCTCAGCCGCTTCCTGGTGTACTGGACCGTGCTTACCTTGGGTGCGCTGGTGGCTGCGGCCTCGCTGGCGATTTCCGTGCGCTTCTTCGCGCTACCGGTTTTCGCGACCAGCGGCGGCAAGATTCTGCAGACATTGAGCCTGACTCTTGCGCCAATACTGATCGAATTCGCCGCCATCGCCGCGATCTACCGCGTGGTGCCTCACCGCACCATCAAACTGCGTTACGCCGTGGCGGGTGCGCTCTTGGCTACGATTTTGCTGGAGCTCATCAAGTGGGCGCTGGGCGTGTATCTGGGCAGCTTCAATTCCTACCAGAACATCTATGGACAGATTGCGGTCCTGCCGATCCTGCTGCTGTGGATCTACCTGGGATGGATCGCGATCCTGCTCGGCGCCTCCTTCGCCTCGGCCATTTCGGCGTTCCGCTATCAGCCGGTGTCGATGCGGTTGCCGCTGGGGTACGAGTTCTACGCGTTGCTACGCCTGCTCGGGCGCTTCAACGAGGCGCGCGCAGAAGGGCGGGGCCTGCATAGCGACCAGATACTGGTCATGGAACCCATCCTGACCGACTCTCTGGCGCAACAGCTTTTGTGCCAATTGGGCGACATCAATCTGCTGCGCCGCGACGAGCACGGTGAGTGGTTGTTGGCGCGCGATCTGGACGACATGACCCTGGCCGAGCTCTACGAAGCCTGCCAGCTCCGCGTTCCGGTGGCCGAGGCGCGCCTGCCTTGCCACGACGATCAGTTGGGCATCGCGGCCAGGAACGCTCTGGACGAACTGCGCGTTCCCTTGCGCGTGCTGTTGAAGCGCAAGGTCAGCGACCTCTATGCGAACGAAGGCGACAGCGGAACATGAAATCAGAAACCATGAAGTCGATAGCCATGAAATCCGGAATGACGCTTTGCGGCGCGTTTCTCCTGCTGGCCCTGGCGGCGTGCAAACGCGACGCAGAGGCTGCTCCGGTTGCGGCCACTCCGCCGGTCGTGCCGGAGGCCACCGCGCCCGAGAATGCTGCCAGCCAGACGACCGCCGAGGTTCCGGTGCTGAAAATCGGCACGGTGGAAGGGTCCGTCTACGAACTTGCGGCGCATCGCGGCAAATGGGTGGTGGTCAACTTCTGGGCCACCTGGTGCGCGCCCTGCATCAAGGAGATGCCCGAGCTGTCGGCGCTGGACAAACAAAGGGAAGACATAGAAGTCGTGGGCCTGGCTTACGAAGAAATAGAGCCCCAGGACATGCGCGATTTCCTCAAGACGCGCCCGGTGGTCTATCCCATCGCCATACTCGACGTCTACGACCCGCCCAAGGACTTCGCCACGCCGCGCGGCCTGCCCATGACGTATCTGATCGCGCCGGATGGAAAGGTGGTCAGGCAATTCCTGGGGCCGGTCACCGCAAAGGAAATAGAAGGGGTGGTCGGATCCGCCGGCGCACCCAAAGCGGCGAAGTAATGCCGGCGGTGCGGTTCCGGGTGAGCGGCAGGGTGCAGGGAGTTTTTTTCCGTGCGTCCACTCGCCAACAGGCGTTGCGTCTGGGCCTGTCGGGCAGCGCACGCAATCTCGACGATGGGCGGGTGGAAGTGATCGCCAATGGCGACGACGAGGCGTTGGACGCGCTGGCACGTTGGCTGCAGCAAGGTCCTGCTGCAGCGAAAGTGGCCGAGGTCGTGCGCGAGGATTGGGAAGGGCCAGTGCCGTCGGGTTTTCATATCGCCTGAGTGCCGTAGGGCGGGCATTGCCCGCCGCGTTTTAGTGCGGCGGGGAAAAGAGCTGGCGGGCAATGCCCGCCCTACGAAAAAACAGGGCGCCTTCCGGCGCCCTGTTCCTGCTTCCAGACTTCTGCTGCCCTACTGCAAACCATTACCTACGGTCTTGGCCAAAGTGCCCTGCGCATCGTCACCGCTGAATTCCCAGAAGAACGCACCGCCCAGATTCTGGACCTTCACGTAGTTCATCTTCTCGGTGATCAGCGCCGGAGTGTCGTAACTCCAGAAGGTATTGCCGTCGTACTTCCAGGTCGCGCGCGCGTTGGCGTCCGTGAAGATCGTGCCCGGCCGGTCCTTGAGCACCTTGTAGTCCTCGTTGCCCGCCTCGTACGTACCCGGCGCCGCACTGCCGGTCTGGTACAAACCATTACTGACGTTGGGCACATTGGTCCAGCCGCGACCGTAGAAGCCGATGCCCAGGTTCAACTTGCTGGCGGGTACGCCGCGCGACAGGAAGGCCTCGACCGCATCGTTGCTGTTGTAGAACTTCACGTTGCCCGTAGACGGATCGTTGGGCGAAGCGAACAGCGCCGAGTGGTGATTTGTCTTCGGTTCCCACGTGCCGTGGAAGTCGTAGGTCATCACATTGATGAAATCCAGGTGCTGCGCGTACTGGCCAGGGTCGGTGGCGGCGATCTTGTCTACGCCGGCGCCCGAAGCGATGGTCAGCAATAGGCCCGGACGCACCAGGTTGAGCTGGCGGCGGAATTCGGCCAGCAACGCGGTGAAGTTGGCGCGGTCTTCGGCGCCGCCGCAGGAGAGACCGCAGGCGTTGGGGTATTCCCAATCGATGTCGATGCCGTCGAACACGCCGGCCGCTGCGCCCGTGCCACCGGCGTTATCGGTGATCGGCAAATTGCCGCGGATGTAGGCGTTGACGCAGGAAGTCACGAACGCCACGCGATTCTCCGGACGCGCCGCGCTTGCGAACCCGCGCGACCAGGTCCAGCCGCCCAGCGAGATCAGCACCTTGATGTTGGGATACTTGGCTTTGAGCTGCTTGAGCTGGTTCCAGTTGCCGCGTAGCGGTTGGTCCCAGGTATCGGCGACGCCGCTGACGCTTTCCGCTGCGCTGAAGGCCTTGCTGTAATCGGCGAATGCGTCGCCGCCCGCGCCGGTGGATTCGTTGGAGGGAATGGTCAGGCCGACTTCGCAGATGTTGTTGCGCACGTTGCCGAAGGCGTAGTTGATATGGGTCAGCTTGGCCGCCGAACCGCTGGTGTCGATGTTCTTGACCCGGTAGTTGCGCCCGTAGATGCCCCACTGGGTGAAGTAACCCAGCACGCGTTTGCTGCCGCCACCGCCGCCGGGACTGGTCGTCGCGCTGATCTGGGTGCTTTGCGCCGATGCGTTGCCGGCGTTGTCGCGGGCGCGCACGCGGTAGGTATACGCGGTGGCCGCATTCAGCCCGCTGTCGGTGTAACCGGCGCTGGAAGACGAGCCGACCAGGCCGCCATTGCGGTAGACATCGTAACCAGCCATGCCACTGCCGCCGGCGTTGTCGGTCGAAGCGTTCCAGGCGAGATTGACGCTGGAAGAGGTCACCGACGGTGCCGTCAGGCCAGCGGGTACGCTGGGCGCGGTGGTGTCGGGCGAGGTCACCGGATTGACAGTAATGTTGGCCAGCGCGGAAGTGCCTGTTGCACCGGCGTTGTCGGTAGCCACGGCCTTGATCGCATAGCTTCCTGCGGCAACATTGCTCCAGTTGACGCTGTACGGAGAGTTTGTGTCCACGCCCAGCGAGGTGGTGCCACGGAAGAACTGCACTTGGGTGACAGTGCCGTCAGTATCGGCGGCGTTCGCCGAGACGGTGATGGTGGCGCCTGCAGTGAAAATCGCGTTGTTGGCCGGCGCGGTCAGGGAGACGGTCGGCGACTGATTGGTGCCGCCGGTGCCGCAGGTGCCCAGATCCAGGTACCAACCACAGCTTGGGCAGTGCGTGGGCGGCGCGTTCCAGATGGCGATCTGCGCCTGGTAGAGCTTGCCCTGGTAAACCAGCTTGTCGCCGGGGTTATAGATGGTGGATGCGTTCCATTCGGCCACCCCCGTACAGCTGACGCTTTGCGCCTGCGCTTGTGTGGGCGCCATCCACGCCGCCAGCAGACAGCCGGACAGCAAGGCCTTCATCACTCTAGTGCTCATGGTGCGTTCTCCAGATACCTGACGGTGAGGATCGACGCAGGCGCGCAACGGCGTCTGCGATTCGCTTGCGCGCGGCGGTACGGCTGCGGCGCGTTGTTCCCTCAGGCAAGAACGACAAGGTGACGCTGGGTGTTATTGGGCCGTGAACGATGCGCCTGCATACGGTGTGCGGCGCTGTCGGGCGGGTCCGACACTGGTGGGCAACAACAAACGTGTCAAGGCACCACGTGCTGATATTGCAGCGATCGTCACACTAAGAAATGCAGTGCTTCTCGCGCATGTCCGTGTAGTTCGGAATCGATAGGGTCCATACGTCACGACCGGTCTCGGCGTTGTCATTTATGGACAGCACTGAGACATGGATGGACAGAGCTAGCGACGTGTCACGCATGGGTCAGGACATTCGGATGTCTGTGTCGGAGTCGCATCCCTGTGGCGATGCAGCGATCAGCCCCCTCCCTTGCGAAGCAGGGGAGGGTTGGGGAGGGGTGCTCTTCGCATGATTCATCCGCGCACGTTCCACGGCTTTTTTCATACTCCCGATCCACTTGGTCGGGTCGCTTGCGCGTTGCGCCATGTCGGCAACCGCGGGTGGGAACAGGCGGTCGGAGAACTGAAAAAAGAATCGGAGCGACTTTTATAAAGAATCTAACTCATATTCTTTTGCTTCCATTTCTCTTTTGTATCTACTGACTTTCATTACCCCGATAATCAGTAACTAGGTTCCCATCTTCATCCCACTCTTTTGTCCAGAGCGCTTTCCCGTTATATATCTCTTCTTCAAGTTTCAAATTTCCATTTTCAGCCCATTTCCTAACCATGCCAGCTATACGTCCTTCAACGTAAAATTTCTCGCCGCTTTTAATTCCGTTTCGATACCAACCGTACGATGGGCCATCGGGCAGGCCATCTTTATATGACGTCGTTGTACCAATTTCCCCCGTATCGTAGTGCCATTCTTCTATGCCAGTAAATAATATTTCCTGATAATAGATGTAGCCTTCATCATCTCTTTCTGTTGTCTGCGAATTTACAACCAATTTGTTGTCCATAATTTTAGTGTCTAGTTTCTGCTTCCTGCTTGAGAATGTATTCATGCTCGAACTGCCTGAGCTCGTGTCACGGTTGTTTTGCACGCCGGCCCGAACGTGCTAGTCGTCCGCGTGGAACGAAGCAATCGGCTTCACCACGCTGAATCGTTCCTTCAGCGGCTTGCCTTTCAACGCTGGAAAATCCAGCAGCGCATCCGGCACCTGCGTGTCCGGCAAGCGATGGAGCAGATCGCGGATCAAGGTGAGCCGCCCCCGCCGCTGATCGTTGAAATCGACCAGCGTCCAGGGAGCGTCCTGGGTATGGGTCGCCTTCAGCATGGTTTCGCGCGCCTTGGTGTAGTCCGCATATTTCGCACGTGCCTGCACATCGATGGGCGACAGCTTCCAGCGTTTGAGCGGGTCTTTCAGACGTTCGGCGAAACGCTCTTCCTGTTCCGACTGATCCACTGTCAGCCAATACTTGAACAACAGGATGCCGTCGTCGGTCAGCAGCTTCTCGAATACCGGTGCTTGCTGGAGGAAGGCCTTGTACTGGGCGTCGTTGCAGAAACCCATGACCTTCTCTACCCCGGCGCGGTTGTACCAGCTGCGATCAAGCAACACGATCTCGCCTGCCGCGGGCAGATGCGGCACATACCTCTGGAAATACCATTGCGTGCTCTCGCGTTCGCTTGGCTTGGGCAGGGCCACTACATGGCATTGGCGAGGATTGAGATGCTCGGAGATCGCGCCAATCGCGCCGCCTTTGCCGGCAGTGTCGCGACCCTCGATCACCACCACCACGCGCTTGCCGCTGTGCTGCAGCCATCGCGCCATCGCCACCAGTTCCAGTTGCAGCGGCTCCAGCAGCTTTTCGTATTCCTTGCGCTTGAGGTTCTTCACTTCTTCGTCTTCCTGCGGCTGACGGCATGCGTGTCGGCCATGGTGCGGGCCACTTCCAGCAAGGCGCCTTGCTGGCGGGTGTTGAGCGTGCGGTAAGCGGCGAGCAGGTCGTGTTCGCCTTTCGTTCGCGCAGGGTCGAAGGTGCTGGCCAGTTCCGACAGCAACGCGCCGGCAGGTACGCCGAAGGTGCGTGCCAGTGCATTGATCTGGTCCTTGCCTGGGGATTTGTCGCCGCTCAGCCAGGCTTTGACCGTGGCCACGCCCGCGCGCGGAATCGCCGTGGCGATGTCGGTGGCGGTCAGGCCGCTGGCCTTGGCCAGCAATTGCAGCGTGTTGAGCGGCATACGTTTACTCCTTCAAACGGGGGCGCAGGGTGGCCAGATTGCAGGGCTTGGTGCGCGCGTCCAACTGCGCGCGGATGATCCCTTCCCAGGCGGTTTTGCACGCCGAAGTCGAACCGGGCAGGCAGAATACGAACGTGCCGTTGGCCAGGCCCGCGAAGGCGCGGGACTGCAGCGACGAAGTGCCGATCTCCTCGAAGCTGATCGCGCGGAAGAGTTCGCCGAAGCCCGGCATTTCCTTGTCCAGCAGCGGCAGCAGCGCTTCGGGCGTGGAGTCGCGACCGGTGAAGCCGGTGCCGCCGGTGACCAGCACCCCGTCCACGCCATCGTCGGCGATCCATTTCGAAACCAGTGCGCGGAGCCGGTAGCGGTCGTCCGGCAGCAGCGCGCGCTCGGTCAGGCGGTGGCCTTCTTCCTCGAGCGCAGCCACCAGATAGTCGCCTGACTTGTCGTCGGCCGGGGTGCGCGAATCGGACACGGTCAGCACGCAAAGCTGCAGGGGAATCATGTCGGGTCTGGCGGTCATGTTGTGAAGCCTAACCTATCAAAGCAGTGAACCAGTAATCCGTTCGAGGTGAGGTTGAGATGCCGTTCGAGGCGAGCCTGATATTTCGCTCGTGGTGAACCCGAGACCCCGTTCGTGGTGAGCCTGTCGAACCATGCTTTTGGAGCAGAAGGTGATTTCCCTCCGAGTCCTTGTCTTGCGAAGAGCGTGGTTCGACAGGCTCACCACGAACGGATTTTTATGTTCTCTTTTTCTTGTGGCGATGCGGGCGGGGTCGACAGGTGTGTCGGGGACTAATCCTGCAGATGCAATCGAAAGCGCAGCGTGCCCTCGTAAGGCTCCCAGCCCATATGCCGATACAGCGACTGTGCGCTGCGGTTGTCCGGGTCGGTTTCCAATTCCAACCGGATCGCGCCATCGGCGCGGGCAAAATCGGCCGCTGCCTGTAGCAGGGCGCGGGCGATGCCGTTGCGGCGCGCGGAAGCCTGCACATACAGATCGTTGAGGATCCAGGAGCGGCCCGCGCGCACGGAGGAGAAAGAGGGAAACAACTGGGTGAAGGCGACCGCCTTGCCGTCGAGTTCGGCCAGCAGGATCACCGACTGCCCGTGCTGCAAACGCTCGCCGATGAAGCGCCGCGCCAGCGCCGGATCGGAAGGCTGCTGATAGAAAGTGCGATAAAGATCGAACAGCGGCGCGACAGTATCCGTGTCGTCCATCGTTGCGCGCCGAATCGAGATGCCCATGCATTCCCCGGTAGGTCGGGGCTACGCCCCCGACGCGAATGGTCCCTGAAGTCGGGGGCGTAGCCCCGACCTACACGGTTTCAGTCAAACGGGCCAGTTCGTCGGCCTGGTGTTCGCGGCTCAGGCGTTCCAGCAGTTCGTCCAGATCGCCCTGGATGATATTGGGCAGATCGTACAGGGTGAGGCCTTCCACGCGATGGTCGGTGATGCGTCCCTGCGGAAAGTTGTAAGTGCGGATGCGCTGACTGCGATCGCCGCTGCCGACCTGCAGTTTGCGCGACTCTGCCTGGGCCGCGGCCTGCTTGCTGCGCTCGGCTTCCAACAGCTGCGCCTTCAGGCGTTTCATAGCATGTTCGCGGTTGGCGTGCTGCGAGCGCGCGGTCTGGTTCTCCACCACCAGACCGCTGGGAATATGGGTGATGCGGATCGCCGATTCGGTCTTGTTGACGTGCTGGCCGCCGGCGCCGGAAGAGCGGAAGGTATCCACCTTCAGATCGGCCGGATTGATGACGACTTCTTCCACTGCATCGTCGTCAGGAATGATGGCGACCGTCGCAGCCGAGGTGTGGATGCGACCCTGCGATTCGGTTTCCGGCACGCGCTGCACACGGTGGGTGCCCGACTCGAATTTGAAGCGCGAGAACGCTCCGCGCCCGATGACCTTGGCCACGATTTCCTTGTAGCCGCCATGCTCGCCCGGACTTTCGGATTCGACCTCCACTTTCCAGCCTTTGCGTTCGGCATAACGGGCGTACATGCGGAACAGGTCGCCGGCGAAGATCGCCGCTTCGTCGCCACCGGTGCCTGCGCGCACTTCCAGGAACAGATCGGCGTCGTCGCGCGGGTCTTTCGGCACCAGCAGCAGGGAGAGCTCATCTTCCAGCTGTATCAATCGCGCTTGTGCGCCTGCGATTTCCTCTTCAGCAAGTTCGCGCATTTCCGGGTCGTTGCGCAAGGCTTCGGCGGCGGCGAGGTCGCGCTTGGCGTTGGCTTCCCCGGTCAGCGCGATGGTCACCGGCTCCAGTTGCGAGAATTCGCGCGAGTACTTGCGGAAACGGTCGTTGTCGGCGACCACGCCGGGGTCGGACAGCAGTCGTTCGAGTTCTTCGCGGCGTTCGGCCAGCGCTTCGAGTTTACGGCGCAGGGTCGGCGTCATTTTCTTTCTTGAGGTGGGAATAGGGCGCCTGGGCCGGGAACAATTTATCGGCAGCGCGGGCCAGTTCCGCATCGCCGGATAGGGCCGCCTCGCGCAGGGCGGCGGTCGGCGGATGCAGCAGGCGATTGGTCAGCGTATGGGCCAGGAAGTCGAGCACTTCCTCGGCATCGCGGCCGTTGGCCAGTTGTTGGCGTGCTTTGGCCAGTACGTCTTCGCGCGCGGCGTCGCCATGCGCGCGCAGGCGTTTGAGCGGTTCCTGGCGCGAACTGGCGTGCAGGTTCTCGATGTAGCGCGCGACCTGCAGTTCGATGATCGCTTCGGCGGCTTCGGCGGCCTCGCGGCGGCCTCGGCGGTTATCTTCGACCGCACGCTCCAGGTCGTCGACGGTATAGAGGTAGGCGTCGTCCAGTTCGGCCACGCCGGGCTGGATGTCGCGCGGCACGGCCAGATCGAACAGCAGCATCGGCTTGTGCTTGCGCCGGGCCAGTGCAGCGGCCACTTGCGCATGAGTGAGGATGGGCTCGCGGCTGGCGGTTGCGGAGAACACCACGTCGGCTTCTGCCAGATGCCTGTCCAGTTCGGTCAGCGGCAACGCATAGCCGCCGTGGCGCGTGGCCAGCTCCTGCGCGTGCGAGAGAGTACGGTTGGCGATCAGCAGCCGGCGCACCTTGCCTTCGCTCAGGTGGCGGGCGGCCAGCTCGATGGTTTCGCCGGCGCCGATCAGCAGCACGGTGGATTCGTCGAGACGCGCGAAAGAGTTCTGCGCCAGCCTTACCGCGGTGGAAGCCACCGAAACCGGATTGGCGCCGACGCGGGTGTCGGTGCGCGCACGTTTGGCGACGGCGAAAGTCTGCTGGAACAGGCGGTCCAGGCCATTGCCCAGCGCGCCGTTCTCGCGTGCGGCGACCCAGGCTTCCTTCACCTGGCCCAGGATCTGCGGCTCGCCCAGCACCATCGAATCCAGCCCGGTGGCGACCCGGAACAGGTGCCGCACGGCGTCCGCGTCGCTATGCCTGTACAGGTAGCCGTCCAGGCCCTCGGCGTGCGTGGCCAGCCAGTCGCCGAGCGTCCCGCCATCCTCGGCGATGGCGTACAGCTCGGTGCGGTTGCAGGTGGACAGCACCGCGGCTTCGGATACGTTGGGCAAGGCGCGCAAGGAAGACAGCGCTGCGGGCAGGGCGGCCGCGTCGAACGCGACGCGCTCGCGCAAGCCGACCGGCGCGGTCTGGTGATTGAGTCCTAGTACCCACAACGTCATCGTTCAGGTGCTTGCGCTAAGCTTCTGGCCATTCCAAGGCCGCCATTTTACGGCCCGGCTCGCTTACATGCCCGCAATGATTCGTATCACCGTTGGCCTATTGCTGTTCCTGTCCCTGGCGCCCCCTCTGCCGGCCGCCCCTGCAGTCCGGAAATCATCGCCGGACAAGGCATCTCCGGATGCGCTGACCCCGGTCCTGGCGGGTGAATTCGCCCTGCAGGCCGGCCAGTTGCCGGATGCCTCGCGCTGGTACCTGCAAGCCGCCCAGGCCGACGACGACGCCGGCCTGGCCGAGCGCGCGACCCGTATCGCCCTGCTGGCCAACGACGATGCCAGCGCCGCCCGGGCGCTGAAGCTGTGGCGCCAGCGCGCGCCGCAGTCGCTGGCCATGCGCGCCGCAGAAGCCGCGTTGGCCCTGCGCAAGAACGATGCCTCCAGCGCACGGCGCGAGCTGGATGCGCTGCTGCGCGACAAGGACGACATGGGCTGGCGCTATGCGCTGACGGTGCTGGGCAGCGGCGGCCGCGATCCGGCGTTGTCGGCGCGGTTGCTGGATGGTTTTGTCGACACCAACGCCATCCCGACGAACCTGCAGGCCTGGCTGGCCTTCGGCGGGTTGGCGCAATCGCTGGAGCAGCCGAAACTGGCCGAACGCATCGTAGGCGAGGCGGTGAAGCGCTTCCCTGGCGAGCCCCGGGTCGCCTTGCTGCACGCCAGCCAGCTTCGCCAGGCCGGTGATACCGATCAGGCGCGCAAAATATTGGCCGGGTTGTCGGGCGCCACCGTGTTGGCGCCCGAATTGCGGTTGGCCATCGCCGTCGAATACGACGCGCTGGGCGACCCGGCCCAGGCAGCGGCCACTTTGGCCCGCGGTCCGCAGGACAACCAGACTTACGGTCTGCGCGCTTCGCTGCTGGCCAAAGCCGAAGACACCATGACGCTGACGTTGCTGTACGACGAACTGCGCAAGGACACCAGCAAGCCGGATCCCGAGCGCCGCTTGCTGATAGGGCAGATCGCGCAGTTTCTCAAGCGTCCGCAGGAAGCGTTGGAGTGGTACCGCAGTGTTCCCGGCGGTCCCCAGCGCACCGAGGCGCGCCTGCGCATCGCCAACGCGCTGTTCGAACTAGGCCGCAAGGAAGAGGCCTTCGCCGACGCGCGCGCGTTGCAGGGCGACGCCGGCGCCGAAGACGAGGCGCGGCGCAGCGCTTATCTGCTGGAAGCGGAGTTGAAACAGAAGAACGACGACGATGCGGGCGAACTGGACGTGCTCGCGCGCGGGCTTGCCGCCTACCCGGACGACAATGCGCTTCTGTATGCGCGCGGCCTGGCCTGGGAGCGGCGCGACCGCATCGACCGTGCCGAGGCCGATCTGCGCAAGATTCTGGTCACCGATCCGGAAAATGTCGCCGCGCTCAATGCGCTGGGCTACACCCTGGCCGATCGCACCGCACGCTATCAGGAGGCGCTGGAACTGATCGACCGCGCGCGCGCGGCCGAACCCGACGAGGCCGCGATCATCGACAGCTACGGCTGGGTGCTCTATCGCCTGGGCCGCAACGCCGAGGCGCTGGTCGAACTGCGTCGCGCCTTCACCCTGCAGAAGGACGCGGAAATCGCGGCGCACATAGCCGAGGTGCTGTGGTTCACCGGCAAGCAGGAGGAAGCACGCAAGTTCTTCGAAGAGTCGCGCAAGCTGGACGCCGAGAACCGCTCGCTGCAGCGTGCGCTGGAAAAGACCGGCGCATGATTTCCCTTCCACGCTTGATGGTGCTGGGCCTGTCGTCGTCGCTGCTGATGGCCTGCGCGACGCGGGCACCGCAGGCCTCGCTGCCGCCGCCGTTGTCCGCGCCCGCCGCGATACAAGCCGCCGAAAATACCCAGGCCCAGCGCGCGGCCTGGCTCAACGGACACCCGCAATGGTCGTTCGAAGGCCGCGTGGCCATCAACAATGCAGGCAAGGGCGGCAGCGGCAGGATCGACTGGCAGCAGGACGGGCCTCGCTATGTCGTTTCGCTGAGCGCGCCAGTGACCCGGCAGAGCTGGAGGCTGATCGGCGATACGCATTCGGAAGCCGGGCGGCTGGAAGGTTTGGAAGGGGGGCCGCGCGAAGGCGAAGACGCCGAGGCCCTGCTGCTGGAAGCCACAGGCTGGGACATCCCGGTCAACGCGTTGGCGCGCTGGGCCCAGGGCCTCTCTGCCGAAGGTTTGCCGACCGAGAACCAGGCCTTTTCCACCGGGGGCCGCCTGCAGACTATTGAACAGGCCGGCTGGCGCATCGATTACCGGGAGTGGTTCGATGCAGCAGGTCAGCAACCGCAGCTGCCGCGCAGGATCGAGGCGCAGCGCGACCGGGCGACGGTGCGGCTGATCGTGGACAGCTGGGATTTCAGCCCGCAATGAGTCCGTTCGCCAGGGAGCAGGGCTGGTCGGAATGGCCGGCGCCGGCCAAATTGAACCTTTTCCTGCAGATCACCGGTCGCCGGCAGGACGGGTACCACCAGCTTCAGACCGTATTCCGGCTGCTGGACTGGGGGGACACCCTGCATCTGCGCATTCGTGGCGATGGCCAAATCGTCCGCCACGGCGAGTCGGTGAAAGGCGTCGCAGAAGCGGATGATCTGGCGGTCAGGGCCGCTCGATTGTTGCAATCGGAAGCCAAAATCACCCAAGGTGCCGACATCTCCGTCGAAAAGCGCATTCCTTCGGGCGGAGGTTTCGGCGGTGGATCCTCCGATGCCGCCACCGTCCTGGTTGGGCTGAACCATCTGTGGGGGCTCGGTTTGAGCCTGGACCGGCTGGCCGCCCTGGGATTGCAGCTTGGCGCGGACGTCCCTGTCTTCGTGCGTGGTGAGAATGCCTGGGCCGAAGGAGTGGGCGAGGAACTGACCCCGATCCTGCTTCCTGCTGCCTGGTATTTGCTGGCCGATCCCGGTGTTCATGTGCCCACGAGGGGCCTGTTCCAAGCCCCTGATTTGACGCGCAATGCTGCACCCGCGAAAATAGCCGACTTCGTTTCGGGAAATTTGCTCGGCAATGCGTTCGAGCCGGTCCTGCGTCGTCGCGAATCCGCCATCGAGGCTGTGTTCGCAACGCTTTCGCGGATCGGCACGCCACGTCTCACCGGGTCCGGCAGCGGTTGTTTCGTGGAATTCAGTGATCGCGCTTCGGCCGAAGCGGCGCTAGCTCAATTGCCGGAAGGACTGCGCGCCTGGATCGCGGCTGGCGCGGACTGCTCGCCGTTGCAGGTTGCCCTGGCGAAGAAGCGTTAGAACACTGGGGCGTCGCCAAGTGGTTAAGGCACCGGGTTTTGATCCCGGCATTCGTAGGTTCGAATCCTTCCGCCCCAGCCAACATTCCGGAACGGAGAATCGGGAATAGGGAATGATCGAGCGACCAAGAGCTTGACGATTCCTATTCCTTATTTCCCACACTCCTTCATTCCCATCACCGGATCCAAAGACATGCAAGACGAACGCAACCTGCTTGTCTTTTCCGGCAACGCCAACCAGCCGTTGGCCGCCAGCATCTGCCGCGAGCTCGGCATACGCCAGGGCAAGGCGATGGTGTCGCGCTTCTCCGATGGCGAAGTGCAGGTGGAGATCGAGGAAAACGTGCGCCGGCAGGAAGTGTTCGTGATCCAGCCGACCTGCGCGCCGACCGCGGAAAACCTGATGGAATTGCTGGTGCTGATCGACGCGCTGAAGCGCGCTTCGGCAGCCAGCGTCACCGCGGTGGTGCCGTACTTCGGCTACTCGCGCCAGGACCGTCGCCTGCGTTCGTCGCGGGTGCCGATCACGGCCAAGGTCGCGGCGAAGATGTTCACCGCCGTCAACGCGGACCGGGTGCTGACGGTGGACCTGCATGCGGATCAGATCCAGGGCTTCTTCGATATCCCGGTGGACAACGTATACGCGTCGCCGTTGCTGCTCGCCGACATCTGGCGCGCCTACGGCACGGAAAACCTGATCGTGGTGTCGCCGGACGTCGGCGGCGTGGTGCGCGCGCGGGCCGTGGCCAAGCGCCTGGACGACGCCGACCTGGCCATCATCGACAAGCGACGTCCGCGCGCCAACGTGTCCACGGTGATGAACATCATCGGCGACGTGGAAGGCAAGACCTGCGTGCTGGTCGACGACATCGTCGACACCGCCGGCACCTTGTGCGCCGCCGCCGCCGCGCTGAAGGCGCAGGGCGCGCTGAAGGTGGCGGCGTACTGCACCCATCCGGTGCTGTCCGGCCCGGCGGTGGACAACATCAACGCGTCGGTACTGGACGAGTTGGTGGTCACCGACACCATCCCGCTGTCGGCCGCCGCGCGCGCCTGCGGCAAGATCCGCCAGCTCAGCGTGGCTGAGCTGTTGGCCGAAACCATTCGCCGGATCGCTTTTGGCGAATCGGTCAGTTCACTCTACGTGGACTGAAGCAATCGGCAGGCAGCCATTCCGGCTGTCGGCCAAACCGGCTCACCTGGTCGCGGGTGAGCCTCCAAAACCGCCGCGAGGCGGTTCATTCAACTGAAGGTAGTAAAGAAAATGGCAATCACACATGAAATCAAGGTGCAGCGCCGCGAAGACGAGGGTAAGGGTGCGAGCCGCCGCCTGCGTCACGCCGGTACCGTGCCTGCCATCGTTTACGGTGGCGAACTCAAGCCGGTCAGCATCCAGCTGAACCACAACGACGTCTGGCTCGCCAGCCAGAACGACTGGTTCTACGCCTCCATCCTGGATCTGAGCCTGGGTGGCGACGTGCAGAAGGTCCTGCTGCGCGACATGCAACGCCATCCGTTCAAGCAGCAGATCATGCACCTGGACTTCCAGCGCGTGAACGAGAACGAAGCGCTGCGCGTTTCGGTGCCGCTGCACTTCCTCAACGAAGAGAAGTCGCCGGCCGGCAAGGCCGCCGAAGTCGTGGTCACCCACGAATTGAACGAAGTGGAAATCAGCTGCCTGCCGAAGGACCTGCCGGAGTTCATCGAGATCGACCTGTCCAGCCTGGAAGTCGGCACCGTGATCCACTTGTCCGACCTGAAGCTGCCGAGCGGCGTCGAAATCCCGGAGCTGAAGCTGGGCAAGGAACACGACGTGGCCGTGGTGATCGCCAAGTACGGCCAGGAAGAAGCGGAAGAGACCGACGCGGCCGCTGCCGCCGAAGTGCCTGCCGCCAAGGTCGCCAAGAAGGAAGAGCCCAAGAAGTGATCGTCGCGTAGCGACGATCATCCCGAGCCGAAGGCGAGGGATCTGCTTGTATGCATGCAACGCGCAAAGCAGATTCCTCACTTCGTTCGGAATGACAACTCATGGCAGGACTTCGTCTCATCGTCGGGCTGGGTAACCCCGGTCCCGAACACGCGCGAACCCGGCATAACGCCGGGTTCCGTTTTGTCGACACGCTCGCCGAAAAAGAAGGCGTTCGCTTCGGCCTGGAAAGCAAGCTGTTCGGCGAAACCGCCAGGATACATATCGGCGGCGAATCGATCTGGCTGTTGAAGCCTTCCACCTACATGAACCTCAGCGGAAAATCGGTGACCGCGGCGCTGCGCTACTGGAAGATCGCGCCGGAAGAAGCGCTGCTGGCGCACGACGAGCTGGATCTTGCGCCGGGCACGGCGCGATTGAAGTTCGACGGTGGCCACGGCGGGCAGAACGGCCTGCGCGACACCATGCAGCTGCTGGGCAACGGCAAGTTCCATCGCCTGCGCATCGGCATCGGCCACCCCGGCCACAAGGACAAGGTGACCGGTTGGGTATTGGGCAAACCGGGCAAAGACGATGAAATGCTGATCGGCCGTGCCATCGACGATGCGATCGACGTGCTGCCGCTGGCGGTTGCGGGCAACTTCATGGATGCGATGACGCAGCTGCACACCTCCAAATAGAAAGTCAAAAGAAAAGCGCGCCACGGCGGCGTTTTCCTTTTCACTTTTCAGCACTGGCAATACTCATGGGCATCAAATGCGGCATCGTCGGCCTGCCTAACGTCGGCAAGTCGACCCTCTTCAACGCGCTGACCAAGGCGGGCATCGCTGCGGCCAACTTCCCGTTCTGCACCATCGAGCCGAATGTCGGCGTGGTGCCGGTGCCGGATCTGCGCCTGAACCAGCTGTCCGACATCGTGAAGCCGCAGAAAGTGCTGCCGACCGCGGTGGAGTTCGTGGATATCGCCGGCCTGGTCGCCGGCGCCGCCAGCGGCGAAGGCCTGGGCAACAAATTCCTGGCCCACATCCGTGAAGTGGATGCGATCACCCATGTGGTGCGCTGCTTCGAGAACGACGACGTCATCCACGTCAACAACAAGGTCGATCCGCTTTCGGACATCGACACCATCGATACCGAGCTGGCCCTGGCCGACCTGGACAGCGTGGAAAAAGCGCTGAACCGCGCCGAGCGCTCGGCCAAGCAAGGCGAGAAGGACGCCATCGCGCGCAAGCCGGTGCTGGCCAGGTTGCAGGCCGCGCTCAACGACGGCAAGCCCGGCCGCAGCGTCGGTCTCGACGAGGAAGAACTCGCGCTGGTGCGCGACATGTTCCTGCTCACGCTCAAGCCGGTGCTGTACATCGCTAACGTCACCGAAGATGGTTTCGAAAACAATCCGCACCTGGATGCGGTGCGTGCGCGCGCCGCGGCCGAAGGCGCCGAAGTGGTGCCGGTATCGGCCGCGATCGAGGAAGAACTCTCGCAGATGGACGACGCCGACCGCGACACCTTCCTCACCGACATGGGTCTGGACGAGCCGGGGCTGAACCGCGTGATACGCGCCGCGTACAAGCTGCTCGGACTGCAGACCTATTTCACCGCCGGGGTGAAGGAAGTGCGCGCCTGGACGGTCAAGGCCGGTTCCACCGCGCCGCAGGCCGCGGGCGTGATCCACACCGATTTCGAGAAGGGCTTCATCCGCGCTGAAACGATCTCCTTCGACGATTTCATCAAGTACAAGGGCGAAGCCGGATCCAAGGAAGCCGGGCGCCTGCGCCTGGAAGGCAAGGAATACCGGGTGCAGGAAGGTGACGTGCTGCACTTCCGCTTCAACGTCTGATCGGGCTTTCGTTTCTATCCGACGTGTCCGGTCCCATTAAGGAAAAACCCGCCGAAAGGCGGGTTTTTTTGTTTTCATCCCTGCTCAGAGTTGTTTACAGTCCCCCGCCACCCAGCTTCCAAGTGATCTGCATGTAGTAGCTGCGTCCCATGGAGTCGAACCACGAGGTGTCGTAGTACGGGTAGTTCGCCCAGGTCGCGTCCCTTGGCGGCATCTTGTCCAGTAGATTGTTGACGGTCAGCGACACGCGCAGATGATCGGTGATGTCGTAGCGGGCGCCGGCATTGAAACGCCAGGTGGCCCGCGTCCACGCGTCGTTGTCGTAGTTGGCGACGCGGCCGACGTAGGTGCCGAACAGACTGGCGCCCCAGGCATTGCGGTCCCAGCTCAGGCCTACGTTGCCCTTGGTGCGCGGTAGCGTGGTGGCGGCGAAGCTGACGTCCAGCATGTCTTCGGTCGGGTCGCCCGGGTACTGCTGGCGGGTGTGCTTGTGGGCCCAGTTGTAGTTGGCGTTGAAGTTGAATTTGCCGGCAGTGACGGTTTGCAGGCGATAGTTGGCGGTCACGTCGATGCCCGACGTTTCTTCGTTGGCGATGTTGATAGGGCCGAAGTGGACGCTGGTGATGGTGCCGTCCTCGTCGCGGATGACGCGGGCGAGCGCATCGATGCAGGTTGGCGAAGTTATGTCGACCGGGTCGCCGTCGTTGGTGACGCCCAGCCGGCAATTGGCTTCGTCGATGCGCAGCTGCTCCCTGCTCTGCGCCTGCACCTGGTTCGACACGCTGATCTTGTAGTAATCCACCGCCAGATCGAAATTGGCGCTCGGCGACCAGACGAAGCCCGCGGTGAACGATTTGCTGGTTTCCACGTCCAGCTCCATGTTGCCGGCATAGACGTCGAACGTGTTGGTGTCCCAACTTCCGTCGTCGTAGCAGTCGCCGTCGCTCATGCCCGGTTCGTCGGTGCGGCACTGGTAGTAATCGGTCGAAACCGTGCGGTAGAAGTCATCGCCCGCGAACAGGTAGTGCATGTCCGGCGCGCGGAAGCCGGTGCCATAGGAGCCGCGCACCAGCAGCGTGTCCAGTGGACGCCATTCAAGGCCCAGGCTGTAGGTGAATTTGCCCGGGTCCTTGTTGCCATAGCTGTAGCGATCATAGCGGCCGGCAAAACTGGCTTGCAGGGAGGTCAGCAACGGCACGCGCAACTCGCCCGCTGCGCTCCAGTGGTCGCGGCTGCCATGGCCATCGCCGTAGCGCGGGCCATAGTAGGCGTCGGCGGTCAGGGCGAGGGGATCGGGATTGATGCGGTAGGACTGGTCGCCGTACTCGATCGCGCCCGCAAAGCCGACGTCGCCGGCCGGCAGGGAGAACAGGGCAGGGGTATCGACCGTGAAGCTGAGATTGTCGTTCTTGGCGACGGGGTGCCAGGTGGACATCACGCCGAAGGTGGCGAACTCGGCGGGCGTCAGCGGCGTGAACAGGCGCGCCGGATCCGGGCTGTAGATCGCGTAGCCATCGGCGTCATAGCCCAGCCGTTCGCCCAGGAAAAAGCGGTTGGCGACATCGGCCCTGATGCGCGGCATCTTCACGTCGGCCTTGTACTGGGAATGGTTGTAGGCCGCTTCCCAGTTCCAATCCTCGCCGAACTTGCCGCTGAGGCCGGTGGTCACCGCCAACGTCTTCTGGACGGTGCTGTTCATGCGGTTTTCCAGTCCGCCGACTTCTTCGGGCGCGAACTGCCGCGACCAGATTTCGTAATGGCCGGTGGCGGCGTTGTAGAAGATCTTGTCGTTGTTGTCGGTGGAGTTCGGATCGTGGAATTCCCAGGCCATGTGGTCGCTGGTCACGTCGTTGCCATTGGTGCCGGTGAGCAGCTTGACCGTCTGCCGCCCGAGCTGGACGTCGGCGAACCAGGACAGGGCGTTGGAAAAGCGGTATTCGAATGAGCCGTAGAGATTGGCGCCTTTGCGTTCGTTCTGGATCGTGCGGTACGCAATGGCGCGTTCGCTGCCGCAATAGGGCTCGCCGAATCTGTCTTCCGCCAGCACAGTGGTGCCTTCGTTCAATCCCGACAACGCCGCGCAATCGTCGGCGGGCGCGATATTGACGTCATCGTCCCAGTCGTAGAGTTGGGCGATGAGTCGGGGGAGGCGTCGACGCGAGGTGGGCGCGTCGAGGGTGGAGTCCTGGATGCTGCGATCGGTACCCCACAGCGGGCGTTTGTCCAGCAGTTCCAGGCCGACGATGCCGCTGAAGTTGTCCCGTTCGAAACCGGTAGTCAGCGACAGGCGATGGGATTCGCCGCCGCCGCGTTCGGTATCGCCGTAGCGATAGTCGATGATGGTGCCGTCCGTGGATTTCTTGAGGATGAAGTTGATCACGCCGGCCATGGCATCGGAGCCATAAACGGCCGAGGCGCTGCCGGTCAGCACTTCGACCCGGTCGATCATCCCCAGCGGGATGTTGCCGATGTCGGTGAAGTTGCTGCGGCTGTTCAACGGCAGCGGAAAGTCGGCGATGCGGCGGCCGTTGATCAGCACCAGGGTGTGGTTGGGTCCCAGGCCGCGCAGGTCGACCGCTTGGGCACCCGGTGTGGATTGCGCGTTGGTGGTGTTCTGCTGGCCATAAACGCTGCCGCTGTTCTGGCTCAGCGAGCGCAACAGATCCGGGACAGAGGTGAGGCCGGCCGCCTGGATCTGCTCGGCGGTGATCAGGGTGATCGGCGCCGGGCCTTCGAGCTGCGCACGCGGAATGCGCGAACCGGTGACCTGGATGGTTTCGAACTCCTGCACCTCCGGTGCCGCTTCTTCGGGTGCGGCCGGCGCCTGCTGGGCCATGGAAACTTGACGGACAGGCCGTGGTTTGGCCGGCGCTATACGCTTGACGATGACCATTGCGCCGGACGCGTCGCGCTGGGCCACGAACTGGCTTCCCTGCAACAGCTTGCCCAGCGCTTCCTGTGCCGATCGCGCGCCCTGCACGCCGGAGGTACGCAGCCCGGTGAGCTGTTCGGTGCGGTACACGAACTGCACGCCCGATTGCCTGGCCAGCGTATCCAGCGCCGAGACGAGATCGCCAGGTGGAATGTTGATCGGCGCCATCTCCGTGGTTTGCGCATAGGCAGCCAGTGAGGCCGAGCAGGCCAGGCTCAACAGCAGGACACGTAACGGACGTAGCATCGTTTTCCCCATTGGCGCACGGGACTGCACCATCGCTAACATGGACGAACGAACCCGACAAATCCCTCCCCACCGGCATTCGTCGATGACCGGCACGGGCCGAATGGAGCTCAGCGGCTGTGCAGGACCACGCGGTCCGGGTGCTGTTCGGCGCGGACCGGAAAGCCCTGTTCCAGCAGGCGCACGAACGTATCGGTATTGGACCAGCGGAAGTTGCCGCCCACGCGCAGGGCGGCGACCTGCGCATCGCCCATGACGATCTTGCGGACGTTGTAGCGGTTGAATTCGCTGGCGGCTTCGGCCAGCGTGCTGTCGCGGAAAGTCAGATAGCCCTCGCGCCAGTCGACCAGGCGTTCGGCGTCCTCCACCGATCCGGCGCGCACCAGCACGCCGTGGCTGCTGGCCAGCGCCGTGCTGCCCGCCTTGAGCAGGGTCGGTGGCGCGGGCGCCGCGTTGCCGGCCGGATCGGGCTGCAACCGGACCGTGCCTTCGGTGACCACCACCCGCAGGTCTGCGCTATCCCGGCGAACCGCGAATCGGGTGCCGACCGCCACCACTTGCCTATGCCCGGCCGTGACTATGAACGGCCGCTCGGGATGCTTGCTGACTTCGAAATAGGCCTCGCCCTGCTGGAGGTCGATCCTGCGCTCGCCTCGCGAGAGGGCCACTTCAATTTTGCTACCGCTGCTGAGCGTGGCTTGTGAACCATCCGCCAGCAACACCGTCCGCAAGCTGCCCATCGGAGTGGCATAAGTGGCGTGCTCGACTGCGGTATAGCGCGCCCAGCCCCAGCCCAGCGAAACGGTCAGGACCAGACTGGCGGCGACGCCGGCATAGCGGCCAATGCGCGACGGCCGTGGTGCCGCGCGCGGCGCGAACACCAGCTGGTGCAACTCAGGTGGCTGCAGGCCGCTGGCAGGGCGCGCCGCGGAATCGCCAGCATTGGCCGTCGTTGGGGCGGTTTGTCGATCGGATGGAGGGCGCGACCACTGACCGCGCGCCGGAAGCGTTCCCGCCTGCATGCCGGCGCCCAGCGCCTTCAATCGTCCGCTCTGCGCCCAGGCCGCTTCGAGCCTCAGAAAAGCGACCCGATGGGCGGTGGATTCGGCCAGCCAGACCTCAAGGAGCGATTGATCCCTTGCCTGCCAGTCGCCGCCATCGCGCTTGGCCAGCCAGGCCGCCGCGGTTTGTTCAATCTGTTTGCTGTTGGCCATGTCCGTGTCCATTTTCGGCCTGCGACGCATGTGACGGCATCTCTGCGCCACCGCCATAGAAGTGTCTGGCCATCAGGCGCATGCCCTTGGCGATCTGCTTCTCCACGGTTTTTTCGCTGATGCCCAAACGCACGGCCACTTCCTTTTGTGAGAGTTCTTCGACCCGTCGCAACCAAACCACCTGCCGGCACCGGTCGGGCAGCAGGTCGAAGGCTTCGGAAAGCCGCTTGAGGATTTGCCGGCCGCCGAACCAGCGCTCGGGACTGATCTCATCTATCAAGACGTTCAGCGGCTCGAAATCACCCACTGCCTCGATCGAAACCACCCGGCTGCGGCGCACCCGGTCGGCCATCAGGTGCCGGGCAGTGGCGAACAGGAACGATTTGGGCGTGGTCGGCAGCGCCTTGCCGGCCGCTTCGTAGACGCGTACGTAGATTTCCTGGCGCAGATCGTGAATTTCGTCGCGCTGTGGCCAGCAGCGGCGCAGGTAATACATCAACGCTTGCTCATGCACCAGGATCTCGCCGGCGAACCAGGCGTCGAGTGATTCGTTCATTCGCCGACATTAACCCAATTGGCCGCAGCGCAAGCGGCATGGGGGAGATGGCGCTCCCGTTCGTCACCATCCAGCATCTGTCCCGAGGACGCTCGATGACCAACACCTTGCGCACCCGCTCCCGATCCTCCTGCGACAACAGCCGTATGCACTCCTGGTTGTGCGCGGCGATTGTCGCGGGTTTCAGTTTGTTTGCCGCCAGCGCATCGGCGAAAACCGCGCCGGATACTTCGCAGCGCCAGGGTTATCACTATTACGAAGCAGGCGACGTGAGCGCGCCGCGGCCGGCCGCCACCCAGCCCGGGCTGATGCTGGTCGGCGGCGGCGAATGGCCTTACGAAGCGTTCCGCTGGATGATCGGCAAGGCCGGCCATGGCCGCATCGTGATATTGCGGGCCTCCGGTTCCACCGAAGCCCAGGACGAATTCTTCAAGGATATAGGCGGCATCACCGCCGCGCAGACACTGGTGTTCGAGGACCGGCGCGCCGCCAGCGATCCGCGCGTGCTGGAAATCGTGCGCAAGGCCGACGGCATCTTCATCGCCGGCGGCGACCAGTCCAACTATGTGCGCTATTGGAAAGGCACTCCGCTCAACGACGCACTCAACCAGCACGTCCGCGACGGCAAACCCTTGGGCGGCACCAGCGCCGGGCTGGCCATCATGGGGGCCTTCAGCTACGGCGCGATGGACGGCGGCAGCCTAACCTCGGAAGACGCATTGAAGGACCCGATGGGGCCGGCGGTGACCCTGGTCGACGATTTCCTGCAGTTGCCTCCGCTGCCTGCGGGGCAGGTCATCACCGACAGCCATTTCGGCGCGCGCGACCGCCTGGGGCGGCTGTTGACCTTCATCGCCCGTCTGTCCAAGGAGCAGGGCACCGCCCGGATCAAAGGCTTGGGCGTGGATGAAAACACCGCCC
This sequence comes from uncultured Pseudoxanthomonas sp., assembly GCA_965650035.1. Taxonomy (GTDB): domain Bacteria; phylum Pseudomonadota; class Gammaproteobacteria; order Xanthomonadales; family Xanthomonadaceae; genus Pseudoxanthomonas_A. The sequence continues at coordinate 34,826 of CBFGMR010000034.1, forward strand.
TTTGCATCGACGGCGACGGAGTAGGGAAGGTCTTCACCGACACCCATGGCAAGGTCTGGCTGGTGGTGCCACAGGAATTGGTGGACCTGGCGGCCAAGGGCAGCGCCCAGGACTACCGGAAATTCATCGACGGCCGGCTGCAGGCAGGGCAAGCTCTTGATTTTCCTGGCTTCACCGTGACCGGCATAGGGTCCGGCAGCCGCCTGCTGCTGCCTGCCTTCAGTGTCGAGAAGCCGGCCTTCCGGTCTGCGGCCGACGTGGTGAACGGCCGCCTGGTAGTACGACCGTTAGACTGAAACCTGTTCCCCGACCGCTCCCGACCACCAAAACCGGAAACCCCGATGAAAAAACTGCGTCTTTGCGCTGCCTTGCTGGTCCTGCTGGCCCCATCCGTCCAGGCCACGGAGCCCGGCGACAGCGTGCTCGTGATCCATGGCGGCGCCGGTGTGGTGCGCAGCGACATGACCCCGGCCGACGAGGCCGCGGTGCGCGCGGCGCTGGAACTGGCCCTGCGCAAGGGCCACGAGCAGCTGGCGGCCGGCAAGCCCGCACTGGACGCGGTGACCGCGGCGATCACCGTGTTGGAGGACGACCCCCATTTCAACGCCGGCAAGGGCGCGGTTTTCACCCACGACGGCAAGAACGAGCTGGATTCCTCGCTCATGGATGGCGCGACCCTAAAGGCCGGGGCGGTGGCCGGGGTGCATACGGTCAAGAACCCGATCCTGCTGGCGCGCGCGGTGATGGAGAAGTCCGAGCACGTGATGATGGTGGGGCCGGGGGCGGAAATATTCGCGAAAGAACAAGGAGTTACGCTGGTAGACCCCTCGTATTTCCGTACCGAGAAACGTTGGCAGCAGCTGCAGAAGGCGCTCAAGGAAGAGGCCTCCGGGCAGGCCCATACCGATCTGGAGACTGCCAAGCACTTCGGCACCGTCGGCGCGGTGGCGCTGGACCGGCAGGGCCATCTGGCGGCCGGCACCTCGACCGGCGGCATGACCAACAAGCGCTATGGCCGGGTCGGTGACTCCCCGATCATCGGCGCCGGCACTTATGCCAACGCCACCTGTGCGATCTCCGGCACTGGCTGGGGCGAGTTCTACATCCGCGCCGCCGCCGCCCACGACATCTGCGCGCGCATGGCCTACCTGAAGGAAACCCCGCAGCAGGCCGGCGAAGCCGTCATCAACCAGATCATCCCCAAGCTGGGCGGCGATGGCGGCGCCATCGTGCTGGGCGCCGATGGTGCCATCGGCACGCCCTTCAACACCGAAGGCATGTACCGGGGCTGGGTCGGTGCTGACGGCGTGCCGCATGTGGCCTTGTATTCGGACGAGACGCTGCCATCTCATCCCCCTGCCGGCGCGGCCAAACCCTGAGCCTCAACGTGGGGGCGGCGTCCCGCCGCGGGCTCTTGTTTCTGAATTTTGTGCTGCAAAAGCTCTCGGCGGGACGCCGCTCCCACGCCGCTGTCACCTATAATTTCCGAGACGGCATCGGCAAGCCGATCCATCCGCGGCTCGCCTGAATGGAAGAGACTCCAAAACGCCCTCAGGCCATCCCGAGATCATTTATCTTGAGATTGAGGCAATTGTCCGGTTGACAGTGCCCGGACTACAGGCGAAAATCTCCGGCTGTTTCACTCCGGTTTGATTTGGCCGGCTGGGCTTCATCGAATCTACGCAATCCGGAGGGATACCCAAGCGGCCAACGGGGGCAGACTGTAAATCTGCTGGCTTACGCCTTCGGTGGTTCGAATCCACCTCCCTCCACCAGTTCCATGTGTCACTGCAGTTGTGTCATAGGCGAGTCCCCGGCGCGGGAGTAGTTCAATGGTAGAACCTCAGTTTTCCAAACTGATTACGAGGGTTCGATTCCCTTCTCCCGCTCCAACCAATGCAGCGCGCCACCGTAATCAGCGATATCAAGTTTCAACGCTCACGTAGCTCAGTCGGTAGAGCACCTCCTTGGTAAGGAGGAGGTCGAAGGTTCGATTCCTTTCGTGAGCACCACCTTGTAAAGCTCCAAGCAAAACCAAGCCTCAAGCAACCATCATCCATCCAACGATCTACTCGAGAAGAAGCAGCCATGGCAAAGGGTAAATTCGAACGCACCAAGCCGCACGTGAACGTGGGCACGATTG
>CBFGMR010000035.1:0-36398 GCA_965650035.1 uncultured Pseudoxanthomonas sp.
CGTTCTCGTACAGGAATTCGAACGTGCCCGCGCCGCGGTAGCCGATGCGGATGCAAGCGTCAACGCAGACCTTGCCGATCTCGTTGCGCTGCTCTTCGCTGATGCCCGGCGCCGGCGCTTCCTCCACCACTTTCTGGTGGCGGCGCTGCATCGAACAATCGCGCTCGCCCAGATGGACCGCACCACCCTGGCCGTCGGCCAGTACCTGGATCTCCACATGGCGTGGGTTTTCCAGGAATTTCTCCATGTACACCTGATCGTTGCTGAAGGCGGCCTTGGCTTCGGCCTTGGTGGTGCTGATGGCGCTGTTGAGCGCGCCTTCGGCATGCACCACGCGCATGCCGCGTCCGCCACCGCCGCCGGCGGCCTTGATGATCACCGGGTAGCCGATCTCACGCGCGATCTTGGTGTTGGCGACGATGTCGTCGCCCAACGGACCGCCGGAACCGGGCACGCACGGCACGCCCGCGGCCTTCATCGCGCGGATCGCTTCCACCTTGTCGCCCATCAGGCGGATGGTGTCGGCCTTGGGCCCGATGAAAATGAAACCGGACTGCTCAACGCGTTCGGCGAAGTCCGCGTTTTCGCTGAGGAAGCCATAGCCCGGATGGATCGCCTGTGCGTCGGTGACCTCGGCGGCTGCGATGATCGCCGGTACGTTGAGGTAGCTCTCGCTGGAAGGCGCAGGGCCGATGCAGACCGATTCGTCGGCCATGGCCACGTGCTTGAGGTTGCGGTCCACCGTGGAATGCACGGCGACCGTGCGTATGCCCATGGTGTGGCAGGCGCGCAGGATGCGCAGCGCGATTTCGCCGCGATTGGCGATGACGACTTTATCTAGCATGGGAAGGCCGTGATTGGTGATTCGTGATTGGTGATTCGCCAATGCGTTGGCTGATGCTGGCCATCAACGCATTCAGTTTGGCGAATGTGCGGTCTAGCAGTGCCTGCAAATCGGACGAGTGTTTGGCTAAATGCAGCCTTTTGGCAATCTCGATTTGCGTATCGAGTTCGGATAGCGAACCGCGAGCGATGGATAGAAAGCGGAGCAATTCTGGTCTGGACTTGCGTGCGGCGCCTTCGGCGATATTTGAAGGCACACTAACTGCAACTGCCGCTCGTCGCATCTGCGAAGTCAAACCGAAACGCTCGTCATTCGGAAAGTCAGCCGAATAAGCATAAACCATGGTTACGAGATCCATCGCATCGCACCAGACTTCAAGGCGCTGGTGTGGTCGCTCTTTCGAATCACCAATCACGAATCACCAATCACCCAATGACGAACAGAGGCTGGTCGAATTCGACCGGGGAACCGCTTTCGGTCAGCACCGCCAGGATCGTGCCGGATACATCGGCTTCGATCGGGTTGAACATCTTCATCGCCTCGATGATCGCCAGGGTCTCGCCGGCCTTCACCGACTGGCCCACGGTGACGAACGCCGGCTTGTCCGGCGAGGGCGAGGTGTAGAACGTGCCGACCATCGGTGCACGCATCACGTGGCCTTCCGGCTGGTCGCTGCCGCCGGGTTTGGCGCTGCCGCCGGTCGCCGACTCGGTGGGCGAGGACATCGGCATGGGCGCGGCGGCGCGAGCGTCGGCCGCTGAGGCGTAGACCGGAGCGGCGACCTGGTAGTTGCCCTTGGGCACACGCGCCAGGCGCACGCTTTCCTCGCCTTCCTTGATCTCGATTTCGGCGAGATTGGATTCTTCCAGCAGGTCGATGAGTTTCTTGATCTTGCGCAGGTCCATGTTGGCCTCTGTGGTTGGACGCCCGTGCCGGCGAGGGCGCGGGTCGGGAAGGGAAAGGAGGAGGGTCAGACGGGAAGCCGCTTGAGCGCGGCTTCCATCGCATAGCGGTAGCTGTCGGCGCCGAAGCCGCAGACCACGCCTACCGCCAGATCGCTGAAATAGCTGTGGTGGCGGAAAGGCTCGCGGGTATGCGGGTTGGATAGATGGATTTCGATGAACGGGATAGCCACAGCCGCCAGCGCGTCGCGCAGGGCTACCGAGGTATGGGTAAAGGCGGCTGGATTGATCAGGATGAAGGCGGTACCGTCGGCGCGTGCGGCCTGTACGCGGTCGACCAGCTGATGCTCGGCGTTGGACTGGAGGCTCACCGTCTCATGCCCGCCCGCCGCCGCCTGCGCCGCCAACGCGGCGTCGATCTCGGCCAGCGTGGTGCGACCGTAGATCTCGGGCTCGCGGGTGCCGAGCAGGTTGAGATTGGGGCCGTGCAGGACCAGCAACTTTGCCATCGAACGCTCCAGCGGAAGCGCCGCAGTCTGCGTGAAGACGCCAATACTGTCCAGTTCGCAGAAGTTACTGCCGTTTTAAGCGGTCATTTGAATTGTGTGGGTCGGCGCTGCGTCCCCGACGCTTTGGCGATTCTGGTGTTAGTCGGCGCCGAAATGCGAGTGCCTGACGGGTCCACGGCGTCGGGGGCGTAGCCCCGACCTACTGGGCCCAGCCGTCGATTTCTCCAGCGGCGAAGGGGCCGACCTTCTGTTTCAGGATCTTGCCATCGGCGCCCACCAGGACCGAATAGGGCAGCACGCCTTTGCGGTTGCCCAGCCACACGCTGGCGTCGGCGGGCCCGGGAGTGTCCACCAGGATCGGATAGCCCACCGGCACCCGGCGCAGGAATTGGTGGATGTTCTCCGGTGTATCCAGCGCCAGGCCGATCACCTGCACTCCTTTCGGGCCCTGGGCGCGGGAGTAGCGGTCCAGCTCCGGCATCTCTTCTATGCAGGGCCCGCACCAGCTGGCCCATACGTTGATGAGTAGCGGCCGTCCGGCGTAAGCGTGAGGCAGCGATTGCGTTCTTCCCTGCAGATCGGGAAGAGCGAGGGTCGGCATCGGCTCGCCTGGTTTGGCGGGCTTCACCCCTGGTGGTGGTTCCGGTGCGGAAGCTTCCGTCGCGGCCTGCACCGCGCGCTGGCCGGTGTCGGTGCGCAGCAGTGGGCTTCCGTCCCACCAGAGGCTGGCGAGCACGCCCAATGCGCCCGCCGCACCCGCCACCAACAAGATGCGCGTAGTAGTCAGTTTCATCGCTTGGCCCGTGCCAGCGCCTTGGCCACCAGCTCCTGGGTCAACACGGTCGGCAATACTTCGCCTTCGCCGCCATCGCTGGGGAACACTACATACAACGGCACGCCCACGGCCTGGTGGGCTTCCAGGAATTCGGTGATGGCCGGGTCCACATTGGTCCAGTCGCCTTGCATGAACACCGCATCGGCCAGCTGCATCGAAGCGCGGAAATCATCGCGTCCCAGCACCGCTTTCTCGTTGGCCTTGCAGGTCACGCACCAGTCGGCGGTCATGTCGACGAAGACCACGCGGCCTTCGGCGCGCAATGCCGACAGTTTCGCCGCCGAATACGGCACGACATCGGAGCTCGCCGCGGTGGCATTGGCGGGCTCGGGGCGCAGGCGGTGCACCAGCACCAGCGGCGCTAGCGATGCCAGCAATACCAGCAGCGCCAGCGCACGGCGCAGCGGCGCCACCTGCAGGCGCAGGCGCTGATACCACCATAGACCCAGCGCCAACAGCACCAGTCCGGCCAACGCCAGACCGATCGCATCCACGCCACGCTGTTTGCCCAGCACCCACAGCAGCCAGACCGCGGTCAGATACATGGGGAAAGCGAGGAAATGCTTCAGCGTTTCCATCCATGCCCCGGGCTTGGGCAGGCGCTGCGCCAGTCCCGGCACGAAACCGATCAGCAGGAACGGCAACGCCAGCCCCAGGCCCAGGAACGCGAAGACCAGCAACGCCACTGGCGTGGACGCAGTGAAGGCGAAAGCCAGTGCCGCGCCCATGAACGGCGCGGTGCACGGACTGGCGATCACCACCGCCAGCACGCCGGTGAAGAAATCCCCGGCCGGGCCGCTGCGTGCGGTGAGCTCATGTCCGGCTCCGGCGAAACGATGGCCCAGCGCGAACACGCCCGACAAGCTCAGGCCCACCGCGAACATCAGGTACACCAATGCCCCGATCACCAGCGGCTGCTGCAACTGGAAGCCCCAGCCCAGTGCCTGTCCGGCCGCACGCAAAGACAAGGCGATGGCGCCGATCGCGATGAAACTCAGCAGCACGCCGGCCGTGTACCAAAGTGCGCTGTTGCGGGCATGGCCGCCGCTGCGCCCACTGTCGGCCAGCGACAAAGCCTTCAGCGACAGCACCGGCAGCACGCACGGCATCAGGTTGAGGACCAGTCCACCGGCCAGCGCCAACAGCAGCGCCAGCCACACGCTGGTCGATTGGCTGGCTTTGCGCAGTACGTCGGCCGGTGGGGTGGTGCGGGGCACTTCATTAGCTGCCACACCATCCCCTGCCAACCCCGTATCCAGTACGGGGCGGGCTCCTCCCCTTGAAGGGGAGGGCTCAGAAGCAGCGGTCTCTTGCCCCCTCGGGGTGGGGATGGTGTTTCCGTCCGCAGCCGATAGATCGGTGACAGAAGTGACTTCGCCCTTGGGAATAGCCAACTTCACCGTACGCGTCATCGGCGGATAACAGATGCCATCCTTCTGGCAGCCCTGAAAGGTCACTTTCAACGTAGCGTCTGCAGCTTCGCTGAAACTGCGCCGCAACGGCACCGGCACCTCGGCCTGGTCGAAGTAGACGACCACCTCGCCGAAATGCTCGTCTCGATGCGATTGGCCTTTGGGCCAGCGCGGGCTACCAAGCGCGACGTGTTTCGCGCCCTCCAGCTTCATCGTGGTGCGGTCGCGATACAGGTAATAGCCCGGTGCCGGAGTGAAGCGCAGCAGCAGCTGATTGCCGTCGTAGGCGATGGCTTCGAAGGCGAATGCCTGTTCCTGCGGCAACGGCAAGGCCTCGACCGCGCCGGAGGGCGCCGACGCCGACTGGCCGAACCGCGGCAGGCCGCCGGCGTTGGTGGAGCCCAGCGGCCCGGAGAGTCCGGCAACGGCCTTGGCGGCGGGCAACTTCACCACCAGCTTGCGGGTTTGCGGGGGGTAGCAGATGCCGGCGTCCGCGCAACCCTGGTACTTCACCTTCAGGGTCACGCTCTCCGCCCCGGGCGCGGCCTCGCCGACCAGCAAGCCGGTCAAATCCTGGTGATAGGTTTCAACATCGCCGAAGAATTCGTCCCGGTACGCCTTGCCCTTGGGCAACTGCAATTTGCCGGCGCGGAAGTCCGCGCCTTCGACCTGGACGTCGGTGCGGTGGCGATACAGGTAATAACCGTCGGCGACTTTCCACTGCACTTCGATGCGGTCGCGGCTGGGCGCGCTGGCGGTCAATGCGAAAGCCTGGTCCACCGGCAGCAGGTCCGCTTCGCTCACGGCGAAGGCCGGCATCGCCGGAACGGCGAAGGCGAGCAGGGCCAGCAGGCGCGGCAGGATGGTCATAGGATCGGTTTTCCTCAGGGGCGGCGCAAAAAATAAGCGGCCGTTTCGACCGCAATGCACGCGCCACAGTTCATAAGGTTAACCGGTGATGGGGAGCCCTGGCCGCGAACCGGGCCCGCGACGGCCGATGGCGCGGCCAGTCCGCTGCGCGGCCAGTTCCTCCATGACCTCCAGCAACGAGATCCGGGCGCGCAATGGCACCTCGCGGAACGCATGCACCAGCCGGAACTCCAGCGGGTCTTCGATCAACAGCGCCTCAGCAGTGGCGATGGAGTCCAGCTGGACTTCGCGCGACAAGGACATCTCGCCGCGGCCGGTCACCAGCCACTCGAACTGCACTTCGGTCACCTGGGCCAGCTTGCGCAGATGGGAGACGCTGGGGTTCTTTCCCAGAGGCGCTTCCCAGTGGCTGACGGCGCTGCGTTGCACGCCTACGGCTTCGGCCAACTGCTTCTGCGACATTCCCGCTGCGCGGCGGGCCAGGCGAATCCTTTCTTGCTGAATCATCGGCACTCCTTGGCCCAGCATCTTGGAAGGGAAATCTACATTACCGGAGACAGTACAACTCACATAAGCCAAAGGGCTACCGATACTAATCAGGTGACCAATATTAGACACATAATGTCCGCTTTCGGTGGCAGTTCGGCAATTTGTCTCAATTTAATTGAAGAGTTGCATCCGTAAGGTACTGAAACTAACCCCTTTCAGTCCCTTTTTGTCCTGTCCCTGTCTTCCCAGGGCAGGATCGGGTTGGTATTCCTAGGCCCGCTGGCAGGAAGTCGGCTTCGACAGGAAGTCGGCGGGGGGAGAGGCGCAGGGTGAGGCACGCCTAAGCAAGGACACGACACCATCTCCATGAGAGCGCGCATGCCCCTGTCATGCGCGCTCTTTTTTTGTCCCGGGTTTCTGTCCTGCATCCCTGCTCTTGAATCGCACGCGGGGACACCCCATCTGTCTTGCATCCCGGCGCTGCCGGGTTTTTATGCCTGCGCTGCTGGCACTCACCCGGTACGAGTGCTAACATCGCCGCCCCTTTCCCAGTGCAATCAATCACTTAAGAGGATTGAAATGAGCAATATCAAGCCGTTGTACGACCGTGTAGTCATCAAGCGCGTCGAAGAAGAGAAGCTGTCCGCTGGCGGCATCGTCATTCCGGACTCCGCCACCGAGAAGCCCATCAAGGGCAACGTCGTCGCTGTCGGCGACGGCAAGGCGCTGGACAACGGCACCGTCCGCGCACCCAAGGTGAAGGTCGGCGACCAGGTCCTGTTCGGCAAGTACAGCGGCACCGAAGTGAAGCTGGACGGAACCGACTATCTGGTGGTGAAGGAAGACGACATCTTCGCGATCCTCGGCTGATCAAGCCGTGATTCGGGATTGGTGATTGGTGATTCGCAAAGGCGCTAGCTAACGAATCCCAACCCGACCCGAATCCGCTTTTATCGCTTTCACCAATCACGAATCACCAATCACGAATCCCGGAGTAACAACATGTCCGCCAAAGAAATCCGTTTCGGTGAAGACGCCCGCGCCCGCATGGTGCGCGGCGTCAACATCCTCGCCAATGCCGTCAAGGCCACCCTGGGTCCGAAGGGCCGCAACGTCGTGCTCGAGAAGAGCTACGGCGCCCCGACCATCACCAAGGACGGCGTGTCCGTCGCCAAGGAAATCGAACTTGCAGACAAGTTCGAGAACATGGGCGCGCAGATGGTGAAGGAAGTCGCTTCCAAGACCTCCGACAACGCCGGCGACGGCACCACCACCGCCACCGTGCTGGCCCAGGCGCTGATCCGCGAAGGTGCCAAGGCGGTCGCCGCCGGCATGAACCCGATGGATCTGAAGCGCGGCATCGACAAGGCCGTCGTGGCCGCCGTGGCCGAGCTGAAGAAGATCAGCAAGCCCACCGCTGACGACAAGGCCATCGCCCAGGTCGGCACCATTTCGGCCAACAGCGACGAGTCGATCGGCAACATCATCGCCGACGCGATGAAGAAGGTCGGCAAGGAAGGCGTGATCACCGTTGAAGAAGGCTCGGGCCTGGACAACGAACTGGACGTCGTCGAAGGCATGCAGTTCGACCGCGGCTACCTGTCGCCGTACTTCGTCAACAACCAGCAGTCGATGTCGGTCGACCTGGACGACCCGTTCATCCTGTTGTACGACAAGAAGATCTCCAACGTGCGCGATCTGCTGCCCGTGCTGGAAGGCGTGGCCAAGTCCGGCAAGCCGCTGCTGATCGTAGCCGAGGAAGTGGAAGGCGAAGCTCTGGCGACGCTGGTGGTCAACACCATCCGCGGCATCGTCAAGGTCTGCGCGGTGAAGGCGCCTGGCTTCGGCGATCGTCGCAAGGCGATGCTGGAAGACATGGCCACCCTGACCGGCGGTGTAGTGATCTCCGAGGAAGTGGGTCTGTCGCTTGAGAAAGCAACGCTGCAGGACCTGGGCCGCGCCAAGAAGATCCAGGTGACCAAGGAAAACACCACCATCATCGACGGTGCCGGCGAATCCACCAACATCGAAGCCCGCATCAAGCAGATCAAGGCGCAGATCGAGGACACGTCTTCGGACTACGACCGCGAGAAGCTGCAGGAACGCGTAGCCAAGCTGGCCGGCGGCGTGGCCGTGATCAAGGTCGGTGCGTCGACCGAGATCGAAATGAAGGAAAAGAAGGCCCGCGTCGAAGACGCCCTGCACGCGACCCGCGCCGCAGTGGAAGAAGGCGTGGTCCCGGGCGGCGGCGTTGCGCTGATCCGCGCGTTGCAGGCCATCGGCGACCTGAAGGGCATCAACGAAGATCAGAACCACGGCATCAACATCGCCAAGCGCGCGATGGAAGCGCCGCTGCGCGAGATCGTGACCAACTGCGGCGAAGAGCCGTCGGTCGTGCTCAACCAGGTCGCTGCCGGCACCGGCAATTACGGTTACAACGCTGCGACCGGCGAATACGGCGACATGATCGCGTTCGGTATCCTGGATCCGACCAAGGTCACCCGTTCGGCCCTGCAGAATGCGGCGTCCATCGCCGGCCTGATGATCACCACCGAAGCAATGGTGGCAGAAGCGCCGAAGAAGGATGAGCCGGCAGCCGGCGGTGGCATGGGCGGCGGCATGGGTGGCATGGGCGGCATGGATTTCTGATCCTGTCCGGCGACCTTGTGTTGCAATCCCGAAAGGCCCGCCTCGTGCGGGCCTTTCGTTTGTGTGCGTTTCGCATACGCTAGACCCGCCGCTGCTCGGGCATGAGGCAAGGACATCCAAGCAATGATCGTCGACGGAAATTCGCGGAGAACCGGAGCGCTGGCGTGCGCGCTATTGGCGTTGGCCCTGCTCAACGGCTGCGCGGTGGTCAAGGTCAGGGAGCAACGTGCAGGCGATGCCGATCTGGCCCGTCGCGCCGATGTGCTGGTCAGTGGCCGGCTCAGCGTCGATGCGGCTTCCAGCCTCGCCTCTGCGGGCCTTGATCCGGAGAACTGCCGGCGCGAGCCCGAGCCCTGCGCCGGACAGCTGCGGCAGGCCGTGTCGGAAGAAAACTGGCTGGCGACGATCGCCGAGGTGCGCACCTTGCGCATGCAGGCCGCGGCCGAGGCGATGCGGACGGCGCCGGAAATGGCCGCGCACGAAGCGATGGACACCGCGCGCTGGGCCTACGCCTATTTGTTCATGACCGCGCGCACACCCGAGCAACGCGTATTCGAATCGCGCCAGGGACGCGTGTTGCGTTTGTACAACCGCGCGGTGGAAGTCACGGCGCAATCGTTGTTCGAAGTCGCTCGCGCGCGCAAAAGCACGCCCGACCAAACCCAGCAGATACACAACCTGCACCTGCGCGTCGCGCTGCACGGTTTCGACCGCAAGCAGGACGATACGCCCGAGATGCTGTTGGCGTCGGACACGCTGGGTTTCGACAACCTGCGCGCGGTGTACGGCCGCGATGGTTTCGGCAGCAGTCTGGTGGCGGTGTTCCCGCCGTTGAAAACGCCCGCCGTGAACACGCCCGCCGTGAACACGGAAACCGCACCGCCCGATCCGCCTTATCGCGACACGCGTTACCTGCCGGTGACCAGCACGCTCCGCTTCGAGGGAGACACGCTGGACGAAGTGCTGGCGACCGAAGAGGTGCAGATCGATGTCTACAATCCCTATCGCTACGAACAGGAAACCATCGCCGGCCGCAGCGTGCCGCTTGCAGCGAATTTCTCGGCCGCTTACGGCGTATGGCTGGCGCGTTCGAAACTGGCGCACCTGAGCCTGTCCAGTCTGCTGCGTCCGCGCCAGCAGAGTCCTTTCGATCCGCGCATCTACCTCACCCAGCCCTACGATCCGGACAAACGCGTGGTGATCCTGGTGCATGGCTTGGCGAGCAGCCCCGAAGCCTGGGTGAACCTGGCCAACGAATTGCTGGGCGACGACGATCTGCGCCGGCATTACCAGGTGTGGCAGGTGTTCTATCCGACCAACCTGGGCATCCTGGCCAGCCGTCAGCGGATCGATCAGGCTCTGCGCGAGACCTTCGCGCACTTCGATCCGGAAGGCGACGATCGCGCCAACCGCAACGCCGTGCTGGTCGGCCACAGCATGGGTGGAGTGATCGCGCGATTGCTGGTCAGCGACAGCGGCGGGTACGTGCTGCAGCGCTCGCTGCAATCGTTTCCGCCGGCGCAGGCCGCAGCGTTGGCGCAGGAACCGATAGTGCGGGAAATGACGGTGTTCCATCCCCTGCCCGAAGTCGGCCGCGTGGTGTTTCTGGCCGCGCCGCATCGGGGCGCCGAAGTCAGCGAAGGCTGGGCGCTGCGTCTACTGCGGCGCGCGATCCGGTTGCCTTTCACCGTGTTGCGCGACAGCGCCGAGTTGCTACAGCGCAACAAGATAGACGAGCAAGAGTTGCAGCGGATCGGTTTTCACAAAGGACGACCGCCCACCGGCCCGGACGATCTCAGCCCCGGCTCGCTGTTCATGCACAGCACCGCCGATCTGCCGATCGAAGCGGGATTGCCTTACCACAGCATCGTCGGCTGGCATGATCCATCGGTGCCCTTGCCGCAGTCCAGCGACGGCCTGGTTCCCTACGCGAGTTCGCATCTGGACGGTGCGCTTTCGGAAAAAGCTATTCCTTCGGGCCATAGCGTGCAAGAGACGCCGGCGGCGATCCTGGAGCTGCGCAGGATCCTGCGTGTGGATATGGCGGCGGACGATCAGTGACATTCCCAGGCATGTCATGGGTAGGTCGGGGCTACGCCCCCGACACACTGGAGCTATCCGTGCGTCGGGGGCGTAGCCCCGACCTACGTTGGATGCGCGGCTTCATGGCCTGCCACTCGTGGAGGAGTCTTGCTTGTGAAGAAACCATGACAGTTCGCCCAAGCAAAAAGCTGTCAGCAATGCGCAATAAAAACGTGACCTGCCTATTCATTTTTCTGTTTCGTCTGGTCGTGCCTGGGTCCATCAGAAGCCGCCATCGGCTTGCGCGAATGAGCGATCTCCAGCTCTCACAAGGGTTGTAACCGTTCTCACGGAACCGGCTCGTGAGCTTCGCTACTGAACCCCTCAGTTCTGTTTTGCAGTGCAGCGTGCAAGAGCCGCGAGGCGTCCTTCACGATGCGCCCGCATCCCGACGTGGGGGAGGGAGCAAGCCCGCAATTGGCCTAGCCATTGCGGGCTTTTTTTTGCTTAACGAAAAGACGTGCAGCACCAGGGTCGTGCTTTTGTAGGACCGGGCTTGCTCGGCTCCCATGTGGCGGCGGGAGGTTTGGCCCCTGACCCGATGGATCACTGTTTCCCGCTCCATATGCCCGGTGCGCCTGCCTCAGTCCCGGTAGAAGGGCTAGAATTGCGGCATGAGCAACGATGCCGGCGCCCGCCCGATTTCCCCCCGGGAAATATCCCTTCAAGTAGTGACCTCTCCCGCACCGGCGACGCCTTCGCTGGAAACCGGCGTGAAGCAGATGGGCGGCGACAAGATCGGGCGCTCGCCGGTGCAGTTCCTGGATGCCCCCGTGCTACGCAAGCCGTCCTGGATCCGCGTGCGCATCCCCAGCGATGGCTCGGTGGCCCGGCTCAAGGCCAAACTGCGCGAAAACCGCCTGGTCACGGTCTGCGAGGAAGCCAGCTGCCCCAATATCCACGAGTGCTTCAGCCACGGCACCGCCACGTTCATGATCCTGGGTGAGGTCTGCACCCGCCGCTGCTCGTTCTGCGATGTCGCCCACGGCCGCCCCAAGCCGCCTGACGCTGGCGAACCGCTCAGTCTGGCCACCACCGTCGCCGACATGGGCCTGAAATACGTGGTGGTGACCTCGGTGGACCGCGACGACCTGCGCGATGGCGGCGCCCAGCACTTCGTCGACTGCATCGCGGCCATCCGCGAGCATTCGCCGGGCACCCGCATCGAGATCCTGACCCCGGATTTCCGCGGCAAGGGCCGCATGGATCGGGCCCTGGAGATCCTGGCGGCCAACCCGCCGGATGTGTTCAACCACAACATCGAAACCGTCCCCGACCTGTACACCAACGTCCGCCCCGGCGCCGACTACCAGTGGTCGCTGACCCTGCTGCAGAAGTTCAAGCAGCAGCACCCGCAGCTGCCCACCAAGTCCGGGATCATGCTGGGCCTGGGCGAAACCATGGAGCAGGTACAGGCCACCCTGCGCGACCTGCGCGCGCACCAGGTGGACATGATCACCATCGGCCAGTACCTGCAGCCCACCGCCCACCACCACCCGGTGCTGCGCTACTGGACCCCGGACGAGTTCGCCGAGCTCGAGCGTTACGGCAAGGCCCTGGGGTTCAGCCATGTCGCCTCCGGCCCGCTGGTGCGTTCGTCCTACCATGCCGACCTGCAGGCAAAGCAGGCCGGTGTGGCCGACTGAACCGACCCCCTCCCGCATTCAGCCAGGGAACGAAGCGTTCACATTTCCGCGCCGCCCGGCCGCTAGGCTTGAGGAAAAGGAGACAGGCCGCAACTTTCGGCACTGTCATCAGGTCGGAGTTTTTCCGCAGCATCCCCACAGGCCATCACGGCCAACGAGTAGCCCCAATGAAATTGAAGACCCCCGCCGTCGCCCTTTTGTCCCTGGCTCTGGTCGCACCGCTTGCCCTGCTTGCGCGTGCCGACAGCCAACCGCTGTCCGGCGCGACCGGGCCCACGGCGGACCAGTCCTCCACCTCCAAGCAGGTGTACGGCCTGTTATCCGACAGCCGCTACGCGTACCGTCCGCGCGCGTTGGACGATGCGCTGTCGCAGGACATCTTCAAGCGTTACCTGGAATCCCTGGATGGCGGCAAGCAGTATTTCACCGCCGCCGACATCGCCAAATTCGGACCCTACAAGACCGAGCTGGACGACGCCATCCGTAGCGGCGAACTGGAGCCGGCCTACGACATCTTCGCCGTCTACAAGCAGCGCGTCGGCCAGCGCATCGCTTATGCGCGCGCGTTGCTGAAACAGGATTTCGACTTCGCCGGCGACCAGCGCTGGGAATACGACCGCGAGAAAGCGCCGTGGGCGGCCGACTCGCAGGAACTGGATCAGGTATGGAAAAAGTCGGTGATGAACGACTGGCTGCGCCTGAAGCTGGCCGGCAAGAAGCCCGACGAAATCCGCAAGACGCTGGACAAGCGCTATGCGACCTATGAGCGCACCGTGGGCGAGTTGAAGAGCGAGGACGTGTTCCAGACTTTCCTCAACAGCTACACCAACGCCATCGATCCGCATACCGATTACTTCACGCCCAAGACGGCGGAGAACTTCAACCAATCCATGTCGCTGTCGCTGGAAGGCATCGGCGCTCAGCTGCAGCGCCAGGACGACCTGGTGGTGATCCGCGAGATCATCGCCGGCGGTCCGGCCGACGTGAACGGCACGCTCAAGGCGGGCGACCGCATCGTCGCGGTCGGCCAGGGCAAGTCCGGGCCGATGACCGATGTGATTGGCTGGCGCATCGACGATGTGGTGACGCAGATCCGCGGCAAGAAAGACACGCAGGTGCGGTTGGAATACATTCCCGCCGAAAGCGGCGTGGACGGCAAGCACGTGCAAGTCACCCTGACCCGGCAGAAGATCAAGCTGGAAGAGCAGGCGGCCAAGGCCGAGACCATCAATCTGCCCGCCGCCAATGGCGAGCCGGCACGCCGTATCGGCGTGATCAAGCTGCCCGCGTTCTATCAGGACTTCGAAGGCCGCCGCAAGAATCCCGACGATTACAACTCCGCCACGCGCGACATCGCCAAGCTGCTGGTCAAGTTCAAGGCCGATGGTGTCGATGGCGTGCTCATGGATCTGCGCAACAACGGCGGCGGTTCGCTGGACGAGGCGGTGGAACTTACCGGCCTGTTCATAGACAAGGGCCCCGTGGTGCAGGTGCGCGAGTCCGGCGGCCGGGTCACCGTCAATGCCGATCGCACTTCCGGCGTGGCCTGGGACGGTCCGCTGGCGGTGCTGACCAATCGCGGCTCTGCTTCAGCCTCGGAAATCTTCGCCGGCGCCATCCAGGATTACGGCCGTGGCCTGGTGATCGGCGAAACCACTTTCGGCAAGGGCACCGTGCAGAACCTGGCCGATCTGGACCGCTGGCCGGCCAACGAAACGCCGCGCTTCGGCTCGGTCAAGCTGACCATCGCACAGTTCTTCCGCGTCGCCGGCGGCAGCACCCAGCACAAGGGCGTGGTGCCCGATATCTCCTTCCCGGTCAGCGTGGACGCTACCGAATACGGCGAGAGCACCTACGACAACGCGCTGCCGTGGACCAAGATCGCCGCCGTGCCGCACACCCAGTACGGCAACTTCGCCCCGTTGCTGCCGCGTCTGGAAGCCTTGCACGCCACCCGCGTGGCCAACGACAAGGAATTCCAGTGGTGGTCGCAGGACGTGAGCGATTTCCGCGCCGAAGCCGCCAAGAAATACGTGTCGCTCAACGAAGCCGAACGCCGTGCCGAACGCGACAAGCAGGACAACCAGCGCAAGGAACGTCAGGCCGAACGCAAAGCGCTGGGTCTGGCATTGGATCCGCTGGCCGACGACGCGGCCGACGACGGTCTGGGCGCCAACGAGCGCGATATCGTCAAGGACGCCGCCCGCGAAAAGCTGGCCGACAAGCGTCCCGACCCGTTGCTGCGCGAGTCGGCCGCGATCCTGGGCGATGCCATCGACGTACTGGGCAACGACCGCACGTTGTCGGCGCAGGTGTTGCCGGTATCGACCATGCCGGGGCGCTGGGCAGACTAAAGCTCGCGTGAGAGCACCTCTCCCACCGGGAGAGGTCGACGCGCGTAGCGTGGCGGGTGAGGGT
This sequence comes from uncultured Pseudoxanthomonas sp., assembly GCA_965650035.1. Classification (GTDB taxonomy): domain Bacteria; phylum Pseudomonadota; class Gammaproteobacteria; order Xanthomonadales; family Xanthomonadaceae; genus Pseudoxanthomonas_A. The sequence goes on from CBFGMR010000035.1 coordinate 14,657, forward strand.
ACGGCGGAGGCAATGGCGGTTAACCATCATGACTTCGCCGTACCCTCATCCGCCCTCCGGGCACCTTCTCCCGAAGGGAGAAGGGAAAAGAAGCAAGAATCGGATAGCGGGCGCCCTGGGCGCCCGTTACCCTTTGAGCCATGGAAAAGCACGACATAAAACTAGAACGCGCCCGCACCCTTCTCGATGGCGGCGAGCCCACTCTGGACGAGCTTGCCGCTGCGGTAGGCCTCAGCGCCTCGCATCTGCAGCGCAAGTTCCAGGCCCGGTACGGCATCAGCCCCGCCGAATACCTTGCGCAGAAAAAGCTCGGCGCTCTGAAAACCGGCCTGCGCGCCGGCAACGATGTCAGCGCTGCGCTTTACGACGCCGGCTATGGGTCGCCCTCGCGCGTGTACGAACAGGGCGCGGCCAAGCTTGGCATGACGCCCGCCACTTACCGCGCGGGCGGTGCGGGAATGGAAATCCGTTGGGCATTGGTGGACACCGTGCTGGGCAACGCGCTGGTTGCAGCTACCGAACGCGGCATCTGTGCGGTGGAGCTGGGCGATAATGCGCAGGTTCTGGAAAAGCGTCTGCGCGAGGAATTTCCGCAGGCGCGGATCGAGCGGGTGGACGCGGGCAGCGACGATTTTCTCGCTCCGCGTTTGCAGGCAGTGGCAGAGCGTCTGGCCGGTCGCGGCAGCGACGTGCCGGTGGATCTGGTGGGTACCGCCTTCCAGAAACGCGTTTGGGATGCGTTGATGAAAATTCCCAGCGGCCAGACCCGCAGTTACGCGGAATTGGCCGACGCGCTGGGGACGCCCAAAGCGGCGCGCGCGGTGGCTAGCGCCTGCGCCAACAACCGCGTTGCGGTGGTCGTGCCGTGCCATCGCGTCATCCGCGGTGATGGCTCGTTGGGTGGCTATCGTTGGGGCCTGCCGTTGAAACAATCTCTGCTGGAACGCGAACGGGCCGCGTGAATCCCTGCGGAAGGAGGTAGGAGCGACGCGAGTCGCGAAGCCATGACGGTTTCAGAGCTTCGCGACTCGCGTCGCTCCTGCAAGATCCGGCTGCTGGCTTGAGCCAGACGCAACACGGCATGCCAAAGCTTTCAACACGGCTGGACTGCCGTCCACCGGGACGCGGGATTACAATGGCTTCTTGACTGTCGGTTATCCCCCATGAACTCCTCCGTTTCCAACACGCCTGCTCCGGCGCGCGGTTTGGCCATTGCCGTTGCTCTGGCTGCCGTCTACCTGATCTGGGGCTCCACCTATCTGGGTATCCGCTTTGCGCTGGAAGGCGGCTATCCGCCGTTGCTGATGGCGGGCGGACGCTTCTTGCTGGCCGGCACGATGATGTTCGCCGTGCTGCGCATGCGCGGCGAACGCATGCCGACGCTTGCGCAGTGGAAAAACATGGCGCTGATGGGCTTGCTGATGATGGGTTTCGGCAACGGCATGGTCAGCATCGCCGAGCAGTGGGTATCTTCCGGCCTGGCTGCCGTCGCCATCGCGTCCACGCCGTTGTGGATGGGCTTGTTCTCGCTGATCCGCGGGCAGCGTCCCAGCGGGCTGGAATGGGTCGGCATCGCCATCGGTTTCATCGGCGTGCTGTGGCTCAACGCCGGCAGTACGTTGTCGGCCACGCCCGCCGGGTTGGTGGCACTGCTGATCGCGCCGATCGCGTGGGCCTTCGGATCGATCTGGAGCAAGGGTCGTGACCTTCCTTCTCCCTTCATGTCCGCGGCCGGACAGATGCTGACGGGTGGGGTGATGATGCTGCTCGCAGGCTTCGTCACCGGCGAAAGTTTCCACGGCATGCCGACGCTGAAAGGCACGCTTTCGGTCGTCTACCTGATGACCTTCGGTTCCATCATCGGCTTCACCGCCTACGTGTGGCTGCTGCATCACGTGCGTCCCACGCTTGCGGGCAGTTACGCGTACGTCAATCCGGTGATCGCGGTGATGCTGGGTGCATGGCTGGCGGCCGAACAGTTCACCGCGCACGACCTGGGCGCAATGGCGGTGATCCTGATGGGCGTAGTGGCGATCACGCTGGGCAAGGCGCGCACCGCGCCTGCATCGACCCGGCAGCCCGCGACAGAGCAAAGCAAATGACTCCCGCCGCGATCGATCGCCGCGGTCTGTGGGCGGCGGCCGGTTCGTTCGTGATCTGGGGCCTGATGCCGTTGTACTGGCATCTGCTGAAGAACGTGCCTTCGATGCAGATCGTGATGCACCGGATCGTGTGGAGCGCGTTGCTGGTCGTCGTAGGGTTGTGCCTCACGCAAGGATTGCGGTGGTTGCGCACGGCCATGGCGCGCCCGCGCGTGCCCTGGATGCTGGCCTTGAGCGGCCTGCTGATCGCCTTCAATTGGGGGCTGTATATCTGGGCGGTCAACGCCGGGCACGTGGTGGAAACCAGCCTGGGCTATTTCATCAATCCCCTGCTCAACGTATTGCTGGGCGTATTGCTGTTGCGCGAACGCCTGACGGTAGCGCAATGGGTATCGGTGGCGGTAGCCGCGGCCGGCGTGCTGTGGCTGACTTTCAACTACGGCAGCTTTCCGTGGATCGCGCTGTCGCTGGCGGCCTCGTTCGGATTCTACGGATTCATCCGCAAGCTGGCGGTGGTGGATTCCATTCCCGGCTTGGCTATCGAGAGTCTGTACCTGTTCCTGCCCGCGGTCGCAGCGCTGGTCTGGCTGGAGAGCCACGGCAGCGGCGGATTCGCGAGCAGCTGGAGCTGGCAGACCGATGCGCTGCTGGTCTTCGGCGGCGTGCTGACCGCGTTGCCGCTGATCGGCTTTTCCTACGCGGTACGGCGCGTCCCCTACAGCGTGGTGGGTTTCATGCAGTACCTGGCGCCGACCTTGCAGCTGCTGATCGGTGTGCTGGTGTTCGGCGAAGTCTTCGATCGCGATCGTGCGATCGGTTTCGTCTTTATCTGGATAGGGCTGGCGATCTTCGCTATCGACGGCTTCGTGCGTTCGCGCCGTGTTTAGGCTTTCCTTCTCCCGATGGGAGAAGGAAAGCATTATTCCGGGCAAGGCCCGCCCGCATCGGCCCACAGCTTGAACGCGGCCACGAACTGGTCGTGCGGCACCGGCACCGGCAGGCGGCCATTGCCGGGATTCCAACCCCACAACACCAACTTGTCTTCGCCGACATGCTTGAGCAGCGCGGCGAAATCGCGGTCGCCGTTGCTCTTCTTGTCCTTGATCATCGCGCACAGCTGCGCGGCGGGCAGTCCGATCCACGCCATCTTGTGCTCCGGCGGCGGTAGCGACCAGTGCGGCGCACCCGGCGGCGCGTGCGGGCCGTAGCTGGCCGGCGGATTGGCTTCGGCGTGGCAGGTGGCGCAGGGAAGGCCGGGCGCGCCCTTGCCCTCGGGTCCGCGCACTACGCCCATCTGGTGCGGCGTCTGCGCATCGAACTGCAACGGCGCATCGCCCGGAATATGGCAGTTGCTGCAGCGCGGGTGCTGGAACACTTTCTCGACCGTGGCGAAGGCTTCAACGGCCTTGGCCTTCTGCTCCGGGCTGACGCGCGGGCCGCAGGCGGTCAGCGCAAACAGAAAGAGGCTGGCGAACAGAATGCGCATCGTCATCTCCTCATGCCTTCGCCGGCGCGGCCGGCGTCGCTGCAAGCTGGAAAGGAAGCTCGCGTAGGCGCTGCCCGTTCAAGGCGAACAGCGCATTGGCCACCGCTGGCGCGATCGGCGCGGTGCCGGGTTCGCCGACGCCGCCTGATTTTTCCGTGCTCGGCACGATATGCACTTCCACCGCGGGCATCTCGCTCATGCGCAGCACCTGGTAGTCGTGGTAGTTGGATTGCTGCACGCGTCCATCCTTGAAGGTGATATGGCTGTGCAACGCGGCGCCCAGGCCGAAGGCGATGCCGGATTCCATTTGCGCGGCGATGCCGGCCGGGTTCACCGCGATGCCGCAATCGACTGCGCAGACCACGCGGTGCACACGAATGGCTCCGTCTTCTACCGACACTTCCGCCACCTGCGCAATGAAGCTTCCGAAGGATTCGTGCACCGCCACGCCGCGCGCGCGGCCTTTTTCCAGCGGACCGCCCCAGCCGGATTTCTCCGCCGCCAGATTCAACACGCCCAGGTGGCGCGCATGCTGGGTCAACAACCCACGCCGGTATTCCACCGGGTCCTTGCCGGCGGCATGCGCCAGCTCGTCGACCAGGCTTTCCATGGCGAAGGCGGTGTGGCTGTGGCCGACCGAACGCCACCAGAGCACCGGAATGCCCGGCCTTGGCGAATGCAGGCCGACGCGGTGGTCAGGCACGTCGGTGAGGTAGGGGGAATCGGCGACGCCTTCGGTCGAGGTCGCGTCGATACCGTTCTTGACCATCATCGGTTCGAAGAACGTGCCGGCGATGATCGACTGGCCGGCGATCACGTGCTGCCACGCTCTCGGCTTGCCCTCGGCATCCAGCCCCACTTTCGCCTTATGCACGAACGCTGGCCGGTAGAAACCGCCGCGCACGTCGTCCTCGCGGCTCCATACGGTTTTCACCGGCGCGTTGGCGGCCTTGGCGATGTGCACGGCCTCGAACACGATGTCGGGCGAGGGATTGGCGCGGCGGCCGAAACCGCCGCCCAGGAACGTGGTGTGCACGAACACCTGTTCGGGTTTGAGCCCGGTGATTTCCGCCGCGGTCTTTTGCTCCAGCGTCTGGAACTGGGTGCCGATCCACAGCTCGCACTTGTCCGGCGAAAGCTTCACTGTGCAATTCAACGGTTCCATCGGTGCATGCGCCAGATAGGGAAGCGAGTATTCGGCTTCCACCGTTTTGGCCGCTTTCGCCAGTGCGGCAACGACATCGCCTGCCTGCGTGGCAGGCAGTCCCGGTGTGGCCGCCAGTTCGCTGAATTGCTTGTGTAGCGCGGCGCTGTCCAGCGCCGCATTCGGGCCCAGGTCCCAATCGATTTTCAGCGCATCGCGGCCCAGCTTGGCCGCCCAGTAGTGATCGGCGATCACGGCCACGCCAGTCGGTATCTGCACGACATTGCGCACGCCAGATACTGCCTTGGCCGCCGTCGCATCGAACGATTTGACCTTGCCGCCGAACACCGGCGAGCGCGCCACCACCGCGGTCAGCAGGCCTTCGAACTGCACGTCCATGCCGAACTGCGCGCGCCCGGTGATCTTCTCCGGCGAATCCAGGCGCTTGGTCGGCTTGCCGATGATTTTCCAGTCCTTGGGGTCTTTCAGTGTGAGCGCGGCCGCATCGGGCGCTTTCAACTTGCCGGCGTCGTCGGCTAGGGCGCCGTAACGCACACGCTGGGTTCCCGCAACGACTTCGCCGTTCTCGGTGCGTATCTCCGACACCGGTACATTGAAGCGCGTGGCTGCGGCCTGCACCAGCATCGCGCGCGCGGCGGCGCCGGCCTGACGGTAGCGGTCGAATTCCGAAGCGGTGGAAGTGGAGCCGCCGGTGCCTTGCATGCCGAATACGGGACTGAAGTAATCCGGCGCCGCCGGCGCATGCTCCACCTTGATCTTCGACCAGTCCGCATCCAGCTCCTCGGCGATCAGCATCGGCAGCGCGGTCCAGACGCCCTGGCCCATTTCCGAATGCGACAACAGCACGGTCACGCTGTCGTCGCTGCCGATACGCAGGAAAGCGTTGGGTGTGAAGTTGGCGACCGCCGCAGCGGCTGCCGGCTGGGCGAAGGCCAGGCGTTTGGCGGCTGGGACGACGAAGCCGATGACCAGGCCGCCGCCGAGCAGGGCGCTGGTTTTCAGGAATTGGCGTCGAGGATTGGGAGTCGCTGCGTTCACGGTGGATCTCCGTTGTCTGTTCCCTTCTCCCGTCGGGAGAAGAGCTTGCCCCGTACTTGATACGGGGTGGCGCGAAGCATCGGATGAGGGTGTGGCGGGGTCCGTGATGATTCTGACGTCAGTGACTTCACCGTACCCTCACCCCAACCCCTCTCCCGCAGGAGAGGGGCTCAGAATCAGCCCTTGTCTATCTCCGCCGCGCGATGCACCGCCGCGCGGATGCGCGGATAAGTGCCGCAGCGGCAAATGTTGCCGGAAAGTGCCTGGTCTATGTCGGTATCGGTGGGCGTGGGGATCTTTGCCAGCAACGCTACCGCGGACATGATCTGTCCGGACTGGCAGTAACCGCACTGGACCACATCCAATTCGGTCCATGCCTGCTGAACCGGATGCTGCCCGTCGGCGGAAAGGCCTTCGATGGTGGTGATCTTCTTTCCGGCCACCGCGGCGACCGGGGTGATGCAGGCACGCAGCGGCGCGCCGTCGATGTGCACGGTGCAGGCGCCGCACTGGGCGATGCCGCAACCGAACTTGGTGCCGGTCAGTCCCATCAGATCGCGAAGGACCCAAAGCAGAGGCATGTCGGCCGGCGCATCGACATCGCGCTCGGTGCCGTTGACGTTCAATTTCATTCGAAGTTCCCTGGCGGCGGCTGGGGTGGCGCTCACATTACTCCCGCCCTTGCGGGTTGCCAACCATGCGCGGCTTAGTCCATCGTCTTAGTACGTATGAGCAGCTATCGTCACACTTTGGAAACATCCGCCGCCGCGCACCAAGGTGGGGATTCGGCCGCGCTGGCGCTCGTGCTGGAAACCGAGGGTTCCACCTATGTCGGTCCCGGCGCAATGGCGTTGTTCGGCGCCCGGGAAGGACAGGTAGGCTGGCTGAGCGGCGGCTGCCTGGAGCCGGAAATAGAGAAGCGCGCACGCTCGGCGGCGGCGCAATCGCGCATCGAATGGATGGACATCGACACCCGCGACGATGAGGATCTGATCGGAGGTTCCGCACTCGGCTGCCGCGGCCGCCTGCACCTGGCGTTGCTGCCGCTGGCCGTCTTGCGCGGCTGGCCTGCCTTGGTGGAAGCCTGGAAGCAAGGCGGTGGAATTTTGAAGCTTTCCGTTTCGACGGAAGGCGAAGTCTCGGCCGAAATCGGCGAGCTGAAACAACAATGGCGAATGGACGTTGCGCATTCGGAAGAATTCCACGCGTCGGCGGGAGCATGGAATCTGGCGATTTCCGCGCCGCCCGCCGTGCTCGTGTTCGGCGCCGGTCCGGAAACGCCTACCTTGCTGCCCCTGTTGAGCAGTCTGGGCTGGATGACGACGCTGGTGGAGCGCCGCGCACGCTGGCTGCCCGAGGCGCGCTACGCCGACGTACTGGTAGAAGCTTCGCCGCAAGCCGTGATGTCGCTGCTCGACCGCTCATTCGATGCGGCACTGGTGATGAACCATAATTTCGAGATGGATCGCGAAGCTCTGGATGCGCTTGCCGGTAGCGATCTTCCTTTCATCGGATTGCTGGGTCCTGCGCGACGGCGCGAAGACCTGTTCCGCGTGTTACCGCCGGCCGCGCGCGAAGCCCTGCTGCCGCGGCTGCACTCGCCGGTGGGGCTCAAACTGGGCGGGCAAGGGCCCGAGGCGATCGCCTTGAGCATCGCTGCGCAGTTGCAGGCGTACCGATTCCCGCAATGAGCCGGGAACCGAACCCGCACGTCGCCCTCGTGCTCGCGGCCGGCGGCAGCCGCCGTCTGGGCCGTCCGAAGCAGTTGCTGACGCGCGGAGGCGAAACGCTGGTGCATCGCGCGGTGCGGATGGCTTCGCTCACGCAGCCGCAAAGACTGATCCTGGTCGCCGGTGCTCAGGCCGACGAAATGCGCAAGGCGGTCGCCGATTTGCGCGTCGAGATTCTGGTCAACAACGATTGGCAGGAAGGGTTGGCCAGCAGCCTGCGTGCGGTGGCCGGTACGCTCGACGAAAACGCGTCGGCGCTGATCCTGGGCTGCGACCAGCCTGCACTCGAACAAAGCCATCTGCAGCGATTGCTCTCAGGAGCTGCCGTATCGGCGTCGGGATGTGCAGCGACGCTGCATGGTACGGCATGGGGCATTCCCGCGATGGCGAGCGCTGCGGTGTTGCGAGAGGCGCACGGCCTGCAAGGCGACAGCGGTTTGCGCGGCGCGCTGCAACGCGTGCCTCCTGAATCAATTTATCTGCTGGAAGCGATCGAGCTGGAATTCGACCTGGATACGCCGGCCGATTTGGAAAAAGCGGTTGCCGGCGGGTTGATAGATTGATCTTCGGCTGGCTTTAGGGCGATTAAAAGCGGCTGGTGAAGCAACCCTGGAAAAGTAAGAGCCGTCATCCCGGCGAAAGCCGGGACCCAACTTACCGCTGATCTGAAGATTGGGTCCCGGCTTTCGCCGGGATGACGTCCCGTTTTTTTTACTTTCGCCGTGCTGGGTTCGCTTTCATGTGGCGCCTTGGCTGGACCCGATCACAGTCCAACCAAAGCACACCCGCACGCCAATCAGTTCGCCCGCAACGCCTCAGTCACCGGCAACCGGGCCGCGCGCAAGGCGGGGAACAAGCCGCCGATCAAGCCGATGCCCAGCGCCCACTTCAAGCCGCTCCACAGCAGTTCCGGCGAGACCTTGAACTGGAATACCACCTGGCTGAAGTTCGCGCCCAGCGTGGCTACGCTGTAGCCGTTGAAGATGGCCCAGGCGATGAAGCCGCCCAGCAAGCCCCCCAGCAGCGCCAGCAGCATGGTTTCCAGCATGACCGCCAATACCACCGGCGTACCGCGGAAGCCGATCGCGCGCATGGTCGCGATCTCCCGCGCGCGCCCCGCCACCGCCGCATACATGGTGTTGAGCGCGCCGAACACCGCGCCGATCGCCATGATGCCGCCGATCACCGTACCCAGAACCTTGATCAGCTTGGTCAGACCGGTGGATTGCTTGGTGTAGTAGTCGCGCGTGGTCGAAACATCCAGTTTCAGCCGCGGGTCGCTCGCCATCGCGTTCTTCAGCTCGGTGAAGCCCGCCTTGCCGTTCACGGCCGCGGTGACGGATTGATAGGCGCGTCGATCGTATGCGGACGCAAGCGTTTCGATGTCCGTCCACAATTCCGAGTCGTGCGCGTCTCCGGACGCGAACACGCCCACCACCGTCCACGACTGGTTGCCGAGCTTGACCTGCTTGCCGATCTCCAGCCCGCGGTACTGGCCTTTCGCGCCTTGTCCGACCACCAGCTCGCGCACGCCGACATTGAACTTGCGGCCTTCGATGATCTTGATCTGCGGACGGATCGCCCAGGCCGCCTCGCTGACGCCGCGGAACTGCGCATTCGCATCCTCGCCAGAACTCGCGGTAGGCAGGTTGACCACCTGCGACAGCTCGGGCGAAAGGATCGGCTTGCCCGCTGCGTCCTTGCGGATGCCGGCCAGGGTGCCGATCAGCGGAACCTGGTTGCGCATGATCACCGAGTTGGTTTCGGCCTGCGAGCCGCCGCGCAGGATGATGGCGGTGTCGTCGCTGCCGGTTTGCTGGAGCGTGGCCGAGAAGCCTTCGCCCATCGCCAGCATCGCCACCAGAACGCCGACCACGCCTGCGATGCCGACGATGATCACGCTGGACGCGCCCCAGCGCTGGGGCAGGCTGGCGATGCCGATACGGGCAGCGGCCAGCGCCAGGCGGCCGCTGCGGGTGAGCGCCAGCCACAATCCGAGCACCACCGCTACTGCGGCCACGCCGTACCACGGCAGGACGATCCAGATCACCAGGCCGATCGCCAGCAACAGGATCGAAAGTGCATTCCAGAGCCATTTTTTCTTCATGGTGTTCTCCTTTTAGCGTCCAGCCAGCGCATCGACGATCTTCAGCCGCATCGCGCGCAAAGCCGGCAGCGCGCCGACAACGATGCCGATGGCCAGCATCAGCGACAGGCCCAGGGTCCAGGTCTCGACCGGAATGTTGGGCAGGTTGAGCAGTCCGCCGCTGGCCGCGCTCAGCACCGGAATGATCACCGCCGCCAGCCCCATGCCTATCGCTCCGCCCAGCACGATCAGCAATACCGATTCCACCAGCACCAGAGTCAGCACCGTGCCGTTGGTGAAGCCCAGCGTCTTGAGCACAGCCAGTTCCGGAATGCGGTCGCGCACCGCTTGCGACATGGTGTTTCCGGTCAGCAGCAGCAGGGTGAAGAACACCGCCGCCATGATCGCGGTGACGATCAGTCCGATGTCGGCGAATTGCTTGGCGAAGGATTGCTGGAACGCCTGTTCGGTCTGGCTCTTGGTCTCATGGTCCGAGTTCTGCGAGATCGCGTCGATGGCCTTGGCCACGCGCGTGGCGTGGTTCACGTTGTCCAGCTTGACGATGTACCAGCCGACCATGCCGTTGGTGTACTGGTTGGCTTCGTCGAAGTACTTCCAGTGGAATACCAGCTGGTTCTCTTCGCCCTTGCGCTTGCTGTCGTTGAGCTTGAAGGTGCCGCTCATCTTCAGCGGCCAGGCGTTGCTGCCGTCTTTCTGCGGAAAGATGGTGGCCTGCAGCGGAATGGTGTCGCCGATTTTCCAGCCGTTGCGCTTGGCCAGCGCCTCGCCGACCATGGCCCCGGTGCGCTCGGTCTGCCAGGCCTTGAGTTCTTCGGGCTTGACGATGAACTCCGGATACAGCTCGAAGTAGTTCTCGCTGACCGAGAAGTTGGGGAAGAAATCCTTCGGGTCGCGATAGATGCCGCCGAACCAGGCCGCGTACGCCGACTTCTTCACGCCCGGTGTGGCCGCGATCTGCGGGGTAAGGCTGTAAGGCAGCATCTGCGTGATCGAAAGCCGCGAAGCCACCACCAGGCGATCGGCGCCGGCCACGCTGCCGCCGCTGTTGAAGGCTACGCGCACCGAGTCCAGCAGGCCGAACAGCAGGAACGCGGCGATCACCGACAGCAAAGTCAGGAAAGTGCGCGTCTTGCTGCGGAACAGCGCGGACCAGATGAGGGAGAAATATTTCATGGCGCCCTCCTCAGTGAGCGGCCGGCGTGTCGGCCAGTTCGCCCTTGTCCAGGTGGATGGTGTGGGTCGCGTACTCGGCGGCCTTCGGGTCGTGGGTAACCATGATGATGGTCTTGCCGTGCTCCTTGTTCAGCAGCTGCAACAGGCCCAGCACTTCCTCGGCCGAATGACGGTCCAGGTCGCCGGTCGGTTCGTCGCAGATCAGGAAGGTCGGGTCGGAGACGATGGCGCGGGCGATGGCCACGCGCTGCTGCTGGCCGCCGGAGAGTTCATTGGGGCGATGCGAGCCGCGGTCGGCCAGCCCCACCAGCTGCAGCGCGATTTCGGCATTGCGCTTGCGCTGCGCGCCGCCGAGCTTGGTGAGCAGCAGCGGCAGCTCGACGTTCTTCTGCGCCGTCAGCGTAGGCATCAGGTTGTAGAACTGGAACACGAAGCCGACGTGCTGGCTGCGCCAGTGCGCGAGCTGCCCGTCGCTGAAGCTGTCGATGCGTTCGCCTTCGATCTCTATCTCGCCGCCGGTAGGCGTATCAAGGCCGCCGATGAGGTTCAGCAGCGTGGTCTTGCCGGAGCCCGAGGGGCCCATGAGGGCGACGAAGTCGCCGCGCGGGATTTCCAGGTCCAGGCCATGCAGGACGTGCACCTGTTCGGGGCCGCGCTGGTAATTCTTGGTGAGGTTGCGGATGGAGACCAGTGAGGACATGTGCATTTTCCTTCTTGTGAAGTTGCTTTCGTCTGAAGTTCCAACGCCGGGCGTTGATCGCGCATATCCCCGTCGCCGTCATCCCAGCGCAAGCTGGGATCCATCTTGATCTTGATCTTGCTTTTGCTCGGCCTGCTTCTGCTTCTGCTTCTGCGTTTGCTCGTGCTTCTGCTTCTGCCTCCTCCCTTGCGCGAAGCGCAGGGGAGGATTGAGGAGGGGTGCTCTTGATCTTGCTCTTAGCTCTTTAAGCTCAACTTTCAAAGTCCAAAGCGTTTCGCGCTTTGCGCGAGTCACTTTTCTTTGAACGGCAAAGAAAAGTAACCAAAAGAAAGCCGCCCTACGTCGCGCCCCCACGATGGAGCTGTGGGAGTTCGCAAGCCGGCCAGGAATTTCCGGAAGACACATCCTGTGTCTCCGGAAACGGCGCACATCCCTGTGCGCCGCCCCTTCGGGGTTTGCCTGGCCGGCTTGCCGCGTCTCACGGGTTCTGTGAAGCGACGTAAGAGCAACGGCAAAATCGACAGCAATTCCTAGTTGATTCGTTCGTAAGCGACGAAAATCACATTGGTGCGGTTATTCCGCCTCCTCCTCCGCCATCTTCACCTTCACGCCTTCCTTGAGTTCCGCCGGCGGGTCCAGAACTACGGTTTCGCTGGCCGACAGGCCTTGCAGCACCTGGCGGTCGTCGCCCATTTCGCGGCCCAGCCGGAGTTCGCGCTGTTCCACGGCGTCCTCTTCGGTCACCACGAAGGCGTAGTCCTTGCCCTCGCGGTTGCTGATCGCGGCCACGGGCACGCGTACGCCTTCGTTCTTCGGCTGCGTGCCGGCCGGCTTGGCAGCTTCCAGGAAACTGACCTTCACGCCCATATCCGGAACGATGCGAGGATCCTTCACATTCAAGGCCACGCGCACCTTCACCGTGGCCTTGCTGCGGTCGGCGGTCGGAATGATGGCAATCACCTCGCCCGGGATCTTCCACTCCTGGTAGGCATTGAGGGTGGCTTCGATGGGCATCTTCGGCTGCACGCGACCGATGAACTGTTCGCCCACTTCCACTTCCACTTCCAGCGAATCCATATCGACGATGGTGCCGATGCCGGTACGGGTGAAGCCGCCGCCGGCAGACAGCGGCGACACGATCTCGCCCGGTTGCGCGGCTTTGGCCGTAATCACACCGGCGAACGGCGCGCGCACCACGGTGTTGTCCACGCCGTTGTCGGCGATGGTCAGGCGGTCGGCGGAAACCTTGGCGTTGCGCTGGGCGGTGACCAGCTGCGCGCGCAGCGAATCGCGCTGGGCGACGGCCTGGTCGTACTGCGACTTGGAAACCAGCTGTTGGTTGACCAGGGTCGATAACCGCCGCGCATTTGCCTCGGCTTCCACCAGCTGCGCCCGCGTGCCGGTGACTTGGCTTTGCGCGGCGCCCATCTGGGCGGCGTATAGGGAGCGTTCGGCGTTGGCGTCGATGGGGTCAAGGGCGGCGAGTACCTGGCCGGCCTCCACACGCTGGCCTTCCTCGATCATCACTTCCTTCACCTTGCCGGTGATCTTGGCCGATACCGTCGCCATACGCCGCGCCACCACGTAGCCGCTGGCGTCCAGCACGGAGGCCGATGCGGTGCCTGCGCCTATCGCGGCGGTCGGCGCGGTGCGCACTTCGATCGCTTTTTCGCGGCCGAACACGAACCACGCTGCGATAGCCGCCAGCAGCAATACCAGGGCGATGGCCGGCCAAAGCCACAACCCGCGCCCGGATTTCGGCGGTGGCGGCGCTTTGCGGTCGATACGGAGTTCTTTGAGCAGGTCTGCGGAATTATTCATCTAATAGCCGGATTCATCTAATAGCCAGACGGGGCAGGGCGGAGAGTGTGACCGGCAAGATTAACCGAGCCCAGTTGCCGAAAGTCACTTTCTGCGGTTTCCGTTGAAGCGGGAACTGGCAGCGGTGGCGATTCGACGGTCGCCAGCTTGCCCGCGGCCCTCGCACGGGGCCAGTGACAGCTGTCACCTGTTCGGGCTGATGGCTTGCACTGCAACGCCGGCAGCATGCGGCGGAGGATGGCGCTACTTCCATTCGAGAACGTCGCCATGTCTGCTTCCATTGTGGGTTTTCCTCCTTCAGTCCTGGCTCGACTTCGTTCTGCGCGAAAATCCTATGGCAAGGTCGTCGCACTGGACGAGATGAACTTGGAGCTGCGCAGCGGCCAGATACTCGCATTGCTGGGAGCCAACGGCGCGGGCAAGAGTACCGCGGTGTCGGTGATGCTGGGCTTGTGCGATGCCGACCAGGGCGATGCGAGCCTGCTCGACCAGCCCCCGCGGGCGATGGAAGCGCGCCGCCGCACCGGCGTGATGCTGCAATCCACCCAGTTGCCGGACACGCTCCAGGTCGGCGAGCTGCTGGCGATGACGCGCGGCTATTACGGGCAACCGCTGAGCGTGGCCGACTGCGTGGCCATGGCCGGGCTGGACGGTCTACTGAAGCGACGCTACGGCAAACTGTCGGGCGGGCAGCAGCGTCGCGTGCAGTTCGCCATGGCCATCTGCGGGCGGCCGCAGGTGCTGTTTCTCGACGAACCCACCACCGGCCTGGACATAGAGGCCCGCCAGCAGATGTGGGCTGCCATCCGCGAACGCGCCGCCGCTGGCTGCGCGGTGCTGCTGACCACGCATTATCTGGAAGAAGCCGAAGCACTGGCCGACCATGTGGTGGTGATGCAGGCCGGCCGCACCCTGGCCGAAGGCAGCGTGGAGCAGATCCGCGAACGCGTGCTGCAACGGCGCATCCGCTGCCACTCGCAGGTGGACGAACAAGGCATCGCCGCCTGGCCGGGCGTGCGCCGCGTGCAGCGCGACGGCGGCCTGCTGGAAATCCAGGCCGAACCGGTGGAACCGGTGGTCGCGCGCCTGCTGGCCGAAGATCCGCAGCTGTCGGCGCTGGAGGTGCATCGCGCCGGCCTGGCCGACGCCTTCCTTGAAATCACCCGCGCCGCGGAGGCTGCATGAACATACCTGCCAAGAGCGCACCTGCCAAGAGCACACCTGCTATGAGCACACCCGCCACGAGCGCGCTCGCTCCAGCCCCTTTCTCCCCTCGTGCGATGGCCGCGCTATACCTGCGTGAGGCCCGCTTCGAATTCCTGCGTGTGCTTCGTACGCCCGCCTTCAGCGTGCCCACGCTGGTGTTCGCGCCCATGTTCTATCTGCTGTTCGGCGTGCTGCTCAATCGCGGCAACGCGGGCGCCGCCAGTTATCTGATGGTGACTTACAGCGTGTTCGGGGTGATGGGCCCCGGCCTGTTCGGTTTTGGCGTGGGCCTGGCGATGGATCGCGAGCGCGGCCTGTTGACCCTCAAGCGGGTGCAGCCGGTGCCGGCCTCGGCGGTGCTGCTGGCCAAGGTGGGCATGTCGATGATCTTCGCTGCCTGCATCGGCGCGATGCTGCTGACCCTGGGCATCACTCTGGGCGGTGTGGACATGGATGCATCGCAGATCGCATGGCTGCTGTGCGTGGACGTGCTGGGGGTGATGCCGTTCTGCGCACTCGGCCTGTTGATCGGCACACTGGTCAACGGCAGTGCGGCGCCGGCGGTGGTGAATCTGATCTACATGCCGATGGCGCTGCTGTCCGGCCTGTGGCTGCCGTTGCGCATGCTGCCGGACATGGTGGAAAAGATCGCACCGCTGTGGCCTGCCTGGCATCTGGGCCAGCTGGGGCTGAAGATCGTCGGCCAGGACAGCGGTCGCCCGGTGGCGATGCATCTGGCGGCATTGTCGGGCTTCACGGCGATATGCTTGTTGCTGGCGCAGCGACGCCTGCAACGCGCCTGAGGATGCCGTGACGATCGCCCTGTTCCGCCCCTTGTTCCGCACGGCCCCGGATTCGCTCGCCCGCCAGCAACAGGCCAGCGCCGACGTCGGCATGCGCTGGTTTCCGTGGATCAACCTGGTCTGGTCGGTGTGGCTGTTCATCACTCCGTTCTACGCCGCCGACTTCTACCGCGGCTGGCTGTGGCCCACGCTGGCCAGTTACGCGGTGTTCCTGTTCCTGTTCCAGCGCTTCCACTACGGCCAGGCGCGCCATCGGCCGACTATCGCGCTGGCGATCGCCGCCCTGGGTTTCGCGTTGCTGTCCTACAATCCCGGTTCGCAGAGCTACATCATCTACGCCTGCGCGTTCTTTCCGTTGTGCATGGGCAGGCGCCGCGCGCTCTTGGCCATCGTCGCGCTGCTGGCTGTCTTCGCGCTGGCCTGGCATGCGGCAGGCATTCCGATGTTCTACATGATCAGCGCGGTGATCGCCGGCACGGTGGTGGGCCTGTTCAATATCGGCATGCGCGAGAAGCTTCGCAACGAGGCGCAGTTGCGTCTGAGCCACGAGGAAGTCCGGCGCCTGGCGGCGCTGGCCGAGCGCGAACGCATCGGCCGCGATCTGCACGATCTTCTGGGCCACACGCTATCGCTGGTGGCGCTGAAATCGAACCTGGCCTCGCGCCTGATCGACCACGACCCGGCAGCCGCGCGCAAGGAAATGGACGATGTCAGCGGCGTGGCCCGCGATGCGCTGGCGCAGGTGCGCCGCGCGGTCAGCGGCATCCGCGCCGCAGGACTGGCCGCTGAGCTCGCTTCGGCGCGACTACTGCTGGAATCGGACGGCGTGCGTTTCAGCTACGAGATGAGCGAAGTGGCGCTGTCGGCCGAGCAGGAAACCGTGCTGGCCCTGGCCGTGCGCGAAGCGGTGACCAACATCCAGCGGCACGCGCGTGCGGTCGGCGCTTCGGTGTCGCTGCACAGTGCCGATCGCGAAGTCAGCCTGCGCATCCAGGATGACGGCCGCGGCGGCGCCATCGTGCCGGGCAACGGCCTGTGCGGCATGCGCGAACGCATCGAATCGCTGGGCGGCCGCTTGCGTGTGGATGCCACGCCGGGGCAGGGCACGCGCGTGGAGGTGACCTTGCCGTTGCTGGTCACCGGTGCGGCTCAAGCGGTCGATGTTCCTGGCTGAAGGCAGGAGCTGCGGCGAACGCGAGCGCCAGCCAAGCGTCCGGATTTGCTATTTTCGCCGCCATGTCCACAACAATCTCCCTCACGTGATCGGCATCCTGCTGGCAGAAGACCAGGCCATGGTGCGCGGCGCGCTGTCGGCATTGCTGGGCATGGAGAGCGATTTCCAGGTGCTGGGCGCTTCGGCCGATGGCGAAGCGGCATGGCGCGATCTGCAGCGGCTGAAGCCCGACGTGCTGGTGACCGATATCGAAATGCCCGGCCTCAGCGGCCTGGAATTGGCACAGCGCATCCAGCGCCACCAATTGCCGGTGAAGGTCATCATCGTCACTACTTTCGCGCGGCCCGGTTTCCTGCGCCGCGCGCTGGACGCCGGTGTGTCCGGCTATCTGTTGAAGGAATCGCCGGCCGACCATCTTGCCCAAGCGGTGCGCAAAGTACACGCCGGCGGACGGGCCATCGATCCGGACCTGGCAGTGGAAGCATGGTCCGAAGCCGACCCGTTGAACGACCGCGAGCGGCAGATACTGCGTCTTGCCGGCGAGGGCATCTCGGCTGGCGACATCGCCACTCAGCTCAATCTCTCGCACGGCACGGTGCGCAATTACCTTTCCGAAGCCATCGGCAAGTTGGGTGTGGGCAATCGCATCGAGGCGTATCGTCTGGCCCGGCAGAAAGGCTGGCTGTAGCAGCAATCTGAAAACAGGGGATGTGGGAGCGGCGTCCCGCCGCGAGCTTTTCGCGCTGACTGATGGTACAAGCTCGCGCCGGGACGGCGCTCCCACGGCAGCAGTTTGGGTATTGCATGTCTCAACGCGCGCGAATTCGGCAGGGTAGGCTGATGGCCGGGCAATCAGGGCCAACCCATGCGCGCTATCGACGCCGAACACTACCTGCTGGACATAAAACTGAAACGCAGCAAGGTTCCCGACTTCAACCAGTACCCGTTCTCGCTGCCGGTGGTGCATCACCTGCATACTCTGGAACTGCATCCGAAGGTCACCTTCATCGTGGGCGAGAACGGCAGCGGCAAATCCACGCTGCTGGAGGCCATCGCCATCGCCTGGGGTTTCAATCCCGAAGGCGGCACCAAGAATTTCACCTTCCAGACCCGTGCCTCGCATTCGACGTTGCACGAGTACCTGACGCTGGCCAAGAGCGTGCGCAGAGCCAGGGACGGATTTTTCCTTCGCGCTGAGAGTTTCTTCAACCTCGCCACCGAGATAGAGCGTCTGGACCAGGGTCCCGGCGGGCCGCCGATCATCGATTCGTACGGCGGAACTTCGTTGCATCAGCAATCCCACGGCGAGTCGTTCTTCGCGCTGATGGTGAACCGTTTCGGCGGCAATGGCTTCTACGTGCTGGACGAACCCGAAGCCGCGCTTTCTCCGCAGCGCCAACTGGCGATGATCGCGCGGATGCATCAACTGGTGCAGTCGCGCTCGCAATTCGTGATCGCCACGCATTCGCCGATCCTGATGGCGTACCCGGATGCCTGCCTCTACCAGATCAGGGAAGACGGCCTGCATCAGGTGGAGTACGAGCAGACCGAGCACTATCAGGTGACCAAGGCTTTCCTCGATAACCCGGCACGGCAACTCGATCGATTGATGGGCTGATGATCACTTCGCGTCTACGGAAGCCTGCAAGGCAACCGCAAGCGCCGCGTCTCCGGAGACCAGGTCGGTCCATTTCAGCTCCATGCCTTTTCGTTTTCCCTTCTCGGTGAGCTTCAACCCGGAAGCGTCCACTACCAGCGTGTACGAGCGGTCGCCGATTTCCAGCGCTCTGCGCAGGGGCTTGTCCAAGGGGGTCATGGCGGACTCCTCCAGGTGGGGTCCGCATGCTACTGCTGTCCTGTCAAAGGCGCGGTGAAAGTCGGACGCGCCGCGTATGCGACCGAAACAGGGCGATGAATACGAATGCATCGGCTTCAACGGTCACGTTGTGCAGTTGCACCACGGCCCACAATGCGTTGGCGCGCTGGCGAACCGTCGCGCGTTATCGGCTACCTGGGAGGGTGCTGCGATGCGTAACGAAATGCGTCTGTTCGGCGGTGTGGGTGTGTGCCTGCTGTTTATGTTCGTGCTGTCGCTTGCGCCGGCTCCGGCCGCTCAGGCGGCGATCAACGCGCAGAACCTCGGTGCGAAGTACGACGGCACCCAGAGCAACATCACTTTCCGCGTCTATTCCTCGCGCGCCACGCGGATCGAGGTCTTTATCTACAAGACCCCATCCGGCGCGCAGGAAGTGGTGCGTTACGTGCTGACCAAGGACGCCGCCAATGTCTGGTCGAAGACCGCCTCGGTGGCCACGCTCCAGAATACCTACGGCATCACCGGCACGGTCTACTACGGCTATCGCGCCTGGGGCCCGAACTGGCCCTACAACGCCAGCTGGACCAAGGGCAGCGGCACCGGCTTCATCACCGACATCGACGCCAGCGGCAACCGCTTCAACCCCAACAAGCTGCTGATCGATCCATATGCGGTGGAGATCAGCCAGGACCCCAACACCCCCACCTGCACCGACGGCACGATCTACGCCAGCGGCGCCACCCATCGCAACAAGGACAGCGGCGCATGCGCCAGCAAGGGCCTCGTGCTTGCGCCCATCACCACTTCCAACGGCACCAAACCCACGCGCGCGCTGAAGGACGAGGTGGTGTACGAAGTACATGTGCGCGGGCTGACCAAGGACGACACCGCCATGTCCACTTCGTTGCGCGGCACCTATGCCGGCGCCGCGCTCAAGGCGCCGACGCTGGCCAGCCTGGGCGTTACCGCGGTCGAATTTCTGCCGGTGCAGGAAACCCAGAACGACACCAACGACGTCGACCCTCTATCCACTACCGGGGACAACTACTGGGGCTACATGACGCTCAACTATTTCGCGCCCGATCGCCGCTATTCGTCGGACAAGACGGCTGGCGGTCCCACGCGCGAATGGAAGGCGATGGTGAAGGCTTTTCACGACGCCGGCATCAAGGTCTACATCGACGTGGTCTACAACCACACCGGTGAAGGCGGGGCCTGGGGCGGCAGCGATGGCCTCACCGTGTACAACCTGCAGTCCTGGCGCGGCCTGGATAATCCGACCTATTACTCGCTGACCACCGACCTGCAGCATTCGTGGGACAACACCGGCGTCGGCGGCAACTACAACACGCGCAACACCACCGCGCAGAATCTGATCGTCGATTCGCTGGCCTACTGGCGCGACACTCTGGGCGTCGACGGTTTCCGCTTCGATCTGGCCTCGGTGCTGGGCAACACCTGCCAGCACGGCTGCTTCAACTTCGACAAGATGGATGCGGGCAATGCGCTCAACCGCATCGTGAC
Organism: uncultured Pseudoxanthomonas sp.; assembly: GCA_965650035.1. Lineage (GTDB taxonomy): Bacteria > Pseudomonadota > Gammaproteobacteria > Xanthomonadales > Xanthomonadaceae > Pseudoxanthomonas_A. The sequence goes on from CBFGMR010000035.1 coordinate 34,502, forward strand.
CGAACTGCCGCCGCGGCCTGCAGCGGGCGGCACCGGCCTGGATCTCATCGCCGAACCGTGGGCGATCGGCGGCAACTCCTACCAGGTCGGTGGTTTCCCGACCGGCTGGGCCGAATGGAACGGCATCTACCGCGACTCGCTGCGCAAGAAGCAGAACCAGATGGGCGTGGAAGCGGTGACGCCGGCGGAGCTGGCCAACCGCTTCGCCGGTTCGTCGGACCTGTACGGCGACGATGGCCGCAAGCCCTGGCATTCGGTCAATTTCATGGTCGCGCACGACGGCTTCACCTTGAACGATCTGTACGCCTACAACACCAAGCAGAACAACCAGCCCTGGCCGTACGGACCGTCCGATGGCGGCGACGACAACAATCACAGTTGGGACCAGGGCGGCGTCGTAGTCGATCAACGCAGGGCCGCGCGCACCGGCCTGGCGTTCCTGATGCTGAGCGCCGGTGTGCCGATGATCACCGGCGGCGATGAGGCGCTGCGCACGCAGTTCGGCAACAACAACGTGTACAACCTGGATTCGTCGGCCAACTGGCTGTTCTGGACCCGCAATACCGTCGAGGCCAATCACGAGACCTACAGCAAGCGCCTGATCGCCTTTCGCAAAGCGCACCCGGCGCTGCGCCCGGCCAATTTCTATTCGGGCGTGGACAACAACGGCAACGTGATGGAGCAGCTGCGCTGGTTCAAGCCCGACGGCGCGCAGGCCGACACGGCGTATTTCACCAACGCGAACAACCACGCCATCGCCTGGCGCATCGACGGTAGCGAGTTCGGCGATTCGGCCAGTGCGATCTATGTGGCCTACAACGGTTGGTCCGGCAACGTGAACTTCACGCTGCCGTGGCCCGGCACCGGCAAGCAGTGGTACCGCGTCACCGATACCGCCACCTGGAACGAGGGGCCGAACACGGTGGTCGTTCCGGGTTCCGAGGCGTTGATTGGCGGCGAGAACACGGTCTATGGGCTGCAGGGGCGGTCTGTGTTGTTGCTGATTGCGAAGTAGAAGTAAGCGAGCGAGCGGCCGCAACCACCACCACAACCCCCAAGGGACGTCATCCTGGCGAAAGCCGGGATCCAAGCCGGCGCGCGCGTGAAGTTGGGTCCCGGCTTTTGCCGGGATGACGGGTTGGTTTGTCTGAGTGGCGAGCTAAAGGGCTGGAGAGGATTTAGATCGTAGGATGAGTTGAGCCGAAGGCGATACCCATCATTCGCGGCGGGCAAGCAACGATGAGTATCGCTGCGCTCAATCCATCCTGCGGGTCTAAGCGCTATGCCTGCGTTTGAACTCAATATCATCATTAAATTGAAAGACTACCAACCAGTTCTTCATGCGGACGCAGAAAAAGACAGCATCTGAACTTGATGGCTCGGGAAGTGCTGAAATTTTTACAACCTCAATCACTTTTTCCGCAGAGATGACAGATGAGATCAACTCCATTGCGAGAAACGACAGATACTGCTGTAGTTGAGTGACTTTCTCAGCGTCAGTTCGTGAGTCATCTCTTACAAGAAATGGCCTAATCATAATCTCCAAGTCACGCAATCCGCCCTCGAGTGGCTGGGGTTCAGACAGCTTTAGGCTCGGCAACCAAGTGAAGTGGTCTTTCAGAGAACGCTCAATTGAATCAGTCTCTTGCTCATAGTCAACGATATACGAAAAGGAGGTGTAATCCCTTAGGTTTCCATTGCAGGCAGCAATACCTGCTAGAAATCCGTCCAGCCTCGCAATCTGTTCTCCTGCTTCAGATCTTTCTATGGCTTTCATGTTGGGCAATCTCCGCCGCAAATATTTCTGTAGGACGATTCTAACTTGCCTAGGGCGGCTGACAGTATTGCAATTCGCTGGGCATGTGTTAGATACGTTGCCGAAAACAGAAAACAGAAA
>CBFGMR010000036.1:0-35458 GCA_965650035.1 uncultured Pseudoxanthomonas sp.
GCCTGGTGGGTGCCCTTGATCTTGGGCACGTTGAGCAGGCCGGCGGTGTCGCCGATCAACAATGCGCCCGGCATCTCCACTTTGGGAAGCGATTGCCAGCCACCAGTGACGATGGCGCGCGCACCGGCCGACAGAATCGTGCCGCCTTCCAGCAGGGGCGCGATCAGCGGATGGTTCTTCCATTGCTGGAAGGCTTCCCAAGGCTTGTATTCGGGATCCTTGTAATCCAGGCCGCTTACATAACCCAGCGCGATCTGGTTGTTTTCCAGGTGGTACAGAAAGCTGCCGCCATAGGTGCGGTTGTCGGCGGGCCAGCCTAGCGTGTGCACGATTTTCCCCGCGGATACCCGGCCTTCCGGTACCTGCCACAGTTCCTTGATGCCGATCGAATAGCCCTGCGGATCGCTGTCCTTGTCCAATCCGAATTGTTTGACCAGACGCTTGGTCAGATGACCGCGGGCGCCTTCGGCCAGCACAGTGACCTTGGCGTGGATGTCGATGCCGGCGGTGTAGCCGGGTTTATGGGAGCCGTCCCGGGCCACGCCCATGTCGCCGATGCGTACGCCGATGACTTTTCCTGGGCTTCCATCGGGGTTGCTGTCGTGCAGGGTCTCGGCGGCGGCGAAGCCAGGATAGATCTCCACGCCCAGCGCTTCGGCCTGCGGCGCCAGCCATGCGCACATGGCGCCGAGACTGACGATGAAATTGCCGTGGTTGTTCATGCCGGGCGGAACGAACGGAAACTTGCGGCCGCCGGTTTTGTTCAGGTGCCAGAATTCGTCTTCCTTGGCCGCCACGCAGATCGGCGGCGGCGCATCGCGCCAGCCAGGCAGCAAGGCATCCAGCGGGCCGGGTTCGATCACCGCGCCCGACAGGATGTGCGCGCCGATGGTGCTGGATTTCTCGATCACGCAGACGCTGATGTCCGGATTGATCTGCTTGAGCCGGATCGCGAAGGACAGGCCTGCGGGACCCGCGCCGACGGTGACGACGTCGTATTCCATCACATCGCGTTCTGCATCGGTCATCGGGTTTTCCGTGGCTGGCTCGTGGCTGCGGCTATTTTCGGTGTTTGCGAGGGCAGGGGCAAATCGGCCAGCATGGCGCCATGTCCGTACTGCGCCCCCTTGCAACGAATGGTAGCGACGACGCCCTGACGGGTGCGGAGCTTTGGTTCGCGCCGGACTGGCTTGAGACCGGGCAGGCCGATGCGCTGTTTGCGCAGTTGCGGGATTCGATCGAATGGGAGACGCACCGCATCCGCCTGTTCGGCCGGGAAGTGGACTCTCCCAGGCTGAGCAGCTGGATAGGCGATGAAGACGCGGCCTACACTTATTCGGGCGCGCGCTTCCAGCCGCGGCCCTGGCCTCCAGCGCTGGTCGGCATCCGTCGCCGGCTTGCGCACGAGTTGGATTTTCCGTTCAACAGCGTGCTGGCCAACCGCTACCGTAATGGGCGCGATTACATGGGCTGGCATAGCGACAACGAATCCGCGTTAGGCCCGCAGCCGATCATCGCTTCCCTCAGTCTGGGCGCTACGCGGCGCTTCGTGCTGAAACACCGTCTGGAGCCATCGCGCAAACTGGAATTGCCGTTGACGCACGGCAGCCTGCTGGTGATGCGCGGAGACACGCAGGCGAACTACAGGCACTCGCTGCCGCGCACGGCCAAGCCGATAGGGGAACGCATCAATCTGACCTTTCGCCGGATACTGGCATGAGCCGGCGAACGTCAGCGTTTGCTGCTGGCGTCCGCTTCACCGGTGGTCAGCACCCAGCCGACGACTTCGCTTCCCAGTTTTTCCAGCGCCGTGTCGAAAGCCGTTGCCACTTGCGGCACTTCGACCCCGCTGGATGGCTCCGCCTGCAGAAACGTGCGCGAGGCGACGATGCGTTGATCGGTAGTATGCAGAAGTTTGGCGGTGAGTTCGATCGTGGCCGCAGGAACCGCATTGCCCGCATAGTCGGCTTCGTACCGGCGCAGATCCATTATCAGCTTGTAATCGGCGCGGATGCCGCTGCCGGTACGTGCGACTGCAGGAATCCTGCCGGAATCCTCCAACGCGCGCAGCACGGTGGCTTCGATCAGGTCGGTGGACGGCTGCGACCAGGTCACGCCCTTGTAGACCTGCAGCTCGCCGGGCACCGGGCGCACCGCGATGCGCGGGCTGTCGACCACGCGCGCGGCGGTGGGCTTGACCACGGCCAGCTGCCAGGTCACTGAAGGCCAGGAGGGGTCGGGCGTTACCTTCACCTGCGGCGCATAGATCGTCACCGGATCGCGTTGTTTGCCGTTTCCCAGCACCGAACAGCCGGCCAGCAGCAGGAGCGGTATGGCGACAGAAAGAAGACGAATGGAAGCCAATCGCATCGATTTCATTTCGGTTCGAACTCCTTGGGTGCGTCGCGACCCAACAGGTAGCGCGCGGGGTTGCCTTCAAGCCGGTCGCTGACCTGACGCAGGTCGCGGATCAAGCTGCGCAGTTCGGTGAGGGTAGGGCCCAGTTGCCCCAGCCCGTCGCTGGCGAAACTGTTGATGGCCGAGCGGTTCTCGCCGAGGATCGCGTCCGCGTTGCCCGCCGCCGAATCCAGCCGCGCCAAAGTGCTTTCCAGTTTCTCCAGGATGGGTGGTAGCTTCTTCACCAGGTTCTGGTCCAGGCGCTGGATGGTGCCGTTGGTGGTGTCCAGCGTGGCGTCGAGATTGTTGGCCGCGTCGCGGGCGCTGGCGATCAGCGCCTGCAGGCCTTCTTCGCGATTGGCCATGTCGCCGCTGATGGTTTCCAGGTTTTGCAAGGTGCTGGCGATGCGCGCCACGTTCTGGTCGCTCAGCACCTGATCCAGGCGCTCGACGATGCGGTTGGCAGTGTCGGTGATGTTCTGCAGCGCCGAGGGCGAAGTCTGGATGATTGGCGCTTCGCGCGTATCCACCGAGGTAAGCGCCGGGGCCTGCGGCGTGCCGCCGCTCAGTTGGATGATGGATGGCCCGGTCAGGCTGGTGATGGCCAGTTTGGCGCGTGTGTCGGTCTTCACCGGGGTCGTCGCCTCCAGGCGGATCCTGGCGATCACCTGGCGCGGATCGTTGGGCGCCAGCGACAGTTTGGTGATGGAACCCACCGCGATGCCGTTGTATTGCACCGGGCTGCCCACCGACAGGCCGGTGACGGCTTCGCGGAACACCACCTGGTATTCCTGCCAGCTGCGCTCGGAGGAGTATTTCGCCGCCCACAGCCCGAACAGCAGCAAAGCGGCAGCGATGATGATGGTGAAAGCGCCGATGAGGACGTAATTGGCTTTGGTTTCCATGTTCAGGACGCCTCTTGCTTGGTTCGTTCTTGGTAGGCATCGCGGCCCTGGCGCGCGGCACGTGCGCGGGGGCCGTGGAAATATTCCTGCACCCACGGATGGTCGAGCTTCTCCACTTCGGCGATCGGCGCATTGATCACCACTTTACGGTCGGCCAGCACCGCCACCCGGTCGCAGATAGCGTACAGGGTGTCCAGGTCGTGAGTGATGAGGAAGACGGTAAGCCCCAGCGCCTGCTGCAGGGTCCGGATAAGCCGGTCGAAGGCGGCTGCGCCGATCGGGTCCAGCCCAGCGGTGGGTTCGTCCAGGAAAAGCAGCGGTGGATCCAGCGCCAGCGCGCGCGCAAGGCCGGCACGCTTGCGCATGCCGCCCGAGAGCTGCGAGGGCAGTTTGTTCAGCGCATCGGCCGGCAACCCGGCCAGCTTCACCTTCAGCAGCGCCAGTTCGTAGCGCCAGCTGTCGGGCAATTCGCCATGGTGTTCCTTCAGCGGCACCTGCACGTTTTCGCCCACGGTCAGCGACGAGAACAGGGCGCCGTCCTGGAACAGGACGCCGGTGTTGCGTTCGATGTGCTGACGGTCCTGCGGGCGGGTCGAGCGTGCGTCGGTGCCCAGCACTTCAATCCGGCCGGCATCGGGAATACGCAGTCCCAGGATGGAACGCATCAGCACCGACTTGCCCGTGCCAGAACCGCCGACCACGCCCAGAATTTCGCCGGGATGTACGTCCAGGTCCAGATCCTCGTGCACGGTCTGCTCGCCGAACTTGTTGGTCAGTCCGCGCACGCGGATGACCGGAGTCGCATTGTCGGCTTCTTCGCGGCGGTCGGTAGACAGAGAGGCCATGCTTACCAATCCATGTTCATGAACCACAGCGCCGCCAGCGCATCGACGATGATCACCAGCGAAATGGCCTGCACCACGCTGGAGGTAGTGCGTTCGCCCACCGATTGCGCGGTGCCTTCCACCTGCAGTCCTTCCAGGCAGCCGATCAGGCCGATGATCAGGGCGAAGATCGGCGCCTTGGACATGCCGACCAGGAAGTGCCGCACTTCCAGGGTTTCGTGCATGCGCGCCAGGTACATCTGCGGGGGGATGCCCAGATCGAAGGCGCCGACGGTAATGCCGCCGGCCAGACCGGCCATCATCGAAATGAAGGTGAGCAGCGGCAGGGTGATCAGCAGGGCCAGCAGGCGCGGGATCACCAGCAGGTCGATCGGATCCAGGCCGAGCGTGCGGATCGCGTCGATTTCCTCACGGCTCTGCATCGCGCCGATCTGCGCGGTGAAGGCGCTGGCGGTGCGCCCGGCCAGCACGATGGCGGTGAGCAGCACCGCGAACTCGCGCAGGAAGGCGATGCTGACCAATTCCACCACATAGATCTCCGCGCCGAAGTCGCGCAGGATGGTCGAACCCAGGAAGGCGATGACCGCGCCGACCAGATAGGACAGCAGAATCACCAGCGGCACCGCATCCAGGCCCACCTGTTCCATATGGAAGACGGTGGCAGTAACGCGCAGGCGCTTGGGTTCCTTCAAGGTGCGCAGCATCTTCACCAGATTCTCGCCGGTGAAGCTGACCAGGGAAACGATTTCCTTGCCGTTGTCCTGCACTTGATAGCCCAGACGCGCCAGCGCGGCGACGAAGCCGTAGTCGCGCTTCTTCTTCGGGCGGTCGTCGGCAACGTCTTCGATGGTCGAAACCAGGGCTTGATGTTCTTCGCGGAACTTCAGGTCGTCCATCGCGATGTCGTTGCGCGCGGCGTGACGCAGCAGCTGCAACACGCCGGCGGAGTCGATGCGCGAAATGCCGGTCGCATCGATGACCTTGGCGCCGGCCGGGATCTCGCGCAAGCGTTCGGCGACCTGCAGCGCGGTCGCGATGGTCCATTGCCCCGCCAACCGTACCCGCGAGGGGTCGGCGTCATCGGTTTCGAAGCGGGGGCGGCCGTCGGTTTGGGTCATATCGCTCGTCCGGTGAGCATACAGTCTACCCATGCCGTATGAAGAGAGGAGTGGGTCGGAATCGTGGCATGGCCGCCGAGAGCCGGGCATCATCCACCGGCACCATTCCCAGGCCCTAGACTAATCGCATGCCGCCAACCGCAACCAACTCCGCCACGAGCACTGCTACTTATGCCCAGCGCATCGCTTTCGTATGCGAAACCGCAGCGCGTCTGCATACCTATGGCACGACGGCGCAGCGCCTTGAGGGGGCGGTAGTCGCGCTGTCGACCCGTCTTGGGCTGGAGTGTGAACCCTGGTCTAACCCCACCGGTCTGATCCTCAGTTTCAGCGACCCTTCCCGGCCGCTGGGGGCCAGCGACACGACCCGGGTGATCCGTCTGGCGCCGGGGGAAAACGATCTGTACAAACTGAGCGAATCCGATCGCATCGCCGAGGCCGTGGCCGCTGGAGCGATGAGCATCGCGCAGGGCCACACTGCGCTGCGCGCGCTGGACCGCAAGCCCAGCTTGCGTTGGCGTGCGACGCAGCTCATCGCATTCGGATTGGCCTCGGGCGCGGTGGCCGGACTGTGGCGGTTGCCGTGGCTGGATATCGGCACGGCCACGTTCATCGGCTTGCTGATCGGTGTGCAGGCCCTTTTGAATGAGCGGCGTCCGCGACTGAAGGAGGCCAGCGATGCGGTATCGGCGTTGATGGCCGGCATGGTGGCGGTACTGGTTTCCAATTTCATTCAACCGCTCAATCTGAACAGCGTGATCATCGCGTCGCTGGTGGTGTTGTTGCCGGGTATGACGCTTACCAACGCGGTCAATGAATTGACCAGCCAGCATCTGGTCTCGGGCACGGCGCGTTTCGCCGGCGCCATCGCCACCATTCTGAAGTTGACCGTGGGCACCCTCATCGCGTTGACCCTGGCGCAGCTGCTGGGCCTGTACCCGGAAGTGCGCGCGTTGCGCCCGCAGCCGGAGTGGGTGGAATGGACATCGCTGGTGCTGGCGGCCTATGCCTTTGCCGTGTTGTTCAAGGCCCATCGCCGCGATTATGGCTGGGTGATGGCAGCGGCGATCTGCGGCTATCTGATTTCGCGTTATGCAGGGCAGGCATGGGGAACGGAGGTCGGAATATTCCTGTCGGCGCTGGTGCTGACGGCGGCGGGCAATGTATTCGCGCGCTGGGCCAACAAGCCCGGCGCGATCATCCGGGTGCCGGGCATCATCATGCTGGTGCCGGGCAGCAATAGCCTGCGGGGCGTGTTGAGTCTGGTGCAGCAGCAGGATCTGGCGGTGGGGAATTCGGCGCTGTTGACGGTGATCAATATCGTGATGGCGCTGATTGCGGGGCTGCTGTTCGGCAATCTGCTGCTGCCGGCGCGGAAGAATCTTTGAATTTTCCGAAACAAGCGGGAAGGACCAATGCAAGCAGGCTGCTTTTCGCTTTTGCTGTTGCCGGAACAACCCCGTGAGGCGCGGCATGCGAATTGGGTAAACCCGAAGGGCGGCGCACAGGGATGTGCGCCGTTTCCGTAGGCGCAGGATGCGCCTTACGGAAATTCCCAATTCGCATGCGAACCCAACAGCTTCATCGTTGGGCGCGCCGTAGGGCGGCTTTCTTTTGGTTACTTTTCTTTGCCGTTCAAAGAAAAGTGACTCGCGCAAAGCGCGAAACGCTTTTGCTTTATTCTGACAAATATCGCCAAGAGCGCCCCTATCCGCCTTCGGCACCCCGTATCAAGTACGGGGCAGGCTCTTCCCCCGCAAGCAGGGGAAGGATTCGTCTGAAGGTGCGCGCTCGGGTCAGCCGGTCAGTTTGGCCAGCAGTTCATCGCGGCCCAGATTCTCCGCTTCACTGGAACGACGCGCGCGGTATTCGAAGGTGCCGGCGGCCAGGCCGCGTTCGGAGATCACCACGCGGTGCGGGATGCCGATCAGTTCAATGTCGGCGAACATCTGGCCCGGGCGCAGGCCGCGGTCGTCTATCACCGCTTCTATGCCCCCGGCCTGAAGATCGTCGAACAGCTGCTGCGCAGCGTCGTTCACTGCAGCATCGCCCTTCGGATTGATGGTGCAGATGGCGACGGCCCAGGGAGCCATCGGTTCGGGCCAGATGATGCCGGCCTGGTCGTGGTTCTGTTCGATCGCCGCAGCGACGATGCGCGACACGCCGATGCCGTAGGTGCCCATGAGCATGGTGGCAGCCTTGCCGGACTCGTCCAGCACCGTGGCTTTGAGCGCTTCGGTGTACTTGCGGCCCAACTGGAACACGTGGCCCACTTCAATGCCGCGCGCTAGCTGCAGCTCGCCGCCGTCCTGCGCGCGGTCGCCATGGACCACGTTGCGGATGTCGGCGATCGCATGCGGTTCGGGTACGTCGCGGCCCCAATTGACGCCGGCGATGTGGAAACCCGCTTCGTTGGCGCCGACAACGAAGTCGGCCATCGCCGCCACTTCGCGATCGGCGATCACGCGTATCTCTTTCGCTGGTTGCAGCGGGCCCAGGAAGCCGGGCTCGCTGCCCAGGTATTCCTTGATTTCCGCTTCGGTGGCCATGCGGTAGTCGGCCAGGCCCGGTACCTTGGCCAACTTGATCTCGTTGACCGCGTGGTCGCCGCGCACCAGCGCCAGCACGAAGCCGGCCTCAGTCATCACCGCGACCGACTTGACCGTGCGTTGCAACGGGATGGCAAGCAGCGCGGCGACATCCTCGCAGGTCTTCTGCGTGGGCGTATCCACCTTGCGCAATGCTTCGCTCGCGACCGCACGCGGCGCCGGTTCGGCGGCCTGCGCGGCTTCCACATTGGCGGCGTAGTCCGAGCCGGTGGAAAAGGCGATGGCGTCTTCGCCCGAATCGGCCAGCACGTGGAATTCCTGCGACGCGTCGCCGCCGATGGCGCCGGAATCGGCCTGCACTGCGCGGAACTTCAGGCCCAGGCGGGTGAACACGCGGCTGTAGGCGGCGTGCATGTTGTTGTATTCGCGGACCAGGTCGGCTTCGGTCAGGTGGAACGAGTACCCGTCCTTCATCAGGAATTCGCGCGCACGCATCACCCCGAAGCGTGGGCGGATCTCGTCGCGGAACTTGGTCTGGATCTGGTAGAAGTTCACCGGCAGCTGTTTGTAGCTGGCCAGTTCGTTGCGGGCGAAATCGGTGATCACTTCTTCGGCGGTGGGCGCGAAGCAGTACTCGGCCTCTTTGCGGTCGCGGATTTTCAGCAGTTGTCCGCCGAACTTCTCCCAGCGCCCGGTTTCCTCCCACAATTCCCGCGGCTGGACCGTGGGCATCAGCATTTCGATGGCGCCGGCGCGGTTCATTTCCTCGCGCACCACGTTTTCCACTTTGCGCAGCACCCGCAACCCCAGCGGCGACCAGGTATAGAGTCCGGAGGCCAGCTTGCGGATCATGCCGGCGCGCAGCATCAGCTGGTGGCTGATTACTTCGGCGTCGGCGGGGGTTTCCTTGGTGGTGCGGAGATGGAATTGCGACAGGCGCATCGGGGAAGGTTCTTCACGTCGTGGGGAGCGGCCATTTTGCCAGCTGCGGCGCGCCAATGCGGGGTTCGCGCTCAGTGGGCGCTGTCGCCTTTGACCTTGATGGCGCGATCGGGCGCACGGTCGATGCGTTCGAAAGGCCTGTCCGGCGGAGGTTTATCGGTGATCTGGAGTACGCCTGCGGCATCGCGCCAGCGGTAGAGCGAGGGCTTGGCGTCACGGGCCTGGGCGGCGGCAGCCTGTTCGGCGCGCCGTTGTCGCGCCTCGGTTTTTGCGGGCGCTTCGCGCGACAGCCACCAGGCCACGCCGATGCCCAGCAGCAGGCCTGCGCAGATGGCCCAGGCCAGACGCATGGTTCAGGTGGCTGGAGTGCAGTAGGCCTTGACTGCCGCTTCGGCCAGATTGCGCTGGCTGCCGCGGTCGTCTTCGGTCAGGGCCTTGTCGGGCTTGCCGTCCCCATCGGTGTCCTGCTGCACCGCGGCTTTGCCGCTCAGGACCTGCAGATTGCGCTTGGCGGTAGTGCACATGGGGTTCTCGACGGACTTGCCAGCCACGGTGGCGGTGGGCGCCGGTTCGCCGCGGTTGTCGATCTGGCGGTCTTGCGCCTTGCCTTCCGGCGGCGGGCTGTCGGAATAGTGGGTCACGCCCTTGGCGTCCTTCCACTGGTAGATCTTGCCGGCCAGGGCGGCAGTGCTGCAGACCCCGGTCAGAACGAGCAGGGCGAAGGTGCGGATCAGGACCGTACTTGTGGACAGAGCGCGCATGGCGGTCTCCAGGGAGTCAGGGGGATAAGGGGAAGGGTGCGATTGCAGCACCGCCGGGCCGGGCTGGCAAGCCGCCGGCTTGGGCTAAACTGCGACGCATGGACGAAAACAAGCAAGTACCGCGTTCCCGCACGATCTATCTGCTCCCCAACCTGTTCACCACGGCAGGCCTGTTCGCTGGGTTCTACGCGATCATCGCGGCGGCCAATGGCCAGTTCGTGCAGGCCTCGGTGGCGGTGTTCATCGCGGCGGTGATGGACGGCATCGACGGGCGGGTGGCGCGCCTGACCGGCACCAGCAGCGAATTCGGCGTGCAGTACGACTCGCTGGCCGATCTGGTGAGCTTCGGCATGGCTCCGGCGCTGGTGATGTACCACTGGGCGCTTTCTGCGCTGAAATTCGACGGCAGCGTGATGGGCCGGGTGGGTTGGGCGGTCGCCTTCCTTTACGCGGCCTGCGCCGCGCTGCGTCTGGCCCGTTTCAATACGCAGGTGGGCACGGTGGACAAGCGCTGGTTCATCGGCCTTGCCAGTCCGGCCGCGGCGGGGCTGATGATGTCCTTCGTCTGGGCCTTCGCGGATGGCGATCTGGGCTGGAGCGGCGAGGAGCTGCGTTATGTGGCGCTGGGGGTGACGATAGTCTCCGCGCTGCTCATGGTCAGCCGCATCCGTTTCTGGAGTTTCAAGGGCACTGGGGAAGGCGGGGCCAAGGCCGACCGCATTCCCTTCTATGCGCTGTTCCTGGTGCCGGTGGTGATCGCGGTGCTGGCGATGGACCTGCCGCGTGCGCTGTTGGCCATCGGCGTGGTCTATGCGCTCTCGGGGCCGGGGCTCTGGCTGTGGAGACGTTGGCGCAAGATCCCGGAGGCCACGCCGTGAGCGAGCTGTGGTCATCGCAACAGCATGAGTGGCTGACTGCATTGGGCCACACGTTGTATGTGCAGGGCGCGGCCGAAGCGCCGGTTGCGGCGCCGATCGCAGTCGGAGCAGCCCAGCCGCAGCGCGAGGCTGCCCAGGTCGCTGCTCCGGCCCGCCGCAGACCCGAGCCCGAAACGACGCCCTCTGTGCGTGTTGCTCCTACGCCCACGCGCGCCGCTTCGCGCTTGCCGGACAAACTGCATTTCGCGCTGATCCGCGCCTCGGGCTGCAACCCCAATGCCGAGGATGCGGCCGCGATCATCGCCCGCTGGCCGCCTTCCTCCGAACTGCGCGGCAATCCCGCAGCCAAACGCGCCTTGTGGCCGCAGTTGCGCGCCTTGCGCAGGCAGCGGTCGCCGTGAGCGCGGTCGCGGTCGATGCCGGGCATGCCGATGCGGGCTTGCGCGCGATGCGCGAGTCGGACCTGGATGCCATTCTGGCGATCGAACAACGCGCTTATCCGTTCCCTTGGACACGCGGCATCTTCCGCGATTGTCTGGCTGCCGGTTATCCCGCCTGGGTTCTGCAGGAACGCGGCCTGCCCATCGGCTACGCGGTCATCAGCGTGGCGGCGGACGAGGCGCACATCCTCAATATCTGCGTCGCGCCGGAGCGCCAGGGGCGCGGACACGGTCGCCAGTTATTGCGGTCGCTGGTCAAGCTGGCCGTCGACCTGGGCGCCGCGCGTATCTTTCTGGAAGTGCGCCCCTCCAATCCCAACGCCATCGCGCTATACCACGACGAAGGCTTCAACGAGATCGGGCGGCGTCCGCGTTACTACCCCGCGCGCGACGGGCGCGAGGACGCACTGGTGATGGCGATGGAATTAGTGGGCGAAGAGATCGACAGGATGCCGGCGTTGTAGGAGCGGGTGGGGCGTGTAGGAGCGACGTGAGTCGCGATGGAAGCTGCCGAGATGTTCCATCGCGACTCACGTCGCTCCTACGCGCGGTTTGTTCAGAGCTTCCCGCGTTGCTCGCGCAGACCATCCAGCTGGTTGGTCCAGTCGACCAGCCGCTGGCGTTCCTGTTCGACCACCGCTGGCGGCACCTTGTCGCTGAATTTGGACAGTTTGATTTCGCTTTTCTCTTTCTCGCCCGTGACCCTGACGATCTCCTTGTCCAGACGCGCGCGTTCGGCATCCAGGTCGACCAACCCTTCCAGCGGCACCAGCAGCTTCAGCTCGCCGACGATAGCAACCGCAGATGCGGGCGCTTGTGCATCGGCCTGCTGCCATTGGATGGCATCCAGTTTGAGCAGGAAAGAAAGCTGCGAGGCGTAACGATCGGCCAGCTTGCGGTCGTTGTCGTTGCCACCCTGCAGCAGCAGGCGAACCTGCTTGCCGGGCGAAACGCCGAGTTCGCTGCGCACCCGACGCAGGGCGGACACCATGTCTTTCAGCCATTCCACATCGGTTTCGGCCTGCGAAAGATCGTCGGCAGCGTAGTGCGCGGCCTCCGGGTAGGACTGCAGCGAAACGGTGCCGCCTTCGATGCCCAGGCGCGGGGCGACCTGCTGCCACAGCTCTTCGGTGACGAAGGGCGTCAGCGGATGCAGCAGGCGCAGCAGCGCTTCCAGTACGTACAGCAGGGTGTGGCGGGTGCTGTCGGCGGCGGCCGCGTCGTCGCCGTTCAAGGCCGGTTTTGTCAGCTCCAGGAACCAGTCGCAAAACTCGTTCCAGGCAAATTCGTACAGCGTTTGTGCGAGCAGGTCGAAGCGGTAGCTGGCGTAGTGGGTTTGGGCTTCGGCCGAAACTTTCGCCAGGCGCGCCAGGATCCATTTTTCAGGATCAGTGATCGGAGTGCGAGCCCCTCTCCCCTCGGGAGAGGGGTTGGGGTGAGGGTACGGCGAAGTGGAAGTGTTGCCGTGCTCCGTACCCTCATCCGTCCCTGCGGGCCACCTTCTCCCGGAGGGAGAAGGAACAGCAAAGCCCTCGGTATTCATCAGCACGAAGCGCGTCGCATTCCACAACTTGTTGCAGAAATTCTTGTAGCCTTCGGCGCGGCCCATGTCGAACTTGATGTCGCGGCCGTGGTTGGCCAGCGCGGCGATGGTGAAGCGCAGCGCGTCGGCGCCGTGGGCGATGATGCCTTCGGGGAATTCCTTGCGCGTCGCTTTTTCGATCTTCGGCGCATCGGTGGGTTTCATCAGGCCGGTGGTGCGCTTGGCGACCAGGTCTTCCAGAGCGATGCCGTCGATGATGTCCAGCGGGTCCAGCACATTGCCCTTGGACTTGGACATCTTCTGCCCGTCCTTGTCGCGGATCAGGCCGGTGATGTAGACGTCCTTGAACGGAACTTGGCCGGTGAAATGATCGGTCGCCATGATCATGCGCGCGACCCAGAAGAAGATGATGTCGAAGCCGGTGACCAACACCGAACTGGGCAGGTAGCGGCCGAAACCGCGTTCGGCCATCGCTGCTTTGTCGGGCCAACCCAGGGTGCTGAACGGCCACAGCTGCGAGCTGAACCAGGTTTCCAGCACGTCGTTGTCTTGTTTGAGCGCATATTTTCCGAATCCAGCGCCTTCCAGCTCATTTTCCAGATCAGCGTCGTTCTTCGATGATCCAATCGCGATCGATTTTATGAATGCAATGTCTTCGGGACCGAGTTCTTCGGCGTAGTAGTTCTCGGAAAGTTCAGCCAAGTATTTTTGGTATGCGTCATCTCGGGATCGGGCGATGACAGGTTGACTCCACATGTCGTACCAAGCAGGAATCTGATGCCCCCACCATAGCTGGCGACTGATGCACCAGTCTTGGATGTTCTCCATCCAATGGCGATAGGTATTGATCCAATTCGGAGGAACGAACTTGACCTGGCCGTTCTCGACTATGTCCAGGCCCCGCTTCGCAAGGTCATCCATTCTCACGAACCACTGACTTGTGAGATAGAACTCCAAAACTTGCCCTGTGCGATCACCACGAGGAACTTGGAGTTTGTGCGGGTCGACAGACACGAGTAGCTCTTGATTCTCAAGGTCTTCGAGAATCAGTTTGCGGGCAACATAACGATCCAGGCCGTGATAGCGCTCAGGTATGAGCTCTGAAACGGATTTTCCGACTAGGCCATCACCTTCGGCGAGCTGCGTTCCCTCCACGTTCACATAATCGAAGTCGTCGCGTGGGGACGACTTGATGCTCGCATCATCTCGAAAAATGTTAATGAGACCGCCCTTGGGCTGCGACTGCAGTTCCTCTTGGTGACGCTCCCAGACTGCGTAGTCGTTCTTGTCGTGCGCCGGTGTGATCTTGACCACGCCAGTACCGAACTCGCGTTCCACATAAGTGTCGGCGATGATCGGAATCTCGCGTTCGGTCAGCGGCAGCTTCACGGTCTTGCCGACCAGGTGCGCGTAGCGCTCGTCTTCCGGATGCACGGCCACTGCGGAGTCGCCGAGCATCGTCTCGGGGCGTGTAGTCGCCACCACCAAAGCGCCGCTGCCATCGGACAGCGGATACGAAATGGACCACAGGAACCCGTCCTGCTCCACGTTCTCCACTTCCAGATCGGAGATCGCGGTCTTCAGCACCGGATCCCAGTTGACCAGACGCTGGCCGCGGTAGATCAGGCCTTCTTCATGCAGTTTGACGAAGGCTTCGATCACCGCCTTGGACGCCATCGGGTCCATGGTGAACGCGCTGCGCGACCAGTCGCTGGACGTGCCCAGGCGGCGCATCTGGCGTTCGATGGTGTCGCCGGATTGCGCTTTCCATTCCCACACTTTTTCGATGAAGCCTTCGCGGCCCAGCGAGTCGCGCGTTTCACCCTTGCCTTCCAGCGCCAGATTGCGCGAGACCACCATTTCGGTGGCGATGCCGGCATGGTCGGTGCCCACCTGCCACAAGGTGTCGTAGCCGCGCATGCGGTGGTAGCGGACCAGCGCGTCCATCAGCGTCTGCTGGAAGGCGTGGCCCATGTGCAGCGTGCCGGTGACGTTGGGCGGCGGCAGCAGAATGGTGTACGGCTCGCCTTTCCCGCTCGGCTTGAAATAGCCGGCGCTTTCCCACTCTGCGTAGAGGCGGGCTTCGAAGGATTTGGGGTCGTAGCTGGAGGCGAGTTCGGAGGTCATGATTTTTTAAGGTTCGTCATTCCCGCAAAGGCGGGAACCCAGTGACTTTGCTGTTCGGCGGCGGCGATGGGAAAGCGCCCTCATCCGCCCTTCGGGCACCCCGTATCAAGTACGGGGCAGGCTCTTCTCCCGCAAGCGGGAGAAGGGTTCAACTACATATCGTGCTTGTTGACGTCGTACCCGCGCGCTTTGTACTGCTTCCAGCGCTCGCGCAGCGGCTCGCGCGCGGATTCGTCGGCGGGTACGACTTCCAGGATGCGTTCGCAGGGGCCGTCGAAGGCCGCGTCGCGCAAGTTGATCACCAGCGCGCGGGCGGGCGTGTCGACATCGGGCGTGGCGATCAGCACCGGAGTCAGTTCGTCTTCCTCATCGCCCGCGATCTGATGCGGAATATAGGCGTCGTCGTCCATTTCCCACAGCAGCGCGTCGATCTGTTCGGCCTGTTCGGCGTCGCGCGCCAGCACCAGCGTCCACAGGTTGGCGTCGTAGGACTTGCGCGCGAGTTCGCAGACCAGCTTGAGCGGCTCTTCCAGGAAGCGGGGCTTCGCGATCAGGTAGAAATCGGCGCGGGGCACGGTTTACGCCGCGCGGTCCAGCAGCCACTGCGTCAGCAAACCAACCGGCCGGCCAGTCGCCATGCCGCGCTTGCCTTCGTCGTTGGCCACGCCGGCGATATCCAGGTGCGCCCAGCGCTGGTTTTCGGTGAAGCGCGCCAGGAAGCAGCCAGCGGTGATGGCGCCGGCCCAGCGGCCGCCGATGTTGTAGACGTCGGCGAAGGTGGAATCGAGCTGGGTCTGGTATTCGTCCCACAGCGGCAGGCGCCAGGCGCGGTCGAATACCGTTTCGCCGGCGGCCAGCAGCTCGTTGGAAAGATCGTCGTGCTTGCTCATCAGGCCGGTGGCGAAGCGGCCCAGGGCCACGATGCAGGCGCCGGTCAGGGTGGCCACGTCCAGCAGCGCTTCGGGTTCGAAGCGCTGCGCGTAGGTCAGCGCATCGCACAGGATCAGGCGGCCTTCGGCGTCGGTGTTGCCGACTTCGATGGTCTTGCCGGACATGCTGGTGATGACGTCGGAGGGGCGGTAGGCGTTGCCGTCGATCGCATTCTCCACCGCCGGCACCACTACCACCACGTTCAACGGCAGCTTCATCTTCACCGCGGCCACGAAAGTACCGATGACATTGGCGGCGCCGCACATGTCGTACTTCATTTCCTCGATGCCGCCCTGGGTCTTCAGGTTGACGCCGCCGGTGTCGAAGGTGATGCCTTTGCCGACCATCACGAACGGCTTGGCGTCGTCGCTGCCACCATTCCACTTGAGCACGATGAGATGCGGGCGATTGGCCGAACCGCGCGCCACCGCCAGCAGCGAACCCATGCCCAGCGCTTCCATCTGCGCTTCGTCGAGGATTTCGGCCTCGGCGCCGTCATGTTCGGAGGCGAACTTCTGCGCCTGTTCGGCCAGGTAGGCCGGCGTGCAGATATTGGGCGGCAGGTTGCCGAGTTCGCGCGCGAAGGCGACGCCGGCGGCGATCGCTTCGCCGTGCGCCAGGGCTTGTTCGTCGCTGCCGCTGACCGACAGCGTGGACAGGCCGGTGTCGTCGGTCTTCTTCTTGCCCAGGGTCGCGGTATAGCGGTAGCTGGCGTGGTCCGAGGCGATCACGGCCTGGCGGATGTTCCAGGCGTTATCGCGTCCCTTCACTTCCAGTTCCGACAAGGTGAACAGCACATTGGTGGAAGGACCGACCTTCAATGCGCGCGTCGCGTCGCCGACCGCCTTGAGGTATTGCGGCACGCCGAACTTGGCCGCCTCGCCCAAACCGATCACCAGCACGCGCGCCGCTGCGATGCCCGGAAGATCGTGGAGCAAGGTGGCTTTGCCGGTCTTGCCGTTCACATCGCCGCGCTGGACCAGCGTGTTGAGCTTGCCTCCGCTGGCCGCGTCGAGGGCGCGACCGGCCGGAGTCAGGGTCTTGTCGCCATAGGCGCCTACCACGATGCAATCGAAGCCAGCGCTAGCCGGCGCGTCGTGGTTCAGGGTGAATTCCAGTGCCATTGAGCAGATTCCCAGATCATTAGGTGACGAGTTCCGTACAATCGCGGGTCCTCAGGCTGCGGCATGACCGCGCCAGACCGCAGAAAACGCGGCCAATCCCAGCGAACGAACCCGAGATTGTAAACCAACCCCCATGGCGAAGCTGGACCGCTACCTCTTCCGCGAATTCACCCAGAGCTTCCTGGCCACGCTGATCGTGCTGCTGGTGGTGAGTCTGGGCGGGGTGATGGCCGATTTGCTGGGCAACATCGCCGAGGGGCGGATCCCGGCGAGCCTTCTGATCTCGCAGATGGGCCTGCAGCTGCTCAATTATCTGCCGGTGATCCTGCCGTTGGCGCTGATGCTTGGCCTGCTGCTGGCCTTCGCGCGGCTGTACCGCGACTCGGAAATGCCCGTACTGACCGGGATCGGGGTCGGGCCGGGGCGGATGCTGAAGCCCTTCCTGATGCTGGTGATTCCGGTGGTGGCCCTGATCGGTGCCCTGTCGCTGTGGCTGGGGCCATGGGCCGACCGGACCAGCGAGCGCATGATCGAACACGCCAACCGCAGCCTGGTCGTGGCCGGGCTGGATGCGGGCAGATTCACCATGCTGCCCAATGGCAGCGTCATCTACATCGGCGGAATTTCGGCCGATGGAACCAAGTTGCAGCGCGTATTCGTGCAGCGCCAGGAAGGCGACCGGCTGGATGTGGTGACCGCGCGCACCGGCGAGATGTTTTTCGAAGGCCAGCGCGACCGCTATATGCGGCTGAACGAAGGATTTCGGGTGGAAGGCCCGCTGGATAAAGGCCGCGACTTCAATCTGATGCGCTTCGCCAGCAACGAGTTCGCGCTGCCTGACCGCGCCGATGTCCGCGCCGAAACCGATCCCGAATTGCTGCCGACCCTGGCGCTGTTCGGCGACAAGCGCGCTGACGCCAATGCGCAGCTGCACTACCGGCTTACCCCGCCGCTGCTGGCGCTGGCGTTCGCGCTGATCGCACTGCCGCTGGCGCGCAGTTCGCCGCGCCAGGCGCGTTATGGACGCATCATGCTGGGCTTCCTGGCTTATCTGGTGGGCACCAACCTGATGTATATCGGCACCCAGGCCCTGTCCGATGGCAAGGTGCCCGGCATGCTGGGACTTTGGTGGTTGACGCTGCCGCTGCTGGCATTCGGCCTGTGGGCCTATCTGCGCGATGGGCGCATGGCGCGTTCGCGGATGAAGGCGTCATGAGGCTAAGTCCCAATCTTCACGATCTCTATGTTGGCCGTGTGGTCCTGGTCACCGTCTTGCTGGTGTGGTCGGTGCTGGTGGGGTTGGATGTAATCAACGCCATATCCAGCGAACTCAACGACCTAGGCAAGGGCAGCTACAGCTTCGGCCACGCGGTGGCCTTTGTGGCCTACACCATTCCGCGCCGCGCCTACACCATGTTCCCCACCGCGGCGGTGATCGGCGCGCTGATGGGATTGGGCCAATTGGCCGCCAGCTCGGAGCTGATCGCATTGCGGGCCGTAGGGCTCTCGCGCCGGCGCCTGAGCCTGTCGGTGGCCATCACCCTGGCCCTGCTGACCGGGCTGATGGTGCTGTGCATGGAAACCGTGGGCAGCTGGGGCCAGACCCAGGCCGACCGGGTCCGCACCTCGGCCATCACCAATAACGCGGCGGCGGCGACGTATTCGGGGCTGTGGGCGCGCGAGGGCAATGTTTTCCTCAATGCGCAAGGCGGCGAAAAGAAGGTGCAGGACGGCCGTGAATGGCTGCAGCTGCGCGATGTACGCCTGTACGAGTTGGCCGACGACGGCAGGCTGGCGGCGATTTCCCATGCCGCCACCGCCGAAAACTTCGAAGACAAGTGGGTCCTGAAGAATGTATTGCGCACCACTTTCAACGCAAGTTCGGTGACCCAGCAGCAGCTGTTGGGCATGCGTTGGGACTCGGACCTGGACCCGGCCGCGCTGGCCGATACCATCGCCAAGCCGCGCTATATGGCTTCCAGCGATCTGGCGCGCAGCATCGACTACCGCCAGCGCAACGGACTGGATGCGCGCGAGTACCAGGAAGTCTACTGGGGCCGCTGGTTCTACCCGTTGAACGTGTTGGCGCTGTGCCTGGCGGCCATTCCGTTCGCCTTCGGCAGCCTGCGCAGCGGCGGGCTGGGGAAACAGCTGTTCCTGGGAATTCTGTTCGCCTTGGGCTTCTGGCTGCTGCAGACCTTGTTCAGCCGCCTGGCGGGTGCATTCAAGTTCGACTACTGGATCGCCTATCTGCTGCCACCGCTGGTGATGCTGACGGTGTCGGCGTGGTTGTTCAGGCGACGAAGCAGTTAGTAGATCGCCCGTAGGTCGGGGCTACGCCCCCGACGCACTTGCGGTTTCGGTTCCCGTGCGTCGGGGGCGTAGCCCCGACCTACGGGTCGACCTTGACCTTGCGCGAACAGGCTCTATTTTTTCGGAAGCCGGATCATGCGCGTGCCGCTGGCCCGGTCGTGCCAAGTCAGCTTTTTCCGATCCACCCAAGCCCACCAAAACCCCAAGCCAGCCAGCAACAACGAAACAGTCGCCACCGCATAACGCACGCAGAGTGCCTGCCAGCTCGGCGCACTGTCATCGGCGGCGATCACTTTCAGTCGCCACGGACGCATGCCCAGGGTCTGCCCGCCGCGCCGCCAGCTGATCACCGCGTAAGCGCCGGTCACCAGCCAGCAGGCCAGCCAAAGCGCGATCTGCAAAGCGCTGAAGGGCGAGATGTTTTGCCGCGCTCCGTGGCCCGTCAGGTAATAGAGGAGAGTGAAAGCGGCGCTCAGCAGCATCCACAGTGCCAGCGCCGGCCAGAAATCATAGAGCAGGGCGAGCAGACGCCACCCGATGTGGGCGCGGGGTTTCGGCGTGGCGGCGAGTGGGTCGTTCATGCGCACAGGATAGCGGGAGCGCCGCGTAGGAGCGACGTAAGTCGCGATCACAGGTGGCTTGGAAGAAACTTCGCGACTTGCGCCGCTCCTACGTGCCCCTGCGCGCTCGGTCTATGCTTGGCCGATGAATTCCACTTCCCCCGCCGACCGCCGCATCCAGGCCATGGCTTTGCCGCCCGTACCCGAATCCGATGCTGCCGAAATCACCGCTTTCCTGGATGCGATCTGGGCCGAGAGCGGATTGGCCAAACCGACCCTGGCCAGCTACCGGCGCGATCTGGAAGGCCTTGCCCGCTGGCGTGTCGGGCGGCAGGGCGGGCTGTTGCAGGCCGATCGCGCCGGTCTGTTCGATTATTTCGCCGCGCGCACCGTGCAGAATTACTCGCCGCGCAGCAACGCGCGCCTGTTGTCGTCGCTGCGCGCCTTCTACGCCTGGCTGCTGCGCCGTGGCCTGCGCAACGACGATCCCACCGCGCTGCTGGACCCGCCCAAACTGCCGCGCTCGCTGCCCAAGGCGCTGGCCGAAAGCCAGATCGATGCCTTGCTTGCCGCGCCGCAGACCGATACGCCGCTTGGCCTGCGCGACCGCGCCATGTTCGAGCTGATGTATGCCGCCGGCCTGCGCGTGAGCGAGCTGGTGAATCTGTCCGCCAACGCCGTGAACCTCCGCCAGGGCGTGGTGCGGGTGACCGGTAAGGGCAGCAAGGAGCGGTTGGTTCCGCTGGGCGAGGAGTCGCAGCACTGGCTGGAGAAGTACCTGGCGGAAGTCAGGCCGAAATTGGCAGGCAAGGCCAACCGGGAAGCGCTGTTCATCGGTGCCGACGGCGAGCCGCCCAGCCGCCAGCATTTCTGGGGTCTGGTCAAACGCTATGCCGCGGTCGCCGGGATCGACCCGGGCAAAGTCAGCCCGCATGGGCTACGCCACAGCTTCGCCACGCACTTGCTCAACCATGGCGCGGATCTGCGCGCGCTGCAGATGCTGCTGGGCCACAGCTCGCTTTCCACCACGCAGATCTACACCTTGGTGGCGCGCGAGCACCTGCAGAAGCTGCACGCCAAGCACCATCCGCGAGGGTGAGCCGGGGGCACGCGTCGCTTGGTACTGCCGCGCAGCCCTGGCGAACGCCCGGCCGGGGATCGCCGGGCAGGTGCGTCCGAAGCCCGGACTGTTGCGCCAAGGGTGGCGTCGTTGTAATTGACGCCGCCGCATCGGGTGAAAACTGCTATCCGATGGGATATGCGAAAATTGAACCCTTCAGCGTCCTGCGCGGTCCCTACAGAGGCCGTCAGTTCCTCCTTCCCCCAAGGACCGCTTCATGAAGCCTCTCTTGTTCTGCATCGCCCTGTTGGGCCCGGTCAGCATTTCCGCCTGCGCCCAGGCGCCGCAACCCGATCAGGCGGCGACGCCGGCTGCCTCGAAGGCGACAGCGACGGCCCAAGGCAATACGCCGGAAGAACGTGCGCGCCAGGCACTGATCAGCCTGAACCCGAAAATCCAGATCGATTACATGGGCGCCGCCGCGCTGCCGGGTTTTCGTGAAGCGATCGTGGGCGGGCAGGTGGTTTTGATCAGCGACGACGGCAAATACCTGGTGCAGGGCAGCGTGGTGGATATCGGCTCGCAGAAAGACCTGACCCAATCGAGCCCCGCGCTGTCCAAGTACCGCGTGGACCTGCTCAAGAGCGTCAAGACCAGCGAGCGCATCGTGTTCGCGCCGCCCAACCCCAAATACACTCTCAGCGTCTTCACCGATATCGAATGCGGCTATTGCCGCAAGCTGCACAGCGAAATCGCCGAATACAACAAGCGGGGCATCGCCATCGAGTACATGGCTTACCCGCGCATGGGCCTGGGCAGCCAGGACCACCGCGACATGATCTCGGTCTGGTGCGCCACCGACCGCAAGCAGGCCCTGACCGACGCCAAGGGCGGCAAGCCCATTCCCGCGCGGGCCTGCAGAAGCACCCCGGTGGACATGGAGTACCACGTGGGCCAGCGCCTGGGCATTTCCGGCACGCCGGCCATTTTCGCCCCGGATGGAACCCAGCTGGGCGGGTATCTGCCGCCGGACAGGATGCGCGAAGCCCTGGACAAGCTGGCGGGCGAAGCCCAGGCCGTCAAACCGGCCGGCATGCAGTAAGCCCGCCAGGAAAATGCGACACGACGAAGCCGGCCCTGCGCCGGCTTCGCTACAATAGTGAGCCCCATTCCTTATCGGTTTGCCGGACATGATCGTCCTCGAGGGCCAGTCGGCCCTGTCGCAGTTCCGCCGCGCGCGGCTTGAATCCCGATTGCAGTCCGTCTCGCCTTCCGTGCTGGTGCGCGGCGCGTGGCACGTCTATTTCGTCGAACCCGAAGCGGGTGCCGAGGTCGACATCGGTACCCTGGGCCGCATCCTGCAGGCGTCGCCCGATTCGGTCGCCGCCGCCGAGGACACCCGGTCCCGCTTCATCGTGCCGCGCCTGGGCACTTTGTCGCCTTGGGCCAGCAAGGCCACCGAACTGCTGCGCGGCGCGGGCCTGCCGGTCAAACGCGTGGAACGCGGTACCCGCATCGATCTGCAGGGTTGGGAAGACTCCGCTGCGCTGGCCAAGCTGCTGCACGATCCGATGACCCAGTCCCTGCTGTCTGCGCGCGAACAAGCCGCTGCGCTGTTCACCGCGCTGCCGCGCGGCACGGTGGAGCGGATTGCGTTGGGCGCGCTGGAAGCGGCCAACAAGCGTCTGGGCCTGGCCCTGGCCGACGATGAGATCGACTATCTGCGCCTGCGCTACGGCGAACTGGGCCGCGATCCCTCCGATGTCGAACTGATGATGTTCGCGCAGGCCAATTCCGAGCACTGCCGCCACAAGATCTTCAACGCGACCTGGACTATCGAAGGCAAGGACATGCTGCTCAACGGCGGCCAGCAATCGCTGTTCCGCATGATCAAGCACACCCATGCGCAGACGCCGCAACACACGCTGTCGGCGTACAGCGACAACGCTGCGGTGGTGGAAGGCTATGCGTCCTCGCGTTTCCGTCCCGGCGCCGACGGCGCCTATCGCAGCGAGCCGAAGACCGATTCGGCGTTCTGCATCAAGGTGGAAACCCACAACCATCCGACCGCCATCGCGCCCTTTCCGGGGGCCAGCACCGGCGCCGGCGGCGAAATCCGCGACGAAGGCGCAACCGGCCGCGGCGGCAAGCCCAAGGCCGGACTGAGCGGCTTCAGCGTTTCGCACCTGCGCATCCCGACCCTGCCGCAGGCGTGGGAAGCAACGCGCGCGCTTAATCCGCGCATGGCGCCGGCGCTGGAAATCATGCTGGACGGCCCGCTGGGCGCGGCCGCTTTCAACAACGAATTCGGACGCCCGAATCTGGTGGGCTACTTCCGCAGTTTCGAACTTCCCGAATCCGCCACGCTGACTCGCGCCTATGACAAGCCGATCATGCTCGCCGGCGGATTGGGCGCCATCGATCGCATGCAGGTTGAAAAAATCCGTCTGCAGCCTGGCGATGCGGTGATCGTGCTCGGCGGCCCGGCCATGCTGATCGGTCTGGGCGGCGGCGCCGCCAGCTCGGTGGCTTCCGGCGATACCGCAGAAGACCTGGATTTTGCCAGCGTGCAGCGCGACAACCCGGAAATGGAGCGTCGCTGCCAGGAAGTGATCGACCGCTGTGTCGCCATGGGCGCAAACAATCCGATCCGCTGGTTCCACGACGTCGGTGCGGG
Source organism: uncultured Pseudoxanthomonas sp. (assembly GCA_965650035.1). Classification (GTDB taxonomy): domain Bacteria; phylum Pseudomonadota; class Gammaproteobacteria; order Xanthomonadales; family Xanthomonadaceae; genus Pseudoxanthomonas_A. Next base: position 23,170 of record CBFGMR010000036.1, read on the forward strand.
CGGCCTGTCGAACGCGATTCCCGAATTGCTGCACGACTCCGGTGTGGGCGGGGTGATCGATCTGGACCGGGTGCCCAGCGACGATCCGTCGTTGTCGCCGATGCAGCTGTGGTGCAACGAATCGCAGGAGCGTTATGTGCTGGGCGTGGCGCAGGAGCGCTTGGCCGAGTTTGCCGCGCTATGCGAGCGGGAGCGGTGTCCGTTTGCGGCGGTGGGTGTTGCTACGGCGGAGGAGAGATTGGTGGTGGGGTATGGGGTGCTTGCGAGGGCGGAAGAGGGTGCGGAGGACGGCAGCACTCCCACTTCGCCGTACCCTCACCCCAACCCCTCTCCCGCAGGGAGAGGGGCTTCAAGCGATCTGCCGATCGATCTGCCCATGGACGTGCTGTTCGGCAAGGCGCCGAAGATGCATCGCGATACCGCGCATCCGCCTGCGCCGCGCTGGCCGGCGATGGAAACCGCGGGTCTGGATCTGCATGACGCAGGCCTGCGCGTGCTCGCCCATCCGTCGGTGGCTTCCAAGCAGTTCCTGGTCACCATCGGCGACCGCAGCGTCGGCGGGTTGACCGCGCGCGACCAGATGATCGGCCCCTGGCAGCTGCCGCTGGCCGACTGCGCCATCACCTTGTCGGGTTTCGACGGATTCGTCGGTGAAGCCATGGCCATCGGCGAACGCACGCCGCTGGCGTTGCTCAATGCCGCCGCTTCGGCACGCATGGCGGTGGGCGAAGCGATCACCAATCTGTGCGCGGCGCCGGTGGAATCGCTGGACCGCATCAAACTCTCCGCCAACTGGATGGCCGCGGCCAATCACGACGGCGAAGACGCTTTGCTGTTCGACGCAGTGAAAGCGGTGGGCATGCAGCTGTGCCCGGAAATCGAACTGAGCATCCCGGTCGGCAAGGATTCGCTGTCGATGCAGGCGCAATGGCACAGCGACGGTACGGCGCAGAAATCCGTTTCGCCAGTCTCGCTGGTCATCACCGCTTTCGCCCCCGTCACCGACGCGCGCGAGCAGCTCACACCGCTGCTGGCTCGCGAAGAAGACAGCGATCTCTGGCTGATCGGCCTGGGTGCGGGCAAGCAGCGCCTCGGCGGTTCGGTGTTGGCGCAGTGTCATCCGGAGGCGGGCGCGGGCGCGGGCGCGTTGCCGGCATTCGGCGGCAGCGATGCGGACGACAGCGTGCCCGACCTGGACGATCCGCAACGGCTGCGCGATTTCTTCGAACTGATCCGCGATGCGCGCGAAGCCGGCGTATTGCTGGCCTACCACGACCGCAGCGATGGCGGCGCGTTCGCCGCGCTGTGCGAAATGGCGTTCGCGGCGCATTGCGGCCTGGACATCCAGCTGGACGGTTGGGGCGACGATCCGTTCCGCACTCTGTTCGCCGAAGAGCTGGGCGCCGTGGTGCAGGTGTCGGCCGAAGACCGCGCCGCTTTTGCGGATCTGGTCGAACGCCACGCGCTGACCGAATGCGCGCAGCGCATCGCCAAGCCCACTACCGCGCCGGTGATCCGCATCGAGCAGGAAGGCGAGGTGTTGGCGCAATGGCGCTGGGACGAGCTGTTCGACGCCTGGTGGTCGGTCACCCATGCCATGCAGAAGCTGCGCGACAACCCGGAAACGGCCGATGAGGAACGCGAAACCACGCGCGATTTCTCGGCGCCGGGTTTGCGCCCGAAGCTCAGCTTCGATCCTGCCGAAGATATCTCCGCTCCTTATATCGCCAAGGGCGTTCGACCCAAGGTCGCGATCCTGCGCGAGCAGGGCGTCAATGGCCAGATCGAAATGGCCGCCGCTTTCGATCGGGCCGGTTTCGATGCGTTCGATGTGCACATGAGCGATCTGATCGCCGGCCGCGTCAAACTGGACGGGTTCAAGGGTTTCGCCGCCTGCGGCGGCTTCAGCTATGGCGACGTGCTGGGCGCGGGCCGTGGCTGGGCTACCTCGATTCTGGAACGCGACGCGTTGCGCGATGCTTTCGCGGCGTTCTTCCAGCGCAGCGACACGTTCTCGCTAGGCGTCTGCAACGGTTGCCAGATGCTGAGCCAGCTGAAGGACATCATTCCCGGGGCAACGCACTGGCCGCGCTTCCTGCGCAACCGCAGCGAGCAGTTCGAAGCCCGTTTCTCGTTGCTGGAAGTGGTGGAATCGCCTTCGCTGTTCCTGCAGGGCATGGCCGGTTCGCGCATCCCCGTCTCGGTGGCGCACGGCGAAGGCCGCGCGGAGTTCGACAGTGCGGCCGGGCAGGCTGCGGTCCGGGTGGCGCTGCGCTTTATCGACGGCGAAGGCCGCACGGCCCTGCAATACCCGCTCAATCCCAACGGGTCGCCCGACGGCATCACCGGCCTGACCAGCGATGACGGCCGTTCCACCATTCTGATGCCGCATCCCGAGCGCACCTTGCGCAGCGTCAATCTCAGCTGGCGTCCGCAGGGCTGGAAAGACGATTCGCCCTGGCTGCGGATGTTCCGCAATGCAAGAAATTGGGTGGCATGACCGCCTTCGATTGAAAAAGCGAATATTTTTTCGGGCCCGCCAAATTCAACACTGGCGGGCTTTTTTGTTTTTCGCGTACTCGCGCGTATGCGGTCAATCGACCTTGCAATACGTTTACAAGCATTTGTTTATTGAAGGAATGCAGTAGCGATTTTCAGCTTAGTGAAAGATTTGTGTAGAGAGTGCATACGACTTCGCACCGCTTGACTGTCGATAAACCTGTGGTGAATATCGAATTACAGTTGCAGTGTAAGGATGCATTCAGCTCGTGAACGACGTGAAGCGCAAAGGCCCGACCCTTCGTCGAGGCCATTCCCATGGGGGTTCCACAATTTTCGACTAGGTCGTCCGGCCCCCGCCAGACGATCCGGGTATCTCTTTGCCAATTTTCAATAAGGAAATGACGATGAATCGTATTTATCGCAAGGTTTGGAACCAGACGTTGGGCCAGTGGGTCGTGGCCTCGGAATTGGCATCGGGAGACAGCGCGGGCGCGCAAGGGGGAGCCGTAATGGGCGCGCCGCAACGGTGTGCGCTTGTGGTGGCACTCGGCATGCTGTTGTCCGCCGGTGCGGCGTTCGCGCAGTCGGTGGAAGTGGGCGGCAATGCCGAATGCCTGGTCTGGAACAGCGGCCCTGCGATAGATCAGTGCCTGGTCGACGGCTCCGCCAATGCGAGCGGCGCCAATGCGGTCGCCATCGGCGCGCAGACTCTCGCCAGCGGCAATCGCAGTTCCGCCCTCGGCGTCGGCAGCAGCGCTACTGCGACCGGCGCTACCGCGCTGGGCGCCGACAGCGCCGCGGGCGCCGTCAACAGCACTGCGCTGGGACGTCAAACGGCCATCACCTCGGTCAATGGCGTTGCGGTTGGTTTCAACTCGTTCGCCAAGAATGGCGCCAATGGCGTCGCCATCGGCTACAACGCTGGTGTCAGTGGCGTAGATGCCATTGCTTTGGGCACTCACTCTCGCGCCACTGCGACCAATTCGATCGCCATCGGCAACAACGCCAACGCCGCGTCGGCGAACAGCGTGGCGCTGGGCGCCAACTCGCTCGCCAATCGCGCCAACACGGTATCGGTGGGCAGAGCCGGCGCAGAACGCCAGATCACCAACGTGGCCGCCGGCACCCAGGCCACCGATGCGGTGAACCTGGCGCAGTTGGAAGAAGTGGCGGCGGTGGCCGATAACACCGACAACTATTTCAGGGCCACTGGCGATGGCGAAGCCACTGCCGAAGGAGAAGAGTCGGTCGCCGCGGGTTCCGGTGCGTTGGCCGATGGCGACCAAAGCACCGCGGTCGGCGCCAACAGCGCAGCCAGCGGCATCGAAGCCGCTGCCTTTGGGGCGGGTGCTGCAGCGACGGGCAACTACACCACTGCCGTTGGCGGTGGTGCGCTGGCGTCGGGCTTCAACAGCACCGCGCTGGGAAATCTGAGCACGGCATCGGGCTCCAGCAGTGTCGCGGTGGGTTCGGACAGCGTGGCCTCGGGCAGCAATAGCCTGGCCTCTGGTCAAGGCGCTACGGCAAGCGGCATCAACAGCGTCGCGGTGGGCGGCGCGCTGGCGGGCTTCGTCACTACCGAAGCTTCCGGCGATTTCTCCACTGCGGTGGGCGGCGCGGCGTGGTCGCCGGGCGAGAACAGCACGGCGCTGGGAAATTTCTCCACCTCCTTCGGCGACAACAGTGTCGCGGTCGGTGCGGATGCTTACGCGGATGCGGAAGGAAGCGTGGCGCTGGGGCAGGGGTCGTACGCGGATCGCGAATACACCGTGTCTGTGGGCGATGTCGGCGCCGAACGCCAGATCACCAACGTGGCGGCGGGTACCGAGGACACCGACGCGGTGAATGTGGCGCAGCTGGATGAAGTCGCGGCGGTCGCCGAGAACACCGACAAGTATTTCAAGGCCAGCGGTAGCGCAGACAGCGACGCGGGCGCCTATGTGGAAGGCGACAACGCCACCGCGGCGGGTGAGGCGACCAACGCCGTGGGCAACGGCGCGTCGGCGTTCGGCAGCGGCGCCAACGCAGTGGCGGAAGGCGCCACCGCGGTGGGCTTCAACGCGTTGGCATCAGGCCAGAACAGCGCCGCCTTCGGCCAGAACGCACAAGCGACCGGCCCGGCAGCGGTCGCAGTGGGCGGCAATGCGGTAGACGAAGAAGGCAATCCGCTGATCACCAACGGCGGCGTGCCGGTCGATACCGGCGCAACCAGTGCAGGCGTGGGCGGCACGGCGGTCGGTGCGAGTGCGCAGGCCGATGGATTCGCCGCCACGGCCGCAGGCGTGGGCGCGTATGCGGAAGGCGCGCAGTCAGCGGCCTTCGGTGCGGTTTCCAATGCCATCGGTGATTACTCCACCGCCATCGGCACGCAGAGCGCGGCGGTCGGCACCAGCAGCGTCGCAGTAGGCGGACCAGTCGATCTGATTCCGGGGCTTGGTTTCTTCGTCAGCACGCAGGCTACCGGTGAAGCTTCGGCGGCATTCGGCGCAGGCGCGATTGCCGCTGGCGACTACAGCACCGCTACAGGCACTTTGTCCGAAGCGTCGGGGCTGGAGAGCACGGCGTTGGGCTACTTCGCCTATGCGCCCGCAGACAATGCCAGCGCATTGGGCGCCGAGTCTTGGGCCAGCGGCGCCAACAGCACGGCGGTCGGTTTCTTCAGTACCGCACTGGGCGATGACTCCGTAGCGGTGGGCTCGGGCTCGGTGGCTCGCGAAAACTCCTCTACAGCCGTCGGCGGCCAGCGTTTGCTGGTGGACGAAAACGGCGAACCGATTCTCGATGAAGACGGCGAACTGCAGTACGTCGCCACCGAAGCCAGCGCCGAAGACGCCACCGCGTTGGGTTCGGGCGCGGTCGCCAGTGCGGCGGGCGCTACTGCGGTCGGCGCCGGCGCGCAGTCCAGCGGCGCGTATGCCACCGCGTTGGGAACGCAAGCCAGTGCTTCCAATATCCAAGCCACTGCGGTGGGTTACAACAGCAGCGCTGCGGGGTTGGCGTCCACCACGCTGGGGGGCTTCAGCAGCGCAAGCGGAGATTTCGCTTCTGCGTTCGGCTACAGCGCTGACGCTGCGGGCGTAAGCAGCACGGCGCTGGGCGAATTCAGCATCGCATCGGGCGACGAAAGCGTGGCCCTGGGCGGCACCGCGTTCGGGTTGTTCAGTGCCGAAGCCAGCGGCTACGGCGGCGTGGCCTTGGGCGCAGGTTCTTACGCGGCCGGCGATTTCAGTTCGGCGCTGGGTTGGCTGACCACTGCCGGCGGGTTCAACAGCACGGCGCTGGGTTCGGCGGCCAGTTCGTCGGGCGATAACAGCGTGGCCATCGGCGCAGATTCGGAGGCAGCGGCCGAAGGGAGTGTGGCGATTGGCCAAGGTTCGTTCACCGACCGCGAGAACACGGTGTCGGTAGGCGATGTCGGCGCCGAACGCCAGATCACCAATGTAGCCGCAGGCACCGAAGCCACCGATGCGGTGAACGTGGCGCAGTTGGAAGAGGTGGCCGCAGTCGCCGAGAACACCGACAAATATTTCAAGGCCAGCGGCAGTGCGGACAGCGATGCGGGCGCCTATGTCGAGGGCGACAACGCCACGGCTGCCGGCGAAGCGGCCAATGCCATCGGCGACGGTGCATCGGCCTTCGGCAGCGGCGCCAATGCGGTGGCCGGCAACGCCACTGCGATTGGTTTCAATGCGTTGGCCTTCGGCGAGAACGCGTTCGCTGCAGGCGCCAACAGCCAGGCAACGGGCGAATACGCGACCGCGGTTGGCGCCGAGAGCGAGGCGAGCGGCTATCTCTCCACTGCGACCGGCGCCGGCAGCGTCGCCAGTGCGGACGGTAGTGTGGCGACCGGTTCGCTGAGTGAAGCTTCAGGCGAGGAATCGACCGCCAATGGTTTCTTCAGCACGGCCTCGGGCGATGCCTCCACGGCCTTGGGCGCGGAAAGCACCGCTTCGGGTATCGAATCCACCGCCACCGGTTTCCGGAGCATTGCTTCTGGCGATGGCGCCACCGCGCTGGGCGCCGAAAGTTCCGCTGTCGGCGATTACGCAACCGCATTGGGCCTGGCTTCGAGCGCGTCAGGCGTTAGCAGCACGGCGCTGGGTGAATTCAGCATCGCTTCGGGCGACGAAAGCGTAGCGCTGGGCGGCACCGCGTTCGGGTTGTTCAGCGCCGAAGCCAGTGGTTATGGCGGCGTGGCTCTGGGCGCGGGTTCGTATGCGGCAGGCGATTTCAGTTCGGCGCTGGGTTGGTTGACCACTGCCGGTGGCTTCAACAGCACGGCGCTGGGTTCGGCGGCCAGTTCGTCGGGCGACAACAGCGTGGCGGTGGGTGCTGATTCGGAGGCCGCGGCCGAAGGCAGCGTGGCGATTGGCCAGGGTTCTTTCGCTGACCGTGAAAACACAGTCTCGGTGGGCGATGTCGGTGCGGAACGCCAGATCACCAATGTCGCCGCAGGGACCGAGGATACCGATGCGGTGAACGTGGCGCAGTTGGACGAAGTGGCGGAAACGGCAAACACCACCAGCAAGTATTTCCAGGCTTCGGGTAGCGAAGACAGCGACGCCGGCGCGTATGTGGAAGGGGACAACGCGACTGCGGCGGGCGAAGCGACCAACGCGATTGGCGACGGCGCCTCGGCCTTCGGCAGTGGCGCCAATGCAGTGGCAACCAACGCCACCGCTGTGGGCTTCAATGCGCTTGCGACCGGCGATGGCGGCCTGGCCCTGGGTTCGTCGGCTGAAGCCAGCGGCGCCTACAGCACTGCCACCGGCACCAGTTCGGTCGCGAGCAATACGCAGGCCACCGCTACTGGTTACAGCAGCAATGCGGGTGGCCTTGCGGCCACCGCCAACGGTGGCTTCAGCAGTGCGGGTGGAGATTTCGCCTCCGCCTTCGGCTACGGCTCTGACGCCAGCGGTGTGAGCAGCACGGCATTGGGTGAGTTCAGTATCGCTTCGGGTGACGAAAGCGTCGCGCTGGGCGGCACCGCATTCGGTTTGTTCAGCGCCGAAGCCAGTGGTTACGGCGGTGTGGCGCTCGGCGCGGGTTCGTACGCGGCGGGCGACTTCAGTTCGGCGCTGGGTTGGTTGACCACCGCAACCGGATTCAACAGCACTGCCTTGGGTTCGGCCGCGAGTTCCTCGGGCGACAACAGCGTCGCGGTGGGCGCCGACTCTGAAGCGGCCGCCGAAGGCAGCGTGGCGATTGGCCAAGGTTCGTTCGCCGATCGCGAGAACACGGTCTCGGTAGGCGATGCCGGCGCCGAACGCCAGATCACCAACGTGGCGGCAGGCACCGAGGATACCGATGCGGTCAACGTCGCCCAGTTGAATGAAGTCACTGGTGATTTGACCGATCTGGAAGCCAATGCAGTGGCCTACGACGATGAAAGCAAAGACACGCTGACACTCGAAGGCGCAGACGGCACCACCGTGACCAATCTGGCCGATGGTGCGATCGCCGTCGGCAGCAAGGATGCAGTCAACGGAGGTCAGTTGTTCGGCTCGCTGGACAGCATTGCCACGGCCTTGGGTGGTGGCACCACGGTGGGCGCGACGGGTGGATTGATCGGCACCAGTTTCATCATCCAGGGCGGCAATTACTTCAATGTCGGCGATGCATTGTCCGCGCTGGATACGGCGGTCACTTCCCTGGACGGCCGCGTTTCCACGCTGGAGAACCCGACGGCAACCAGCCTGGCCAACCCGCAAGTGGACAACGCCAGCACCACAGCAAGCGCCACCAGTACTGCGTCGACGCCTGCCACGCCGGCAAGCAGCGCTGCGCCGGCCACGCAGAGTTCCGGCGCCGCCAGTGCTTCCTCTGCAGTGGCGAGCAGCGAAAGCTCGGTCGCCTTGGGTCAGGGATCGGTCGCCGATCGAGCCGGCACCGTCTCGGTAGGCAGCGAGGGCAATGAACGCGCCGTCGCCAACGTCGCCGCCGGCACTCAAGCCACCGACGCGACCAATGTCGAGCAGGTGCAGGCCGGCGATGCGGCCACGCTGAGCTCGGCCAACGCCTACACCGAAAACATGGCCACCGAAACGCTGACTTCGGCCAAGAGCTACACCGACATGCAGGTGAAGGCGCTGGACGACGACTTCCAGAACTTCCGCACCGAAACCGAGCGTCGTTTTATGGATCAGGATCGCCGCATCGACCGTCAGGGTGCGATGAGCTCGGCGATGCTCAACATGGCCACCAGCACCGCCGGCATCCGCACCGAGAACAGAGTAGGTGTGGGCATCGGTTTCCAGGGCGGCGAAAAGGCGCTCTCGGTCGGCTATCAGCGCGCGCTGAGCGACCGGGCCACGATCACTATCGGCGGCGCGTTCAGCGGCGACGAAAAATCGGTGGGCGTGGGCGCCGGCTTCGGTTGGTGATCGGCTGGTGAGATGAGCAAAGGGCTTGCCGCCGGTTGCGGGCGGCAAGCGAAGGTTCGGCATCCGCCCCCGCGGATCCGGCAGGAAACTGGCTGGGCCGGCCAATGGACTGGTACGCAACGTCAAGCTTCAGACAAGGCCGCTCAACCCCTGTTCCAACTTCCAAGAGGATTGCACGATGATCAAGAAGAACAAACTCGGTTTGGCCGTGGCGACGGTGGTGATGATGTCTTCGGCAGCGATGGTTCCGGCACTTGCCGCCGGGCCCGCGAAAGGCCGCATCGTCGATAGAACGCAGGCGTCGGATTCCGTCGGTGCGAGCCGCTTGATCGTCAAGTTCAAGAGCGTCGGCAGCGTGGACGGCAAGCTGACCACCGTGCGCCAGGCCGCCGCGCGCGTCGGCCTGCGCCAGAGCTCGGCCGCCGGCGCCAAAGCAGCCGTGCCGCTGGCCGCAAACCATGTGCGCAAGCTGGCCCTGGGCGCCGATGCGATCAAGTTGTCGCGCAACCTTTCGGCGAGCGAAGCCAGTGCGCTGGTGGCCGCGCTGCGCGCCGATGCCTCGGTGGAATACGCCCAGGTGGATCGGATGATGCGGCCGGTCGAAGACTTCAGCGCGCCGGTTTCGATGATCTCGGCGCTGGCGGCGGCCAGCGGACGGATTGCGCCGCAGTTCGTTCCCAACGATCCCTATTTTTCCGTCTACCAGTGGCATTACGACGATCCCAACGGCGGCATCAATACGCCGGCCGCGTGGGATCTCTCCACCGGCGCCGGCACGGTGGTCGCGGTGCTTGATACCGGCATCCTGCCCACGCATCCGGATCTGGGCAGCGGCACGCACATCCTGCAGGGTTACGACTTCATCACCGATGCGTTCGTCTCGCGTCGTGCCACCGACGACCGTGTACCGGGCGCGCTGGATCAAGGCGATTGGAATCCTGTCGCGGGCGAATGCTATGCCGGCTCGCCGGTGCAGGACAGTTCGTGGCACGGCACGCACACGGCCGGTACGGTGGGTGAGTTGACCAACAATGGAAGCGGCGGCTCGGGCGTGGCCTACAACGCACAGGTGCTGCCGGTGCGCGTGCTGGGCCGCTGCGGCGGCTACACCTCCGATATCGCCGACGCCATCGCCTGGGCCTCGGGCGCACCGATCGCAGGCGTGCCCAACAACGCCAATCCGGCCGAAGTGATCAACCTCAGCCTGGGCGGCGGCGGCGCGTGCGAAGCCTACGAACAGGCCGCCATCAACACCGCCGTCGCCAACGGTAGCGTGGTGGTGATTTCCGCCGGCAACCAGAATGCCAACAGCTCCGGTTACTCGCCCGGCAACTGCCAAAACGTGGTCACTGTGGGCGCCACCCGCATCACCGGCGGACGCGCCAGCTATTCCAACTATGGCGCCAACGTCGACATCGCCGGACCGGGTGGCGGTGGCGGCCAGGACACCGGCAATGACGGCTGGGATGGCTATGTGTTCTCCACCGGCTGGGATGGCGCGACTACGCCGGCCTCCGGTGCCGGCGTGTACATCTATACCGGCATGGCCGGCACCTCGATGTCGGCGCCGCATGTCACGGCCGTGGCCGCGCTGGTGCAGAGCGCGCTGATCGCCAACGACAAGGATCCACTGACCCCGGCGGCCATGGAGACCTTGCTCAAGTCCACGGCACGGCCGTTCCCGGTCGCCATCCCGGCAAGCACGCCTATCGGCACCGGCATCGTCGACGCGAAAGCCGCGTTGGATAAGGCCTTGGAAGAACCCTGCGACCCGGCGACCGAGGTCTGCGGACCGGTGGCCACGCCCCTGGTGAACAAGGTCAACGTCACGGGTCTTTCGGGAGCTGCGGGAAGCGAGAAGCTGTACAGCTTCGAGGCCGCGGCCGGCAGCACGCTCAGCTTCATGACCCTGGGCGGCAGCGGCAACGTGTCCTTGTACGTGAGCTTCGAGGAAGAGCCCAGCGCGGCCAGTTACGATTACAAGTCCTCGCGTCCGGGCAACAGCGAAACCGTGCGCATCAACGGTCCGCATGCGCAAGCGGGCACGTACTACGTAAAACTGGTCGGCGAGGCCGCGTACAGCGGCGTCACTCTGGTGGCGCGCCAGTAAACGTTTTCGTCCGCCAAGGTGCAGCATGGAAACCCCGGCATCCGCCGGGGTTTCTGTCTGCGGGACCGCCAACTGCGCCCATTCCGCAACGTGGGGGCTGCTAGAGTGTGTCCCGGTTCCTTACGGAGTACCGCGTGAACGCAGCGCTTTCCCCCGACATGCAGCAAGCGAATCCAGGCACGGTCGGCGCCGACGAACGGATCGTCGCGTCTTTGCTTGAGAAAGGCCGGCTGAAGGACGCGGATCTGGCGCGGGCCCGGCGTTTGCAGGAAGAAACAGGCAGTGGTCTGCTGTCGTTGCTGACCCGGCTGGGCCTGGTGTCCGAGCGCGACCACGCCGAGACCTGTGCCGAAGTACTGGACCTGCCGCTGCTCAACCTGAAGCAGGTGCCCGAACTGCCGCCCGAATTTCCGCCAGACGCTCAGCCGCTGTCGCCGCGCTTCCTGCGCCAGTTCCATGTCTGCCCGCTGGGCGAGAGCCAGGGCCGGCTGGACCTGTGGATGGCCGACCCGTACGAATCCTACGCCGTGGAAGCGGTGCAGCTGGCAACTGGCTACCCGGTGCGGCCATCGGTGGGCCTGCGTTCGGAAATCGACGATCTGATCGAACGCTGGCACGGGCAGGGCCGCAGCGCGATGGGAACGATAGTGGAAGACGCCGATGGCGAAAGCACCGGCAATCTTGACGATGTCGAGCACCTGCGCGATCTGGCTTCCGAAGCGCCGGTGATACGACTGGTGAATCTGGTGATCCAGCGCGCGGTCGAGCTCCGCGCCTCCGACATCCATATCGAGCCTTTCGAGAACCGCTTGAAAGTGCGCTACCGCGTCGACGGTGTGTTGGAGGAAGGCGAAAGCCCGCCGGCCAACCTGACCGCTGCGGTGATCAGCCGCGTCAAGATCATGGCCAAACTCAACATCGCAGAGCGCCGCCTGCCGCAGGACGGCCGCATCATGCTGCGCGTGCAGGGCAAGGAGCTGGACCTGCGCGTGAGCACCGTGCCCACCGCGCATGGCGAGTCGGTGGTGATGCGTTTGCTGGACCGCGAGACGGTGGTGTTCGATTTCCACAAACTCGGTTTCACCGACCATTTCCTGCCGCAGTTCCAGAAAGTGCTTGAGCAGCCGCACGGCATCCTGCTGGTCACCGGTCCCACCGGTTCGGGCAAGACCACCACGTTGTACACCGCGCTGAGCAAACTCAACACCGCCGACGTGAAGATCATCACCGTCGAGGATCCGGTCGAATACCAGATCGAAGGCATCAACCAGATCCAGGCCAAGCCGCAGATCGG
>CBFGMR010000037.1:0-35385 GCA_965650035.1 uncultured Pseudoxanthomonas sp.
GGCATCTGCAAGCACATCGGCGCGCGCAACGTGGTGGTCACCGACGTCAACGACTTCCGGCTGAAGCTGGCCGCCGACATGGGCGCCACCCGCGTGGTCAACGTGGCCAAGCAATCACTGAAGGATGTGATGGCCGACCTGCATATGGAAGGTTTCGACGTGGGCCTGGAGATGAGCGGCAATCCCACCGCCTTCAACGACATGCTCGACTGCATGTACCACGGCGGCAAGATCGCGTTGCTCGGCATCCTGCCCAAGGGCGCCGGCGTGGACTGGGACCGCATCATCTTCAAGGGCCTCACCGTGCAGGGTATCTACGGCCGCAAGATGTACGAGACCTGGTACAAGATGACGCAGCTGGTGCTGGGCGGTTTTCCGCTGGGCAAGGTGCTGACCCATCAGATGCCGATCGACGATTTCCAGAAGGGCTTCGATCTGATGGAAGCGGGTAAGGCGGGCAAGGTGGTGCTGAGCTGGAATTGACGCACGTTCGGCGCTCGCCGACGGCTACAAAGAAGGGCGCCTTTCGGCGCCCTTCTGGTCTTTCTGGCTGTTGCGGCTTGTAGCGACCGCTTACGGCACCGCGACGGTAATGGTCACCGCCACACGATCGTCGTAGATATCGGAACCATCCTTCAGTTCGTCGGCATCGGAACCGAAGGTGTCGTAATAACCCACCGTGGCGGTGGCCGGGCCGAAGCTCTTGCTGAGCGTGACCGAGCCATCGAAGTAATCGGAGCGACCGCCGTCATCGGCCGCCTCAATCGAAGTGTAGCCAGTCGATGCGCCGAGGCTGAAGCCGGACTCGCCGATGTCATACGAGGCCGACAGGCCGCTGTATATCTCTTCGGCATCGGCGTTGCCGTAATCGTCGGCATAGGCAAGGATGCCGCCGATGGTCACCGGGCCGCTCCACGTCAACTTGGCGATGTATTCGTTGTAGTTGATGTTGCCGTAGAACCTGCTGTCGTCCTCGTAGGAGTAGCGGGTTACGCCGAGATCGAGATTCCACGCGTCGCTCAGATCCTTGTTCCAGCCGACGAAGTAGTCGAGCTCATAGTTCGGGCCGCGAATGCCGGCTTCCGGATCCGGGTCGCCGAAATCCACGTTGGAGCCCCAGATACCCGCATACAAACCGAAGGGCGCCGAGTAGGTCACGCCAGCCTGGAAGGCAGGGCCTTCATCGGTCTGCGACACGCCGCGGAACACGTAGTCCGAGGTGACTGCGAAGGTGGCGCTGAAAGGCGACGAAGCCTCTTCTTCAGCGGCGGGCGCTTCAGCGGCGGCTTCCTGCGCGAACGACACAAGCGGCATGGCCGACAGAACGAGTGCTACTGCGAAACTGAGCTTGACTGGCTTCATCCGGGTTCTCCTACGTGGGCGATGGGCTTGGGCTTAAATAAAATCGCAACCATAAGTTCACGATTTTTTAACCGAATTGATATTGCGACGCAACATTCGCCTCGTCAAGTACCCACGCCATAAAAGTTCGCGTAAAACTTCGGATGCTTTCAGATGGAACTATTTCTCCGCCGCGAACACGCCGAATCGCGAGGGCGCCAACCGGATCTGGGAACCCGTCGGATAGGCCGGAAGCCCCGCGCCTCCAGGCAGTTCCACTTCGACTTCCGCATCGCCTTCCTGCAGACGCGCCCACAAGCGCTGCCGGGGTCCGCTGCGCTGGCTCGCCAATACGGTCGCAAGCCAAGTGCCCTCCGAGTCGGTCACCGCCAGATGCTCGGGGCGCACATAAAGTTCGACCGGACCCTGCAACTCCGGTTTATCGCGAAGGTCCAGGTCCAGACCGGCGACCTGCAGACGTCCTTGTGTCGAGTAACCGGGCAATTTGTTGACCGCGCCGACGAAGGAATACACGAACGGGCTGGCTGGCTCGTCGTAGGTTTCGGCAGGGCTGCCCAACTGCTCGATGCGGCCCTGATTGAGGATGGCGACCCGGTCGGCGAGTTCCAGCGCTTCCTCCTGATCGTGGGTAACGAACACCGTGGTCAATCCGGTGCGGTCGTGGATCTCGCGCAGCCAGCGGCGCAGATCGCGGCGCACCTGCGCATCCAACGCACCGAAGGGCTCGTCCAGCAGCAACACGCGCGGCTCGATCGCCAATGCGCGCGCCAGGGCCACGCGCTGGCGCTGGCCGCCGGAGAGTTGCGAAGGAAAGCGCGATTCCAGTCCTTCCAACTGCACCAGCGAGAGCAGTTCGCTGACCCGTTCGCGAATGCGCGCGTCGGGCCAGCGCTTTTCGCCACGGCGCACACGCAGGCCGAAGGCGATGTTCTCGCGTACGTTCATGTGCCGGAACAGGGCGTAGTGCTGGAAAACGAAACCCACCCGCCTGGCCTGCACGCTCAACTGCGAAGCATCCTCGCCGCCCAGCAGCACACGGCCGCGGTCGGCCTGCTCCAGTCCTGCAATGGCGCGCAGCAAAGTCGTCTTGCCGGAACCCGAAGGCCCCAGCAGCGCCAGCAATTCGCCATCGCGCACGTTCAGGCTGATGTCGTCCAGCGCGGTGAAATCGCCATAGCGCTTGCTGAGGTTTTCGATACGGATGGTCATGGATGCGGCCTCAATGACGATGATTGGCGGCGAGCGATTCGCCATGCCGCCATTCCAGATATGCCTTGACCACCAGTGTGATCAGCGCGGTGATGGCCAGCAGCGACGCGACCGCGAACGCGGCACTGTGGCTCTGGCCGATGTCGTTGTAGAGCGCTTCCACGTGCAGCGGCAGCGTGTTGGTGCGGCCGCGGATATGCCCCGACACCACCGATACCGCGCCGAATTCGCCCAGCGCACGCGCACTGCACAGCAGTACGCCATACAGCAGCGCCCAACGGATGTTGGGCAGGGTCACGCGCCAGAACGTCTGCCAGCCGCTGGCGCCCAGGCTCAATGCGGCCAGCTCTTCGTCGGTGCCCTGCTGCTCCATCAGCGGCATCAGTTCGCGGGCGATGAAGGGAAAGGTGACGAATACCGTCGCCAGCACAATGCCCGGCACCGCGTAGATGATCTTCGGCAATTGCAGCGTGACCGCACCCAGCAATGGAAGATCGAAACGCCAGCCTTCCTCGATCAGCGGCCAGGCCCAGCCTTGCGCGCCGAAGATGAGCACGAACACCAGGCCCGCTACCACCGGCGAAACCGCGAAGGGAAGATCGATCAGGCTCACCAGCAGCCGCTTGCCGCGGAACTCGTGCTTGCTGATCGCCCAGGCCGCAGCGATGCCGAAGACCAGGTTCAGCGGCACCACGATCGCGGTCACCAGCAGGGTGAGCTCGATCGCTGCCAAGGCATCGGTTTCGGTAATCGCGTCGACGAAGGCCTGCACGCCGTTGCCCAGCGCCTGGACGAACACCAGTACCAACGGAAGCAACAGGAAACCGAGCAGGAACAGCAGCGCGGCGCCGATCAACAGCAGCTGCACCCAGCGCGGTTCGGTGATCGCGGGAGTCGCGTTGGTACGGCGGTCGTTGGCGGGTGTCACCAAGAGGTTCTCGGACGGCAGGGCGATGACGGCGGAAATGGCTTCGCTCATCTTAACGTCCACGCCGTGAGAGCTTCGACTGCAGCGCATTGATGGCCAGCAGCATCAGCAGCGACAGCAGCAGCATGGCCAGGGCGATGGCCGCAGCGTCGGCATATTGGTATTCGTCCAGCCTGAAAGTGATCAGCAACGGCGCGATTTCGGTAATCCCCGGCAGGTTGCCGGCGATGAAGATCACCGAGCCGTATTCGCCGACGCCACGCGCGAAGGCAAGGCCGAAGCCGGTCATGATCGCCGGCCACAGCGCCGGCAGGATCACCCGGCGGACCGCCTGCCAGCGATTGGCGCCCAGGGTTGCGGCGGCTTCCTCCAGTTCGCGCTCCACTTCGGACAGCACCGGCTGGACCACCCGGACCACGAACGGCAGGCCAATGAACACCAGCGCCAGGGTGATGCCCAGCGGCGTGTAGGCGATCTTGACGCCGATGCTCTCGAACCAGTGGCCGACCCAGCCATTGGGGCCGTAAAGCGAGGTCAACGCGATGCCGGCCACGGCGGTGGGCAGGGCGAATGGCAAGTCGATCATTGCATCGAACACGCGCTTGCCGGGAAAGCGGTAGCGCACCAGCACCCAGGCCACCAGCGTGCCCATCACCGCGTTGAACGCTGCGGCGGCCAGTGCGGTGCCGAAGCTCAACTTCAATGCAGCCAATACGCGCGGCTCGGTCCAGATATGCCACAGCCCCTGCCAGCCCAGGCCGCCGGCTTTCAGCAGCAAACCGGTCAGCGGAATCAGTACGATCAACGACAACCAGGTCAGAGTGATGCCCAAGCTCAAACCAAAACCGGGCACCACGCGACTGCGTCGTGCCCGCTTGGCGGACGGCAAGGGTGCGGTGGCTGCCAACTATTTCTCCGACTGGATCTGGTCGAACACGCCGCCCTCGGCGAAATGCTTGGCCTGGGCCTGCGCCCACGAACCGAATACCTGGTCGATGGTCACCAGTTCGACTTTCGGAAAGCGCGCGACGTCGGCCGGATCCGCATATTGGGGATAACGCGGACGATAGTAGTGCTTGGCCGCGATCTTCTGCCCTTCCGGCGAATACAGGTACTGAAGATACGCCTGCGCCACTTCGCGGGTGCCATGCTTGTCCACATTCTTGTCCACCAGCGCCACCGGCGGCTCGGCCAGGATCGAAAGCTTGGGCACCACGATCTCGAACTTGTCCGGGCCCAATTCCTCGATCGACAGGAACGCCTCGTTCTCCCAGGCCAGCAGTACGTCGCCTATTCCGTTCTGCACGAAAGTGGTGGTGGAACCGCGCGCGCCGGTATCCAGCACAGGTACGTTGCGAAACAGCGCCCGCACCATGTTGCGGGTCTTGGTCTCGTCGCCTTTGAAAATCTTCAGACCGTAGGCCCATGCGGCAAGATAGTTCCAGCGCGCGCCTCCGGAAGTCTTGGGATTGGGCGTGATCACCGCGACGCCAGGCCGCAGCAGATCGGGCCAGTCCTTGATTTTCTTCGGGTTACCCTTGCGCACCAGGAACACGATGGTGGAAGTGTACGGCGAACTGTTTTCGGGCAAACGCTTTTGCCAGTTGGCCGGGAACAACTTGGCGCGCTGGGCGATGGAATCCACGTCGTAGGCCAGGGCCAGTGTCACCACGTCGGCCTCCAGGCCATCGATCACCGCACGCGCCTGTTTTCCGGAGCCGCCGTGCGAGGTTTCGATTTCGACCTTCTGCCCTTTCTTCTGCTGCCAGTCCTTGGCGAAGGCGGCGTTGAAGTCGCGATAAAGCTCGCGGGTGGGATCGTAGGAAACATTGAGCAGCTTCACGTCCTTGGCGAACGCGCCTGCGGCGATAGTCAGGCCGAAGGCGAGCAGCAAGGTCCGGAGAGGCATTGGGATCGAAGAGAGTTTCATGGGATTGGCTCCGGTTTTCTCAGAAGGCTACTTGCAGGCGTGTGAATACGGCTTTCTCGTCTTCGCGATCGGCGCCACCGGCCGCGCCGCCCTCGAAGCTGGTGTGCAGATAATTCAACACCAGTTTCAGATTGCTGTTGAGATACCAGTTCAAGCCCACAGTCCAGGAAGACGCTTCGCTTGCGGAGACTGCGGGATCGGCGAACAACGGAAAGGCGTCGTCGTCCACTTCCAGAACACCATACCGGCCGACCAGCTCGAATGCACCCCATCCGTCTTTTCCGGGATTGAACGGACTCGAGGGCTTGACCACACCCCGGTAACTGGCGTCCTCGCCGGTAAGCACATAACTTGCGGTCGCCTGCCAGGCTTTGTTCGACAGCTCTTCGCGCACTCCGCCGATGCTGACCTCTTGCTTGGAGACAATGTACTCGGCAAGCAGTCCGAATGCATTGCGATAGTAATAACCCTGCGGGGAAATGCGGCTCTGCTGCCCATCGGCCAACGCCGCGGAACGATAGTTGAAGAACTGCACCTGACCGGGCGTGCGATAACGCGGCAGGAAATTATTTCCGCTGCCCTGTTTATCGCCCACGCTGGCGCCAATGCCGAAGCCCAGGCCGGACAGCGCGTTGGCGTCGTTCTTGAACGGTTCGAAGAACACGCGCCCCGCATACTCGAACTCATTGTCGGGATTGGTGGTGACCGCATCGCGGCCGTCTACGGTGCCGTTGAACACGCCGATCGCGTAGCCGAAGCGGCCTTCGGCTACGTCGCCCTGCAGCTGTACGCCTATGTCGCGATTGGGCGCCAGCTCGCTGGGCAGCGCGCGCTCCACGTCCGACAGCGCCGACGAAGACTGCAGCCGCTCCAGTCCCACCGGCGAGGTGAACTTGCCCGCGCGCACGGTGTAGGCGGGATCGAAGCGAAGATCCACGTAAGCATCGACGATGCTGGCGCTGTCGCCGGCGAATTCGGGCGTGAAACGGAAGCCCACCAGCTTGCCAAGCGAACCTTCGATGATCGGCCGCGCAGTGCGCAACAGGAAGGTGTCGTTGTTGCCCGCGGGCACTCCATCCAGGAAGAAGCGGCCGTCGCCTTGCAGCAAACCACGGATCTTGATTTCGTAGTCACCATTGGCCGACTTGAAGGAAGCACCCTTGTCGTTGACCGCGATCACTGGCGCTTCCTTGGCCTTGGCCGTCTGCTCCTCCTGCTGCAGTTCCAGCCTGCGTTCCAGGATGCGCAGACGCTGGTCCAGATCGGCCAGCCCCGGCTCGGCCGCCGGCGCCCCTTCCACCGCATCGGCCGGCGTCCCGCTTATGCGGCGCTCCAGTGCTTCCAGGCGTTGTTGCAACTGCTCCACGGTGAGCTTTTCCTGCGCCGAGGCGGGAACGGCCAAAGCACAAGCCAGCGCGCCCACCCACCATGCGCCTTTGACCCTGGCCCTGCTTCGCTCCGTTCCTGTTTTCACGGCAGACTTTCCTGAATAGGCCTTTCGGCTGGAAAGCAGATGCTGCGCATGCACATTGCTCAGGAGAAATGAATTAAGGCATGCGGCTTATGTCGGATCGGCATGACGCCGCTACTCTCGGGTCAGGCTTACGCGACGAATTGTTAAACTGGCGCTCTTTCCCGAAGCGCAAGACGCCATGTCCGACTCGCAGACCCAGCCCGCTCTAACCCAGCACTACGTTGCCGAACTGGACGCCATCCGCGCCCAAGGCCTGTTCAAGGCCGAGCGTGTCATCACCAGCCCCCAATCCGCCGAGATCGAGCTGGCCGATGGCCGCAAGGTGCTCAATTTCTGCGCCAACAACTATCTGGGCCTGGCCGACCACCCGCACATCATCCAGGCGGCCAAGGAGGCGCTGGATACGCATGGCTTCGGAATGGCCAGCGTGCGCTTCATCTGCGGCACCCAGGATCTGCACAAGCAACTGGAGGCGAAAATCGCCGAATTCTTCGGCACCGAGGACACCCTCCTCTACGCCGCCTGCTTCGATGCCAACGGCGGCCTATTCGAACCGCTGCTGAGCGAAAACGACGCAGTGATCTCCGATGCGCTCAACCACGCCTCGATCATCGATGGCGTGCGCCTGTGCAAGGCCAAGCGTTTCCGCTATGCCAACTGCGACATGACCGACCTGGAAGCGCAGTTGCAGGCCGCCGAGGCGGCGGGCTGCAAGACCAAACTGATCACTACCGATGGCGTGTTCTCCATGGACGGCTTCATCGCGCCGCTGGACGAAATCACGGCGTTGGCGAAGAAGTACGGCGCGCTGGTGCATATCGACGAATGCCATGCCACCGGTTTTCTCGGCGCCACCGGGCGCGGTTCGGCCGAGGTCAAGGGCGTGCTGGACCGCATCGACATCATCACCGGTACGCTGGGCAAGGCCATGGGCGGCGCGTTGGGCGGATTCACCACTGCGAAGAAGGAAGTAATCGAACTGTTGCGCCAGCGTTCGCGTCCTTATCTGTTCTCCAACTCGCTGCCCCCGCACGTGGTCGCCGCCGGTATCAAGGCCTTCGACATGCTTTCTTCGGCAGGCGAGCTGCGCGAAAGACTGGCGGACAACACCCGCTATTTCCGCGAGAAGATGACTGCCGCCGGTTTCGACATCCGCCCGGGCGTGCACCCCATCAGCCCGGTAATGTTGTACGACGCGCCGCTGGCGCAGCGTTTCGCCGAGCGGCTGCTTGAAGAAGGCATTTATGCGATCGGCTTCTTCTTCCCGGTCGTGGCCAAGGGCCAGGCCCGCATCCGCACGCAAATGAGCGCCGCGCATACGCGCGAACATCTGGATCGGGCGATCGGTGCCTTCATCCTGATCGGGCGCGAACTGGGCGTTATCAAGAACTGATAGACGTAAAAATCAGCCGTAGGAGCGACGTGAGTCGCGAAACCAAGAACATTGATGCTAAGGTTTCGCGACTTACGTCGCTCCTACGACAATGATGATGCAGGCGATAGCGCGGCGGCCTCTTCCGGCGACAGATTGCGCCATTGTCCTTTCGGCAATTCGCCCAGGGCCAGCTCACCGATAGCCGTGCGGATCAAACGCAACACGCCGATATCGAATTCGGCCAACAAGCGTCGTATCTGCCGATTGCGGCCTTCGTCCAAAACGATTTCGAGCCAAGCGTTTTTCTCGCCATGGCGCAGCATCCGCACGGACTTCGCACGCAGAGTTTCCCCTTCCATCGTCACGCCCGCCGACAATTGCGCGAGCAGCACCGCGTCGGGAATACGGTCGACCTGCACGTGGTAGGTCTTGTCCGGCCCGGTTTCCGGATCGGTGATGGACGCAGCCCATTCGGGATCGTTGCTGAAGAGCAGCAGCCCTTCGCTGGCCTTGTCCAGGCGGCCGACAGGCGCGATCCAGCCCAGGCCGGCGCCATCGAAGCATCGGTAAACCGTATCGCGGCCCTGCTCGTCCTTCGCCGTGGTCACCAGTCCGCGCGGTTTATTGAGCGCCAGATAATGGCGCGGGCCCTGGCCGATTTCCGCGCCGTCCACGGCGATGCGATGCAGGCCGCGGATCACTGGAAACTCCGCGTCCCTGACCACTCGTCCATCCACCGATACCCGACCAGCCGATATCCAGGCCGCGGCTTCGGTACGGGAGCAGACCCCAAGTTTGGATAGCGAGCGCGCAAGCCCGTGCCTTGCGCCCGGTTTTGGCTTGGAAGTATTCGCGGAGGAAGCCACGGACTACAGAGCACGCACCGCGCCGAACGCGGCGGAGCGACTGATTACTTCTTTTTTACCGGCTCGGCAGCCGGAGCAACGACCGGTGCGGGTGTAGCCGCAGGCAGCGGACCCTTGACCACGCGCACGCCGCGCGACTTCATCCAGGCATCGAATTCATCGGCGGTCATGCGCTTGCCGTTCTGGGTCATGTCGAAACGCCAGGGCGTGTTGTCGAAGGCCGTCTTCGGTTTATAGGCCGCTGGATCGTTGGGATTTGCAACGCCCTGCGCAGGCATCGCCATCGCGACGTTCTGGCAGGCCTGCACCCGCAACCGCAGCAGCACGCGATCGACCGACTGCGCTTCGTCGTAGGCATGCACCAGGACGCCGCTGGGCGCGCCCAGCGGTGTGGTGTTGGTGGCCAGTTCCGCGGCGACGGGCGCCAGCAAGGTTTGCCCCGAGGACAGCGGTGGCGATATGGCGCCCGCCGTGCAATTGGGCAGTGCGTTGGCGCCTGGAATCGCGGCGAAGGCAAACAGGCTGGAGACAACGAAGCGGCGCATTGGAAAACCCGGCGTTAGACAGGGCCTGAGTGTAGGAAGCGCGGCAGCTAATATCAAGGAAAACTCCTGCTCTCCGCAGCTCCCAGTCTGCAGCTGCTACCCACCGCCCGCAGCATCGCGGAGAAACATCAGGAGAAGTCGCGCGACGGTTTTCGCACGCGCAAAAAGAAGCCCGGCGCTAGGCCGGGCTTCTGGTCTTGCTTGAACCTGCGTCCGATCAGTTCTGGACGTTCAGCTCGGTGCGGCGGTTCTTCTCGCTCTTGCAAGCCGGGAAGGCCTGGCCCAGGTCTTCCAGCGGACGGCTTTCGCCGTAGCCGATCGGACCCACCAGACGGCCGGCGTCGACGCCGTTCGTGGTCAGGTAGTCGTACACAGCCTTGGCGCGACGCTCGGACAGGCTCTGGTTGTACGCGTCCTTACCGCACTGGTCGGTATGGCCGGCGACTTCAACGCGCAGATCCGGGTAACGCTTCAGGATTTCGGTGGCTTCGCTCAGGATCGCGACTGCATCGGGACGCAGGGTCGACTTGTCGAAGTTGAAGTTAACGCCCTTCAGGTCGATCGCCACGGCAACCGGGCAGCCGTCCGGACCGATGGTCTGGCCAGCCTGCGAACCGGGGCACTTGTCGTTGCAGTTGTTGACGCCGTCGCCGTCGTCATCCAGGTCCGCGCAGTTCGGAGCGACTTCCGGAGCAGGCGCAACCGCAGCCGTCGGCGCCGGGCCGAGCGGGATCACGACACCGACCGAAGCCAGGATGTCGCCGAAGTAGCTCTCTTCCTGCTGGTGCGGGTAACCGCCCCAGTCCGGGCCGCCTTCGGCTGCGACGCTGCTGTCGTCGAAGTCGAAACGCATGGCCAGTTCGGCACGCACCGCGATGCGCTTGTCGAACGAGGTCTGGATGCCCGCGCCGAGCTTGGCGGCCAGGTTGCCGTCCTTGCGGTCAAGCGGCGACTCCGTACCACTGGTCGGAACATACTCTTCTTCCGAACGCTGGTAGCCCAGGCCGGCGACGACGTAGGGGTTCCAGCCGCGGCCTTCGGAGATGAAGTGGCGACGCAGATCCAGCGACACGCCGTACTGGCTCCAGTTCAGGTCGTCGTTCGCGCCGGCGATGCCGCCGTCGAAGCTCGGGTTCTGATAGTTCAACTCACCGTCCAAGGACCAGTTCGGGCTGATGAACTTGCCCAGGCCCAGGGTGACGAACGGGGTGTTTTCGGTACGACGATCGTCGTCCTGCATGTTGTAACCGGCCGAACCGGTGAGGTACCAACGGTCATCGAACTCCTGAGCGGAAGCGGCCTGCGCCCAGCTCAGACCGGCCAGCATTGCGGCACAGAGAAGTTTCTTGTTCATTTGCAGCTCCTTAAAAAAAATCAGATGTAAGAAAAACCGGAGTACTTCGTTAAACGGTCCAACTTTTTAGGTTGTTCAGACGGCCATGTCTGCACGCCATCTCTCGCAGATTATGCGTGTCCATGTGAAGGCTGTGTTAACGGTACCATAACAAGTCAGTCAGGCCAAACGCACTATCTCATAACTCTAGGGACGATACATGTTCATGAACGTATCGACCGGGAGAGCATCGAAACGCGAGGGATCGTCCGCCAGGGCCATGATCCGATCCACTTGCGCCGCCGCCAGATGGGCGTTCAGGGCCGCCTCGCATTTGGCCATCAGCAATGGGATGCCCTCGGCCCGGCGCTTGCGGTGGCCGATGGGGAAATCGACCGAAATCCGGTCCGAGCAGCCGCCGTCCTTGAAGAACACCTGCACGGAGTTGCCGATGTAGCGTTTGCCAGGGTCGAAGTAGTCCCGGGTGAACTGTGGGTTCTCCCTGACCTCCATCAAACCGCGCAGGGCATCGATGCGCGGGTCGGCGGCGACGGCGTCGGTGTAGTCGTCGGCGGTCAGGCGGCCGAAGATCAAGGGCACGGCCACCATGTACTGCAGGCAGTGATCGCGGTCGGCGTAATTGGCCAGCGGGCCGGTCTTGTCGATGATGCGGACGCCCGCTTGCTGGGTTTCCAGCAGGATCTTTTCGATCTCGCCGATCCGGTCCTTGACCTGCGGATGCAGGGCCATGGCGCACTCGACCGCGGTCTGGGCGTGGAACTCGGCCGGAAAGCTGATCTTGAACAGCACGTTTTCCATGACATAGCTGCCGAACGGGCGTTCGAACCGGAACTCCTCGCCTTTGAAGGCGATGTCGTAGAAGCCCCATGTCTTCGCGCTCAGAGCACTGGGATAGCCGGTCTCGCCGTTCACCGCATTGAGCGCGTGGATGACCGCACGGCGGCAGGCGTCGCCCGCGGCCCAGCTCTTGCGGGGGCCGGTGTTGGGGGCGTGGCGATAAGTACGCAGCGTACCGTTGTCGATCCAGCTATGCGAAATCGCGTTGACGATCTGTTCCTTGCAGCCGCCCAGCATATGTGTGGCCAGGGCGGTGGAAGCGAGCCTGACCAGGATCACATGGTCCAGCCCCACCCGGTTGAACGAGTTCTGCAGCGCATAGACACCCTGGATTTCATGGGCCTTGATCGCTGCGGTCAGCACATCGCACATGGTCAGCGGCTTGCTGCCTTCGCGGCCGGCCTTGCGGCTGAGGTAGTCGGCTACCGATAGCAGGGCACCCAGATTGTCGGAGGGGTGGCCCCACTCGGCCGCCAGCCAGGTGTCGTTGAAGTCCAGCCAGCGGATCTGCGTGCCGATGGCGAAGGCGGCCTGCACGGGATCGAGTTCGTGGCCGGTGCCGGGAATGCGCACGCCGCCCGGCATCGTCGCGCCGGGGACCACGGGGCCCAGATGCTTCACGCACTCAGGGAACTTCATCGCCAGCATCGCGCAGGCCAGGGAGTCCAGCAGCATGTAGCGCGCGGTGTCGTAGGCCTGTTGCGAATCGATCCGGTAGTCCACTACGTAGTCGGCGATATCCACCATGGCCCGGTCGGGAGGCGGGCGCGCGGCGGAGCGGAGCTCGTGCGGGGTCGTGCCGTGCGGAGTCATGCGATGTCCGGGAAGTGGTCCGCCTGCATTGTTCCAGACAGGTCCGTCAGCCCGCGTGTGCATGGCGCAAAGCAGCTCCGGCACGTTCATGGCTGCAACACACCGGCTTGGCCTTGGGCCTTGGCGCGATGCCCGCGCACCCCGATCCTGTGGACTATGAAAACCACTCGCCTGCCCTCCCTGTTCCTGTCCCACGGCTCGCCGATGATGGCGCTGGAGGACTCGCCCACGGCCTGTTTCCTGGATGGATTGGGAAAGTCGCTGCCGCGTCCGCGCGCGGTGGTGGTCGCCTCGGCGCACTTCCTGGCCAGCGAACCGACCGTGACCTCCAACCTCGCGCCGGAAACCATCCACGACTTCGGTGGTTTTCCCAAGCCGCTGTACGACATCCAATACCCGGTCCACGGCGCACCGGCCCTGGCCGAGGAAATCGCCGCTCAATTGGCCGCAGCCGGATTCGAGGCGCGCGTGGATGAACGCACCGGCATCGATCACGGCACCTGGGTGCCGCTTCGGCGCATGTATCCGCAAGCGGACATCCCCGTGGTGGCGTTGTCGGTGAATCCTTCCCGGCCGTCCACTTGGCACTACGAGCTCGGTTTGGCTCTGGCCCCGCTAAGCGGGCAAGGCGTACTGGTCATCGGCTCCGGGGGTTATTCGCACAATCTGCGTGAGCTGGACTGGCGGCATGAGGACGCGCCGGCTTACCCGTGGGTGCAGGCGTTCACCGATGCGCTCAGCGAGAAGTTGCTGGCCAAGGACCTGCAAGGCGCGCTCGATTGGGAAGCGCTGCCGCAAGCACACCGCAATCATCCGACCACCGAGCATCTGTTTCCGTTGTATGTGGCGCTGGGCGCTGGCGGCGTGGGCGCCGATGCCACCCGGCTGCACCATGCGGTGCAGATGGGAGGCATGGCGATGGATGCGTTCGCTTTCAGTCGAGCCGACTAGGGCGCCAAGCCCCGCTCCCACGGTGCGTCGCCGAACTGCGACACCAGAAAATCCACGAAGGCTCCGACCCGGGGCGGCACCAGCCTGCGCTGCGGCATGACCGCACTGATCGCGGTGGTGGCCAGGCGACAGTCCGGCAACACCACTCGCAAGCGGCCGGCACGCAGGTCGTCGGCGATATGCCACAGGGAATGAATGGCGATGCCCTCACCCGCCACCGAAGCGTCGCGTAGCAATTCGCCGTAGTTGCTTTCGAACCGTCCCTGCACGCGTATCGCGTGTTCTTCGCCCTGCGCGTCGTGCAGGCGCCAGACATCCTGGCGGCCGTTGCTGCCGAACAGCAGCAGGCAATCGTGCTCCACCAGATCCTTGGGCGAACGCGGGTTGCCCCTGCGTTTCAAATAAGCGGGCGACGCGCACAACACGCGGCGATTGGGGGCGACATGGCGCGCCACCAGGCTGGAGTCCTCGAGCGCACCGATGCGGATCGCCAGGTCGAATCCTTCGCTGATCAGGTCCACCACCTGGTCGCTGAGATGCACGCTGATCCGCAGCTTGGGATGCTGGGCCAGGAATGCGGGCAACAGCGGCGACACGTACTGGCGGCCGAAGGAAGCGGACAACGTCACCCGCAGCGTTCCGGCGATCTCGGTGGCGGTTTCTCGCAGGCCCGTGCCCAGCGACTCCAGGTCCTCCACCAGCACCCGTCCCTGCTGCGCCAGCGCCGCGCCTTCCGGGGTGGGATGCAGGCGGCGCGTGGTCCGGTGCAGCAAGCGCACGCCCAGATCGCGCTCCAACCGCTTCAGGCGCTGGCTGGCGACAGCGACCGACAGGTCCAGGCTGTGGGCCGCGGCCGTGATGGAGCCCAGATCCAGCACGCGCAAAAACAGGGTGAGGTCGCCTACCCGGTCCATTATCAATAAACCATTGAGAGTGATTAGCCATATTCGCTGTTTTTGATATTCAGCGAAAGTCCCAAGCTGACGGCTTGTCGAAACCCGACCACAGTCTTGCGAGCACCGCCTTGAACTCCATCGCACCTTCCTCCTCCAAGCGATTCCCCCCCGCCCTATACGCGCTGACTGCCGGGGCCTTCGGCATCGGCACCACCGAATTCGTGATCATGGGCCTGCTGATGCAGGTCGCCAGCGACCTGCACGTGTCCATCGCCGCGGCCGGCCTGCTGATCTCCGGTTACGCCCTGGGCGTATTCGTCGGCGCGCCTTTGCTGACCGCCGCCACCAGCCGCATGCCGCGCAAGGCGGTGCTGGTGGCGCTGATGGTGATCTTCACTCTGGGCAATCTGGCCTGCGCACTGGCGCCCAACTACACCGTGCTGATGATCGCCCGCGTGGTCACGTCGCTGGCCCACGGCACCTTCTTCGGCGTCGGCGCCGTGGTCGCGACCGGGCTGGTCGCCGAAGACCGCAAGGCCTCGGCGATTTCCATCATGTTCACCGGCCTGACCGTGGCCACGCTGCTGGGTGTGCCCGCGGGGGCCTGGCTGGGTCTGCATTACGGCTGGCGTTCGACCTTCTGGGCGGTCACCGCGATCGGCGTGATCGCCACCGTGGTCATTGCCGCGCTGGTGCCGAAGGACCGTGGCGACGATGCGCCGATGGCCTTCCGCGAGGAAATAAAAGCGGTGGCGCGTCCGCAAGTGCTGCTGGGTTTATTGATGACTGTGCTCGGCTTCGGCGGCATGTTCACCGTCTACACCTATATCCAGCCCTTGCTTACCGAAATCGCCGGCTTCGCCGAGGCGGCGGTGTCGCCGATCCTGCTGGTGTTCGGCGTGGGCATGATCGTGGGCAACCTGCTGGGCGGAAAATTCGCCGATCGCCGCCTGCTGCCGGCGCTGCTGGGCACGTTGATCGCTTTGACCGCAGTGATGGGCCTGATGACCTTCGTCCTGCACAGCAAGTGGGCGATGGTGCTGTTCGTCGGCCTGCTGGGCGCGGCCGCGTTCGCCACCGTTTCTCCCTTGCAGCTGTGGGTGCTGCAGAAAGCGACAGGCGCGCAGAGCCTGGCTTCCAGTCTGAACATCGGCGCCTTCAATTTGGGCAATGCATTCGGCGCGTGGCTGGGCGGCGTGGTGATCGTGCATGGCCCCGGCCTGACCGCATTGCCTTGGGTCGCGGCGCTGGTGCCGTTCTCGGCATTCCTGGTGGCCTTGTGGGCCATTGCGCTGGAACGCAGGCGCGAGCGTATCGCGATGGTCGAACAGACCGAGTGCGCCTGAACCCTTATTTTTCTTTTTGAAGGAGCTTCTTATGGAAACCCGCTTTCTCGGCAACTCAGGCTTCAAGGTTCCGGTACTGGGCTTCGGCGCCGGCACCTTCGGCGGCAAGGGGCCGCTGTTCAGCGCTTGGGGCAATACCGATGACGCGCAAGCCAGGCGATTGATCGACATCAGCCTGGAAGCCGGCCTCAATTTCTTCGACACCGCCGATGTGTATTCCGACGGCGCTTCCGAATCCATCCTGGGCGCGGCCATCAAGGGTCGTCGGGATCAAGTGATTCTTTCCACCAAGACTGGGCTGCGTGCGGGTGACGGCCCGAACGACGCGGGCACCTCGCGCTTCCACTTGCTGCAGGCCGTGGACAAGGCTTTGCAACGTCTGGGCACCGACTACATCGACCTGCTGCAATTGCATGCGTTCGATGCGATGACGCCGGTCGAGGAAACGTTATCGACCCTCGATGGTCTGGTGCGCGCGGGCAAGGTGCGTTACCTGGGCGTATCGAATTTCTCTGGCTGGCATCTGATGAAATCGCAGGCCGTCGCCGACCAACGCGGCTATTCGCGCTATGTCGCCAACCAGACCTATTATTCGCTGATAGGCCGCGACTACGAATGGGAGCTGATGCCGCTGGGTCAGGACCAGGGCGTGGGTGCGGTGGTGTGGAGCCCGCTGGGCTGGGGCCGCCTGACCGGCAAACTCCGTCGCGGACAACCGCTGCCGGAAAACAGCCGTTTGCACGACACCGCCGATTTCGCGCCGCCTGTCGATGAGGAACGTCTGTATCGCATCATCGATGCGATGGATGAAGTGGCCGAGGAAACCGGCAAGACCATCCCGCAGATCGCCTTGAACTGGCTGCTGCAACGGCCCACGGTTTCCACCGTGCTGATCGGCGCGCGCAACGAGGAGCAATTGCGCCAGAACCTGGGCGCGGTGGGTTGGAATCTTTCGTCGGAACAAGTAGCGAAGTTGGATGCCGCCAGCGCGACCACCCCGCCCTATCCTTATTACCCTTATTGGCGCGGCCAGTTCTCCGAACGCAACCCTACCCCCGTAGCCTCTGGAGCTTCCTCATGAAAGCCATTGCCCTGACCCGCTACCTGCCAATCAGCGATCCGGAATCGCTGCAGGACGTCGAACTGCCGAAACCAGTCGCCAGCGGCCACGACGTACTGGTCCGCGTCGAAGCGGTTTCGGTCAATCCGGTCGACACCAAGGTCCGTTCGCCCAAGCCGCAAGTGGAAGCGCAGCCGAAAGTGCTGGGTTACGACGCAGCGGGCGTGGTCGAATCGGTCGGCGAAAACGTCACCCTGTTCAAACCCGGCGACGAGGTCTACTACGCCGGCGACATCACCCGCCCCGGCACCAATGCGCAGTTCCATCTCGTCGACGAACGCATCGTTGGCCGCAAACCGACGACGCTGGATTTCGCCCAGGCCGCAGCGTTGCCGCTGACCACGATCACCGCCTGGGAACTGACGTTCGATCGCATGCCGTTCGCCATCGACATGGAAAGCAATCGGCGTTCCCTGTTGATCATCGGCGGTGCGGGCGGCGTCGGTTCCATTGCCATCCAATTGGCGCGGCATGCCGGCTTTACCGTGATCGCCACGGCTTCGCGCGCAGAAACCGTCGACTGGTGCAGATCGCTGGGCGCCCATCACGTGATCGATCATCGACAACCGCTGCAAACCCAATTGAGCGCGCTCGGCCATGAACAGGTCGACGTCGTGCTGAATCTGGTCGACCCGAACCCCTATTGGGAAGCGATCGGCGGGATTCTTGCGCCACAGGGACACGTCGGATTGATCGTGGAGCCCAGCGCCCCGTTGAACATAGGCGATCCCTACAAGGCCAAATGCATCGGCATCCATTGGGAAATGATGTTCGCGCGCGCGCGTTTCAAAACCGAAGACATGATCGAACAGCATCACCTGCTCAATCGGGTGGCGAGCCTGGTAGACGCAGGCGAACTGCGGACCACGCACACCGAAACCATCGGCGCCATCAACGCGGTCAATCTGCGCGAAGCGCACCGTCGGCTGGAATCCGGGACCACCATCGGCAAGCTGGTGCTGGCGGGCTGGTAGACGCATGGAACCTCTTCCTTTCGATAACCGGAGATACGGTGGATGAGCTTGTCCGCGTGGCCGTTGTTTTGCATGTTGTCGCTGATCACAGCGTTCAGTCCCGGTCCCGCCGTTCTGCTGGCGGTATCCAACGCAGCGACGCTGGGCATGCGTCGGGCGCTCGTCAGTTCGGCCGGCAATGCGGCCGGAGTCGTTCTGGTGTCGGCGACTGCGATGCTGGGTCTGGGTGCCCTGTTGAAGACGTCTGCGTGGCTGTTCGGCGCCCTAAAGCTGGCGGGCGCGATATACCTGATCTATCTGGGCATACGTCAATGGCGCAGCCGGGCCAACGTCTTCGACGCGGCATCCGATGCAGTGAGGACGAGGGAGCAGCCGATCGCACGGCTGTTCTTGCAGGGTCTGCTGGTGGCAACGACCAATCCCAAGAGCATCCTCTTCTTCACTGCATTGCTTCCGCAGTTCATGAGCAGCGAAGTGCCGGTGATGCGCCAGTTCCTGATGCTGACGCTGACCTTCGCGGCCTGCACGGTGTTGTCGCACCTTTGCTACGTCGGGCTGGTACGCGGCACGGGCCGCTGGTTCGCCGGTGCCGCGCGCGTGCGGCAATTCAACCGACTGCGCGGAGCGATGTTCGTCGCCCTCGGCGTCGGCTTACTGCGTCTGCGCAGCAATCACGCGGCCTGAGCGGCACGGCGCGGGCGCCGACATGCGCGAAACGCACTACAGACTGGAATCCGGAACCACGATCGGCAAGCCGGCGCTCGCCGGCTGGAACTGAGCGTCGCAGGCATACGTTGCAAGCGGCCGATAGAATCGTCTTTCGCATCGGATCGCAAGCATGACCCTTCCTCCCCTGTTCGCACGCCGTTTCGCCCAACTCATCCTGGGCCTGTTCCTCTACGGGATAGGCATCAGCCTGATGGTGCGCGCCAGCCTGGGCATCGCACCCTGGGATGTATTGACGCAAGGCCTCTCGGAACAGACCGACTGGTCGTTCGGCGCACTGACCAACCTGATCGGCCTGGTCGTGCTTTTGCTGTGGATCCCCATTCGCCAGAAACCCGGGCTGGGCACAGTGCTCAACGTACTGCTGATCGGCCCCAGCGCGCAGTTCGGGCTATGGCTGTTTCCGGAATTCCAGGGACTGTGGCAACAGGTGCCTGCCTTCGCCAGCGGATTGCTGATCCTGGCGTTGGCGACCGGCATGTATATAGGCGCGAACTTCGGCCCCGGCCCGCGCGATGGACTGATGACCGGCCTGCATCGCCGCACCGGATGGCCGATTGGCCTGGTGCGCACCCTGATAGAAGCCAGCGTGCTGGTGGCAGGTTGGCTGATGGGCGGCGATGCAGGCTGGGGGACACTGGTCTTCGCGCTTTCCATCGGCCCGATCTGCGCGGTGACGATGCGCTGGTTCGCGCCCAAACCACGTGTGCTGGCTGGCAACGTCATCACCGAAGCTGCGCCATAAAGCTAAACGACTCTTTCCGCCTCCCCCTTTGAAAAAGGGGGATTGAGGGGGATTTGCTCTTGATCTTGAGCAAAGCGTCAAGAACCGACCCCTTCAAGTGCGTACGCCCACCTTGCCGGGGACCGGGATAACCGGCATCGTGCATGCCTCCGTACGCACACGTATCCGTTGCATGATGCCTTCGCCCAGCCCGCACGAGCTTGCTCCAAACCCACATTACCCGCACCTGTTCGCACCGCTGGACCTGGGCTTCACCCGGATCCGCAACCGGGTGCTGATGGGCTCCATCCATACCGGACTGGAAGACCGTGCCAGCGACTTCCCCAAATTGGCGGCCTATTTCGCCGAACGCGCCGAGGGCGGCGTGGGCCTGATGGTGACTGGAGGCTTCTCGCCGAACCTGGTGGGTTGGCTGAAGCCCTTCGGCGGCAAACTATCCTGGCCTTGGGAAGTGCGCCCGCACAAGTTCGTCACCCAGGCCGTGCACGACAACGGCAGCAAGATCTGCCTGCAACTGCTGCATGCGGGGCGTTACGCCTACCACCCTTTCTCCGTCGCGCCGTCCAAGCTGAAGGCGCCAATCAATCCGTTCACGCCACGCCAGCTCTCCTCGCGCGGCATCGAACGCCAGATCACTGCCTATGCCGACGCCGCGCGCCGCGCGCGAGAGGCCGGCTACGACGGCGTGGAGGTCATGGGCTCGGAAGGCTATTTCATCAACGAATTCACCGCACCGCGTACCAACAAGCGCACCGACGCCTGGGGTGGCACGCCGGAGAAGCGCATGCGCTTCGCGGTGGAAATCGTGCGCCGCGTGCGCGAAGCCTGCGGACCGGACTTCATCATCATCTACCGGCTTTCGCTGCTGGATCTGGTGGAAGACGGCAACCAGTGGGAAGAGATCGTGGCCCAGGCCAAGGCCATCGAAGCCGCGGGTGCCACGATCATCAATTCCGGCATCGGCTGGCACGAAGCACGCATTCCCACCATCGTCACTTCGGTGCCGCGCGCGGCCTTCGTCGAAGTCACCGCCAAATTGCGTCCGCACGTGAAGTTGCCGCTGATCGCCACCAACCGCATCAACATGCCCGACGTGGCCGAACGCATCCTCGCCGATGGCATCGCCGACATGGTCTCGCTGGCGCGCCCGCTGCTGGCCGATCCGCACTGGGCCAACAAATCGCGCGCGGGCAAACCGCAATCCATCAACACCTGCATCGCCTGCAACCAGGCCTGCCTGGATCACGTGTTCGAAAACAAACACGCCAGCTGCCTGCTGAACCCGCGCGCCTGCGCGGAAACCGAGTTGAACTACACCAGGACTTTTTCGCCGAAGCGCGTGGCGGTCGTCGGCGCGGGACCGGCGGGGCTGGCCTGCGCGACGGTGGCGGCCGAACGCGGGCATCGCGTCACCTTGTTCGATGCTTCGGCCGAGATCGGCGGGCAGTTCAACTACGCAAAAAAAATTCCAGGTAAGGAAGAGTTCCACGAAACCATCCGCTACTTCACTCACAAGCTGGAAGAAACCGGCGTCGAGGTGAAGTTGGGCACGATGGCATCGGCGGAAACTCTTTCCGGATTCGACGAAGTAGTGATGGCTACCGGCATCGTCCCGC
Organism: uncultured Pseudoxanthomonas sp.; assembly: GCA_965650035.1. Taxonomy (GTDB): domain Bacteria; phylum Pseudomonadota; class Gammaproteobacteria; order Xanthomonadales; family Xanthomonadaceae; genus Pseudoxanthomonas_A. Next base: position 21,068 of record CBFGMR010000037.1, read on the forward strand.
GCCAGGTCGACTTCCCCGGCGCGGACCATCCCAAGGTGGTGAGCTACGTGGACGTGTTGAGCGGACGGGTGAAAGTGGGCGCAAGCGCGGCACTGATCGGCGCCGGCGGCATCGGCTTCGACGTGGCCGAATATCTGGTGCACGAAGGCGAGTCCCCTACTCTGGACCCGAAGCGCTGGATGGCCGAATGGGGCGTGGACCCGACTTTCGAATCACGCGGCAGCCTGGTCAAGCCGCATCCGGAAGCCCCCGCTCGCGAGGTCTGGCTGCTGCAACGCTCGGCCGGCAAGCCCGGCGCGCGTCTGGGCAAGACCAGCGGCTGGGTGCACCGGGCCACCCTGAAGGCCAAGAAGGTGCAGATGCTGGGCGGGGTGGAATACCTGGGCGTGGACGACAGCGGGTTGAAGATCCGCATCGACGGCGTGGAGCAGGTGCTGCCCGTGGACCATATAGTGGTTTGCGCCGGCCAGGAGCCGCGCCGCGAGCTGCAGACCGATCTGCTGGCCGCCGGCATCACCGCGCACCTGATCGGCGGCGCCGACGTGGCCGCCGAGCTGGACGCCAAGCGCGCCATCGACCAGGGCAGCCGGCTGGCCGCAGCCCTGTAGTTTCCTTCTCCGTCCGGGAGAAGAGCCTGCCCCGTACCTGATACGGGGGCGGATGACGGAATGGACCATCCGCTCCGGAAAATTTCGCTGGCCAGTCGTTGACACTCCCTCATCCGGCGCTTCGCGCCACCTTCTCAGCCTTGCACACCCTACGGGCGCCAGTGGGAGAAGGGCGAGAGTTCAGAGTAAAGACTCCATTTCCAATCAATCACTTAGCTTGATTGTCAAGCTCGGGGGTTCAGGCGGGGTTGGGGGTTGGGCCCTTACCTTGCGCCAACTTTTTCGGCCCGCCCCCGTTCCAACTGGCGAGCCACCCCGGCCCTGATTGCACCTTCTGGCCGGCCTCGGGCAGCTCGTCGGAGTAGCTGCCTCCCCATGACGCCCTGACGCCGTGTCTACCAACGCTCCTTCCCTGAGGGAGGGCGCGCAGACGCTGCCAAGACGGAGCAAGGAGTTCGTTTCAATGAAGTTGGCTTGGATCCTCTGGCTGTCGCACATGTTGCCGCAGCCTGCCGCAGACTCGCTCTGCCTCAGCACCACCGTTTACCTGGAAGCCCGCGACCAGACCCTTCGCGGCCAGCAGGCCGTGGCCGAGGTGGCTCTGCGCCGCCTGGACAGCGGCCTGTGGGGCGATTCGATGTGCGAAGTAGTCACCGCCCGCAAACAGTTCGCCCCGACCCTGGTGGCGCCCGGCACCCGCTTGCAGAATTCGGACGCCTGGGCCAAATCGATCAACGTCGCCCTGGGCGCCGAACGCAACTGGGCTTTGCCGCCCGGCCAGCGCAAGGAAATCGTTCCCGGCGCCAGCCACTTCATGGCACACAACATCGCCAGCCCGAGCTGGCGCAACGCCTACCAGGTGGCCACCATCGGCGATCACACCTTCCTGCGCGTGCAGAAGCTGAAACCGCGTTCTTGATAGCAGCCGCCTAGTGGCGTCCGCTTGGTAACAGCATCGACAATACGGGAACGGGCTGGGAATATTCCCCGCCCGTTTTTCTTTTGGAGATGTCGCGCATGAAGCTGTACACCAAACCCGGTGCCTGTTCGCTGTCCGACCACATCGCGCTGCGCTGGATCGGCAAGCCGTTCGACCTGCAAGTCATGGATGCCGCAAGCATGAAGACGCCCCAGTATCTCGCGCTCAATCCTGCCGGCGCGGTGCCGGTGCTGGAAGTCGATGGCTGGGTGTTGACCCAGAACGCGGCGATCCTGAATTTCCTCGCCGACACCTTCCCCGAATCGGGGCTGGGCGGCGACGGCACGCCCAAGAGCCGCGCCGAGATCAATCGCTGGCTGGCTTTCCTCAACGCCGACGTGCATCCGGCGTTTCATCCGCTGTTCGGTTCGACGCGATTCCTGGCCGACGAAGCCATGATCGAAAAAAGCAAGGACAACGCGCGCCAGAAGCTGCGCGGATTGTTCGAACGCCTGGATGGACAACTCGCGGGCAAAGACTTTCTAACCGGTGCGCGCTCCATCGCCGATCCTTATCTGTTCGTGACCCTGCGCTGGGCCAGGTCCTCGAAAGTGGACTTGTCGAAGCTGGAAAATCTGGAAAGGTTCTTCGCACGCATGCGCGCCGACGCAGATGTCAAGGCCGCGATGGAAGCCGAAGGCCTCTGAGGAGAACGTGAGGCGCAGCGGTGCACCGCTGCGCCTCGATCAAGCCTGGACTTCGGCGCGCGTACGCGCCAGCCAATCGCTGGCGAAAGTGTGGTCCTTGGCCTTGGTAAGCGCAGTGGCGATCTCCGGCAGCAACGCCAGCAGCGCGTCCACATCGGCGCACTTTTCCACCTTGAGCTGGATGAAATACCCCTTCAGCCCCATGTGTCTGCGCACCGTGTCGGTCACGATTTCGTACAGCCGCCGATAGCGTCCGAAGTCGGCTGGCAGTTTAACTTCGCCGGGTAGGGGACCGGCTGCCGCAACAGCAAGTGTCAAAGTCGCTGGCACCGTGGGAGGAGCTTCGGGCTCGTTGCGCTTGACCAGCCCCATGACCAACAGCTGTTCCAATGCGTCGTCGGGCGCATGCAAACCGGCCATCAGGTCGCGCAATTGCGACTGGTCGCGCTGTCCATCGACCATCAACAACAGCGAACGCAGCGATGCGGGCAACTTGCGGCCGCGATCCTGGATTTCCTGCTTGCCGGCATCGGTTTTGAAATACAACTCGCCCACTTCCACTCCCCAGACCGGCGTCTACGCGCAGTCGTGCCATTACGGATTTACAGATATTTCCCCGAAGCTAGATTTACAGAGAAGGGGCTGACGGTCCGTTATGGAGATCACAAATAAGGCCACGGCAGTCCTTCGGAGCGGCCGGTACGTCCGGCCGGGGTGGTTTCGGGCGGGCTCTTGATCGGCGCTGGGCGGATCGCCGGCCACGATTGCCAGGGTACTGCGATCCGCGGGTAATCAGAGTGCGTCGCCCGGCACCCGCACCCAGCCTTCCATCAGCACGCGCGCGCTGCGGCTCATCACCGCCTTGGCGACCGCCCATTGACCCTCCACCTGCAATGCTTCGGCGCCAACGCGCAGTGTGCCGGACGGGTGGCCGAAAAGGACGGCGCCGCGAGTGCCGCCACCGGCCGCCGCATTGACTACCGTGCCGGGCACGGCGGCCGCTGCAGCGATCGCCACAGAAGCCGTTCCCATCATGGCGTGATGAAGCTTGCCCATCGACATGGCACGGGCCAGCAAGTCGATATCGGCCGCGCGCACCGGCTTGCCGCTGGAGGAAACGTAATCCTTCGGCGGCGCGACGAAGGCCACTTTCGGCGTCAGTGGACGCAACGCGGCCTGCGCCACATCGGCAACCAGTCCCATACGCACGGCGCCATGCGCGCGGATCGCCTCCAGCTTGGCCAGTGCCGTTTTGTCTTCATTGATTGCGCCCTGCAATTCCGTGCCGTCGTAACCCAACTCGGCGGCAGACACGAAAATGGTCGGCACGCCCGCATTGATCAGCGTCGCCTTGAACACGCCTATGCCGGGCACTTCCAGTTCGTCGATCGGATTGCCGGTGGGAAACATGGCGCCGCCGCCCTCGCCATCGCCTTCATCGGCGGGATCGATAAATTCCAGCTGTATTTCGGCGGCGGGAAAAGTCACGCCATCCAGTTCGAAGTCTCCGGTCTCCTGCACCTGGCCGTCGGCGACGGGCACATGCGCGATGATGGTCTTGCCGATATTCGCCTGCCAGATACGCACCGTACACATCCCGTCGCGCGGGACTCGTGCCGGATCGATCAGATTCTGGGCGATAGCGAACGGACCGACCGCCGAAGACAGGTTGCCGCAGTTGCCGCTCCAGTCGATGAAACTGTCGTTGAGCGGAACCTGCCCATACAGATAGTCGACATCATGGTCGGGCTGCAGGCTCTTGGACAGGATCACTACTTTGCTTGTGCTGGACGTAGCCCCGCCCATGCCATCGGTGTGCTTGCCGTAGGGGTCCGGCGAGCCGATCACCCGCAACAGCAACGCATCGCGCGCCTTGCCCGGAACCTGCGCCGCCACGGGCAGGTCCTGCAGGCGGAAGAAAACGCCTTTGCTGGTACCGCCGCGCATGTAGGTAGCAGGGATGCGGATTTGCGGTGGATGTCGCATGGGAATGATCAGCCTGTTCAATGAATTCGTTCTGAACCCCTCTCCCGTTCTACGGGAGAGGTACAAGGGTGAGGGCGCCGTTCGCGAAATGCCCAAAGCGCCCTCATCCGGCGCTTCGCGCCACCCCGTATCAAGTACGGGGCAGGCTCTTCTCCCGCAGGCAGGAGAAGGGATATTTCACGCTGCTTTCGACGACTCCAAAAAGTCCTGCGCGAAACGCTGCAGCACGCCACCCGCTTCGTAGATAGAGACTTCCTCATCCGAATCCAGGCGACAAATCACTGGCACCTCGACGTTCTCACCATTCTTCCTACGGACGACCAAGGTCAGGTTGGCGCGCGGAGTGCGTAAGCCAACCACATCGAAGGTTTCCGTACCGTCGATATCCAGGGTGTTCCGTGTCGTTCCGGCTTTGAACTCCAGCGGCAACACGCCCATGCCGATCAGGTTGGTGCGGTGAATGCGCTCGAAACCTTCGGCGGCGATCGCTTCCACGCCCGCCAGGCGCACGCCCTTGGCGGCCCAGTCGCGCGAGGAACCCTGGCCGTAATCGGCGCCGGCGATGATGATCAGCGGTTGCTTGCGTTCCATATAGGTTTCGATCGCTTCCCACATGCGCATGACCTTGCCTTCCGGCTCCACCCGCGCCAGCGATCCCTGCTTCACGCTGCCGTCGGCATTACGCACCATTTCGTTGAACAGCTTCGGGTTTGCGAAAGTCGCGCGCTGCGCAGTCAGGTGATCGCCGCGATGGGTGGCGTAGGAATTGAAGTCCTCTTCCGGCACGCCCATCTTCGCCAGATATTCGCCGGCGGCGCTGTTGAGCATGATCGCATTGGACGGCGACAGATGGTCGGTGGTGATGTTGTCCGGCAGCACCGCCAGCGGCCGCATGCCGCGCAACGTGCGCTCCCCAGCGAGTGCGCCTTCCCAGTACGGCGGACGGCGGATGTAGGTGCTCATGCTCCGCCAGTCGTACAGCGGCTCAACTTTCGGACCGTGTTCGACTTGCGCATTGAACATCGGCTTGTACACGCTGCGGAACTGCTCCGGCTTCACCGAGGCCTTCACCACGGCGTCTATCTCCTCGTCGCTGGGCCAGAGATCCTTGAGGCGGATTTCCTTGCCATCGACTATGCCCAACACATCCTTCTCGATGTCGAAGCGGATGGTGCCGGCGATGGCATAGGCCACCACCAGCGCAGGCGATGCGAGGAACGCCTGCTTCGCATACGGATGGATGCGGCCATCGAAGTTGCGGTTGCCCGACAGCACGGCGGTCGCATACAGGTCGCGGTCGATGATTTCCCGCTGGATGGCGGGATCGAGCGCACCGGACATGCCGTTGCAGGTCGTGCAGGCGAAACCGACTACGCCAAAGCCCAACGCTTCCAACTCCGTCATCAGGCCGCTTTCGTCCAGATACAGCTTGACCGCCTTGGAACCCGGCGCCAACGACGACTTCACCCACGGCTTGCGCGCCAACCCCAGTCGGTTCGCATTGCGCGCGAGCAATGCGGCGGCGATCACGTTGCGCGGATTGCTGGTGTTGGTGCAGCTGGTGATGGCGGCGATGATCACCGCGCCGTCGGGCATCAGGCCCGGCGTTTCTTCCCACGCACCGGCGATGCCTTTCGCTGCCAGATCGGCAGTCGCCACGCGCGCATGCGGATTGGAAGGACCGGCCATGTTGCGCACGACGCTGGAAAGATCGAACTGCAGCGTGCGCTCGTATTGCGCCTGCTCCAAGCTGTCGGACCACAGCCCGGTGTGGCGTGCGTACAGCTCCACCAACTTCACTTGATCTTCTTCGCGGCCTGTCAGGCGCAGGTAGTCGATGGTTTGTGCGTCGATGGAGAACATCGCCGCGGTCGCGCCGTATTCCGGTGCCATGTTGGAGATGGTCGCGCGGTCGCCCAGAGTCAACGCAGCCGCACCTTCGCCATGGAATTCCAGCCAGGCGCCGACCACTTTCGACTTGCGCAGGAACTCGGTCAGCGCCAGCACCACATCGGTGGCGGTGATGCCGGGTTGCGGCTTGCCGTCCAGGCGCACGCCGACGATTTCCGGCAGACGCATCCACGAAGCGCGGCCCAGCATCACGTTCTCCGCCTCCAGCCCGCCGACACCTATCGCGATCACGCCCAGCGCATCCACGTGCGGCGTGTGGCTGTCGGTGCCGACGCAGGTGTCGGGGAAGGCGACGCCGTCGCGCACCTGCACCACAGGCGACATTTTTTCCAGATTGATCTGGTGCATGATCCCGTTGCCTGGCGGAATCACTTCCATGTTCTTGAACGCCTGGCGCGTCCATTCGATGAAGTGGAAACGGTCTTCGTTGCGGCGGTCCTCGATAGCGCGATTCTTGGCGAAAGCGTCGGGATCGAAACCGCCGCATTCCACTGCCAGCGAATGGTCGACGATCAATTGCACCGGCACCACCGGATTGACCTGCGCCGGATCGCCGCCCTGCTCGGCGATGGCGTCGCGCAAACCGGCCAGATCCACCAGCGCGGTCTGGCCCAGAATGTCGTGGCAGACCACGCGCGCCGGGAACCACGGAAAATCCAGATCGCGCTTGCGCTCGATCAGCTGCTTCAGCGAATCGACGAGCGTAGCCGGATCGCAGCGCCGCACCAGATTCTCGGCCAGCACGCGCGAGGTATACGGCAGCGTGGCGTAGGCGCCGGGCTGGATGGCGTCGACTGCGGCGCGCGCGTCGAAATAATCCAGCGAGGTGCCGGGCAAAGGTGTGCGGTGCTGGGTGTTCATGGCTGGCGATCCGGTGAGATTTGCTGGCCGACTGGCGCAGTGGGGCGAAGCGTCGGCGGGCAGAACCGAAGCCCTGCCCGCTTGTTTGTTCAGCGCTTGTCGAGCGGCACGAAAGCGAGGTCTTCCGGGCCGGTGTAATTCGCGCTCGGACGGATGATCTTGCCGTCGATGCGCTGTTCGATCACGTGCGCGCTCCAGCCGCTGGTGCGGGCGATCACGAACAGCGGGGTGAACATCGCCGTGGGCACACCCATCATGTGGTAGCTGACCGCGCTGAACCAGTCCAGGTTGGGAAACATCTTCTTGATGTCCCACATCACCGTTTCCAGGCGCTCGGCGATGTCGTACATCTTGCGGCCGCCCTGCTCGTCCGACAGTTCGCGGGCCACGTCCTTGATCACCTGGTTGCGTGGATCGCCGGTGGTGTACACGGGATGGCCGAAGCCGATGACCACTTCCTTGCGTTCGACACGCGCCTTGATGTCTTCTTCGGCCTCGTCCGGAGTTTCGTAGCGCTTCTGCACTTCGAACGCGACTTCGTTGGCGCCGCCATGCTTGGGGCCGCGCAACGCGCCGATGCCGCCGGCGATGGCGCTGTACATGTCGCTGCCGGTGCCGGCGATGACGCGGCAGGCGAAAGTCGAGGCGTTGAATTCGTGTTCCGCGTACAGGATCAGCGAGGTGTGCATGGCCTGCACCCAGGAATCGCGCGGCTTCTCGCCATGCAACAGATGCAGGAAATGGCCGCCGATGCTGTCGTCGTCGGTATCGGTGTCGATGCGTTTGCCGTTGTGGCTCCAGTGGTACCAGTACAACAGCATCGGGCCCAGCGAAGCCATCAGCTTGTCGGCGATGTCGCGCGCACCGGGATGGTTGTGGTCGTCCTTCTCGGGCGCCACGCAGCCCAGCACGGATACGCCGGTGCGCATCACGTCCATCGGGTGCGCGGACGCAGGCAGTTGTTCCAAGACAGCCTTTACCGCGGCCGGCACGCCACACAACGACTTCAGCTTGGCCTTGTAGCTGGCCAGTTCGGCGCGATTGGGTAGCTTGCCGTGCACCAGCAGATACGCGATTTCCTCGAACTCAGACGCGCGCGCGATATCCAGGATGTCGTAGCCACGGTAATGCAGGTCGTTACCGCTGCGGCCGACCGTGCACAGCGCGGTGTTGCCGGCGGCGGTACCGGACAGGGCAACGGATTTCTTGGGCTTGAACGGAACGGCTTCGGTCATTTCAACACCTCGTCTAGATTTAAAGCCCCTCTCCCACCGGGAGAGGGGTTGGGGTGAGGGTACGGCGGAATCATGGACGGTGAACCACCAATACTTCGCCGCACCCTCATCCGCTTCTCCCAGAGAGAGAAGGGTTGGAACTATTTCTTCGCAGCGAACAACGCATCCAACTTCTGCTCGAACTCGTGATAGCCGATGCGCTCGTACAACTCCTCGCGCGTCTGCATCAGATCCACCACATTCTTCTGGTGACCGTCGCGACGGATCGCGGTGTACACCGCCTCAGCAGCCTTGTTCATGGCGCGGAACGCGGACAGCGGATACAACTGAATCGCAACACCCACCGAAGCCAGTTCCTCGCGCGTAAACAACGGCGTCTTGCCGAACTCGGTGATGTTGGCCAGCACCGGCGCCTTCACCGCTTCGACGAAACGCTGGTAAGTGGGAAGATCGTAGGCGGCTTCGGCGAAGATGCCGTCGGCGCCGGCTTCCACGCAGGCGATGGCGCGCTCGATGGCCGCGTCCACGCCGTCGACCTGGATCGCATCTGTGCGGGCGATCAGGAAGAAATTGGAATCGGTCTTCGCATCGGCGGCGGCCTTCACCCGATCCACCATCTCCGCGGCACTCACGATCTCCTTGCCCGGACGATGGCCACAACGCTTGGCGCCCACCTGGTCCTCGATATGGCAGGCAGCCGCGCCGGCTTTGATCAGCGACTTCACCGTACGCTCGATGTTGAAAGCGCTGGGGCCGAAGCCGGTATCTATGTCCACCAACAACGGCAGATCGCACACGTCGGTGATGCGGCGTACGTCCACCAGCACGTCATCGAGCGTATTGATGCCCAGGTCGGGCAATCCCAGCGAACCGGCGGCGACGCCGCCGCCGGACAGATAGACGGCACGATAACCGGCGCGCTTGGCCAGCAGCGCGTGGTTGGCGTTGATGGCGCCGATCACCTGCAAGGGCGATTCGGCGGCCAGCGCGGCGCGGAACTTCATTCCCGGTGAAGCGGGGGCGCCAGCGGTTGGGTTGCTCATGCGGCAGGACTCCTCGTGATGGTCCGCCGCGGCGCGGCGGGCCGGGCGGCGGAGGTGCGCGAATGGTACGCCCCTCGTCGGGCGGCAAATCTGGCACTATCGGGAGTATTGATCAATCTTGATTTAGTGAATCAACCTATCGCCATGGCCACCGACCTGCTCTCCGCTCAGGAAACTTGCCGAATCCTTGGCATCAGCCAGGCCACGCTGTACGCCTACGTCAGCCGCGGCCTGCTGGAATCGCGCCCCGGCCCGGACCACCGCAGCCGCCTGTACCCGCGGCAGGACGTAGAGCGGCTGGCGCAGCGCAAGCAGGCCGGCCGCGGCGCCGCCCGGGGCGCCGCGCAAAGCCTGGACCGCGGCCTACCGGTGCTGGAGACACGGATCTCGCTGATCCGTCCCGACGGGCCGTACTACCGGGGCAAGTCGGCGATTGCCGCGGCGCGCAACGGCGACACTCTGGAAGACATCGCACGCCTGCTGTGGGACTGCGGCGAGCACGATCCCTTCGCGCTGGAAATCGACCCGCACTGGCCAGCGACCGTGACCGCGATCGCCAGCGACGCGCGCCTGCCGCCGCTGGAACGCGCAATGTCCGCGATTCCTCTGTTGGCGCTGGAAGTACGCCACTCCTTCAACTCCGCACCGCGCGTGCGTCACGAGATAGCGGCCACGCTGTTGCGGCACAACGCGGCGCTGCTTGTGGCCCAGCCGCCCTTCGCCGGACCGGTACACCGACTGCTGGCGCAGAATTGGAAACCCGGCGACGAGAATTTCGCCGAGCTGGTACGCGCGGCGCTGGTGGTCTGCGCCGACCACGAACTGAATGTTTCCGCCTTCGCCGCACGCGTGGTCGCCTCCACTGGCGCGCATCTGCATGCCACGGTCTGCGGCGGACTGGCTGCTTTGTCGGGCCCGCGCCACGGCGGCGCCACTGCACGCACGCATGCCTTGATCGCCGATGCGGGCGAGGCGCCGTCGGTGCGCGAATTCATCGAAACACGCTGGCAGCGCGGCGACGACCTTCCGGGATTCGGCCACGCGCTGTATCCGCACGGCGATCCGCGCGCCGCCGAAATCCTTTCCCGCTTGCGCCAGTCGCATGCAGGCACGCCGATGATGCTGCGGCTGGAAGAGATCATCGCCGTCGCTGAGGAAATCAGCGGCCAACGTCCGAACATCGACTTCCTGCTGGCTTCGATCTGCCAGATCCACGGCTTGCCGGCCACGCCGGCGCTGGTGATGTTCGCCGCCGGACGCCTGGCCGGCTGGCTTGCGCATGCGCTTGAGCAACAGGCGCTGGGAAGATTGATCCGTCCACGCGCCAGTTACACCGGGATGGCACCGACGCTGGGGGAACAATGAGGCCTTTCCTCTATCGACCGTCATCCCGGCGAATGCCGGGACCCAACTTTCAGCGTATGCGCAGTTGCCGATAGCCGTTTCAATCGAACTTCGCATTGCCGATGGCTGCGGAAGTGTCCAGGCAGTCAAAGTTGGGTCCCGGCATTCGCCGGGATGACGGCTTCAAATATTGCACTCTCTTCGAGCTCTTCGAGCTAAATCGTCTTTCATTGAAAGCCATGTAGCGCGGCAACTCACCATCGTCGCCGTACGTTTCAGCTCCCGACTTCCGGCCCCCGCAGCAACGCCTTCCTGATTTCTTCCAGCGCATTGGGATCATCCAGCGTGGACAGATCGCCCGGGTCGGTGCCCTGCGCCAATGCCTGCAATGAGCGCCGCAGCAACTTGCCCGAACGCGTCTTGGGCAAGGCATTGACGATGTACACACGTGCCGGGCGCGCCACCGCGCCCAGGCTGTGCTCAACCGCACGACGCATGCCGTCGGCGGCGGCGACGCGCTCGTGCGGCTCTTCGGTGTTTTTCCGCAAGGTGGCGAACACTACCGGTACCTGCCCCTTCAACTCGTCGTAGACGCCGATCACCGCCGCCTCGGCGACCCCGCCGTAACCGGAAACGGATTCCTCGATCTCGCGCGTGCCAAGCCGATGGCCGGCCACGTTGATCACATCATCGGTGCGGCCCAGGATGAAGGTATAGCCGTCCTCATCTCGGATCGCCCAGTCCAGCGAGCTGTACAGCAGCTCTTTGAAGTGGCTGAAATAACTGCTTACGAAGCGCGCATCGTCGTTCCAGATCGTGGTCATGCAGCCGGGTGGCAACGGCGGCTGCATGACCAGCACGCCTTTCTGGTTGACGGCGACTTCGACGCCGCTGCTTTCGTCGATCACTTTCATTCGATAGCCGAGATTCGGAAAACCCGGAGAGCCGAACTTGACCGGTTTCATGTCGAGCCCGGGCAACAAGGTGATCGCAGGCCAACCGGTTTCGGTCTGCCAGTAATTGTCGATGATGGGTTTGCGCAAAGCGTCGTGGATCCAGTGCGCGGTGGGCTCGTCCAGCGGCTCGCCGGCCAGGAACAGGTACTGCAGTTTCGACAGGTCGTGATTGCGGATGAAGGACGCATCGTGCTTCTTGAGCACGCGGATCGCAGTGGGCGAGGAGAACATGGTGCGCACGCCGTATTTTTCGCACAGCGACCACCAGGTGCCCGCATCGGGATTGAAAGGCAAGCCCTCGTACAGCAGTGAGGTCGCGCCGCCGATCAACGGGCCGTACACGTTGTAGGAATGCCCCACCGCCCAGCCCACGTCGGAAGTGGAGAACATCACCTGTCCCGGAGCCACGTCGAACACCGTGCGCATCGACAAAGCCAGCGCCACCGCATATCCGCCTACATCGCGCTGCACGCCCTTGGGTTTGCCCGTGGTGCCCGAGGTGTAGAGCAGATAGCTGGGCTCGTTGGATTCCAGCCATTCCACCGGCACTTCGGCATCGCCGACCTCCTTGCGCAGGCTGGCGTAGTCTTCGTCGCGTCCCTCGACTTTGGGCAACGCCGGATCCAACCCGCGCGACACGATCAGCACTTTCGGCGGCGGAGTTTGCGATTGCGCGCAAGCCTGGTCCACCAGCGCCTTGTACGCCATCACCTTGCCGCCGCGCATGCCGGCGTCGGCCGCAATCAGCAGCTTGGGCGTGGCATCGTCGATGCGCAGGGCCAGGTTGTGCGCTGCGAAGCCGCCGAACACCACCGAGTGCACCGCGCCGATTCGCGCGCAGGCCAGCATGGCGAACACCGCTTCGGCCATGTTGGGCATGTAGATGACCACGCGGTCGCCGCGATCCACGTCGAGCTTTTTCAGGATCGCCGCGAATGCGTTGACCTCCCGATAGAGCTCGGCGTAGGTGATCTCGCGAGTGACGTTGGTTTCGGTGGAGATGGCCACCAGCGCCAGTTGGTCCGCACGCTCGGCAAGATGCCGGTCGACCGCGTTGTAGCAGAGGTTGGTTTCGCCGCCTACGAACCACTGGCGGAACGGTGGATTGGAATAGTCGAGTATCCGCTGCGGCGGTTTGTGCCAATGGATGGCCTTGGCTTCCTCCGCCCAGAACGCCTCGGGCTGCTCTATGGAACGGCGATAGGTTTCCTCGTACCCCACCTTGGCCTCCCGGTCGGTCCTACACGGGCCCAGCATAGGCCCGCACGGGGGCACTCACCTTGCGACCTTGGTCTAGGTATTACTCAGCCGCTATCGGGCCGGCTCCCGGTATTCCAGCACCTCGCCGTCGCGGAAGCGGATCTCTTGCGGCCGCCATTCCACTACGAAGTCCTCCGCGGACATGTTCACGAAGGCGCGCTCGTCTGCCTTAGGGTTGCCCTGGCTGGAGCATTGAAAATCGATGTGGTCGCCGGGAAGCAGCCGGTCCTGAGTGAAATAACAACCGCTGAGGGTGGAAAGCTCCGTAGGCGACGGATGCGCATTGAGGATATCCACTGTGCCCCGAACCGATTCCAGCGTGCGGTCGGTACGGTTCTCCAACCGATAAGTCGCAAGAAACACTTCGTCTTCCACCCCACCCCGTTTGACGATGACCTGGGTGGCCTTCGCCCGTTCTGCCAGCGCAGCGCGCGGCGTATTGGGTTCGGCGCGCAACACCGCCGCCTGGCTCACCGGCAGGATCTCGCGGCCCAGCAGACTCACCGAGGTGGCATCGCGCAAGGGCGCATAGGCCAGGTCGCGCTGCTCCTGCATACCGCGCGCCCGCGATTGCTGGCCGGACTGCTGCACCAGAAAGGATCTCTGCAGTTCGATCGCTTCGGAGAAGGTATGCGCAGTGAACGGCTCGCCAGGGTCGGCCATGGAAGCAGGCATCACATCACCGTGACTGCGCTTTACGTAGCTCAGCACCAATTCCCTGTCTTCCTGCGGCAATGCATCCAGCTGCGCCTGCACCGTGGTCAAATCATCCGTACCGAAAGGGAGTCTGGTGTGGTGCGGATCGCGCGACCTGATCCCACCCCAGACCCCGAGCGCCAACAATATGGCCAGAATGATCCAGACGATTTTCGACACACGATTCCCCAGTTCTTTCGTAAATAAAAACGCCGGGCATTGCCCGGCGTTCTGCTGCGGTCTATCGACGCGGCATCAGCCCAGCAAGTGCGCTACGCCTGCGCGCTCTTCTTCCAGCTCGTCCAACGTCTTGTCCATGGCCGCGCGGCTGAAAGCGTCGACTTCCAGACCTTCCACGCGGGTGTATTCGCCATTGGCGGTGATCACCGGCACGCCGTACATCACGCCTTCGGGAATGCCATAGCTGCCATCGGAAGGCACGCCCATGGTCACCCACTTGCCGTTGCTGCCCAGCACCCAGTCGCGGACGTGGTCGATGGCGGCATTGGCGGCCGAAGCGGCGGAAGACAGACCGCGCGCTTCGATGATCGCCGCGCCGCGCTTGCCCACCTGAGGGATGAATGCATCGCTGTTCCAGACCGCATCGTTGATCTTGTCCTTCAACGAAGCGCCGTTGACCGTGGCGAAGCGGTAATCGGGATACATGGTCGGGCTGTGGTTACCCCACACGATCAACTTCTCGATATCACCCACCGCAACGCCGGCCTTGTTGGCCAGCTGCGACAGCGCGCGGTTGTGGTCCAGGCGCAGCATCGCGGTGAAGTTCTTCGC